>NZ_JBISBV010000001.1:0-851141 GCF_046592965.1 Marivita sp. S2033
CGTCCGTCCCGTCAACCGCCCCAACGTGCACCTCAGCGCCGCCGGTGAAGGGGGTTCTAAGCCTACCAACCCAAACCCGCAAGCAGAAAATGAAGAAAAATCGGTAAAAAATGAATTTGTCATTTTCTATTGGAAATCATGCGCTTGGCGTAACTTTTGTTTGCAAAAGTCTGAGTTGGTGAAAGTTTGCGTCCCGCACCGCAATATCTAGCGACGTGGCTCGGAGCGCTCACAAGACCTACCGTGCCTCTGCATTGATGAAGTTGCTCAGATCAGGGTGGATTGCCGGAGATTCGGTGGCGACTCGGCTCGATTTGCGGTGCCCGATCGGAATCACCCGGCCAAACCCACCTGCCGCGCCGCTCCTCACATTCAATTCGTTGCATTGGTGCGAGGCATCGCGCTACACATGAAAGGTGTATGCCGTTCGCTGCCACCCTTCCGATATGCAAAAGGAAAGATCATGAAAAAACTTCTCCCCTCATTAGTACTGGCTATCGTCGCCTCCTCCGTGTCCGCGGCGGACCTGGTGACATACGAGTCCGATCAATCCTTTGAGGACGTCACTTTCGGGCTTGAGAACGCCATACTCGACGCCGGTCTGGTGATCGACTCCGTCAGCTATGTTGGCGATATGCTTGAGCGCACCCGCGGCGATGTCGGCTCTGACGTCACATTGTATGAGCACGCCGATGTTTACAGTTTCTGCTCTGCCCAGGTATCGCGCGAGGTGATGGAGGATGATCCGATGAATATCGTGTACTGTCCCTACGATATCTTTGTCATGGTACGCCCGGACTCGGCGGATGTCACAACCATTGGCTACCGTACCTTTCCTGAGGGTGCGATGAAGAAGGTCGAGGACCTTCTTGACAGCTTGAGCCGTGCCGCGATCGGGCTGGAAGAGTGACGAAATACTGACGTGACATCACAAGGAGTTCATTTGAATTCCTGAAGGGCGCGGGCTTAGCGGCTCGCGCCCTTTCGTCAAGCGGGACCGGCGGGTTTCCCCGCTCATCCAAACCCGCCTCTCCTTCGTTAAAGGTATAGGACGCGCAGGACGCCTCCCAACGCATGACGAAAGGACGACTTAAATGTTTCGCAAGACAACTCTCGCTCTGACCACTGCTGCAACCATGTTCGCCGGCTCCGCTTTTGCCGAAGGCCATTCCATGGATATTGTCGACACGGCAATTGACGCCGGGTCTTTTGAGACACTCGTGGCTGCGGTGCAAGCCGCCGGTTTGGTTGACACGCTGAAAGGTGATGGCCCGTTCACGGTTTTCGCCCCGACTGATGAAGCGTTCGCCGCATTGCCCGAAGGGACCGTGGACACTCTTCTTCAACCGGAAAACAAAGATCAGCTCGTTTCGATCCTGACTTACCACGTCGTGCCGGGCAAGGTGATGTCAACCGATTTGACCGACGACATGGAAGCCGAGACCGTGGAAGGCTCCACAGTCATGATCGATCTTGATAACGGTGTGATGGTCGACGGTGCCACCGTCACCACCGCCGATATCGAAGCGTCAAATGGCGTTATCCACGTCATCGACAAAGTGATCATGCCCGACAGCTAAATTCGGCAATCGGACTGATGCTTGGAGAGGCGGCATTCTTGTCGCCTCTTTTCTTGAGCCCCGAGCCATACACTTGCAGCCGCTGATTGCGTCGTTATGGATTGGGGATGTTCCAACGGCTCTCTGAAAATGGTTTCGACATCGCAATCCGCAATCATGCGGGTGCCATTCTTGCCGTAGATTTCCCCCACATCGCTGACGAACTGATTGACGCGCTGTTGGACCTGACGATTCCGGCGACCGAATTGATCGGATCGGGGGGTGGGGAGGCGCCGTCAACGCAGCGCTTGCGCCGCCGTCTTTACGACGCGCACTGGCCCAAGCACAATTTTGAATTCAAACTGATCGTCGATGGCGTCGAAAGGGTGTCTCAAAGCCACGAGATCGACCATGTTCGACTAACCGAGTCGGGCACGATTGCGCTGGAAATAGAGTGGAACAACAAGGATCCGTTCTTTGATCGCGACCTCGAGAACTTTCAGCGCCTTCATGCCCAGTCCGCGATTTCCGCGGGTATTCTGATTACGCGGGGACAAAGCCTGCAAGACCAAATGCTCGCCATCGTCCAGCGGTGCATCGAAACGCACGGTTTCGTGGACGAGGCCGAGATGGTCACCGCTTTCCAGATGAAGGATCGGACCAGACGTCAGCGGGACGCGGTGCAAAGACACCTGCACCGGCAGGTTCCATTTGCCGAGGCATTTGCCAGACAGTTTGTGAGCGACAAGTTTGGTGCCGCAACCACCCATTGGAGCAAGCTCAAGGATCGCATCGACAGAGGTGTCGGAAATCCTTGCCCGCTGTTGCTGATCGGGTTGCCCGCATCAATCATTCAGGAGTGATCACTCCGCCGCAGTGCTGACCCCGGAATTGTGTTTGTAGGTTTTCCATGTGGGCTTGTAATCATCGTCAGCCTGGTTGCCCCAAACGGTCCAACCGTCACGCACACCACGACCGAACAATTCGAGATACGGACCCCAAGAGCAATTCTCGATGATCTTGTACTGTTCGTCCGGCTTGCGGCTATGCTCGCGTTTGCGCGTTTTCAGAACGTCGCTATCGGGCTCTTCGGCTTCGATGTAATTCACCTGCGAGCGCCCCGGTCCAAGCGTTCTGACGTTCTTGCCGCGCACTCCGAACAGCAAAATCTCGGTCACATTGCGGAAGTAGAACCCGACGCCGCGCCCGTCCGGTCCGCCGTCCTTGCGAATCTTCTCCCACACGATGTTGGATTTGTATTCAAACCCCCAGGCATTGAGGACCTGAAGCCCTTCGGGCAGCAGCGCATTGGGGACCCAGAGATAACAATGGGCACGATCTTCCATGTGCTCGGCCACTGGCAGCGCACAGATGTCATCCAGCGTCATCGTTGGATATCGGGCCAACCGCTTGTGTTCGGGCGCGATTTTACCGGTTCGGTTCTGAAACCGCCAAGGCGGATCAGCCATAACGGTGGCAAACCGGTCGTCGCCCAAGAACGTGCGGAGATCATTCGCAGCCGTCATGTGTCACCTTCGGTTGTGGTTTCGCTCCTGTCTAGATCAATATTTTGTATCGGGCAAACAAAGAACGCGGCCATGACCAGCATAGCATCATCCGATATCGACCTGTCCAAGGATGCCCGACACCCCTTAACAAATCATCAAATTGATCCGACAGGTTTTAAAAATTATGGCGACCGACACTATCCTCCCCGCAACATAGAAAAAAGGCGGGGATTGCCCCGCCTTTTTAGCCACGATGCACTGTGAACGTCAGTGAATAACGGCATCTTCCGGCCGCGGCCGGTTCGAAGCCGCGACGCGATCGCCGATTATCAGACCGTCCGCTCCGGCGCTTACCGGAACCATGTCGCCATCCGATACATCGCCTGCCAGCAGCATCTCGGCCAGCGGATCCTGTAGCGTCCGCTGGATCACTCGCTTCAAGGGCCGTGCGCCGAAGACCGGATCATATCCTTCCTCCGCAAGCCACTTGCGAGCACCGTCGTCAAGCCGAAGGTCGATCTTCCGCGCCGCAAGGCGCTTCAGAAGCCGGGCCATCTGGATGTCGACGATCCCGTCCATATCCTCGCGCTTGAGCCGATCAAAGATGATCGTCTCGTCCAGTCGGTTGAGGAATTCGGGCCGGAAATGCCCGCGCACCGCTTCCATCACATCGCGTTTCGCCTGTTCGGGATCGGCCCCGTCGGGCAGGCGCGACAACGCTTGCGACCCAAGGTTCGACGTCAGGATAATCAAGGTCTGCTTGAAATCCACAGTTCGGCCCTGCCCGTCGGTCAGAACGCCATCGTCCAGAACCTGAAGCAGCACGTTGAAGACATCGGGGTGGGCTTTTTCGACCTCATCGAACAGCACCACCTGATACGGACGCCGCCGAACCGCCTCGGTCAGAACACCACCCTCGTCATATCCGACATATCCCGGAGGCGCACCGATCAGCCGGCTGACCGCGTGTTTTTCCATGAACTCGGACATATCGATCCGGACCATTGCATTGTCGTCATCGAACAAAAACTCGGCCACCGCCTTTGTCAGCTCTGTCTTGCCAACGCCAGTCGGCCCCAGAAACAGAAACGACCCAAGAGGACGGTTTTCGTCGTTCAGTCCGGCCCGCGCACGGCGCACGGCGTTTGAGACGGCACGCACTGCCTGCTCCTGTCCGATCACCCGCTTGTGCAGACCGTCTTCCATGCGCAACAATTTCTCGCGCTCGCCTTCCAGCATCTTGGATGTCGGCACACCGGTCCACCGCTCGACAACACCGGCGATCTGTTCGGGGCGCACGGCCTCTTCGACCATGACGTCGTCATCGGACTCCTCGGCTTCGGACAGCTGCTTTTCCAAGCCCGGAATGACCCCGTAGGAGAGTTCACCAGCCTTGGCCAGATTGCCTTCGCGCTTGGCGATCTCAAGTTCCGCCCGCGCCTTGTCCAGTTGCTCTTTCACATCGCGCGCAGAAGCCAGCTTGTCACGCTCCGCTTGCCACTTGGCCGTCATCTCGGCCGACTGCTGTTGCAGCTCCGACAGATCTTTCTCCAGCTTTTCCAAACGATCCTTGGACGCCTGATCGTCCTCAAGCCGCAACGCCTCGACCTCGATCTGCTTTTGCAGGATGTCACGGTCCAGCGCGTCCAATTCCTCGGGCTTGCTGTCCACTTCCATCCGCAGTCGCGACGCCGCTTCGTCCATCAGGTCGATCGCCTTGTCGGGCAGGAACCGATCGGTGATGTAGCGATGCGACAGGGTCGCGGCCGCCACCAAGGCCGAGTCCGAAATCCGCACACCGTGGTGCAGTTCGTATTTTTCCTTGATGCCACGCAGGATGCTGATCGTATCCTCGACCGTCGGCTCCTGCACCATCACCGGCTGGAACCGGCGGGCCAATGCCGCGTCTTTTTCGACGTGCTTGCGATACTCGTCAAGCGTGGTTGCACCAACGCAGTGAAGCTCTCCGCGAGCCAACGCAGGCTTGAGAAGGTTCGACGCATCCATCGCGCCATCGGCCTTGCCTGCGCCAACCAGGGTGTGCATCTCGTCGATGAACAGGATGATTTCACCGGCAGCAGCGGTCACTTCGGACAACACGCCCTTGAGCCGCTCTTCAAACTCACCGCGATATTTCGCACCGGCGATCAACGCGCCCATGTCCAGCGACAAAAGCCGCTTGTTGCGCAGGCTTTCGGGCACATCGCCGTTGATGATGCGCAGGGCCAGACCTTCGGCAATCGCGGTCTTACCCACGCCCGGCTCACCAATCAGAACAGGGTTGTTCTTGGTTCGACGGCTCAACACCTGCATCGCACGACGTATTTCATCGTCGCGCCCAATGATCGGGTCGATCTTGCCTTCGCGGGCACGCTCGGTCAGATCGAGGGTGAATTTCTTCAGCGCCTCGTATTGATCCTCGGCACTCGCGGAATCCGCCGTGCGCCCCTTGCGCACGTCGTTGATTGCAGAGTTCAACGCCTGCGCATTGACAGCGCCCGCTTCCAAGGCTTCCTTGGCCGGGCTCTTCACCATTGTCAACGCCATCAGAATGCGTTCGACGGGTACAAAGCTGTCACCGGCTTTCTTGGCGATCTTTTCCGCCTCGTCCAGAACCTTGCCGGTTGCACTGTCAAGGAACACCTGACCGGCGTCACCCGTCACTTTCGGAATTTTCGCAAGTTTGCCATCCAGAGCCTGAACCACACGCTCCGGCGCACCGCCTGCATGTTTGATGAGGTTAGAGGCCAACCCCTGTTCGTCGTCCATCAAAGCTTTCAAAATATGTTCGGGCGCAAGCCGCTGATGGCTTTCCCGCATCGCAATCGTCTGGGCCGCCTGAATGAAACCGCGCGACCGTTCCGTGAACTTCTCTAAGTTCATGGTATTCTCCTTCATGTTAAGCGCCCGGATGATCAGGAACCCGCTGTTGCAGCGTCCCTACTGCGTGGGCCTCAAAGGATATTTGGGGAGAGTCCCACTCGTTCGCAAGCCCTCTGGCGCTTGATACAGACCGACGCAGCGCATAGGACATCAAAAACTTTAAGGAATGCGCAAATGTCCGATGACCGCCTGATTGTCGCCCTCGATGTGCCGAATGCCTTGGCTGGAATGGCGCTGGCTGAAAAGCTGGGCGATGCCGTGTCGTTTTACAAGATCGGTCTCGGGATGCTGACCGGCGGCGGCCTTGCACTGGCAAATGAGCTGAAGCAGGAACATGGCAAACGCATCTTTCTTGACATGAAGCTGTTCGATATCGGGGCCACAGTCGAATCCGCCGTGCGCGGTCTGGCCCAGTTCGATCTCGATTTCCTCACCGTGCACGGCGATCCGCATGTTGTGCGCGCCGCCAAGGAAGGTGCCGCGCGGTCGGACATGAAGATCCTTGCCGTGACGATCCTCACCTCACTGGAGCGGTCCGATCTTGACGACTGCTTGATCCGCGATGGCGCCATTCCGGATCTTGTTGCGGAACGCGCGGGGCGCGCTTTTGAGGCGGGTGCCGACGGCGTGATCGCCTCGCCCAATGAAGCAGCGATGATCCGCTCTTTGCCACAGGCAAAGGGACGTCTGATCGTAACTCCCGGCGTGCGCCCGGCAGGGTCGAGACTCGACGATCAAAAGCGGGTGGCGACGCCAGCCAATGCGGTGAAGGACGGTGTTGACCATATCGTCGTCGGCCGGCCGATCTGGCGGGCCGACGATCCGCGTGCCGCAGCCGAGGCGATCACCGCCGAGATGCGTCAGGCGGACGCAAAGGCACCCGACGCTTGATCTTTGCCGCGCGCGGCAAGCGGCCTATACTGAGGCACTTCACCCGGAGCGTTTGATGCCCGCCCTTTGCCGCGATTGCCTGCACGAGTTTGACCACGGCACACGCTGCCCGATGTGCCGCAGCCCGCGCGTGCTGGCGCATGACGAACTGTTCGACCTGAGCATCGCACACATGGACTGCGATGCGTTCTACGCCTCGGTCGAGAAACGCGACAATCCCGAACTTTCAGACAAGCCGCTGATCATCGGCGGCGGACGGCGCGGCGTCGTTTCTACCGCCTGCTACGTCGCGCGGATCAGGGGTGTTCGCTCGGCGATGCCGATGTTTCAGGCTTTGAAACTGTGTCCCGACGCGGTCATCGTAAAGCCGCGCATGGACGCGTATGTCGACGCCTCGCGCGCGATCCGCGCCATCATGGAAGAGCTCACGCCTTCGATTGAGCCGCTCTCGCTCGACGAGGCGTTTCTTGATCTCACCGGAACCGCCCGCCTGCATGGTCATCCACCTGCGGTAATGTTGGCCCGGTTGGTCAAGCGGATGCAGAATGAACTGGGCCTGTCCGGCTCGATCGGGCTGAGCCACAACAAATTTCTGGCCAAGATCGCCTCGGATCTTGATAAACCTCGCGGCTTTTCCGTCATCGGGAAAGCCGAGACCGAAGCGTTCCTGCGGCCGAAATCGGTCCGCATGATCTGGGGCGTTGGTATGGCCATGCAAGGAGCTTTGGAGACTGCGGGCATCAGGACGTTCGAAGATCTTCTACGCTGGGATCAAGACGACCTGACCCACCGCTTCGGCAGTATGGGGAACCGGCTCTGGCATTTGGCACGCGGACAAGATCAAAGGCGCGTGTCTGCCCACGCGCCGATGAAATCGATCTCCAACGAGACAACCTTCCACGAGGACATCAGCGATCCAGACCTGCTTGACGGTCACTTGTGGCGGATGTGCGAAAAGGTGTCAGACCGGGCCAAGGCCAAAGCGCTGGCGGGCCGGGTGGTCACGTTGAAACTCAAGCGGTCAAACTTCACGCTGGTCACCAAACGCACGTCACTGAGTGATCCGACGCAAATCGCGGATCGCATCTATCGCACGGCTCGGGGGCTTTTCGATCAGGTGGGCGACAACGGGCCATACAGGCTTTTGGGTGCCGGCATAAGCGACTTGCGTGCGGCCGACAGTGCAGATGTCTCAGGCGACTTGCTTGATCCAAATGGTGTGAAGCGCGCGCTGGCCGAACGTGCAACAGATTCGATCCGCGAGCGTTTCGGGCCCGGTTCGATCCTCAAGGGACGCGCGCTCAGATAGCTGTCACATCAGTTGGTTTTCTTCGTCAACCGCGGACACTCCAAGTGCATCCAGACCCGACTCCAGATGATCGGCAAGATGCGGAGTGCCAATCAGATAATCCGCCGTCGGCGTGGTCGCTTCGGTCACGGCGGTGTTATAGGCCTCGTCCCATTCCTCAACTTCGAACACACCGCGCCCGATCCACATCACGGCGACAAGTGCGGCCTGTTCTTCTTCGTCCATCCGGTCGATAAAACCGCGCATCTCGCCTTCGGCGCGGTCCAGTTCGCGCGCCATCACGATCACTGCGGCGACCTTGGTTGCACTGATTTTTTCCATCTCGATTCTCCCATTCGGTCAACCATACCATGATCCGGCGCAATGCCTGCGGCATTGATCTTACGCAAACAGCCGGTAGTAGAGCCAATCCGGCAAGAATTGGCTGCCCCGGAACACCCAGGAAAAGACCGCCGGAAAACTGCGTTTGAACGTGTCGGTGGTCATATGTTCGAAAATCTGTTGCGCTGCCTCTTCCGGCTGCATGATGAATGGCATCTTGAAATCGTTCTTCGCCGTCAGCCGCGTTTTCACGAAGCCTGGATTGATCAGCTGAACCTTCACGTTTGTCTTGTGCAAATCTGCGTGCAACGACTCCGCCAGCACCATGATGCCTGCTTTCGACGCGGTGTAGGCCGCCGCTCCGGGCAGGCCGCGGAAACCGGAAAGCGATCCGGTCAACACGATATGGCCCTTGTCCCGCTCGACAAATTTCGGAACAACCGCCCCCATGAGCCGCATCGCGCCGGTGAAGTTCACATCCGCCATCGCATTGGCTTGCTCGGCGTTCCATTCCTTGGCACCAAAGGGCCAATAGACGCCAGCCAGCTGCACGACGCCATCGACCTCACCAATCTTTTCAGCAGCGCTGTTGATCGAATCCATGTCCGAGACGTCAACCGTCACAACCTCTGCACGCCCCGGCAGGGAGTCGGCCAGTTCGTGCAACTTGTCCTCGCTTCGGGCGGACAGAATCAGATGCACGCCGGCTGCACTCATCTTGCGCGCCAGCGCCTCGCCAAGGCCTTCGCTCGCCCCGACCAACCAATACCGTTTGCCCGCCCAATCACTCACATCGTATCCTTCCTACGCAGTCCGGCCTTCAGATCGGCCATCGTCATTCCATACTTTCGAAACTGGACGCGACTCACAATGGTTCCAATTGGCGCAACACGAACCCTGTCGTGGATCGCCCTAGTTTTTCGCAATCGGCGTTGCGCTCAAAAGCGCGATCGCCACCAGCTTCAACAGACACGGCACGCCAGCATAAAGAAGTGTCAGCATCCGTAACGCAGAGGCACTGTTATCCTGCCCCGATTGAAAGCCGCTGGCCTCGAGCGCAGGCAGCAGTGCAATGGCGGCGAATGCCAGGGTGAACTTTGATACAAAGCTCCACAATGCAAATCCCTCGGTCGCATTGGGCGCAACGCGTTCCATGCGTTTGGCAAAGATCGCCGGAAGCAGGGTGAGGTCCGCCCCAACCGCGGCTCCCGAACCGACGCATATGATCGCGAACCAAACGGTGTCTCCGGCACCCAGCAACATCGCAAAGCTGAACGCAACGATGGCAAGCATCATTGCAACCATCAGCGCCGCTTTCGCGCCGACCCGTTCCGCCATAACGCCCCAAAGCGGTGCGGCGGCAGCGGCGGACACAAAGAACAGCAGCAACAGCGGCCCCTCCCATCCGGGGGCGAGAAGGCGGCTTTCCACAAAGAACAGAAACAAAGTCGAACTCACCGCCACCGGTGCGGCATTCACCAAAGCGATGAGCAACAGTCGTCTCGAAATGGAATCTCTGAGGATGACTCCAAAGCCTGTCGATGGCGCGGAGGTGCCGCCGCGCCATTCGGCGTGCATCGCAACGCCAGCGATCAGACACGCCAGCGCGAATACCATCGCATAAACAACAAATTCAGGCCAGGCGAGCGCCAGAAACACCGATGGCAAAACCGAGGCGATACACACGCCCAGAAGTGCGCCGGTCTCGCGCCACCTCGCAAGTCTGAGGTGACCAAAGCCAGAACCAAGGGTTTCGGCTTTCTGAACTCCACGCGCATAGAAATTGATCGTCAGAAAGCTGAAGGTGGAAAAAACCAGCGTCAACATCAACGCGAACCAGACGAGGGGATCGACCGGCGGCGCAATCGCGAACAGACCGATCATCGCAGCCCCCATGATCGCCAAGGCACACGCAACTGCGGCGGCTTGATAGCGCCGTACCAGAACTGCCAGTTTGCCCAAAAGCGGATCCTGTATCACGTCCAGAAGCCGCAGCGCGAACAGCACGGCGCCCAATGCGGCGAGGTTTACCCCGTACTCGTCGACATAAACTTTCGGCGCGTGGATATAGATCGGCAAACCGGCAGCGGCGAGAACGGCCGCGAACACAGCGTAGCGACCCAACGATTGATTTTGGTCCGACACTATCGGCTGACATCTTCCATCGGCGGCTCGGGGCGGGTGCGGTAGCGCACGCCTTTCCACCAAAGCTTGAGCGCTTGCCAATGGATCAATGCCAGAACGCGCCGCGATCCCAAGGGGCGGCGCAGCATCGAATGCAGTATCGAGCCGTTGCTGATTGGCTTCCGCGGCCCAGTCAGCGTGGCGATCAACCCTCCGGCGCCTTGGGTGTAGTCGATCCAGATGCCGATCTTGTCCGGGCGGATATCGAATCTGAACTCATATCCACCCTCGACAGGCTGGAATGGGGAGACGTGGAAAATCTTGGTTGCGCTCAATCGATCAGTCGGGCCGATGGCTGAATTGTCGGGCTTGAAACACAGATAGGAGTGTCTGTCTCCAAAGGTGTTTGACACTTCTGCAATCACGGCAACGAGTTGGTCCGTCTCGTCATGCGCCAGCCAGAACGAGACCGGGTTGAAGACATGCCCCAACATGCGCGGTTGCGCGAGCAACAAAAGTTTGCCCTTGGCGCGCACCTGATGGGCATCCAAAACCTCGCGCGCCCATTCTGCACCACGCCCCTCACCCGGTTTGCCACCATGATCGCAATCCTGAAGGCTGGTCAGGTTGCCGGCATTCCGCGAAAACAAAGCGGGCGTTTCGGGCTCTGCTTCGGCGTCCAGCAAGACGTAGTCGATGGAGTAGCGAAACGCGTTGTCAGGCCCGCCTTTGCGCGCATGATAGGTGTGGCCGATGATGTGATCGACACCGCTCATGCCGCCGCCACCGACGCCGCACTGCGCGCGCGGATTGCCTCGACCACGTCAACAGCACTGCTCAGCCCGTCCTCGTGAAAGCCATGTTTCATCCATGCACCACAAAACCATGTGTGATTCGTACCATTCATGTCGTGAAGCACATCCTGCCCGGCCAGCGCTTCAAGATCATACACTGGATGGCGCAATGTGCATTCATCATAAACAAGATCCTCGCGGATGGGGCGCGTGCTGTTCAACGTGACGAAATGCGGATCGTCATGCGGGATCGGCTGAAGGTTGTTCATCCAGTAGGTCAGATCAATCGTGTTCATGTCCTTGGCCGGGCGTTCCGTATAGTTCCAGGACGACCAGCAAATGCGGCGCGATGGCATCACGCGAGTATCGGCATGTAGCACGACGCGGTTGGGCTGATACCTGATTGCGCCAAGCGCGCGCTGCTCTGTCCGGCTTGCGTCAGACAAAAGCCGCAACGTGTCGTCGGAATGTGTGGCAAAGATCACCTCGTCGAACCGTTGCCATTCACCACCCCGCGCCTTGACTTCGGCACCGTTCATGTCGCGTCGCACTCCGTCAATCGGCGTACCGGGGCGCAAGGTGACACCGCGCTGCGCCATCGAGGCCTCCAGTCGGCGCACATACTCAACCGATCCGCCTTGGACGGTGTACCATTGATGTTGGCCGGAATACGACAACAGCGCATGGTTTTCCATGAACTGGACTAGAGCATGAGCGGGGAAGTCCATCACCTTTTCCGTCGGCGTCGACCAGATCGCTCCGGTCAGGGGCAACAGGTAATAGTCGCGGAACCAGGGACCGGTGCCCAGTTTGTCAAGAAACGCGCCCAGGCTCAGCGTCCGGTCATGCGTCGCGTCGAGCGCATTTTTGTTGAATTTCGCGATGTCGCGCAACATTCGCAGGAATTTCGGATTCCACAGGTTCTTTTTCTGCGCGAAAATCGACCCCAGCGTCGCGAGCGCATACTCGATCCGCCCGCCATCAAGACTGGCTGCAAAGCTCATGTTGCTTTTGGTGACCGGCACATCAAGCGCCTCGAAGAGACGGGCAAGATGGGGGTAATTCGCGTAATTGAACACAATAAAGCCCGTGTCCACGGGCTGATCGCCGCGCTTGCCGGCCATGATCGTGCGCGCGTGCCCGCCAAGTCGCGGTTCTGCCTCGAACAGTGTCACGTGATGATCCTCGGCCAGCATGTGTGCGGCACCCATTCCAGATATACCTGCGCCAATCACGGCAATTCTTCTGGGTGCGCTGGCGCTGGCTTCGAATGGCATAGTCAACTCTCTTTGTGTGGTTATACACAGGGTTACGCAGCCAACGGCACTTCGGATGAGAAAAGAACAAAGAATTTAACTTTGATCCGATTCCTCACCCGCCGCGTAACAGCAGTATGATTCCCGCCACACAGCCAAATTTCGATACCAATGCCGCAACCGTTGCCATCGGTGGCGAAATCGGTAACTCGTATATGAAAGCCGTGAACGGAAGCGAAACCTTGACCAACCGATCACCAGACAGCCTTGCGCCGTGGGTGGATGACCTTCTCGCAGTCCGCGACATGCGCGACGAAGATGCGTTTATCAGAGTGTTTGAGCATTTCGGACCCCGTGTGAAGGCGTTTCTGATGCACACGGGTCTGAACGGCGCGCTGGCCGAAGAATGCGCCCAAGACGTTCTTGTGACGGTTTGGAACAAGGCCCACCTTTACGATGCCACCCGGGCGAGCCCATCGACATGGATTTTCACCATAGCCCGGAACAAGAAGATCGACGTGCTGCGCAAGCAAAGGCGCCCCGAGCCCGAGGATTTGCCTTGGGGCCCGGAAGCAGAGCCCGACCAGACCGACGTGTTGAGCCTGCAACAAGAGAGCAAACAATTGGGTCGCGCATTGCGTGATCTGCCCGACAACCAACGCGAATTGATCGAACGCGCCTATTTCGGCGACCTGTCGCACAGCGAAATTGCCGCCGAGACCGGTCTGCCCCTGGGCACGATCAAATCCCGCATTAGATTGGCGCTGGACCGCTTGCGCCACGCAATGAAGTGAAGACTGATATGAGCATCAACCATCATCTGACCGACGATCTGGTCATGGCCTATTCAACAGGCGCGCTGCCCGAGGCGATGAACCTCGTGATTGCGACACACATCTCGCTGTGTGACGATTGTCGCGCTGCCCTGGAGAGCTATGACGCACTTGGCGGCGCGGTGTTGGAAAACTGCGCCTCTGCCGAGATGTCGGGCGACAGTCTGTTGTCCGTTCTGGGGACAATCCAATCCGGCGCGACATCCATGCCAAAGCCTGTTCAAAGCGCGCGGAAGCAGGATGACGGGCTGCCCCTCCCCCTGTCCGAGTATGTTCCGGGCGGGTTGGAGAAGGTGAAATGGCGTTCCCTTGGCATGGGTGTAAAGCAAGCTGTCTTGCCGACCACCGCTGAGGCGACAGCGCGCCTTTTGTATATTCCCGCCGGTACGGCTGTTCCCGATCACGGACACAGAGGGATCGAACTCACGCTGGTCTTGCAGGGCGCGTTTCAGGACGCAGACGGCTATTTCGCGCGCGGTGACATCGAAGTTGCCAGCGAAGATCTGCATCACACTCCGATCGCGGATATTTCGGAAGATTGCATCTGCCTTGCCGTCACCGACGCGCCGCTGAGGTTCAAAGGGATCGTCCCTCGTATCGTGCAGCCGTTCCTGGGCATTTGACAGACACTGCACGACCGTATCTTGTGGTCTACACAAATTGCGCGAGGATCACATGGGCCCGAGACTTCTGACGACCCTCGCCATAGCGCTGGCATGTCTTTCGGCGCTTTTCGGTCTGATGGAAATGGTGATGTTCGGAGGTCGGATTGGCGACACCGGCGTCGTTCAGGACAGTCTGTTCATGCCTCTGACCTATATCTTCGCGCTGCTGTCGGCTGTTTTCTTCGTTTTGGCGATTGTGCGAAAATTCAAGAAATAGCCCGAGGTTTGTCAGCCTTCGCGATCCATACTCATAACGACCGCTTTCAATGGACAGCGTCCGTTTGAAAAGGGAGCCAGAAGGCTCCCTTTTATTCGTTACTTCTTTTTCTTCTTCGGCGGCATCAGATCGGTGATTGTGCCTTCGTACATTTCGGCGGCAAAGTTCACCGTTTCCGACAATGTCGGGTGCGGGTGAATCGTATGTCCAAGGTCAACCGCATCCGCGCCCATCTCGATGGCCAGGGCCACTTCCGAGATCAGATCGCCGGCGCTGGTGCCGACAATACAGGCCCCGATCACCCGATCATCTTCGGGATCGAACAGCAGCTTTGTGATGCCTTCGCTGCGCGCATTCGACAATGCCTTGCCTGACGCTGCCCAAGGGAATACGCCCTTTTCGTACTTGATGCCCTTGGCCTTGGCCTCGGTCTCGGTCACGCCACACCATGCCACTTCGGGGTCGGTGTAGGCGACCGACGGGATCAGTGACGCATCGAAGAACCGCTTGTGACCGGCACAAACCTCTGCTGCCACCTTGCCCTCGTGCACCGCCTTGTGCGCCAGCATCGGCTGGCCGACCACATCGCCAATGGCAAAGATATGGTTCACGCCGGTGCGCTGCTGTTTATCCACGGCAATAAAGCCGCGATCATCCACCGCCACGCCGGCCTTTTCAGCATCGATCAGCTTGCCATTGGGCTTGCGCCCGACTGCAACCAGGACCTTGTCAAAGGTGTCGGTAAAGCTTTCGCCCTTGTCGTCCTCGAACGTGACCTTGAGACCCTTTTTCTGCGCCTCGACAGCCGTGACCTTGGTCTTGAGAAAGATATTTTCATACCGTCCCTTGATCCGGTTGTGCAGCGGCTTGACGATGTCCTTGTCGGCGCCGGGAATGATCTGGTCCATGAGCTCGACGACCGTGATCTTCGACCCCAGCGCATCATAGACGCAGGCCATTTCTAGACCGATGATACCGCCGCCGAGGATCAACATCCGCTTGGGAATGTCTTTCAATTCCAACGCACCGGTCGAATCGATCACCCGTTCGTCGTCATGTGGAATAAACGGCAGGTTCACAGGTTCGGAACCGGCGGCGATGATGCACTGGTCGAAACTGACCGTCGTCTTGCCGTTTTCGCCCTCGACCTCGATCATGTTCGGCCCGGTGAACTTGCCATAGCCTTGCACCACCTCGACCTTGCGCGCCTTGGCCAGACCGCTCAGACCACCCGTCAATTGGGTGATCACGCCGTCCTTGAAACCACGCAGGTCATCAAGGTCGATCTTGGGCTTGCCAAAACTGATACCATGCGCGCCCATTTCCTCGGCGTCGGTGATCACCTTGGCAACATGCAGCAATGCCTTGGACGGGATGCAGCCTACGTTCAGACACACACCGCCGAGCGAAGAGTACCTCTCGATCAGCACGGCCTTCATGCCCAGATCCGCCGCCCGGAACGCAGCGGAATAACCGCCGGGGCCAGAGCCCAGAACAACCACCTCGGCGTGAACGTCACCCTTGCCCGATGCGCTTCCGGTCGCCTCGACCGACTTCGGCGCGTCCTGTTGCGGTGTGGCGCCACGGTCGCCATAGCCGCCCTTGCTTTCGCCATCCTGACCGCCGGACGCGTCGCCACCTGAACCGGAGTCGGCGCCTTCCAGTATCATGATCACACTGCCCTCGGAGACGCTGTCGCCCTCGGCCACCTTGATCTCTTTGACAACGCCCGCTGCTGGCGACGGCACTTCCATCGTCGCCTTGTCTGACTCCAATTCGATCAACGGATCTTCTGCGGCTACGGTATCGCCCACGCTGACAAGAACGGTGACGACGGGAACATCTTTGAAATCCCCGATATCGGGTACTTTAACTTCCATCATGTCGTCTCCTTACCACATCAACTTGCGCATATCGCCAAGCAGCGTCTTGAGCGTCACGCAGAAGCGCGCGGCCAAGGCACCGTCGACGGCACGGTGATCATAGGATAGCGACAACGGCTGCATCAGGCGCGGGACGAACTCTTCGCCGTTCCAGACCGGTGCCATCTTGGACCGTGTGAGGCCAAGGATCGCCACTTCGGGTGCGTTGACGATGGGGGTAAAACTTGTCCCACCGATGCCGCCCAAGGATGAAATCGTGAACGTCGCACCCTGCATGTCCTTGGACTTGAGGTTGCCTTCGCGCGCGGCCTTGGACAGTTCCATCAGCTCTTTGGAGATATCCACCAGCCCCTTGCGATCGGCATCCTTGATGACTGGCACCATCAGGCCGTTCGGCGTGTCCGCCGCAAAGCCGATGTTGTAAAAGTCCTTCTTGATCAGCTTGTCGCCATCGGGGTGGATCGACGAATTGAATTCCCAATGCTCTTTCAGCGCGGAAACCGACGCCTTGATCACGAAGGACAGCAAGGTCACGCGATAGCCGTTTTCCTTGGCATGGGTGTCCATTTCCTTGCGGTACTTGTCGAGGTCGGTGATGTCGGCCTCGTCATTATGCGTGACATGGGGAATGTTGAGCCACGAGCGGTGCAACGCAGGACCGGAGATCTTCTTGATCCGGGGCATTTCGATTTCTTCGACCGGCCCGAACTTGGAAAAATCCACCGCCGGAATGGGCGGGATGCCCATGCCGACTTGCGCGGATACCGCGCCGCCAGCCGCCGGAGCAACTTGCGACTTGAGCGCCTTTTCCACGTCTTCGCGCAGGATGCGGCCTTTGCGGCCCGACCCGTTGACCTGTGTCAGGTCAACCTCGACCCGGCGCGCATAGGCGCGCACGGACGGAGAGGCGTGAACCTTGCCGAAACCGGCATCCGTTTTCGCCGGAGCGGCAGCCGGTGCCGCCGGAGCCGGCGCCTCCGACTTCGGCGCGTCTTGTTTCGGCGCTTCGGATTTCGGCTCGTCCTTGGGCGCGTCACCTGCACCATCCGCCTCGACGATCAGGATCACCGATCCTTCCGAAACCTGGTCGCCTTCGCTGACCTTGATCTCCTTGACGACACCGGCAGTGGACGAGGGAACTTCCATCGTCGCCTTGTCGGATTCCAGCTCGACAATCGGGTCTTCGACGGCAATCGTGTCGCCCACGCTGACCAGAACTGTGACAACGGGAACGTTGTCGAAATCACCGATATCGGGAACTTTTACTTCTACAGTCATAATTTTTGTCTCCTCCCGCTCACACCAGACGCGGGTTCGGCTTTTCGCCGTCGATGTCATATTTTTTCAAAGCTGTTTTCAGGTCTTTCTCGCTTACCGCGCCTTCGCGGTGAAGATCGACCATCGCAGCTGCTGCAATGTGGTTGGCGTCCACCTCGAAGAACCGGCGCAGGTTCACGCGGCTGTCCGACCGGCCAAAGCCGTCGGTGCCGAGAACCGTGAACCGACCCGGCACAAATGCGCGGATCTGCTCGGCGTAGTTCTTCATGTAATCGGTGGCAGCAATGATCGGGCCATTGGCATTCTGAAGCTGTTGGGTGACATAGGGCACCTTCTCGTCAGCCAGCGGGTTCAGGCGGTTGTGGCGTGCACAATCCTGACCGTCACGGGCCAATTCGTTGAGCGAAGTTGCCGACCAGATATCCGAAGTTACGCCGAAATCCTCTTTCAGCATCTCTGCCGCCTTGATCGCCTGCACCAGAATGGTGCCCGATCCAAGAAGGTTCACGTGCTTCTTGCCGGGCTTGTCCGTCTTCCGCATCCGATAAAGACCCTTGATGATCCCTTCCTCTGCACCCATCGGCATTTCGGGATGCTGATAGTTCTCGTTCATCAGGGTCAGGTAAAAATAGACATCCTCCTGATCTACGAACATCCGCTGCAACCCGTTCTGAACGATCACCGCGACTTCATAGCTGAATGTCGGGTCGTAGGTGATGCAGTTCGGAATGGTGCTGGCAAGAATGTGGCTATGCCCGTCCTCGTGTTGCAAACCTTCACCGTTCAGCGTGGTCCGCCCGGCGGTGCCGCCCAGCATGAAACCACGCGCGCGGCTGTCGCCCGCCGCCCAGGCCAGATCGCCGATCCGCTGGAAGCCGAACATCGAATAATAGATGAAGAACGGAATCATCGGCACGCCGTGGTTGGAATAGGACGTTGCCGCCGCAATCCAGTCTGCCATTGCGCCCGCTTCGTTGATGCCTTCCTGAAGAACCTGGCCGCTTTCGGATTCCTTGTAGTACATCATCTGATCGCGGTCTTCGGGGGTGTAGTGCTGGCCCAACGGGTTGTAGATCCCCACCGAGCGGAACAGCCCCTCCATACCGAACGTCCGGCTTTCGTCGGGCACGATCGGCACCACGTTCTTGCCGATCTGCTTGTCGCGCAAAAGCGTGGTCAGGATGCGCACAAAGGCCATCGTGGTCGAAATCTCGCGGTCACCGGTGCTTTCCAGCTGACCCTTGAACTTGTCGAGCGCCGGAATCTCCAGCTTCGGAGCATTGCGCCATTCGCGTTTGGGGAATTCGCCCCCCAACTCCTTGCGCCGATCCGCCAGATACGCCTTTTGCGCATTGTTCAGACTGACAAACGGAATGTCCTTTTCAAGCTCTTCGTCGGTAACCGGAATCTGGAACCGGTCCCGCATCGCCTTGAGCTGGTCAAGCTGAAGCTTCTTCTGCTGGTGCGAGGTGTTCATGCCCTCACCGCCAGAGCCCATGCCGTAGCCCTTGACCGTCTTCACCAAGAGGCAGGTCGGTTGACCATCCGCCTTGGTGGCCCGCAAAAACGCGTTGTACACTTTCTTGGGGTCATGCCCGCCGCGCCGCAGCGCCCAGATCTGATCATCGCTCCAATCTTCGACCAGCGCCGCGGTTTCGGGATACTTGCCAAAGAAATGCTCGCGGATATACGCCCCATCCTTGGATTTGAACGTCTGGTAATCACCGTCGACCGTTTCGTCCATCAACTGACGCAGCTTGCCGCTTGTGTCTTTCTCAAGCAGCTCGTCCCAGCCGCGGCCCCAAAGCAATTTGATGACATCCCAGCCGGAGCCGCGGAAACCGCCCTCAAGTTCCTGCACGATCTTGCCATTGCCGCGCACAGGCCCATCCAGACGCTGCAAGTTGCAGTTGATGACAAAGATCAGGTTATCAAGGCCTTCGCGAACAGCCAGGTCAATCGCGCCCCGGCTTTCCGGCTCGTCCATTTCGCCGTCACCCAGGAAACACCAGACCTTGCGGTCGCCTGCGTCGATCAAACCGCGATTGTGCATGTATTTCATGAACCGCGCCTGATAGATCGCCATGAGCGGCCCCAGACCCATCGAAACGGTCGGAAACTGCCAGTAATCCGGCATCAGCCAGGGGTGCGGATAAGAGCTGAGACCGCCCCCCGCCACTTCCGAGCGGAACGCTTCGAGCTGCTCTGTGCTGATCCGGCCCTCCATGAAGGAGCGTGCGTAGATGCCGGGAATCACGTGACCCTGAAAGAACACCAGATCGCCACCGTGGATCGCAGATTTGGCCCGCCAGAAATGGTTCAGACCAATATCATAAAGCGCCGCCGAGGATGCGAAAGACGCGATATGTCCGCCATATTCGCTGCTCTCCTTGTTGCGCTTGACCACGGTCGCCATCGCATTCCAGCGGTTGATCGTGCGGATGCGCCACTCCATTTCGGTATCGCCCGGCATCTCGACTTCGTCGTCGGGGGCGATTGTGTTGCGATAGGGCGTGGTTGCCGAAAATGGCAGCTTCGCACCGTTGGCGCGGGCCTGTTGAACGGCTTTATCAAGCAGGAAATGCGCGCGATCCGCTCCATCCCGAAGGATGACGTCCTCTATCGCGTCTTGCCATTCCTGGGATTCAACAGGGTCTATGTCTTGCGGCGTGTCTTTCATTATCCCTCTTCCCTAAGGCTGGCCCTTGGCCAGTAGTTTACATCTGAACCAATCCTGAAAACCGGTTCAGGCCTCGTTCATTCGGCGCGTCTACCACACGGGGTTCCCCCACGGCAGTAGAGCAATGGCATATCGCCCTTGCAAGGAGCGCATGGCAAACTTGTTTAACGCTAAACCATTTATGGCGCGCAGGTTGACAGTTCGGCCTCGTGCCAAACACTTGTCGACAAGCGTTGCGCAGATCAAACCATCTGTAAAGTGCAGACGGCATTTTGGATTTAACAACCTTGGCAGGCTCGCGCCGTTTCGCGCCGGTATCACAGATCGAACGTCGCAAAGACCGGCGCGTGATCGCTTGGCTTTTCCCATCCCCGCGCGTCACGAAGGACTCGACTGGAATGCCCGGCCGCAGCGATATCGGACGTGGCCCAGACGTGATCCAGCCGCCGCCCCTTGTCCGCGGCGTCCCAATCGCGAGCGCGATAACTCCACCAGCTATACAACATGCCTTCGGGGATATCCTGCCGTGTGATATCCACCCAATTGCCCGCGTCTTGAGTGTCTGCAAGATGTTGCACCTCAATGGGCGTATGGCTGACCACCTTGAGCAATTGCTTGTGTGACCACACATCGTCCTCCCGCGGAGCGATGTTCAAATCCCCGACAAGAATCGATCTGTCAAATTGTTCAGCCTTGAACCAATCTCGCATTTCAGTGAGAAAATCGAGCTTTTGGCCGAATTTCTCATTGACGTCCCGATCCGGCACATCGCCGCCAGCGGGCACATAGAAATTATGGATCGTCACCCCGTTCTCCAACCGACCGGCAACGTGGCGCGCATGACCAAGGCGCGCGAAATCCATGTCCCCGACATCCTCAATCGGAAGCTTCGACAGGATCGCAACGCCGTTATAGCCTTTTTGCCCGCGTGCGATCATGTGGCCATAGCCCAGTTCGCGGAACTGATCGGTCGGGATCTTCTCCACCGGGCTCTTGCATTCCTGAAGGCACAGCACATCCGGCCCTTCCTCGGCCAGAAGCCGAGCCACCAATCCTTCGCGCAAACGGACAGAGTTGATGTTCCAGGTGGCAAGGCTAAACGACATGAAGGCAGCTCCATTATGGGTTTCCAGCCCGACACTGCCTACGCCTGCCCCGCATCGCAACCCGGAAACACGCACAAAAAAACGCCCCGAGCTATGGCAGCCGGGGCGTCAGGTATGTCTGCGAACAGACGAGGGAATGGGAATTCACCAGTCGCGCGGGCCCTTGTCGGCGAACTGATGCACCAGAAAGTCGATGAACGCGCGCACCTTTGGCTGAGTGAAGCGACCCGGCGGATACACCGCGTAGATGCCTTGGGTGTCGACAGGCAGGTCCGGGATCGCATCCTCGACCAGGCCTTGATCCATTGCATCAGCGTAGAGAAACGACGGCAAATAGGCGATGCCCAGCCCAGCAATGCAGGCGTTCAACAGGGATTGCCCGTCATTCACCGACAACCATCCGGCCGTACGCACCTGTCGCTTTTCACCCGACGGCGCAGTGACTTTCCAGACGTTGCCGCTTGATTGGTTGGAATAGTGCAGAAGCTTGTGTTCGTTCAGATCGTCGATCCGGCGCGGGCGTCCGTATTTTTCGAAATACCCCGGCGATGCAATCATCCGCTTTGTCGTTTCAGTCAACTTGCGGGCGCGGAGCGTGCTGTCCTCCAGTTCACCGATCCGCACCGCCATATCGAATCCTTCCGAGATCAGCTCGACGTAACGGTTGTTCAAGACCATGTTCACCGTAATGTCCGGAAAGTCGGACAGGAATTCTCCCAATACCGGCGACAGGTGATTCACCCCGAAATCGGTCGCAACACTGATACGCAGCAACCCCGAGGGCGCGGATTGCATGGACGTCACCAGCGCATCTGCCTCTCCGGCATCATTCAGAACCCGCCGCGCCCGGTCGTAATAGGCCAAGCCGATCTCGGTCGGGCTCACACGCCGGGTTGTCCGGTTCAGAAGTCGGGCGCCAAGGCGCGCCTCAAGGCTGGAAACGTGTTTGGACACGGCTGACTTAGAGATGCCCAATTTCTTGGCCGCGTCAGTAAAGCCGCCCTGATCCACAACCGTGGCAAAGGCCTCCATTTCGGTAAGACGGTCCATACAAAATCCTCGTGTTTGTTGAGGAGTGTATGGCGGTCAAATCAGGCGTGACTGCGGCAGGTTACCGACAATATCAGGGTTTTCCAAACCAGTGTCAGCCTCCTGGAAACAGCGCGAACCGCTTGTTTCTTGCGGGCGGGCAAAGGAAATGCCGGGCGAAACACCCGGCATTTCAAAGACCTGTCACGCAGCGCTGCGCTCGTGTTTGCCTTCTTCGATCTCTTCGACAATCTTGGCGACAAACGCCTTGAGATCATCGGGCTTGCGGCTCGTGATGATCGCCTCATCGACAACGACTTCCTTGTCGTGCCATTTGGCACCGGCGTTGATGACGTCGGTCTTGATGGACGGATAGGACGTCGCATCGCGGCCGTCCAGAATTCCGGCCTCGACCAGAACCCAAGGCGCGTGGCACACGGCTGCGATTGTCTTGCCTTGGTCATGGAACGTGCGCACGAGCTCAAGAACGTCCTCGTCAACGCGCAGCAGATCCGGGTTGATCTGGCCACCGGGAATGACCAGCGCGTTGTAATCGTCGGCAGACACGTCCGACACCTTGAGATCGGCCTCGGCTTCGCGCCCCCAATCGGAGCCTTCCCAGCCCTTGATCGCCTTGCCGTCCAGAGTGGCGACATGAACCGTCGCTCCCTTGGCGCGCAGTTGGTCTCGTGGGAATTCGAGCTCTGATTGCTCAAAGCCATTGGTCGAAATGATGAGAATCTTTGCAGTCTCTATTGCAGGCATAGTCGCCTCCTGTCGTTGCTGAACACATGAGGCAGGGCCGCACGCCCCGCCATCTGCACTCTCAACGCACCGGACGCGGTGCCGTTCCGCTACAATGTGGTAGCCAACCGCGTGCCCTGGTCGATCGCGCGCTTGGCGTCCAGTTCGGCGGCGACATCCGCACCGCCGATCACATGCGGGGTGATGCCCTTGGCCTCAAGAGCATCGGCAAGCGACCGGTTCGACACCTGCCCGGCACATAGAACCACCGTGTCACAGGCGATCACCTCGGGCCGCTCGCGCGCCTCTCCGAAAGAGATGTGCAATCCATTCGCATCAATCCGCTCGTAGTTCACGCCGGGGGTCATCTGAACGTCCTTCATGTTCAAGCTCATTCGGTGAATCCAGCCGGTGGTCTTGCCCAGCCGCTTCCCCGGCTTCTCTGCCTTGCGCTGCAACAGAGTGACCTGTCGTGCCGGGGGCGTGGGCTGCGGGCCTTCCGGAGCGAGGCCGGAGCGCGCCTCTTCCGGGTCGGTCACTCCCCACTCCTTTAACCAAGCCGGGAGGTTTTCGGTCGGGCTTTCCCCCTCGTGAACCAGAAACTCCGAGACATCAAAGCCGATCCCGCCCGCGCCGATGACGGCGACCCGCTCGCCCACGGGCGCTTTGTCGCGCAGCACGTCAATATAGCCCAACACGTTGTCGCCATCCTGACCGGGGATCGCCGGATCGCGCGGAAGGACTCCGGTCGCGATCACGACATCGTCGAACCCGTCCAGATCGTTCTCCGTGACCTCACGGCCAAGTTTCACCGTGACACCGGTCTGTTGAACCATCGTTTCATACCACTCGACCAGCCCCCAGAACTCTTCCTTGCCGGGGATCACCTTGGCCATGTTGAGCTGACCGCCAATCCGGTCCGCGCGGTCAAACAAAGTCACATCATGCCCCCGTTCGGCGGCAGTGATCGCCGCCGCCAACCCGGCCGGGCCAGCACCAACGACCGCGATATTTTTCGGAGTGGTGGTTTTTTCGATCAGCAATTCGGTTTCGAAACAGGCTTGCGGGTTCACAAGACACGAGCTGATTTTCATCTGGAACGTGTGATCGAGGCAGGCCTGATTGCACGCGATACAAGGCGCGATATGGGCTGCTTTGCCACTCGCTGCCTTGGCGACGAAATCGGGATCGGCAAGAAATGGCCGCGCCATGCTGACCACGTCGGCGCAGCCGTCCGACAACACCTGCTCGGCCACGTCCGGCGTGTTGATGCGGTTGGATGTAACGACCGGGATTCCCACTTTGCCCATCAGCTTTTTGGTCACCCAAGCAAAAGCGGCGCGGGGCACGGATGTGGCAATCGTCGGGATGCGCGCCTCGTGCCATCCGATGCCGGTGTTGAGGATCGTCGCGCCAGCCGCTTCAATCGCCTGCGCCAGTTGCACAACCTCGTCATGGGTCGATCCGTTCGGCACCAGATCAATCATGCTCAACCGGTAGATCAGGATGAACTCCGGCCCCACCGCTTCGCGCACCCGGCGCACGATCTCGACGGGCAAGCGCATCCGGTTCTCGTACGGTCCACCCCAGCGATCCGTACGCTTGTTGGTGTGGGTCACGAGGAACTGGTTGATGAAATAGCCCTCAGAGCCCATCACCTCGACGCCGTCATATCCGGCCTCTTTGGCACGCGTCGCAGCGGTGACGATATCACTGATCTGTTTCTCGATTCCGTCCTCGTCCAGCGCAATCGGCTTGAACGGTGAAATCGGCGACTTGATCGCACTGGGCGCGACGCATTCCTTGCCGTAGGCGTAGCGTCCGGCGTGCAGAATCTGCATCGCGATCTTACCGCCTTCGGCGTGGACGCGATCCGTGACCATTCGGTGATCGGCAAGATCCTGATCGCTGAACAGCCCCGAAGCGCCCGGAAAGACGCCGCCCTCGCGGTTCGGGGCCATCCCGCCGGTCACCATCAGTGCAACATCACCGCGCGCGCGGGTCGCATAGAATTCCGCCACGCGGTTCCAATCACCCGTTTCTTCCAGGTTGGTGTGCATCGAGCCCATGAGCACGCGGTTCTTGAGTGTCGTGAAGCCGAGGTCGAGCGGCGCCAACATGTGGGGGTAATCGGTCATGACAGTTCCTCCGTTGCACTCACCTGACACGCCTCAAGTTGACGTGTCACGCCCCAACGTCACGTCACGCGGTCGTGGCGTAGCCAGCGGCGTGACGCCCAGCCCAAAGCCCGGTCGCCAGACACGCGTTCAAGAGATACCCTCCGGTCGGCGCATCCCAATCGAGCATCTCGCCGGCGCAGAACGTGCCGGGCCGATCGCGCAGCATTAGTCCTTTGTCCAAGATATCAAACGGCACCCCGCCGGCAGTCGAGATTGCCTCGTCCATCGGTCGCAGACCGGCGCGATGGATCGGCAGAGCTTTCAGCCCGCGCGCAAGGTCCGAGAATGGGAACGGCGTCGGCTTGGCAAATTCATTCCACAGCGCGATCTTGACGGGTGACAGGCGCAACGTGTTGCGCAAAGTCTTTGCGAGACCTTTCTTGAGCGTGGCCGGAAGGCGGCTCTGCACCTCCTCCACCGACAAATCGGGCAATAGATCGACGAACAGACGCGCGCCTTTAGAGCGAAGGGCGGGCGCAAGGCCATAGATACCGCCGCCTTCCAGCCCTTTCTCAGACAGGATCGCTTCGCCGCGCGAGGTCAATGACCCGGCGCGCCACTCAACCGCCTTGATCGGACTTCCGAAATGGTCGGTCATGTGCTCGGTCCAATGGACTTTCAGTCCAACATTGGATCGCTGAAAGTCCGCAACCTTGTGACCCTTGGCTGCAAAGTAGTCGGCCCATTTTCCGTCCGACCCCAGACGCGCCCAACTTGCGCCTCCCATTGCAAATACCGTCACGCGCGGCGTCAGTATGCGTGTGCCGTCGGGCGTGTCGAATGTCAGAGCAGTCTCGTCCCACCCGCTCCATCGCCACCGGGCGTGACGCGTCAGGCCAGCACGATCCAACCGTGCCAACCACGCGCGCAGAAGCGGAGAGGCTTTCATTGCCGTGGGAAACAGGCGGCCCGTCGATCCGGTGAAAGTGGATTGGCCCAGCGCCTCGGCCCATGCCTGAACGTCGGGCGGACCAAACGCCTCCAAAGCGGCGCGCAAGGTCGGATGCGCCGGACCGTCAATGCTGTAAGCGGACAGAAACTGCTCGAACGACTCTAGCTTGGTCAGGTTCAACCCCGACTTTCCCGCCATGAGAAACTTGCGTCCGAAAGATGGCTTGGCGTCAACCAAGGTGACATCGCGTCCCGCATCCAGCAATGCCTCGGCGGCCATCAATCCGGCGGGGCCGCCACCGACCACCAGCGCGTCGGTCATGTCAGCCTGCGCTCATCCGCTCGACATAGGCGCGCATTTCCTCGGCTTCGTGACGGGCATCGCGCAAGCCTTCCATCGCCGCGGAGAGTTCGGCTTCGGTTTGGGCCAACTGGTTCGTCAACTCCGCCTCGCGCTGCTGAAGATAGGTGATCGCCTGATCGCGGGTCTCTTCGGCCTCGTGCAAATCCTGGCTCATCCGCTCAAGCTGATCCATGTCGGCCTGACTGACACGGGTAAAGCGATGGACAAGCCAATTGGCGAACCAGCCAAGGCAAAACGCGACAAAGAGAATGATCGCGGTGGTGATGACAAACTCAGTTCTGTTCATCGCTGGTTCCTTCTGCGCCGTCGTCCCCGGCTGTTTCGTCGGTTGGCGCGGATTGTTCAATGCTTTCCAGAGTCGTTTCCGTCTCTTCTACGGGTTCCGGGCGTTTTAGCTTGAATTCGATCCGGCGATTTGCCTCTCGCCCTTCTTCGGTGTCGTTCGAGGCAATGGGCTGCTCTTCTCCATATCCACGCACTTCATAGCTCGATGTCAGAACGCGCCGTTGACGCAGCGCATTCACGACCGATTGTGCGCGCTCCTGGCTCAACTGCTGGTTCATCACCTCGCGCCCCTGACTGTCTGTATGGCCAGCGATGATCAGAGGAATGTCGCCGCAAAGGTTCAACAATTCAGCGATGTCGTCCATGATGTCGCGTGTGACCGTATCAAGCGTTGCCGATCCGGGCTCGAATGAGATCTTCCGATCGCCGATAATCTCGACGATTTGCGCCTCGCACTGCTCCGGCGTGGGAATGCCCAGCGACGGGTCGAGCTTTTCGACATAGGTCACGTCGATCTCATATTCTTCGGTATCGCCAATCTTTTCGGCCAGAAAGCCCGAGATTTCGGCGCTGGCATTCTGATTGCCGGTGTTGCCGATGACAGACAGGCTATCCGGTGTGACGACGACAGCCCCGTTCGACAAACGTGACAGAGCTTCCAGGCCGGCCAGAACCCGGCTGGCCCAGGATGCCGGCAACGTCTCGTCAACACGCGCGGTGGTGCGCACGGTCGACGAGCCAAATGCAGCACGTGCGAAACTGTCGGCAGTCTGGCGCGAGATTTCGCTGTTGATCCGTCCGCGCAATTGCACCGCCCCTTCCGGGCTGCGGGTTGCAGTGAATTCGGGAACGCCTTGCCCGTCTTCCGCGGGCGGCTTGGGCAAGGTCGCCTTGACGACGAATACGCCCGGCAATCCGGTCTCCAGTTCTCCGACAACCCGGTCGAACAGGGATTGCTCGGTACCCTCCAGCGCGAAAAGCGTCACGTCGGCGTCGGCAAAGGTGATCGTGCCGCCGCCCAGTGCGTCAACCGCGCCGATGCCCATCGCCATGGCCTCGCCCCACCTGCTCGTGGGCGTCCCAAGACCAAGACGACAGTCGACCTTACCTTCAATTCCCGCCTCGGCAGCGGCTTTCAGGATGGTCGCGCGGTCGGCCTCGGTGGGGGCCGAACATGCATCGAACCGCGCGCCGTCGGCATCCTTGATGAACCTCAGGGTAAACGGAGAGATGACCGGCCTCGGTGCGGTGATCTCAAGCGCCAGATGCAGGTCATCACCGGCGCGCCGAGCCAGGTCGGCCTCGATCTTGCGACGTGCATCCTCGTTTTCAGCAGTGCCCTTGATCGACACGCGCCCCGCTTCGACCGAGATTTTCGACCGCTCGAACACCGAAAGCACCGTCACCGCGTAGTTCAAGGCGTCATCCCAGCCTTCGGGCACCGGGTAATCCGCGACCTCAAGCAGATCGGACAACGGTGCGCCGCGTACCGCGCGCTCGATGTCCGCAATCAATTGGTCGCGGTCCGTATCGGCAGGCAGCAGCCCGATGAGGGATACACCGCTATCATTGCGCAACATCTCGATCGAGAACCGCGGCGCAGCGATGCCGTCACCATCCTCGATGTCGATCTGATCGATCACCCGCGCCGAATCGACGACTCGCCCGGCCGCGCTGAGCGCCTGAAATCGCGCCGCCTCGGTGGGCGCGGTTCCGATCAGGAACACCTGCAACCCCACGGTATCAACATCGGCCCAGGTCAGCGCGTCGCGGTCAAGTTCCGTGCGCACCGACCGCTCGGAGTTGTCCTCGATCACACCTACCGAGAACCACGCCGTTCCCAGGCTCAGCAGGGCCGCAGCCGCAAACGTGCATACGAGGATGAAAACAGAGGACAGTCGCATCAGCGTTCCGCGTCAGATGAAGGTGGATCAGCGATACGCCGCAGCGCGCCGGAGTGCAATCATGCCAGAACCGCGATGGCAAAAAACAGCACGGGCAACAGACCCGCATTTCGATTGGATCTGAACAGTTCCAACAGCCTGTCATTGTCGTCCAGCTTGAGCCGCCGCAATTGCCACATCATGTGCCAGCCCATCGCCCACGGCCCGCCCAGCGCAATGACCAGCACTAAGATTTCACCGCGCGGCGCAGCAAGCACGATGGCATAGCCCATCAGCGCTACGGTCAGTACCATGAACCATGCCAGATATTTCGGCGTCCGATCCTCAAACAGCCGGGCTGTCGATTTCACCCCGATCAATGCATCGTCTTCCTTATCCTGATGCGCATAGATCGTGTCGTAGAACAGCGTCCAGGCCATGCCGGCGAAATAGAGACACACCGCAGGCCACTCCAGCCGCCCGGTATGTGCCGTCCATCCGAGCAACGCGCCCCAGTTGAAAGCGATGCCGAGGAAGATTTGCGGCCACCATGTGAACCGCTTGGCGAACGGGTACACCGCCACCGGCACGAGCGCGATGATGCCCAGAATGATCGCCTGCACCGGGAAGGTGATCAGTATGACAAGCGCCGCAAGTGACTGCACGATGGCCCAGAGCAACGCCTGTTTCGCGCTGACCTGCCCCGACGGGATCGGCCGCGAGGCGGTGCGTGCCACCGAGCCGTCGATATCGCGGTCGGTGATGTCGTTCCACGTACACCCGGCGCCGCGCATCAGAAACGCGCCGATTCCGCAGCCTGCGATGATCCACAGGTCGAACAGACGCATTTGCCCACTCTGCACCATCGCCAACAGAACGCCCCAGACGCATGGCAGATAAAGCAACCAAGTGCCAATGGGCCGGTCCGCACGGCTGAGCCGCAGATAGGGCCGTGCCCAACCCGGTGCCCGGCGATCCACCCAATTGCCGGTCACGGCATCGGCGACCTGACCGCTCTGGTCTGGTGTTGTCTGCGGGCCGGACATATGTGTTGCTCCATGAACGCGAAAATCCGGCTTTTTGTAGAGCAGCCTCTCGGGGCGGCACAACCCGTCCCTCTGACGCGGGAGCAGGCGCATTACCTCTTTGGTGTCATGCGGCTTGAAACCGGCGCGCGCGTCGCGTTGTTCAATGGTCGCGATGGGGAGTGGCAAGCTGAGGTGGCCGAGGCCGGGAAGCGGCGCGGCATTTTGATCTGCCTCGAACAAAGTCAACCACAGAGCGAGCCACCGGACCTCTGGCTGCTGTTCGCCCCGATCAAGAAGGCACGCACGGATTTCATCGTCGAAAAGGCAGTCGAGCTGGGTGTGCGGCGCATTCTTCCGGTCCAGACCGCTCACACCAATTCCGACCGTATCCGGCGCGACCGGCTGCAAGCTCATGCCATCGAGGCGGCGGAGCAATGCGGCGCAACCTTCGTGCCTGAAGTGGCAGAGCTTGACCGGCTCGATAAGGTACTGGACGGTTGGCGCAGTCGCAATCTGGCGTTTTGCGATGAGACCCTTGCCGGTGCTTCACACGGCTTTGCGACGAAACCCGAACCGTGGGCGATTCTGATTGGTCCCGAGGGCGGATTTTCCGAGTCAGAGCGCACTCGACTGCGCGCTGCCGACTACACCACCCCGATCAGCCTTGGTCCGCGGATTTTGCGTGCTGACACTGCCGCCGTCGCGGCTATCACGCTGTGGCAGAGTTCTCTTGGAGACTGGAAATGAGGGGGATGTCCGGTTGTCTCGCAGCTTTGAACTAAGGGCAGATTGATGGCCTCTCCCGGCTTCATCCGACCCGGTGCGCGCGCGCACTTGAACCGTTGGCGCGAAGCCCTGATCGGTGCGGGCATCATGGTCCTGGGCATCTATTGGAGCTTTTTCACCGATCCTGGCCTGCTGACATGGGTCGGATACGTCACTTTGGCCATCGGTGCGTTGCTGATCCTTGCAGGATTGCAAAAAGGGTGGTTCCGGCATGGTGGCGGCGGGCCCGGTGTGGTGCAGATCATAGAACGGCGCATCGGCTATTTCGGCCCGCTTGACGGCGGACTGGTCGACCTCGATGCGCTCACCTCGCTCAGCTACGATCCGACTCATCACCCCGCCCATTGGGTGTTGACCCACGATGCTGGCCCAGCGCTTCACATTCCCGTCAATGCCGAGGGTGCGGATGCTTTGTTTGAAGCTTTTGCCAGCCTTCCGGGGTTGCGACCTGGCCGTCTGGCATCGGTATCGCAACAGGAGGGCACGCAACCGATTGCGCTTTGGCGCAAGGCAGAGCTTCAAAATCGCATCACCCGGCTGCATTGACAGCCCGTCGAAATCAGCCCAAGGCTGATCAAACCTGACGAGCAGCATGACCGGAGACACGCCATGTCCATCCCACAATCCGGCGGCGGGCCGATTGAACACCACGACCAGCTTGCGCAATATCTGGCGGACGGATGCAAGCCCAAGCAGGACTGGCGCATCGGCACCGAACACGAAAAATTCGGCTATTGCAAAGACACTCTCGCCCCCCTGCCCTATGAAGGCGACCGTTCGATCCTCGCCGTTCTGAGCGGTTTGCGCGACCGTCATGGCTGGTCGCCGGTGATGGAAGGCGTGCATCTCATCGGACTTGAGAAAGCGGGCGCGAACATATCCCTTGAACCCGGTGGACAGTTGGAACTTTCCGGCGCGCCGCTCGAAACGATCCATCAGACCTGCGACGAGGTGAACAACCATCTGGCCGACGTCAAGGCGATCTCGGACGAGATCGGCGTCGGATTCATCGGCCTTGGTGCGGCTCCGATCTGGACACATGAAGATATGCCGCTGATGCCCAAGGGCCGCTATGCGTTGATGGATCAGTACATGCAAAAGGTCGGCACCGCAGGCCAGACGATGATGCGGCGCACCTGTACGGTGCAGGTCAATCTCGATTTCGAGTCAGAGGCCGACATGGTGCAGAAGATGCGCGTGGCTCTGGCGTTGCAGCCTGTCGCAACCGCGCTGTTTGCGACGTCGCCATTCTTCGAAAACAAGGTAAACGGCCACAAAAGCTGGCGCAGCCGCGTCTGGCGGCATCTTGACGCCGATCGCACCGGCATGTTGCCATTTGTATTCGATGAAGGGTTCGGCTTTGAGGCATGGGTGCAATACGCGCTCGATGTGCCGATGTACTTTGTCTATCGCGACGGCGAATATATCGACGCTCTGGGCCAATCGTTTCGCGATTTCCTAAAAGGTGAACTACCGGCGCTGCCGGGCGAGACACCCACCCTGTCCGACTGGGCCGATCACCTCACCACCATCTTTCCCGAAGCACGGATCAAGAAATTTATCGAGATGCGCGGTGCCGATGGTGGCCCGTGGCGCAGACTGTGCGCGCTGCCGGCGTTCTGGGTTGGATTGACCTATGACCAAAACGCTCTCGACGCGGCCTGGGATCTGGTCAAGGGCTGGGACGCAGAAACCCGAGAAGCTCTGCGCGTTGCCGCGTCGGTCGACGGGTTGCAGGCCGAAGTCAACGGCATCAAAATGCATGACCTTGCCCGCGAAGTTCTGGACATCGCGCATGCCGGCCTGCGCGCGCGTGCCCGACCCGGAGCCGGTGGTCTGGTTCCTGACGAAACGCACTTTCTCAACGCGCTCAAGGAGAGCGTCGAAAGCGGTCAAACGCTGGCTGACGAATTTCTTGAAAAGTACCACGGCGAATGGAATGGCGATCTGACCCGGATCTACGGCGAATACAGCTATTAACTGCTCTGGCGCTCGCCGGTTTCACCCGCGTATGACGCGAAGCGAGGTCTGCTTGAGCTTTGAATTTTGAAAGTGAAATAACCTCGACGTCGTACACTGGTGGGGGCTATTGTTGGCACGACGTCGAGGTGAAGCTATTGCAGCTACCCTTTTCTTATGTCGCCCAACAACGTTCAAAGTTCGGAGCGAATAAGGCTATTCTGGGTCATTGGGGGCGTTGGCGTGAACAGAGTGCTGAAATCCGACCATATTACACACAAGCTTAAGATAATTCGACTTAATGTTTACATTTGAGCAAGCCGATTCGGACGTATCTCAGTCGCAGAGATACAGCGTCAGGCAGTTGCGATCACCGTGCCGAACATAGCGCAGCTCGGTCACTAACGTTCGGATCAGGAACCAGCCATAACCGCCCTCGCAAAGGTCGCGCGGATCAGGCGCGACACCTTCCGGCAATGTCGAGAGGGGGAGACCCCAATCGTTCACCTCGATGGTCACCCCGTTGTCATGTCCTGCCACCCGAACGGCGATCGCGCCGCCTTGCATATCGCGATACCCGTGCTCGATCACGTTATTCAGAGCTTCTGCCAGAGCGATGTGGACGGTGTCACACAGAGCGCCATACCCGCATTTCTCTAAAGCGTGCAAAACCCGCGACAATAGCTCTGGCGTAATTATATCCAACGCCGGCCAGCATAGCGCCAGGACGGTTTGCCCGTGTGCAAGAGTGGTCAGGTCAGCTTCGGTCTTTGACACCGGCGCGATCCGCTTCGTCGTGAATGGCGAAAATCGAATCCATCCGGGTCAGGCGAAAGACCTTTGCCACTATCGGCTGAAGCGCCGCGAGGTCCAGCGTCTGACCGGACCGCAATTGTTTCATCGACGCGACCACTGCGCCCAAGCCGCTTGAGTCGATGAATTCCACCTGCGCCAAATCGAGAACGAAACGGCCGGTGCGCGCATGGGTGATCCGCCGCATCTCCTCTTTGAACTGGAGTGCAACAGGCGCATCGACGCGGGCGGCCTGAACCCTGATGATCGTGGCATCGGCGGTGGTATCAATCGTCAGTTCCATAAAGCCTCAAAAATTGTATGTCATGAAACCCTAGACGCCATTCCTTACCATCCGGTATGCAGGACCATGGTTTTTCGGGAGGTCGAAACATGTCAGAGGTTGTGATCACGGGCGCGGCCCGCACCGCGATGGGTGGTTTTCAAGGCGTCTTTTCAGATGCTACGGCATCGCAACTTGGCGGCACCGCGATCAGCGCCGCGCTTGCGCAGGCCGACAAACCCGATGTTGACGAAGTGCTGATGGGCTGTGTCCTGCCCGCAGGTCAGGGGCAGGCCCCGGCACGGCAAGCCGGCTTTGCCGCCGGCCTTGACGAAAGCGTGCCGGCCACAACGCTGAACAAGATGTGCGGCTCGGGTATGAAGGCAGCTATGATGGCGTTCGACGCCATTGCGCTTGGGCGCGCGACAACCATCGTCGCAGGCGGTATGGAAAGCATGACTAATGCCCCGTACCTGCTGCCCAAGATGCGCGGCGGTGCGCGGCTCGGGCATTCTCGTGTGGTTGATCACATGTTTCTCGATGGGCTGGAAGATGCTTATGACACCGGTCGCCTGATGGGTACGTTCGCAGAAGATTGCGCGGAGACCTTCCAGTTCACGCGCGAGGCGCAGGACGACTATGCGCTGCGGTCATTATCGAACGCGCTTGAGGCTCAGGAGACCGGTGCGTTCCGTAATGAAATCGCTCCGGTGATCCTGAACACGCGCAAAGGTGAAACGACCGTGCTCGAGGATGAGCAACCCGGTTCCGCGCGGCCTGACAAGATTCCGAACCTCAAACCCGCGTTTCGCGCCGATGGCACCGTGACAGCCGCAAACAGTTCGTCAATCTCCGATGGCGCCGCCGCGCTGGTGCTCACGACCGCCAAGGCCGCAGGGCAGTCTGCCCGTGCGCGTATCATGGGACATGCCAGCCACGCGCAGGCTCCGGGCCTCTTCACAACGGCACCGGTGCCTGCCGCGCAAAAGCTGCTGGATCAGATCGGCTGGAGCAGGGAAGACGTGGACCTCTGGGAGGTGAACGAGGCCTTCGCAGTGGTCCCGATGGCGTTCATGCACCAGATGGGGCTGGACCGTGACATCGTGAACGTCAATGGCGGCGCTTGTGCGCTCGGCCACCCCATCGGAGCATCGGGTGCGCGGATCATCGTGACGCTTCTCAACGCGCTTGAGCATCGAAACCTCAAACGGGGTGTTGCCGCGATTTGCATAGGCGGCGGGGAAGGCACTGCGATTGCGATAGAGCGTGTCTGATTTGACGCCGATATGCGCTTTGAAGGACGTGGCATGATCACCGATTACGCTTCATTGTCGAAAACCATCGGCGCTTTGACAGAGGGCGAAACCGATACAATCGCCTTGATGGCGACCGTCGCGTGTGAGGTGCATCATTTCGATAACCGCTTTCACTGGACAGGGTTTTATCGCGTTGTAGCGCCGGAGCTGCTCAAGATCGGGCCGTATCAAGGCGGTCACGGCTGTCTGAAAATCCCGTTTTCCCGTGGCGTGTGTGGTGCTGCTGCGCGAACGCTGGAGCCGCAACTGGTCGCTGACGTCAATGCATTTCCAGACCATATTGCATGTGCATCAACCACCCGGTCCGAACTGGTCATTCCGGTTTTGAACAATAAAGCGCAACTTTTGGGGGTGTTCGATATCGACAGCGATCTGCCGGACGCCTTCACTCAGAACGACCTTAAGGCACTGTCTGGAATACTTGCCCGGACATTCGCCCAAGCCGTTAGGCCCGCACCGTGAATAGATGCGGGCACTGAATAGTTCAAATCAGATTCACGCCAAACCGATGAACGAAAGAATTGCGATGACGATGACGACGAGTCCGACGATATAAATAATGCGATTCATGTTTGGCTCACTTTCTATTGAGTCATAAGTGTTGATTGACATGAAACCCGCGCGACGCAATTTGGTTCCAATAGTCGAACCATACCCGGTTCGATCACCTGCCCTGTGACATCAAACTAAGCGTTCCCGAACTAAGGATAAATGGTGCTGGCAATTCATCGGTGCGGATCAGTCAGCGTCAATGCTGACACGGAGGCAAAGAGTTGATTGATCTTGCCCTTTCAATCCCATTGCTGACCTATGTCACCTTCACCGGCGCCGCGCTCCTGCTCTATCTGACGCCTGGGGCCGACATGATGTTCACGCTCGCCAGCGGCATGCGCGGCGGGGCGCGCTCCGGCATCGCGGCCGCCAGCGGAATCGGCCTTGGTGTGATGGGCCACGTGATCATTGCCGCCGCTGGCCTGGCCGTTCTGCTGCTGACCTACCCTATCGCCTACGATGTCCTGCGCTATGCGGGGGCTGCGTACCTGCTCTGGCTCGCCTGGAACAGCTGGACCGACACATCCGACCCTGCACAGCGCCAAGGCCGGAGCGACACATGGCGTGCCTTCCGGAGGGGATTCATGACCAACATCCTCAACCCCAAAGTCGGGCTTTTCGTCCTCGCCTTCCTGCCGCAATTCGCAGACCCCACCATCGCCCCTGTCTGGCAGCAAATTTTGCTGCTCGGCACGCTCCTCGCGTTGGGAGAATTGCTGGTCTATTGCGTTTTGGGCGCATTTGCAGGCCTCATGGCGGCGCGCATCGAGCGTGCTTCGGGCTGGATCAGCAAACTTGCAGCCATCGTCTTTGGCGGACTCGCGCTAAGGCTTATGTGGGACTAAGACGTTTTGAACGTCGCATCGGCCGGAGACACCCAATGACGAGCAAGATCACCCTTCTGGACGGCGGCATGGGCCAAGAGCTCATTTCGCGCTCCGGTGCGACACCCACGCCGCTTTGGGCCACGCAGGTGATGCTTGAGCATCCGGAACTGGTGCGCGAAATTCATTCGGATTATTTCAATGCCGGAGCGGAGGTAGCGACGACGAACACCTATGCGCTTCACCGTGACCGGCTCGAGGGGACCGGGTTGGAGAGTGACTTCAGCCGGCTCTATCGTACCGCCATCGAGGCGGCGCTTTCGGCGCGTGATCGCCACGGCTCTGGACAGATTGCTGGCAGCATCGGTCCGCTTGGTGCGTCGTATCGCGCCGACGTGCAGCCGCCACATGATCAAGCGGTCGCGCTCTATTCTGAAGTGGCGGCCACGCTCGCGGGCGACTGCGACATTCTTCTCATCGAGACCGTGGCATCGCTCGCGCAAACGCGCGCGACAGTCCAAGCCGCACTCGGGCACGGCAAACCGGTCTGGATCGCGTTCACCGTCGACGATGAAGACGGTGCGCTGTTGCGTTCAGGAGAACCGCTGGCTGATGCCATCCCGCTTTGCACGGACGCAACCGCGATGCTGGCAAATTGCTCCGCTCCCGAAGCCATGCCGGCAGCACTTGATGTCCTCGCGACAAGTGGCAAACCAACCGGTGCCTACGCCAACGCCTTTACCCAAATCACCAAGGACTTCCTCAAAGACAAGCCCACCGTCGACGCGCTTCACCGGCGCCGCGACATGGGGCCGAAAACTTATGCGACTCACGCGATGACGTGGGTCGAGCACGGCGCAACCATCATTGGTGGCTGCTGCGAAACCGGCCCCGCCCATATCGCAGAACTTCGCAACCGTTTTTACGAGAGTTGACCTACAGCAACCTTGAGTTGCCAGATCGTCTCGAAATTGCGCGCATAAATGCCAAAGCGCAGAGCTCTGCTGTCGCTTGCCCACGTGCGGCAAGCTGCGTACACGAGCGCAATGAGTGACTATTGCCCGCCTGAGACGCCGTTGGATGTGCTACACGAGGATCATGAGGTTCTGGTGGTCAACAAGCCGGACGGATTGTTGTCGGTTCCGGGTAAGGGGCCGGATCTGGCCGATTGTCTTTTGGCGCGTATACAGGCCGTCTATCCGCAGGCGCTGCTGGTGCACCGGCTCGACAGGGACACCTCCGGCGTGATGGTGTTTGGGCTGACGCCACACGCGCAGCGCCACCTCGGGCTTCAGTTCGAAAAGCGCCAAACGCGCAAGACCTATCTTGCGCGTGTTGCTGGAACCCTGACGCCGAAGACCGGAACAGTCGATCTGCCATTGATCGTCGATTGGCCAAACAGGCCTTTGCAGATGGTCGATCACGAGACCGGCAAGGCGGCAATTACCGATTTTCGGGTGATAAAATCATCCGAGGCTGAAAGCCGAGTTCAACTATTTCCCAAGACCGGTCGCAGCCACCAGCTGCGCGTGCACATGCTGGCTCTGGGTCACCCAATTCTGGGTGATCCGCTTTACGCGCCCGAAACAGCCGCTGATTACCCACGCATGATGCTACACGCCCAAGAACTCCGTTTTCGTCATCCCGACGGCGGAAAAGGCGTCAGGTTCCGCGCGCAAGCGCCGTTCTGACATCAGTCTCACGCAGCGGCTTTTGTATTTTTTGAAAAGAGATTGCAGCAGGGGACCATACCCCTGCTGCATTGCGTTTACTCGGGCGACCAGCCGGAGACGGATTTGACTTCAAGGAAGTCCTCGATGCCCCAGACGCCACCTTCGCGGCCGTTGCCCGATTGCTTCATGCCGCCAAACGGGGCGCCCGCGCCGCGGCTCTGGCCGTTCATTTCAACCATACCGGAGCGCAGGCTGCGGGCCAGCCGGTTGCGACGCGCGCCGTCCTGGCTTTGGACGTAGTTGGTCAATCCGTAGGGCGTGTCATTGGCGATGCGCACTGCCTCGTCTTCGGTCTCGAATTTCATGATCGACAGCACGGGACCGAAGATTTCCTCGCGTGCGATTGTCATGTCATTCGTGACATCGGCAAAGACGGTCGGGCGTACATAAAACCCCTTGTTCAGTCCTTCCGGGCGACCCGTCCCTCCAGTGACAAGCCGTGCTCCCTCGTCGATACCCTTCTGGATCAAATCTTGGATCTTCTGCCACTGCGTCGCGTTCACCACCGGGCCGATGTGCCGCCCCTCGGCAGACGCGGGGCCAACCGACACCTGCGCCGCGATCTCGCCGGCCTGGTCCACCACGTCATCATAGATCGGTGCCTCGACCATCATCCGGCTGGGGGCATTGCAGGACTGGCCCGTGTTCTGCATCATGTGCATCACCCCGCGCTTGACCGCCTTGTCGTCGGCATCGGCAAAGATAAGGTTCGCCCCCTTGCCGCCCAATTCCAGGTGCACGCGTTTAAGCGTATCGGCGGCGGATTTCGAGATCAGCTTGCCTGCGCGGGTGGAGCCGGTGAAGCTGACCATGTCCACATCTTCATGCGCCGAAAGCTGGCTGCCAACACCGGCGCCGTCACCATTGATCAGGTTGAACACGCCGGCAGGAAATCCGGCCTCGTCCATCATTTCGGCAAACAGCATGGCGTTGAGGGGGCTTTCCTCGGACGGTTTGAGCACCATCGTACAGCCGGCAATCGCTGCGGCACAGACCTTCAGCGTGACCTGATTCATCGGCCAGTTCCACGGTGTGATCAGCGCGCAGACACCGACGGGTTCGTAGATGATCCGGTCGTTCGGGGATTGATCGTTCAGCGGTCGGTCAAACTCGAAATTGCGCGCGGCGTCGATGAAGTTCTGGATGTGGTACGTTCCGGCACCCACCTGACTGGACCGCGACATGTCGATGGGCGCACCCATCTCGAGGCTCATGGCCTGCGCCATTTCCTCGGAGCGCGACTTGTAAACCTCAAGCAATTTTTCGACCAGCGCGATGCGGTCGTCGGGCGATGTGGCCATCCAGTCGGGAAACGCGGCTTTTGCGGCAGCGACCGCGGCGTCGGTGTCAGCCTGCCCGCCCAGAGAAATCACGGCACACGGCTCTTCGGTTGACGGGTCGATGACATGGTGGTCGCGCCCGGCGATCGGATCGACCCAGGTTCCATTGATATAAAATTGGCGTTTCTCAATCATCTGACTGCCTCCGCGCAGAGTTTTCAGACGACATCTTGTCACTGCTCCGTCCACCCCGCAAGGGGGTGCAAATGGCGTGATCTCTTCATATGTAGAGGGGGAACGCATTGACTTAAAGGAGGCATATCATGGCCCTGCGCATCAACGACGAAATTCCGAACCTCACGGTCGAAACAGATCATGGCACGCTGAGCCTGCATGACTGGATTGGCGACAGCTGGGCCATTTTGTTCTCGCACCCGAAAGATTTCACTCCGGTGTGCACAACCGAATTCGGCGCCGTTGCGCGGCTTGCCGACGAGTGGGAAAAGCGCGGCACCAAGGTCATGGGCATCTCGGTCGATAGCGCCGAAGAGCACAAGAAGTGGAAAGGCGATATCGAGGCGACCTCAGGAGCCAAGGCCGGATTCCCGATCATCGCCGACGAAGATCTGACCGTCGCCAAGGAATTCGACATGCTGCCGGCTGAATATGTGCTTCCGGATGGCCGCACGCCAGCCGACAGCGCGACTGTACGGGTCGTCTTTATCATCGGGCCGGACAAGAAGCTGAAGCTGTCCATGACCTACCCGATGAACGTGGGCCGCAACTTTGGTGAGGTGCTGCGCGCTCTGGATGCGTTGCAGACAGCGGCCAAGGAAAATATCGCCACCCCCGCGGACTGGACTGTTGGTGAGGACGTGATTGTCCCGACTTCGGTCAGTGACGAGGATGCAATTGCCAAATACGGCAAAATCGACACGGTACTTCCGTATCTCCGCAAGGCCCAGCTCGCGTCCTGACGTCTTGGGAGTTGCGACACCATTATTGACAGGCCGGGGCAACAGCCCCGGCCTGCTGCATGTTCGAGATAACCCGAGCTACTGAACCGAGATCAGCACCGCTTCAACGCGCCGATTGGCCTCGCGCCCCTCTGGCGTCAGATTGCTGGAGCGGGGCGAGAGATACCCAACCCCATCGGCCGACACCTGCGACGCGGGCACGCCGCGCGCAATGACGTAGGCTTGTGCAGACTCGGCCCGGCGACGCGAAAGCGCAACGTTGGCCGCCAATGATCCGGTGGCGTCTGTATGACCCACGAAGGTGATTTGCCGCGCGGGATTCGCAATCAGATACGCCACGACAGCATCGAGGGATGACAAGGAATCATCACCAAGCGCCGCTGATCCGCTTGCGAAATCAAGGTCGGCCAGAACCGCATGACCGACGCTTTCAAGTTGCGCCACTATATCGCCCGCGCTGGTCGGAACGACACCCGAAGGCTGGGTACTCGTGGCAATCGCAGACCGGCCCGCCGGACCCACTTCGATCACCTGAACAAACACGGTCTCGCTATCGCGGCTGACCAGAAGACTCAGCGCCTGTGTGGCATCCGGTGCCTTGGCTGATAAAAACCGGTAGTCGGTCAGATCGACATACATGTTCGGCGCAAGCAGCACTTCGGTGCCAAACCGAAAGTCGAATCCGCCGCAGCTGCGTGCCGCGCATTCAAAGATGATGTCGTACCCGGCCTCCATGAGCTGACCGCGGATCGGCCCCTTGACTTGTCCGGTGGTGATGCCGACCCCGTTGATGCGCCACGCGGTGCGCCGCACCTCGCCGTCAAGTGCCGCCGTGGGCACGCCTTTCTCCTCGCTCCATGCCCCGATAGGCAGGAGGTACCGCCCGGACGGGGTCACCCGTTCTGCTGTCACACGCGCTCCGGGCGGCAACGCCAGATCAAGCGCCGACGCGCTTGATCCGACGATGGCAATCAGTACCGCGCATAGGCCGACACGTGCGCTAGCGCGACTGCGCGTGATACTCGTCATTGGGCCGCATATCCGTGGCGCTCGCCACGCGATTGGTCATGTTGAAGAAGGCGGTGACGTTGATGATGTCCCAGATGTCACGCTCTGAAAAACCTGCGTCGCGCAGCGCCTCGCGGTCGAACTCCGCAACTTCGGCGCTGGTCTTGGTGATTTTTTCGGCAATCGAGAGCATTGCGCGGTGCCTGTATTCCAGGTCCGCAACACGCCAGTTCATCACCAGCATTTCTCCGAGTTTCGGATCGCCGGACAACTCGCGCACTGCCGCGCCATGCGCGGTCAGACAGTAGAAACACTTGTTGATCGCGCTGACCACGACCGCAATCATTTCGCGCTCCAGCTTGCTCAAACCGCTGTCGGCCAGCATCAGGTTATTATACATGCCGGTGAATGCATTGAGCTTTTCGACGTCGAACGCATATGCGCGCAGCACGTTCGGAACCATCCCGAGCTTGTCCTGGCAGACGTCGAAATATTTCTGCGTCTCCGGCGGCAGCGGGTCTGCCATCGGCAAGTTCAACGCGGTGGGGCGGGTGTCTTGGGTCATGTCTGGTCGCCTGTCTTGGGCAAGATGCGGTAATGGTACTGTCCCACAACCTTCATGCCGAGGGAAGCGTAGAGACCGTTGGCAGCATCGTTGGACTGTGTGCACAGAACGCTAAGCCACTTTGCACCATTGGCCCTGGCCCAGAATGCCGCTTGTCGCATCATCCAGACGCCCAATCCATTGCGGCGGTGATCCGGCGCAATTTCAATGGCGTGCACCATCGCGATGTCCTTGTGCATTGCGCAAAACGCGGCCCCTGCGGATTTATCATTCATGCGTCCGAAAATCCCTGTCTTGGGGCCGGTCACACGCTCCATCACGGCAATGCGGGCCTCGTCTATTCCACCCGCGTGCCAGATATCGCGCATGATGTTCAAAGGTTCCCAGATAGGAAAGGCGGTGAGTCGCGGTACGGCGATGTCGGTCAGCAGGTCCACCGGACACAGCCAGAGGTTCACCGGGTCGATGAGTTGATACCCGCGCGCCTCCAAAGCGCGATCGAGGTTTTCCTCGCCTTCGCGGATCATGAACAACGGATCCTGATCGAGCATGCGCATGGCGCTTTCTGCCGCCGGGAGGTCATCCTCGCTCCAATCGTCTTGCGCGGTCGCCGCACTCACCCGTTTGCCTCCGCCGGCACCGTTGCGCAGAACCCAGGGTCCTGCGGGCGTGCGATCGGCGGGTGGCCATGTCGCCTCTGTGACTTCATAGAGCGTTTCAACCGTTGGCGTCATAGGGCGAATACCTCGGCCAGCTGCGCCATGGCCGCATCGACGCGTGCGCCGTCGCTGCCACGGATCACCACATTCGATCCATACGCGCCGTTGAGCTGAAACGGATACGAGCCAATGGACAGGTCGGGAAACGCTTGCGCGATGACCGCCAGCGGACCGGCAATCTCGCCCTCGCCACGATCAATACGCAACGTTTGCGACAATAGCGGCGCCCCTCCCGAAAGCGTCGGGACCACGGTCGCCACCATCGCCTGAAACACCGAAGGCACACCGGCCATGACATAGACGTTTTCGATTGCGAACCCTGGCGCGATCGAGACCGGATTCTCGATCAGCGTCGCTCCGTCCGGAATACGCGCCATGCGTTTACGCGCGTCGTTGAACTCCATTCCTCGGCTGTCGTAATGCGCTTGCAACAACGAGCGGGCATCCTCGCGCACGTCAATCGGCACACCAAACGCCGCGGCCACGCAATCGGCGGTGATGTCGTCATGTGTCGGCCCGATGCCCCCGGATGTCACGACACTGTCATAACTGGCGCGCAGCGCGTTGAGCGCGCCGACAATGGCATCTCGGTCATCGCTGACAACCCGAACTTCACGCAGGTCAATCCCCACCTTGGTCAATTCCTGCGCCAAATAATGCATGTTCGCATCGCGCGTTCGTCCCGAAAGGATTTCGTCTCCGATCACCAGCATGGCGGCTGTTGGATTGGGCATAAACTGCCTCCTTGATCCCTTGATTTCACAGGTATAGGCGGGGCTCATGCGCTTTCAAACCCCTCTTGTGCCGGGCATTTTGATCCGGCGATACAAACGGTTTCTGGCCGATGTGACCTTGGCAGACGGGCGCGAGGTCACGGCGCATTGCGCCAACCCCGGCTCCATGATGGGGCTGGCCGATCCGGGAACGCGCATATGGCTCGAGCCGAATGACGATCCGAAGAAGAAACTGAAATTCGGGTGGCGTCTGGTTGAACATGGCAATGGACATTTCACCGGCGTGGATACGGGCGTTCCCAACCGAATGCTGCGCGCCGCGCTGGAGGCGCGCGAGGTGCAGGGGCTTGACGATTTCGATACGTTGCGTGCCGAGGTTCCGTATGGCGAAAACAGCCGGATTGATTTCCTACTCTCTCAGGATGCGGGGCGCGACACATATGTCGAGGTCAAATCGGTCACGCTTTCGCGCCGCGAGGGGCTCGCCGAGTTTCCCGACAGTGTTACGAAACGCGGCACCAAACACCTGATGGAATTGTCCGAAATGGTGCGTGCTGGCCATCGTGGGGTGATGCTTTACCTTGTTCAGCGCACCGATTGTGAAAATATGACGCTCGCCGCAGATATCGACCCGACATATGCACAAGCCTGGGCCGCTGCCACCACGGCTGGAGTTGAAACACGCGTGTTTGATTGCCGTATCACACCCGAGGGGGTCACCTTGGGCAAACCAGTGAAGATGAAAGACACCGATTTGACCTGATACCGCGCCTCTGGCAATGGGGCGCTTACGGGTTTAAAATATCGCAACCATTTTGGGAGACGCATCCGTGAACAATGACGCTGGCAATCGCTTGACCCGTGAAGGCATCCGCATTCACAGCCCGTCTGACTTTGCCGGAATGCGCAAGGCCGGCGCGCTTGCCGCCCGGATACTCGACGATGTGGCCGACCATGTTTTTGTCGGTCAAACCACCGGAGCATTAGACGATTTCATCCGCACCAGCGTGGAAAACGCGGGCGCGAAATCGGCGACGATTGGGTACAAGGGATATCAGCACGCAAGTTGCATCAGCGTGAACCATGTGATATGCCACGGCATTCCCGGTGACAAGAAGCTCAAGGACGGCGATATTCTCAACATCGACGTGACCGTTATTGTCGATGGTTGGTTCGGTGATACAAGCCGCATGTACGTTGCCGGAAAGCTGAGCCGCAAGGCAGAGCGGTTGGTTCAGGTCACTCATGACGCCCTGTTCAAGGGGATCGAGGCCGCAAAGCCGGGAAACACGTTCGGCGATATCGGACATGCTATCCAGACCTTTGTCGAAGCCCACCGCATGTCTGTGGTGCGCGATTTCTGTGGCCACGGGTTAGGGCGCGTGTTTCATGCGCCGCCCAACGTACTGCATTACGGGCGCGCCGGCACCGGACCCCGACTGGAAGAAGGCATGTTCTTCACCATCGAGCCGATGGTGAACCTCGGCCGTCCTGAAACCAAGGTTCTTGCCGATGATTGGACCGCGGTGACCCGCGATAAATCCCTCTCGGCCCAATTCGAACATTCCATCGGAATCACGTCAGACGGATGCGAGGTGTTTACGCCCTCTCCCGGCGGTCGGTTTCATCCAACTTACGAATCCTGACCGGCGTTCAAATGGTCGACGCCCTTCCGACGCGCATCCTGTCCATAGGGTCAAGCTGCATCAACCGGTTCCAGTTCGAGCATTTCATGACGCGGCACCCCGCCACGGCACCGTCGTTCGTCAGAGGTTTGTTCGACTGGAATATCGCGTCTCTCGATGCGACGCTCAACATAATGCGGCTGGCGACCGAAGGCGCTCTGGAAGAGATTCTGGCCGATCCAGACCGGTATTACGTCGGATGGGACGCGCTGATTTTGAACACCGGTCTGCCGGGGTTTTCGTTTTTTCACGAAACGGACCCCGCAATCACCCTGAAACATGCCGCGCGACGCAGTGCCTTCTTGGGCAAGGTTGCACATCTTTCCGCGCCGTTCACGTTTGCGGTAAGCGCGGCACACACCCATCTGGTGTGGTCCAACGTGCAACCCAACTTGCCGGATACGGTCGAAAATGTTTTCCCTTGGGAAGCGTTTCGCCTGACCAGAGAGCGCTACACGCTCGCCCGCAAACTCGGCCGACAAATCTTTGGGCAACAGACAACCTTTTCCTTCATCACGACGCGCGAAGATGTCGAAATGGCGGTTACCGAGCACGCCGATGTTCACGTCTTGGATATACGCCGCGATGAAACCTATGAGGGTCCGCCCCTGCTTTATGAAGAGATGTTGAATGGCATTCTGCGACCCTAAACTCCGGCGCGCTCTGCGGGTGGGGTCGTTTGTCGCTTTCCCTGACCGTCGCGCACCGCTAAACCGTGGTCCACAGCGGAGGCACAGATGACAAAGATAACACCTCAACCCGGCATCATGGACATCGCTTTGTATGTTGGCGGCATCTCCCATGTCGACGGTGTGTCCAATGTGGTGAAGCTCAGTTCGAACGAGAACCCCTTCGGCCCCTGCCCTGCCGCGCAAGAAGCGGTGCGCCGGTCGGTACTGGAACTGCATCGTTATCCCTCGACCGACCACGCCGGACTCCGCAACGCCATTGCGGACGTGCACGGCCTCAATGCCGACCAGATCATCTGCGGTGTCGGCTCAGACGAGATCCTGACGTTTCTCTGCCAGGCCTATGCCGGACCGGGCGATGAGGTGATCCACACCGAGCACGGCTTTGCGCTCTACAAGATTTGCGCTCTTGCCTCCGGCGCAACGCCTGTCGAAGTGCCCGAGCATGAACGTGTGACGGATGTCGATGCGATCCTGTCGGCCTGCAATGACAAAACGCGGATTGTCTTTATCGCCAATCCCAACAATCCGACCGGCACGATGATCGGCTTGGCAGAGATCGAAAGATTGGCGGAAAACCTGCCGGCGCAAGCTCTTTTGGTTCTCGACGGTGCGTATGCCGAGTTTGTCGAGGGCTATGACGGCGGCGCGGCACTGGTGGAAACGCGCGACAACGTCGTGATGACGCGAACGTTCTCCAAGATCTACGGTCTGGGCGGTCTCCGGATCGGGTGGGGCTACGCTCCGAAGGCCGTGATCGACGTGCTTAACCGCATCCGCGGCCCGTTCAACCTGTCAGGAACTGCCCTTGCCGCCGCCGAGGTCGCAGTGCGCGATACAGCATATATCGAAAAGTGCCGTTTGGAGAACACACGCTGGCGCAGTTGGCTTGCCGAAGCACTGGCCGAGCATGGTGTTCCGTCCGACACGTCGATGGCAAACTTCATTCTGGCCCGCTTCAGCGATGCCGCCGAAGCCGACGCGTGCAATGAATACCTGCAAAAGCAGGGGCTTATCGTTCGCCAAGTCGGATCGTACAATCTACCTCACGCGCTTCGCATCACTGTCGGTGACGAGGCCAGTTGCCGCCGGGTGGCGCACGCAATCGGGCAATTCAAGGCAGGTGCGCGATGACCCAGACCTATGAGCGCGTCGCTCTGATCGGCTTGGGATTGATCGCATCTTCGATGTTCTGGGCGATGAAACGCGCGGGCGCGGCGCGCCATGTCACCGGCTATGCGCGCAGTTCCGAAACCCGCGATACCGCGCGGCGCATCGGCCTGTGTGACCAGATCTGCGACACTGCAATCGAGGCGGTCAAAGACGCCGATCTCGTCGTTCTTGCCGTGCCGGTCGGCGTTATGGGGCACGTCGCGGCAGAGATCGGGCCTCACCTCAAACCCGGAGCGACGATCACCGATGTGGGATCGGTCAAGCGCCAGGTGATCGACGACGTGTCGCCGCATGTTCCTGAAACCGTTCACTTTGTTCCCGCACACCCGTTGGCCGGAACCGAACATTCCGGCCCCGAATCGGGGTTCGCCACGCTGTTTGACAACCGCTGGTGCCTGATTGTGCCGTCCGAAAATAGCGACACGCGCGCGGTCGAAACGCTCGAAGCATTCTGGCGGGCGCTCGGCTCGAATGTGGACGTGATGGACCCGGATCACCACGACCTTGTCCTTGCCGTGACGTCGCATTGCCCGCACCTGATCGCCTATACGATGGTCGGAGTGGCCGATGATCTACGGCGTGTCACCGACAGCGAAGTCATCAAGTATTCGGCTGCGGGTTTTCGCGACTTCACGCGCATCGCGGCCTCGGACCCCACAATGTGGCGAGACGTTTTCTTGATGAACAAAGACGCAACGCTGGAAATCCTCGGACGCTTCACCGAGGAATTGTTCGCGTTGCAACGCGCCATCCGACAAGGGGACGGTGATCTGCTGCACGATTATTTCACCCGAACGCGCGCAATCCGGCGCGGGATCATCGAAGCTGGACAGGACACGGCGGCGGCGGATTTCGGACGGTCCAGATAGGAGGCGGAATGCGATTATTCAGTAGTTTGGTGAGCGCTTGCATGTTGATCGCGGGGGTTGCCATTGCTTCGCCCGACACCTCCTTGCGCCCCCTCGCCCGGCCGGAAGTGCTGGAAACAGCCTTGGCCAGCCAACTTGCCCGCCAGTTCCAGCGCGAGAGCTATCCAGATCACAATAGCATCCCCTTAGTGGCCAGTACCGCACATCATCGCGCTTTTGCAGCATTCTCACCGCAAGCGACCGGTCTTTCCCTTCGTCCTTTCGTGCGCCCAGATGCCATCGTCAAAAAGGCGATGGCCCAACGCCAGATGCGCGCCAAGGGTGCCGTTTGCGGCGATCCTGCCATTCAGGGAGAGACAGTCGGTCTTGTTCCGGGACGGATATCGGGGTGCGGCGTGAATCAGGGCGTTCGCGTGCGGTCTGTGTCGGGAGTGAGCTTGAGCCAACAGGCGGTTATGGATTGCGCGACCGCACAGGCTCTCAAACGCTGGGTCGACACGGGCATGAAACCCGCGGTCGGCACGTATGGTGGAGGCATCACGCAAATCAGGGTCGCCGCGCATTACTCTTGCCGGACCCGGAACAACCAGCGCGGGGAAAAAATAAGTGAACATGGCAAGGGGCGGGCGATCGACATCGCGGGTTTCCGTTTGCAAGACGGGCGCAGTGTGTCGTTGCTGGACGGGTGGGGCGAAACGGGCACCGGTGCGATTTTGAAGAAGATGCATCGCAGCGCCTGCGGAATCTTTGGGACCGTTCTGGGCCCGGCCGCAAACAAGTTTCACCGCGATCATTTCCATTTCGACACTGCGCGATATCGAAGCGGCTCATATTGCCGCTAGCGTCATTGGTAAGACCGGACCAGGCTTTCCGCCACCAATGACCACCCGTTCGCCACGACGAAAAACGCGAGCTTGAACGGTAGCGATACGATCGCCGGCGGCACCATCATCATTCCCATCGACATCAGTACAGCTGCGACAACCAAATCGATAACCAGAAATGGCATAAAGATCAAAAACCCAACCTGAAATGCGCGCGCGAGTTCCGAGAGTAAAAATGTCGAGATCAGGATTGAAATCGGTGTATCGGCGTTGGGCTCGGTCAGTTCGAGATCAGATCGTATGCGCGCCATGGTCGCGAACGTATCGGGATCGACCTGTGCTGCCATGAACGCCCGAAACGGTTCAAAACCGCGCCGAAATCCTTCCTCCGCTTCAATCTGCTCATCAAGCAACGGCTGAACGCCCTGCTCCCACGATTGCAGAAGAACTGGCTCCATAACGAAGAATGTCAGGAACAGCGCGATACTGACGATCAGCATGTTCGGTGGTGATTGCTGCAACCCGATGGATTGGCGCAAAATGGACAAGACCGTCAAAATGAACGGGAAGCACGTGACTGTCACGACGATCCCCGGCGCGACACTCAAGACCGTGATCAAGGCAATCAATTGCAGCGTCGTGCCAGCCACCGACCCGCCACTGCCAAAATCGAGCGATATACTTTGGGCGAAGGCCGGACCAGCCGATAAAAGGCACAGACACAGTGCCGTCGATACCGCCCTTGTCATGGCCTAGTCACGCGCTTTGCCGAAATCGTTAACTTCAAGCAAACGCACGGAAATCTGGCCCTGCTTTTCTCCGGCACCGGCGATTTCAAGAACGCCCGTGCCGATCAACCGATCCCCGACATAAAGGTCCACCGGATCCTCGACACGCTTATCCAGTACAAGGATCGAGCCCTCTTCCAATTGCAGCAAGTCTCTGACCAATGGCCGGGCACGGCCTACAGACACCGTTATCTCGATCGGCACCGTCGTGAATGCCGCATCGGACCGCTGCTTTTCGAGCAAGTCGCTTGATTTATCCATGCGAACGAACCTCCGTTTCCTTGTGTATTACGGAACTCACTGCTTGAGTGATTTCGCGCACGGCTCCAGCCAGATCGATGGAAAGCTCCTTTTCGCCCAGATGTATTTCGGCCTGACCTTCGGCGACGTTCGTCGATTCAGTCACGGTTACCGGCAAACCACCTGCCCAATCGCTGAGCAATTTCGAAACCTGTTCGCCCGAGCCGGGCGAGACAACTATCGATATCGTTGTGGTGCCTGTTTCCTTGGCCAAACTCGTCAATTTATCGCAGATATGCGCTCCAAGCGTGTCCTTCGCGAGTGCAGGCAACATCTTCCGCATGATTTCATCAAACAGCGGCGTGAGATTGGATAGAACCTGCGCGTGCACGTCGTGATAGGTAAACGAAAGATCCTGCAAATTTTGCGAAAATGCGACAGACAACTGTTCTGCATCGTCTGACTTGGCTTTGATCGCATCGTCCCAGCCCGCTCGGTAGCCCTTGTCAAACGACTCCAACCGTTCTGTTTCCAGCATTTCATCTGAATAGGTCTCCATCGAACCTGGGTTGGTTGATGTGCCGAAATCTTCTAGATAAACGGTCATTGCGGTCATCTTGCATCCTCCGCGTTCGGCTCATCAAGCCAGCTGCGCAAAACCTCGACGGTTTCACTGCGCCGCTCTTCAATCAGGGATTTCAAACGAGACACCGCATCCTCAGCTGACGATCCATCCTCTCCGGACTGTGCATTCCTCAACACGGGCAGCGACATGTCTCCATCCGGCTCGATGGTTCCCGTCAGAACCGGCATCGCGTCGTCAGACTGTGGTCGATCGATCGCAGACAGATTTGACGTTCGGCGCGACGAAAGGAGCAGCGGTCGAACGACGAACAGACCCAGAACCAACGCAACCACGGCCAAAACAGCGATCTGAATCATCGACATGGCATCCAGCCGGCCAGCGAACCAAGGGGTGGGAACCGGAGAGGAACCCAAGACTTCGCTCGCTTCGAATGACAAGGATTTGAGAGTGATGACATCGCCTCGCGCTTCGTCATATCCAACTGCCGAAGCAACTAGATCGCGCAGCGCTTCAACTTCTTCGTCGGGCATTGGAACAAAGACTTCCGCTCCTTGGTCATTGATTTCGGTCTTGCCATTCACCAATGCTGCGACGGTCAAGCGCTTGATCGCTCCCGGAGCCTTTACGATCTCGCGGGTGGTTTGCGAAACCTCGTAATTCAGACGCTCGCGCGTCTCCGAACTTTGGCTGGTCTCTGTCTCCGATCCGTTGGCATCACCATCCGGCAAGTTTGATGCAACCGTAACATCGCCCGAACCCGCGTTTTCCGACTGATCTGAGCGTTCTTCGGTATCGGAGCTGATGACAAAGCGACTGTCGGGATCAAAACGCCGCTCTGTAATTGCCTCGCTTTCCATGACCCTATCAATACTGACTTCAACAACAGCGTTCCCACGACCAACGCGCGCTTCGATCAAACGAAGCACCTTGTCGCGCAGGGATTTCGTGCGTTCTTGGTCGTTCATCCCTGACATTGCATCGTCTTGCGATGACAAAAGTCCAGCTTGGGCATCGACAATCGCCACGTCTGTCGGCGCCAAACCAGCTACAGCCGAAGCAACCAAATGCCGGATGGCCTGTGCCTGTAACTGGTCAATTCGACCGGACCGAGCCGTCACATGGACAGAGGCGCTCGGCGAGAGATCGCGACGGAAGGGGCTGTCGCTGCCCGTTGCGATGTGCACGCGAGCGCTGGCGACGTCCGGCGATGACACAATCGTTCGGGCCAGTTCTCCCTCTTTCGCACGCAGATAGGCCGCGTCGAACATCTGCGAGGTCGTTCCGAACCCGGTCAGGTTGTCGAGCAGTTCATAGCCTTGACCCGAACTTGCGGGAAGACCTTCGCTGGCCAGGGTCAACCGCAATTCATCACGTTCCGCGTCGGAGACGAAGACGGAATTGCCGCGCACTTCGAATGCCGCGCCCCTCTGCTGCAAAGCTTGAACGACTTCGCCTGCCGCAGCAGGGTCGAGCCCGGAATATAAAAGAGTCATTCTCGGCTGTGTCACCAATTGGGACATGCCAAGAACTGCTAGAAAGATTGCGATCGTCGATCCAATGACAACCAATTTGCGTGCGGTGTTCAAACCGTTCCACACTGCCAGTATTTGCTGCACCTCTACCCTCCGACCCAAAAACATTCTGTTTCTTTGCTAAGACCCCTTATTGCCGCTTCGTGTTAACAATCGGTTAGTGCCTGACCGATAAAAGCATGATCGAGACTCATGAAGTGGACTGGATGATGGCAGCGGCGGCTGAAAGCGATGACCAAATACAAAACGGAGAGGCGCAAAAATCATCGAAGCTTGGCCTTATCCTGTCGGTCGCTCTGTGCTTCCTTGGAGCGGGGCTGGGATATGTCGGCGTCTCGACGGGCGTGATTCCAATCGGGGGCGGCGAAAAAACCTCGCCCGGTCCGACCCAATCGGTTGAAGAGCGTCCCGATATCGCCTTCGTACCAATCCCCACACTGATCGTGACGCTCCCTCCGGATGCAAAAAACGATCACCTGCGGTTTTCCGGGCAGATCGAGGTTCCTGCAGAATATAAAAGTGATGTCGAATTTCTGTTGCCCCGCATTCAGGATCTCATGAACGGATATTTAAGAGCATTGACAGCAGAAGATATCGAAGGTGTAGGCGCTTTATTCAAAATTCGACTGCATCTTTTTCGCCGGATCGTCATGGTGGTGGGCCTGGGTAAAGCCAATGGCCTCATGGTGACAGAATTCATACTAAATTGAGGGGTTCAGATGGATCTTGTCGCAGATATCCTATTGGTCGCCGGCGCGCTTGGTGCGGGACTATATTGTTTCGTTTTATCACGCCGCCTAACCAAATTTACCGATCTCGAGAATGGTGTAGGAGCAGCTGTCGCGGTTTTGTCCGCACAGGTCACCGATCTGCAATCCGCGCTTGAGGCTGCTCAAGGCACTGCATCTCACTCAAGCGATACGCTAAAGAACCTGACCGACCGCGCAGAAGGTGCCGCCAAACGCCTAGAGCTGATGGTCGCCGCGTTGCATGATTTGCCGCAGGCTTCGGAAGAGGTGTCGCCGCCCCCGGCCGAGCCGGTATTTTCACGTTATTCCGGAGATCCACGATGAAAACCGACAGCCATCGCAAACGCCCGCGGAAGGCCAAGCCGGCGAAAGGGACACTCGCGATTGTGGGGACGCTGCTCGTTCTGTCGGCGCTGTTGCGCATTTCAACTGAGGCGGGTCAGGTGATTGCAAGCGAAACGGCCCAACAATTGCCTGAAACGACTGACGTCCCCGCAAACAAGGACTTGGCCAGACCCGAGCATTTAAATGTCGCGCTGGCCGCGATCAAAGAGAGAGAGGCGCGTCTCGTTGAACGTGAAAAGGAAATCGCCGAGCGCGAAGAGGCTGTTAATGCCGCCGAAACCGCTATAGAAAAGGAGCTCGAAAAACTGGAGTACGCCGAACAAAGCCTGCGAAAGACAATAAGTATTGCATCTGATGCGGCTGAGAACGACGTGGCGCAACTTACCCAAGTATATTCAAACATGAAGCCAAAACAGGCGGCCGCATTATTCGAACAAATGGACGCCAGCTTCGCCGCCGGTTTCCTTGCTCGAATGCCTCCCGACAGCGCGGCTCGAGTGATGGCTGGGCTTACACCTGAAAAAGCTTACAGCGTCAGTGTTGAGCTGGCCGGTCGAAACACAGGTATAAAACTCGAATGATACTGTTATGTGTATTTCGAGAACCCGTTGTTGGACAAATCTTGTGACAACAGTCTGTATTAATAGACTAGTCGGTCGGTTGGCAGCCCGCAGGTTTTCGAAGTTCTACTCCAAGTTCTTGCCTTGGTGAACAACCCGAAAGAAGTGCCAGCTTTGGCGACCCCGGCAGGATTCGAACCTGCAACCTGCCCCTTAGGAGGGGGCTGCTCTATCCAGTTGAGCCACGGGGCCACAAGGGATAGCTCTAGATGCACGAAGCGCATTTGTCATCACTTCCGTTGCCCTGAGTTCCGCGCAATGGCTTGCTGGTTTACGACGGATTGGGGTAACGTCGATTTGGCAGCAACAGGATCACGCACTTGGCACATGACGATACCCGCCCGCTCACGCTCCGCGATGTTTCGGAGGCGTCGGGCGTTTCGGAAATGACCGTTAGCCGCGTCCTCCGCAATCGAGGGGACGTTTCGAAAACGACGCGCGAAAGGGTTTTGTCTGCGGCAAAATCGCTTGGCTACGTTCCAAACAAGATTGCCGGTGCACTGGCGAGCCAACGGGTCAATCTTGTTGCAGTGATCATTCCCAGCCTGCGGAACATGGTATTTCCCGAAGTCATGTCTGGCATAAGTTCGATTCTGGAAGAAACCGAATTGCAGCCTGTTGTCGGCGTGACAGACTACCTTCCTGAAAAAGAAGAGCGCGTTTTGTACGAGATGCTATCCTGGCGGCCGTCAGGCGTGATCATTGCCGGGCTTGAGCACACCGATGCCTCGCGGGCAATGCTCAAGGCAAGCGGGATTCCGGTCGTAGAGATCATGGATGTTGATGGCACGCCGATTGATGCGATGGTCGGCATCTCGCACCGGCGTGCCGGGCGGGTCATGGCGCAGGCTATTCTCAAAGCCGGGTACGAACGCATCGGATTTCTGGGCACAAAGATGCCGCTTGATCACCGGGCCCGCAAACGTTTCGAAGGGTTTACCGAAGCGCTGGCCAAGGCGGGTGTCGAGGTGGCGGATCAGGAATTTTACTCCGGTGGCTCTGCATTGGCCAAAGGTCGGGAAATGACAACGACAATGCTTGAACGCGATCCCGAATTGGATTTTCTTTATTATTCCAACGATATGATCGCCGCAGGAGGGCTCTTGTCACTGCTCGACAAAGGCGTGCCGATTCCGGACCAGATCGGGCTGGCGGGCTTCAATGGGGTCGAGTTGCTGGAGGGTCTGCCCAAACAACTCGCGACGATGGATGCGTGTCGAACTGAGATCGGCGAAAAGGCGGCCGAGATCATAGCTCAGCGCGTCAACTCTCCGGAAATCGAAACTCCACAAGTCATCGAACTGACGCCGAAAATCAGCTACGGTGAAACGCTCCGTCGATAAAAAAGGGCCCGCAGGCCCTTTTTTGTTGGGCCCTGTTCAATTCAGAGCATCCGTTATTGCGTGCGTCCAAGCACTGTCACCGGGATCCTCGGTAATTACGGGATCAGACTCTCCGGTCAAAAGGGTCTTCACCGTACGCTGGTAATCGGCCGGATCCAAAGCGCCGTTCGATCCCGCAGTCAGTTTCGCGACTTCGCTCATCATTCGTTTTTGATGAACCTCGGTTTGCGCGCCTGTCTCGTCATATTCCAGCACGATCATCGCGGCCTCTTCGGGATTTTCTTCCGCCCACTTCCAACCCTTCATCGACGCTTGAACGAAGCGCTGCATCTTATCAACGAACTCCCGGTCGTCGAGTTGGTCTTCAAGAACGTAGAGGCCATCCTCCAGCATCGCGACGCCCTGATCCTCGTATTTGAACGTGATGAGGTCGTCCGGGCTCACTCCGGCGTCAATCACCTGCCAGTACTCATTATACGTCATCGTCGAGATGCAATCGGCCTGTCGCTGCAGAAGTGGGTCGACGTTGAAGCCCTGCTTGAGCACTTCGACACCGTTCTCACCCTTGCCGTCGGTCGATACGCCGAGGTGGCTCATCCATGCCATGAACGGGAATTCGTTGCCGAAAAACCAGACGCCAAGCGTTCGGTTCTTCAGGTCTTCAGGGGATTCGATCCCGGCATCCTTCCAGCAGGTCAGCATCATGCCAGAGCTCTTGAACGGCTGGGCGATGTTGACCAGTGGCAGACCTTTCTCGCGAGCAGCCAGCGCGGCAGGCATCCACTCGACAATCACATCAGCGCCGCCCCCCGCGATAACTTGCGTTGGCGCGATGTCGGGACCTCCGGGTTTGATTGTGACGTCGAGATCTGCATCCTCGTAATAGCCATTCTCCAGCGCGACGTAATATCCGCCGAATTGCGATTGCGTGACCCACTTCAGCTGCAAGGTTACGTCGTCCGCAGCCCAGGCCGGAGCGGCCAGGCCAAAGGCCGCAACAGTTCCGATGATCTTGGTCTTCATGTGTTTTCCTCCAGGTTGTCATATGCAGTTTTTTTGTCAGTCATTGGCGCGATGGGATGGGTGCCAGAACGTAACGCGCTTTTCCAGCCAGGCGACAAGGCCGTAAAACGCCGTTCCCGCCATTGCGGACACAGCGATTTCCGCCCAGACCAGATCAATGGTCAGGCTGCCGACCCCGGTTGAAATCCGAAATCCCATGCCTCGCGTGGGTGAGCCAAAGTACTCGGCGACGATCGCGCCGATCAATGCGAGTGTCGTCGCGATCTTCAGTCCGTTAAAAACAAACGGAAGCGCCGCAGGAAGTCTCAGCTTGATCAGCGTGTCCGTGTATCCGGCCGCATAGGTGCGCATCAAATCCCGCTGCATCGCGTCCGTCTCGCGCAGCCCCTGTACTGTGTTCACCAAGATTGGAAAGTACACCATGACGACCACAACGGCGGCTTTTGAGTGCCAGTCGAACCCGAACCAACCGACCAAAATCGGCGCGATCCCCACGATCGGCAAGGCGGCGACGAAATTCCCAATCGGCAACAGTCCTCGCGTCAGAAATGTGGACCGGTCAATGGCGACAGCCGTCACGAGCGCTGCGGCGGTTCCGATCGCAAACCCGGACAATGCTCCTTTCAAGACCGTTTGCCTGAAGTCCTCCCACAAGACCTCCGTTGACGCCGTAAAGGTTTTGGCAACGGCAGATGGCGCGGGCAGGATCACAGGCGAAACGTCAAAACCGCGAACCAATCCTTCCCACAGCACGATGAGCGTGACGCCGAATAGAACCGGGATCGCGATGCGTACGGGCCGCGAGCGCCACCAGCGCGAATGTGCCAACCAGGCGTTGAATATCCATGCGCCAATCCAGAACGCGAGTGCAAAAACAAGCCAACTCATTCCTGCATTCCCATCCGCCGCAGGGTGATCCGCTGCATCGCATCAAGCAACGTCACCAGCACGCCGGCCAAGATTGCCGCCGCGAAAAGCGCTGCCCAGATCGCCAGTGGTGTCCCGAACTGGTCACCGATCAGGATGCGTGCCCCAAGCCCCGAGATTGCGCCGGTCGGCAATTCACCCACAATGGTTCCCACCAATGCCGCCGCGATTCCGATTTTGAGGGATGTGAACAGATACGGCATGGACGCCGGCAGGCGGAGTTTCAAGAACGCCTGTAGCCCCGAGGCCGAGTAGGTTTTCAATAGATCCAGTTGCTCTGCTCTGGGCGAGCGAAGACCTTTGACCATCCCGACGAGCACAGGAAAATAGCACAAATAGGCCGAGATGATTGCCTTTGGAACCAAGCGACTTTCGATTCCGACCTGGCTCGACAACACGATGATCATCGGTGCAAGCGCAACAATCGGGATCGTTTGACTGATGATTGCCCAAGGCATGAGGCTCATGTCGACCACCCGACTATAGACAATCGCAATAGCGCCAGCCATGCCCAAAAATGTTCCCAAGACAAAGCCCAACAGGGTCGACTGCAATGTGATCCAGCCGTGGTAGATCAGCGATCTCTTGGACATCGGCCGCCCCTTGAGCGCCATCTCTCCGGTGGTTTTCCATAGCTCTTGTCCAACCTGCACCGGGGTTGGCAAACGGGGGCGATCGAGGCTGTATCCGGTAGCGATGTGGTCACTGTTGTCGACCATCAGCCGCCATATCGGTGTTTCAAACCGGCTGCGGGAGTCTGCCGGAACCACGTCCGCGCCAGCGCGGTCCGCCATGTCCAACGCGCCGCGGATATTCATTGGCACGACAGCCGCGTACCAAAGCGCGACCAGAACCACCAACACAGTAAGGATGGGAAACACGCTTTTCATGTCTTGCACACGGTGGGCTTGGTGCTGTCAATGCCGCAGGGCACCATGCGGCGCTGCTCACATGGTCCATGCTTAATCGTCATAAGCATGACCCGCACGCAGCCCCTCCCGGACCCGTTGCGCAACCTGAAGAAACTCGGCTGAATCCCGAATGTCGAGCGGGCGCTTCTTTGGAAGCGGACTTTCGATAATATCGGAAATCCGCCCCGGACGCGGCGACATCACGACGATCTTGGTCGAGAGATAAACTGCCTCGGGAATGGAGTGTGTCACAAACCCGATGGTTTTTTCAGTGCGCGCCCACAGTTCCAGCAACTGCTCGTTCAGATGGTCGCGCACGATCTCGTCCAGCGCTCCAAATGGCTCGTCCATCAGCAGGATGTCGGCGTCAAACGCCAGAGCGCGTGCAATCGAGGCGCGCTGCTGCATCCCACCCGAAAGCTGCCACGGGTATTTTTGTCCGAAGTTTGATAACTCGACAAGCTCCAACACCTGCGCAATCCGTCGCTCCTGATCCGCCTTGGAGAACCCCATGACCTCGAGTGGCAGTGCGATGTTCTTTGCAATAGTCCGCCAAGGGTAGAGACCCGCGGCTTGGAAGACATACCCGTAAGCACGCGCCCGCCGGGCCTGATCCGGGGTCATTCCGTTGACCGTGAGGCTGCCGCCGGTCGGCGTTTCCAAAGCGGCCACGCATCGAAGGAAGGTGGTCTTGCCACATCCCGACGGGCCGATAAAGCTCACAAATTCGCCTTTGACGATATCGAGGTTCACACCCGATAACGCGTGAACCGGGCCGTCGTTGGTCTGAAACGTCAGTTCAAGATTTCTTGCGGAAATCACAGCCTCCGAACGTGTGTCCGAAACTGGTACCTCTTGATTGGGCGCAACTGTCATGCGTCTATTGTTATCCTTGTTGAAGCGTTGCGCGCGAGGTTTGAGGGCGCGGTCAAACCCCTGTTGCCGGAATCCCTGACCGCTCCACCGGGCGCGGCGCCGTCAGGTCTTTCCAAGTGCTCAGCGCCTTGTTCACGGTGCCGTTGCCGGCACGCTTGACGAACTGACCATGCCCCTCTTGCGTCCGGATTTCTCCGTCATGCACCGCGACCAGTCCGCGGGTCAAAGTAAACCGCGGCAAACCCTGCACATTTTGACCCTCGAACACATTGTAATCTATCGCTGATTGCTGCGTCTCTGCGGAAATCGTCTTGCTTTTTTCCGGATCCCAGACCACCAGATCGGCATCAGCCCCCACCAGGATCGCGCCCTTCTTCGGATAGCAGTTCAGAATTTTCGCGATATTGGTCGAGGTGACTGCGACGAATTCGTTCATCGTCAACCGGCCCGTCACCACGCCATGCGTCCACAGCATCGGCATCCGGTCCTCAAGCCCGCCCGTGCCGTTCGGGATTTTCGAGAAGTCACCAACCCCGTAACGCTTCTGTTCCGTCGAAAAGGCGCAGTGATCGGTCGCGACCACCGACAGAGAGCCCGACATCAGACCCGCCCACAAGCTCTCTTGGTGCTTTTTGTTGCGGAACGGCGGCGACATGACGCGCCGCGCCGCGTGATCCCAGTCCTGGTTGAAGTATTCGCTTTCATCCAGCGTCAGATGCTGGATCAACGGCTCGCCCCAAACGCGCTTGCCCTGCATGCGCGCGCGCCGGATCGCCTCGTGAGATTCTTCGCAAGACGTATGAACGACATAAAGCGGCACACCGGCCATATCCGCTATCATGATAGCACGGTTTGTCGCTTCGCCCTCAACCTGAGTCGGGCGCGAATACGCATGGCCTTCCGGGCCGGTATTGCCCTGTGCGAGCAGTTTCGCCGTCAGTTCCGCGACCACGTCGCCGTTTTCGGCATGGACCATCGCGATCCCGCCCAGTTCGGCCAGGCGGTTGAACGATGCGAAAAGCTCATCGTCATTGACCATGAGCGCGCCTTTATACGCCATGAAATGCTTGAACGTGTTGATCCCGCGATCCTTGATCACACTTTCCATCTCGTTGAACACCTGCTCGCCCCACCAGGTGACCGCCATGTGAAACGAATAGTCGCAATTGGCGCGGGTCGATTTGTTGTCCCACATCTGGAGAGCGTCGTGCAGCCCCTGCCCCGGCGAAGGCAAAGCGAAATCCACCACCATCGTCGTGCCACCCGCCAGAGCCGCGCGCGTTCCACTTTCGAAATCATCGGTGGAATAGGTTCCCATGAACGGCATCTCGAGATGCGTGTGCGGATCAATGCCACCGGGCATGACATAGCAGCCTGTTGCATCCAAAACCTCATCGCCTGAAAGATCCGGTCCGATCTCGGTTATGACGCCGTTTTCAATCGCGACATCTGCCTTATACGTCAGGTCCGCCGTAACAATGGTTCCGTTCTTGATGATCGTGGTCATGTCCGTCTCCGACTAGGCATCCTGGTTTCCTTTGGGTTCACGACTATTTTGGCCTTGGCCAATTGGCGGGGGTATGGCGCCCCTCAAGTGACAACACCCGCAGTCTCGACCACGGCATGGAACAGCACATCCGTCCCAGCGGTCGCCCACTCCTTAGAAATTTCTTCCGCTTCATTATGTGACAGCCCATCAACACATGGACACATCACCATCGCGGTCGGTGCGACATCGTTGATCCAACACGCGTCATGGCCCGCGCCCGACACGATATCCATATGGCTGTAGCCCAGCCGCTCCGCCGCATCGCGGATTGCGGTGACACAGTTTTCGTTGAACGCGGGCGGGTCGAACTGTCCGACGATATGACAATCAAACTCGACACCGATATCCTCGCACAACTTGGGCGCGCGGGCTTTGAATTCCTCGACCATCGCATTGAGCTTGTCGATCAGATGGGTTCGCATATCCACGGTGAACACAGCCTTGCCCGGTATGATGTTGCGCGAGTTGGGATAGATGTCGATATGGCCGATCGCGCCAACCGCATTGGGCTGGTTCTTCATCGCAATTTCGTGCACCAGCTCTGTCACAAGCGCGAGGCCTCGCCCGGCGTTCTTGCGCATGTGCATCGGGGTCGAGCCGGTATGGCTCTCCTTGCCGGTAACCGTACACTCGATCCAGCGCAAACCCTGCCCGTGAGTAACAACACCGATGTCCTTGCCCTCGGCCTCTAGGATCGGTCCTTGTTCGATATGCAGTTCGAAGAACGCGTGCATTTTGCGATCGCCGACCTTTTCGTCACCCTTCCAGCCGATCCGTTCCAACTCGTCGCCGAAGCGCTTACCGTCCGCATCTTCGCGATCATAGGCCCATTGCAGATCGTGCTTGCCCGCGAAAACACCGGAGGCCAGCATCGCAGGAGCGAAACGCGTCCCCTCCTCATTGGTCCAGTTGGTCACGACAATCGGATGACGCGTCTTGATCCCGAGGTCGTCAAGGGTTCGCAGGATCTCCAGTCCGCCCAACACACCCAGGACCCCGTCGTATTTGCCCCCTGTCGGCTGGGTATCCAGATGCGATCCGACATAGACCGGCAGCGCATCGGGGTCCGTGCCATCGCGCCGCGCGAACATGTTGCCGATCTCGTCGACACCCATTTCGCAGCCAGCCTCCTCGCACCATCTTTGGAACAAAGCGCGGCCTTCGGAATCAGCGTCGGTCAGAGTTTGGCGGTTATTGCCACCGGCGACCCCCGGGCCGATCTTGGCCATCTCCATCAGGCTGTCCCACAGCCTGTCGCCATTGATCCGCAGATTTTCGCCCGGTGCCGCCATTTCATCCCCCCCTTGCCGTTGGTTTTCCCGTTTGACTGGCTTGTTGCAGCGCGCCGGGTATTTTACCAATTGGTAAAGTTACGATTGCAACGCGCCCGCGACCTGTCAAGGTTTGTTCTTGCGACACATGCAAGGGATCACTCGGTTCAAGGCGAATGGCCACGACAAACATGGAAAGATCTCCAGTGTGAAACCGGCGAAGCGAAAACCGTCCCGTATCCAGAAAGAGAACCGGAAACGCATTCTCGATGCCGCATTGGGTGTGTTTGCCACTCATGGCTTTCGCGGAACGACCCTGGATCAGATCGCCGAGGCGTGCGGGATGCACAAACCCAATCTAATTTACTATTTCGATAGCAAGGAGGCGATCCACGTCGATCTGCTCAACACGCTCATGTCCGAGTGGCTCAACCCGCTGGATTCGATGGATCCTGACGGGGCGCCTCTTGATGAAGTGATGCGCTATATCCGGCGCAAGATGGAGATGAGCCGTCTATATCCGCGGGAATCCCGGCTGTTTGCGAACGAGATCGTCCAAGGCGCGCCGCGAATGTTACCGCATTTGGAAAGCACGCTGAAACCTTTGTTCGATCGGCAATGTGCAGTCATTGCGAACTGGATGGAGCAAGGCAAGATCGCCCGTATGAGCCCGGCACATCTTGTTTTTTCGATCTGGGCCGTCACGCAACATTACGCCGACTTCGAGGCGCAGATCAGCGTCTTACTCGATGATGAAACCACTCGCGGCGACGCTGCAGAGGAATTCGTCGAAGCGATGTTTCGCAAATTGCTCACACCCTGACTGACGTTTACCTTGAATTAGGAACCCGGCAGTAATCTCTTTGGGATGAGACATAACAATGCGATGCCAGCTGTCCCAAAATTCAACGCCTCCTGGCGGGACCAGTTGTTCAACACGCGCGCGGCCAAACATAGTGGCATCCTAAGACGCAACAAACACGCCGTCCGCCGCGAAATCGGCGTGGCGGCTCTTGCCGCCGAAGTGCGCGCACGTGGCTTCTGGCTCTACGAGGTCGGCGACGACTACGTCATCGTCTGCCACCAGACGCCGATCCGGCAACTCTGTTAACCCAAACAGAAAATTCGGACGAATTTTCTTACCACCTGAGATTTTTCGTCCGAAAAATCTTACTCCGCCGCCTGACGCGCCGCCGGGTTATTGGGGTGCGTGGTCCAGTCGGCATGTTGCGCAACGACCTTAAGGCCGGTCCGTTCATCCAGTGCGCCGTCCGCCAATTCCACCATCGTGATGCAATCTTCAACCGGGCAGACGTTCACGCACAGATTGCAGGCGACACATTCGTCATCCTTGATCGTGAACACACGATCTTCTGACATGGCGATGGCCTGATGGGACGTGTCTTCGCAGGCCGCATAGCAGCGGCCGCAGGCGATACACAGATCCTGATCGATGCGCGCCTTCGCGACATAGTTGAGGTTCAGGTTCTTCCAATCGCTAATATTCGGCACCGCGCGACCCACCAATTCGCGCGTCTCAGTCATTCCCTTTTCATCCATGTATTGCGACAGCCCCGAAATCATCTCCTGGACGATCTTGAAACCATACGTCATGGCAGCGGTGCACACCTGGACATTACCTGCGCCCAAGGCCATGAACTCTGCCGCGTCGCGCCAAGTCGTGACACCGCCAATACCGGAGATCGGCAGGTCTTTCGTCTCCAACGAGCGTGCGATTTCCGCCACCATGTTGAGAGCAATCGGCTTGACCGCCGGCCCGCAATAACCGCCATGCGCCCCTTTTCCATCGATCGTCGGCTCGGGAGCAAAAAGATCGAGATCGACCGATGTGATCGAGTTGATCGTATTGATCAGGCTGACGGCGTCCGCGCCTCCCGCCAATGCCGCCATCGCGGGTTTACGAACGTCGGTGATGTTCGGCGTCAGCTTCACGATACAGGGCATGCGCGTATTCTGCTTGACCCAGCGAGTCACCATTTCGATGTATTCAGGAACCTGTCCAACGGCGCTTCCCATTCCGCGCTCCGACATCCCGTGCGGACAGCCGAAGTTTAATTCGACGCCATCAGCGCCGGTTTCCTCGACCAGGGTCAAGATTGCTTTCCAGGCCTCTTCCTCGCACGGCACCATCAATGAGACGACCATCGCCCGGTCGGGGTAGTCGCGTTTGACTGCCTTGATTTCGCGCAGATTGACCTCGAGTGGCCGGTCGGTGATCAATTCGATGTTGTTCAGGCCCAGCACTCTGCGATCCGCGCCCCAGATCGCGCCGTATCGCGGTCCGTTCACGTTCACGATCGGCGGTCCCGCCTCGCCCAGTGTCTTCCACACAACGCCCCCCCAGCCCGCCTCGAAAGCGCGCCGGACATTGTATTCCTTGTCGGTTGGCGGTGCCGAAGCCAGCCAAAACGGGTTGGGGCTCTTGATGCCCACAAATTCGGTCGTCAGATCAGCCATGTCGAAAACCTCCCGTCAGGCAGAGCGCAGCAACGCGCGGTGAATATCCTCGGCAGCATCCCGCCCCTCGGCGACGGCAGTGACCGTCAGGTCTTCGCCGCCCGCAGCGCAGTCGCCACCCGCCCAGATTCCAGATACCGACGTCTTGCCCGCCTCATCGACAGCAATCTTGCGACCATCGAGTTCCGGCAGGTCCACGCCGTCAAGAGTCTGGCCAATCGCCTTGAACACCTGATCGGCTGCCAGACGAAAGGTCTGCCCGGTTGGTTCAAGTGCATCATTGGTAAATTCGAATTCGATCTCGCGCACAGTGCCATTCCCGTGCACACCGATAGGCGACGCATTGGTAATCAGCCGCACGCCTTTCGCCGATGCAAGTTCTTGCTCCCAGCGGCTGGCATTCATCCTGTCGCGTCCCCGCCGGTAAACAAGCGTCACGTTCAGCGCGCCCAGCAGTTTGGCCTGAACGGCGGCATCAATCGCCGTCATCCCACCCCCGATCACCACCACGTCCCGCCCGACAGGCAAACTGGACAGATCTTCGGTTTGCCGCAGGTCCGATATGAAATCGACGGCGTTCAAAACGCCGTCCTTTTCCTCGCCGGGCGTGGCCAACGCATTGACGCCCCCCAAGCCCAAGCCAAGGAAAACAGCGTCATATTCTGAAACCAGGTCGTTCAGGAAGATCTCCCGCCCAAGAGCAGTATTGTTGCGAATCTCTATTCCGCCGATCTGCAAAAGCCATTCGACCTCGCGAGCCGCAAAATCGTCCGTCGTTTTATACGCCGCAATTCCGTATTCGTTCAAACCGCCTGCCTTGGCGCGCGCATCAAAAACCACAACATCGTGCCCGTGCATCGCCAAGCGGTGGGCACAGGCGAGACCGGCCGGGCCTGCGCCCACAACCGCGATCTGGCGGCCAGTAGCGGGTGCCCGCTCAAAAGGGTGAATGCCCTTTGCCATCAGATCGTCGGTCGCATAGCGCTGCAATCGCCCGATCTGTACGGGTTGCCCTTCTGCGGCCTCCCGCACACAAGCCTCTTCGCACAACGTCTCGGTTGGGCAGACGCGTGCGCACATCCCGCCAAGAATGTTCTGGTCGAAAATCGTCCGGGCAGCGGCTTCGGCTGTGCCAGTGGCAATCTGCCGGATGAAGAGCGGGATATCGATTTCCGTCGGACACGCTGTGATGCACGGCGCATCATGACAAAAATAACAGCGGTCAGCAGCCACCAGCGCTTCATGTTCTGTCAACGGCGCGTGCAGATCGCCAAATCCGGCGGCAAGCGCATCGGGATCGAGCCGGCCCGCAACCACTCCCTCTTTCAAAGCCCTGGCATCCATCTTCATCCTCCGAAGTCAGGGTGAACCTTGACAAACGCTCTCACGGGTCAAATTTTTTATCAACTGGTAAAATTTTCTGACGGTCAGTTTTTTCGTGCCGCTCAAATCGCAGCCGCTATGCGCCTCGCTACCGACGGCTATGCCAAACTGGTGGTACTCCTCGAGAAATCAGAGGCTTAGATCATAAGCCGTAGAGATTCATCGAACCGAGGAAGAAAAATGGCACTGGCCGATACACATCACGAGGAAAAGCACGGATTTTTCATGAGCCTGATCGACGGGATCACCCGTGGACTGGGGCAGATCGCCGACGCAAACTGGCGCGGGCAGGAAGTTTCGCGGCTTTGCGCCTTGTCGGACGAAGCGCTCGCAAGCAAGGGACTCAAGCGCGAGGATATCGTGCGGCATGTGTTCCGGGACGTCTACTGGATGTAAATCTCGCGATCATATGATCCATCCAAAAAAGGGCTGCGCATCGTGCGCGGCCTTTTTTTTTGCGCTTCAGCGCATTCGCCAGATCAAAAAAGCCGCCCCCTAAGGGACGGCTTCTGTACGCAATACCAAAACGGAACTTAGTTTTGTGCGTAATATTCGATGACAAGGTTCGGTTCCATCAGAACCGGATAAGGCACATCGCCAAGGCTGGGTGTGCGCACGAATGTCGCCGTCATCTTGGAATGATCCGCCTCGATATAATCGGGGACGTCGCGCTCGGCCAGTTGCGTCGCTTCGAGCAGTGCCGTCATCTGCTTTGACTTTTCACGCACCTCGACAACGTCGCCTTCCTTGACACGATAAGACGGGATGTTGACGCGCTGACCGTTCACCAGAACATGGCCGTGGTTGACGAACTGTCGGGCTGCGAAAACAGTCGCGACGAACTTGGCGCGATACACAACAGCGTCCAGACGACGCTCCAGCAGACCTACGAGGTTCTCACCGGTATCGCCGCGCACGCGCTCGGCTTCGCCGAAAATGCGGCGGAACTGCTTCTCAGTCAGATCGCCGTAATAGCCCTTCAGCTTTTGCTTGGCGCGCAGCTGCAAGCCGAAGTCGGACATCTTGCCCTTGCGGCGCTGGCCGTGCTGGCCGGGGCCGTATTCGCGGCGATTGACGGGGGATTTCGGACGACCCCAGATGTTTTCACCCATCCGGCGGTCAATTTTGTACTTGGCAGACGTGCGTTTGGTCACGGCTGATCTCCTTCATGTAATTTTAACGGCCACTTGCAGGCAACCGCGTTTTGAAGGGCGTTGTCCTCTTGGGAATTGCACCCATGACAGGCATCCCCTTGCGGGGGCCACCAACACCAACGAAGCCGCGCTTATACGGTGCGACCAAGCAGAGTCAACACGCGTCTTCAAGGCGCGGTTTGCTGTTAAACGTTACTTAACGCCCGGTCCGCAGAATGCAGTGCGAAAGCAGGAGGGATTCTCAATGGCGCAGCGCGGTTTTCGCAAGACTATCGGCCCTTCGGCACTCGACACTGCTGTGCAAACCCGCGACCGCGACATCCTGTCAATGGTCGAGCAAGCCGTGCATTTCCGCGAGGTTCGCCTTGCGTTTCAGCCGATCGTGCACGCGCAATTCCAGAACCGGACGGCCTTTTACGAAGGATTGATCCGCGTTGTCGACCCGACCGGCCGCATCATCCCTGCCGGCCAGTTCATCTCCCAAATCGAAGAACGGGAAACCGGGCGTCTTCTGGATTGCCTGGCGCTTGAACACGGGCTGCGCACACTGGCGCAGAATCCCGGTATCCGGCTGGCGATCAATCTCTCTGCGCGATCGATCGGATACCCCAAATGGCGCAAGGTGCTGGAGCGGGGACTATCGCGCAATGACACAGTCGCCGAACGCCTGATACTCGAGATCACCGAAGCGTCTGCCATGCTGGTGCCCGAGCTGGTGGTTCAGGCGATGCGCGACCTGCAACGACTCGGCATCAGCTTTGCGCTCGACGATTTCGGCGCGGGCTACACAGCATTGCGATACCTCAAGCAATTCCAGTTCGACATTCTTAAAATTGACGGACAATTCATTCGCGGCATCGCGACCGACCCTGACAATCAGGTTCTGACCCGTGCCATCGTCGCAATCGCGCAGCAGTTTGACATGTTCACCGTCGCGGAATTCGTCGAGTCGCTCTCAGACGCCCGGGTCCTTGCGGATCTCGGCGTGGATTGCCTTCAGGGCTATTATTTCGGCGCACCCTCAATCGAGCCACCATGGCGGGAGGTGGTGCGCCGCGCAGCGACCGGATGAGACCCGCCATGACGCTGGGTCATTGCCGCCATGCATTACGCCCCCGAGACAACCTGTCAGGTATGCGGCTGTCCACAATTCCTTTACGGAGACGCCGGTACGGTTCTGGGGCCGCAGGCGCATGTTGGCGACGAACCACTGCGGAACCACCCCCGGACCCTGACCTTGGTGGAGGAACAATATGACCAACGTTGTTATCGCATCCGCTGCACGAACGGCCGTTGGGTCGTTTGGCGGCGCTTTCGCAAACACACCCGCACATGATCTTGGCGCAGCCATGCTGACCGCTCTGATCGAACGCGCGGGCATCGAAAAAGACGCCGTATCTGAAACGATTCTCGGGCAAGTGCTGACCGCCGCTCAAGGCCAGAACCCGGCACGTCAGGCACATATCAACGCCGGTCTGCCGCAGGAAAGCGCGGCTTGGGGGATCAACCAGGTTTGTGGCTCTGGCTTGCGCGCCGTGGCCCTTGGTGCACAACACATTCTTCTGGGCGATGCCGATATCATCTGCGCCGGTGGTCAGGAAAACATGACGCTCAGCCCCCACGCCGCTCATCTGCGCGCGGGCCACAAGATGGGCGACGTCAAATTCATCGACACGATGATCCGCGATGGTTTGTGGGATGCGTTCAACGGTTATCACATGGGCCAGACGGCCGAAAACGTTGCGGATAAGTTCGATATCAGCCGCGACCAGCAGGATGAATTTGCCGTAGCGTCGCAAAACAAGGCCGAAGCGGCACAGAAAGCGGGCAAGTTCGACGACGAGATCGTTCCCTTCACCGTCCAGACCCGCAAGGGTGACATCGTCGTCGACAAGGACGAATACATCCGTCACGGCGCCACGATGGAAGCGATGCAAAAACTGCGCCCTGCCTTCACCAAGGACGGGTCGGTTACAGCAGCAAACGCGTCTGGCCTGAACGACGGCGCGGCGGGTGTGTTGCTGATGTCGGCGGAAAACGCCGAGAAACGCGGCATCAAGCCGATGGCGCGTATCGCATCCTACGCAACCGCCGGTCTCGACCCTTCGATCATGGGCGTTGGACCGATCTATGCATCGCGCAAGGCGTTGGACAAGGCGGGCTGGTCGGTCAAGGACCTTGACCTTGTCGAGGCCAACGAGGCCTTCGCCGCTCAGGCCTGTGCCGTGAACAAGGAAATGGGCTGGGATCCGGAAATCGTCAACGTGAACGGTGGCGCCATTGCCATCGGTCACCCGATCGGTGCGTCCGGTGCCCGGGTCTTGAACACGCTGCTGTTCGAAATGCAGCGGCGCGACGCCAAAAAAGGCCTGGCAACCCTGTGCATCGGCGGCGGAATGGGCGTTGCGCTGTGCGTCGAGCGGGATTGATTGCACTGATGCGATGAGATCAAAGGGGCGTTCCAGAGCGCCCCTTTTTTTTGCAAGATCGCGTAACTCCGTGGCAAATCACGCAATAATGTTGCGTGTTGCCCAGCCAGCATATAACAACCTTACTAAGCGAAATCATCTGAGAGGAGAGACCCCACATGGCACGTGTAGCCCTAGTCACTGGCGGCAGCCGAGGTATCGGTGAAGCCATTTCAAAAGCGCTCAAGGCCGAAGGCTATGAGGTCGCGGCGACCTATGCTGGCAATGACGAGGCCGCCGCAAAGTTCACCGACGAAACCGGGATCAAGACCTACAAGTGGAACGTCGCTGATTACGATGCGTCCAAAGAGGGTATCGCCAAGGTCGAAGCCGATCTGGGGCCGATCGACGTTGTCGTTGCGAATGCCGGCATCACCCGCGATGCGCCGTTCCACAAGATGACTCCCGAAGCTTGGAAAGAGGTGATCGACACGAACCTGACCGGTGTCTTCAACACCATTCATCCGATCTGGCCGGGAATGCGTGAACGCAAGTTTGGCCGCGTTATCGTGATTTCGTCAATCAACGGTCAGAAGGGGCAATTCGGTCAGGTCAACTATGCCGCGACCAAGGCCGGCGATCTGGGCATCATCAAATCGCTGGCGCAGGAAGGCGCGCGTGCTGGCATCACCGCGAACGCGATCTGCCCGGGCTACATCGGCACTGAAATGGTGCGCGCGATTCCCGAGGAAGTTCTGAACTCCAAGATCATCCCGCAAATCCCCGCCGGGCGTTTGGGCGAACCGGAAGAAATCGCGCGCTGCGTCACCTTCCTGGCCTCGGACGATGCAGGGTTTATCAACGGCTCGACGATTTCCGCCAACGGCGCGCAGTTTTTCGTCTGAACCATACACAAAGGCCCGCGCTGAAGCGGGCCTTTCCTTTAGTGCTGGCCCTCAAGGGCGGATGCGCGATCAAAAGATAAAGCCCGGGACTGGCCCGGGCTTGTCTCGATCAAGAGAGACGTTCGATTTCTTCCTTGAGCCGGAGCTTCTGTTTCTTCAGCTCTGCAATCGCAAGGTCATCGGTTCCTGGCGCGCGTTGCGCCTGTTCAACTTTGTCAGACAGGGTTCGGTGCTTTCGCTTCAATTCCTGAAGGTGTGAAGTCAAACTCATAAGTTCCTCCTGATGCCAATTGAACCCTCAGTCCACCACAGATTTTCGGTTCTGTCACGCGGCATCGGCACGATTGGTCAATTCCTGCTAACTCTGCCTCGATTGGTTGCGCCTGTTTCCAGGAAACGGCAACGATTCACCGCGTCGCAATACATTGGAAACCAATTCGGTGTACGAATCACCGTCTGCTTCATGCCGATCACCCCGATGCAGAACCAAAGGGGGGTGCGCGACAAATGCAGCGCGCCGCCCCTTGCGTCCGCGTACCAGGACAAGCCGTGCGGGCTGCTGCGCTCTGGCTTGGATGGGCCAGAGTTCCAGTGCACCAAGACAGGCGTAAAACGCGCTCATCAATTCCGGCAGGCGCTCTGCCCGTTGGATAAATGTGGCTGTACCCCCCGGTTCCAACCGCTTTGAGGCGACGGACACCCATTTGGCAAGCGGCAGTTCGCCCGATCTTGAAACCGCTCGGTCAGGCGCGGTCGGAGGCAGGGCGCGACGCGTCTCGAAATAAGGCGGGTTGGCAATGATATGCGCATACCGACGGGCCTTTATGGCTGGCGGCAGGTCGGTGATGTCGGCGCAATGAATTTGCCCGTTCAACCCGTTATCCGTCAGGTTGCGTTGCGCCAATTCCGCATATGCGGGCTGCATTTCGATTCCGGTACATTCAATTCCGGTGACACGCCCCGCAAGACAGGCCAGCGCGGCACCACCGCCGCATCCGAGATCCAGAACGCTGTCGCCTTCGGATGCAGGCACCGAAGCGGCGAGCAACACCGGATCAAGACCGGCGCGATATCCGCGCTTTGGTTGCCACAGGCGGACAATTCCGCCAAGAAAATCATCGCGCGTCAGCTCATCTGGGCCAAACGGCTCAATCCTCAAACGTCACCCCGTATTCGCGCAAGACGCGCCGCGCGGCGTCAACGTCGCCTCGTCGTACCATGAGACGCCGCGGCAAAATCCCGATAGACCCTTCCAGAACGCTCATGTTTACGTCTAATTCAAAGCTGTCTATACCCTCGTCCTCAAGCACGGCACGGGCGAGCGGTATCAGCGTGATGTCATTGGTACGTAACAGCTCTTCCATGACCATGATGTATGAACACCCGGCCCGCTTTGTCGAGCCTTCCCGAAGGAATGGTGATGAGTTTGGATAAACCTGCCGTCAAACCGCATGATCGTCTGGCCTCTCTTCTGGAAGAGGACATGGCACAGGTGAACGCGCTGATCGCCAAACGCATGGCCTCTGAACACGCGCCGCGGATTCCCGAAGTGACGGCGCATCTGGTCGATGCCGGCGGCAAACGGTTGCGTCCGATGCTGACTTTGGCGGCTGCGAAAATGTGTGGTTATGTCGGTGACGATCATATCAAACTGGCCGCAACGGTCGAATTCATCCATACCGCCACCTTGCTGCATGACGATGTGGTGGATGAAAGCGAAAAACGGCGCGGCCGTCCAACAGCGAACCTTCTTTGGGACAACAAATCAAGTGTTCTGGTGGGCGATTACCTGTTTGCCCGGTCCTTCCAGTTGATGGTCGAAACCGGCAGTTTGCGGGTGCTCGACATCTTGTCCAACGCGGCGGCCACCATTGCGGAAGGTGAGGTTTTGCAATTGTCCGCCGCGCAAGATCTGCGCACGACCGAAGCGGTCTATTTGCAGGTCGTGCGCGGCAAGACAGCCGCGTTGTTCTCTGCCGCGACCCAGGTGGGTGGGGTGATCGCAGGCAAGGACGAAGCGCAGATCAAGGCGTTGTTCGACTATGGCGACGCGTTGGGCATTGCGTTTCAGATCGTTGACGACCTGTTGGACTATTGGGGCTCGGACGCGACCGGCAAAAACGTCGGCGACGATTTCCGGGAACGCAAGCTTACGATGCCGGTCATCAAGGCCGTGGCAAAGGCCGATCCTGAGGAGCGCGCATTCTGGGCGCGGACCATTGAAAAAGGGCGCCAGAGCGACGGAGATCTGGAAAACGCCGTCGCCTTGATGAACAAGCACGGCACGCTGGAGGCAACCCGCGGCGAGGCGAATGACTGGATCGCCAAGGCCAAAGACGCGCTGGCCACGCTTCCAGACCACCCGATCCGCGACTTGCTCGACGAGCTTGCCGACTACGTGGTGGCGCGCGTCAACTGACGCTGGCGCCGAGGGTTTGCGTCGCCCGAACCCACCAATCAGGATGATCGCTCGAAATTCGCTTTGCGGCAGATTCGGCGGCTTCCATATCGGGATAAATCCCAAAGCACGTCGATCCCGAACCGGACATGCGCGCGATTTGCGCATCACCCAACACGTTCAGCACGCGGTCGATTTCCGGCGCAAGCTCGATCGCCGCAGGTTCGAGGTCGTTCCGCTGCTCCCCCAGCCAGCAGATCCAGTCCGCCTCCATGCCAGACGGCATATTGGTCATTGGCGGGTTGGTCTTGTTCTCAAGGACCGCGAACACATCCGCAGTCGGGAAAAAAATTCCCGGATTGATCAGCACAAGCGCGAATGGAGGAACCGACCAAAGCTGGTCAAGCTGCTCGCCGATTCCGCGCATGTGTTGCGGTCCCGGCCATAGACACACCGGCACGTCCGCACCAAGACGGGACGCCAGGTCTGGGCGCTCCAATTGTCGCAACACCGCCGCTGCATCAGACGATCCGCCGCCCAACCCGGCGCCGTGGGGAATGTTCTTCGTCAATCTGATGTCATAGACAGCGCGACACAGTTCGGCGGCCTGCCACACCAGATTCCCTGCATCCGCAGGCACGCCTTCGGCAAACGCGCCATCCACCGACAGGCTCATGGTGCTCGCCGGGGTTAATGTGAGCTTGTCCATGACATCGGCGAACACCACCAGCGAGTCGAGGACATGATACCCGTCGTCGCGTTGTCCGGTGATGTGCAGTGCAAGGTTGACCTTTGCAGGAGCTGCGGCCTCAATTGCCGTTGTCATTGGCCACCTGCAAGGGCTTGGCGCCCTCGTCAGCCAGCACCTGATCCAGACCCAGCTCAAGCTTGGCTCGAATCCGGTCGGCATCAACCTCTTCGGCATTTGTGCCATACATGGTGAACGACAGGGCCCGACGCCACTGGAAACGCGCCTCGTTTTTCCGCCCCACGGCCCAGTACACATCGCCCAGATGATCGTTCACAACCGGATCGACGGGCATCAACTCTGTGGCCCGTTCCATGTGTCCCACAGCTTCGTCATAGCGGCCGACGCGGTACAGAACCCATCCCAGACTGTCCAGGATGTAGCCACTGTCTGGTCGCGCAGACGCTGCGCGTTCGATCATGTCGAGCGCTTCGTCCAGTTTGATCTGCTTTTCCACCAGCGAATAGCCGAGGTAGTTGAGGACCTGCGGCTGCCCCGGGTTCAACTCAAGCGCGGTGCGGAAATCGGCCTCTGCTTCTTCCCAGCGATCCAGCCGCTCGTAACTGATGGCGCGCGCATAATGCAGGAACCATTCGCCCGATCCTTCAACCTCGACCAGATCAAGCGCCTTGGTGTAGGCGGCGACGGCCTCCTCGTAGCGTTCAAGCTGGCGCATGGTATCGCCAAGGGTCGAGTGAACAACCGGTTCATCGCCATGCGTTTTGGACAGACGCTCGAGCACTTCGACCGCAGCATCGGTTTTCCCACTGTCGCGCAACGCCGCCGCGCGGCCCAGTTCTGCGGCATGATAGGCCGGATGACTGACCGGCACATCGGCATAGGCTGCAACGGCCAATTCGGATTGGCCCAACTCGTCCAGCAACCGCGCCGTCAGGAGAATGGCGTCGACATGATCGGGGCGCAGATATTGCGCAACCCGCGTATAGAGCAGCGTGAATTCGTCATTCGCCTCGTTCGCAAGCGCTGCGGCGAGAGTATAAAACACCTCTGCGATACCATCCTGGGCACCGCGAATATGTGTGAACGGCAACGCTTCACCAGCGTTGAGCGCCTCTTCCATCTGCCGCAAACCGGGATCAAGGTCGCTGCCAAACGCACGTTCAATGAGCGCCACAGCGTCATCGTTGCGCTCCAGTTGGCTCAACACCTCGGCATGCGCCATCACGCCGCGTCGGGTCAATTGCATGCCGCCGGTTCCGGCATCTTCAAGAATCGCTGCCGCGCTTTCGAAATCGCCCACCGATGCCAAGGCCATCGCCTTGTGATATTGCGCGAAATTCTCCATGCCCTGCTGCTTGGCCAGGTCATCGAACTGGACAAGCGCCGCCGTCATGTCACCGATCCCCAGTTCGGACCATGCCAGCAAAAGACCGTCGATCAGCGGGCCGACCCCGCGTTCATCTTCGACTAGCGCGCGCAATTCCTGATATTTTTCGGCCTTCGCAAATTCGGCGACGAGCGCCATCTGCGCGACCTGACTGCGTTGACCGTCTGCAACGATCTTGCCCGCGAGAGTTGCCGCACGCGGCAGATTGCCAAGAGAAATTTCCGCCAGTGCCGCGCGCTCGAGAACCATCGGATTGTCGGGATCATGCATCACAGCCTGGCCGTAATGCTTGGCTGCGGCCTGAATGTCACCGTCAAAGCTGGCTTGCCGGCCGGCAAGGTAATCGCCCGACAGAGTGCTGGCGGCGGTCCCGTTCGGCCCCATAAGGCAAAGCATCAGCGCCGCAGGGCCAAGTAGCCGCATAACACGCGAATGCATCATGATAATCTCCTGAAACGGCAAATTCCGCAAAGCCTAGCGTGCGCCCCGGTCACGCGCAACCGAAGCGACAGGCCGGGCGAGTGCCCGACCCTGAAAATCTACATATTCGGATAGTTCGGACCGTCCCCGCCTTGTGGAACCGTCCATTCGATATTCTGGCTCGGGTCCTTGATATCGCAGGTTTTACAGTGAACGCAGTTCTGGAAATTGATCACGAACTTGTCGCTTCCATCCTCGGACTTCACAAATTCGTAAACCCCTGCCGGACAGTACCTTTGCGACAGACCGGCGTATTTCGGCAGGTTCACCGCTACAGGTATCGCGGGATCCTTCAACTTGAGGTGCGACGGTTGGCTTTCGGCATGGTTGGTGGCGGCAAACGACACGTTTGTCAGGCGGTCAAACGACAGTTTCCCGTCAGGCTTGGGATAATCGATCGGCTTGAAATCAGCCGCCTCTCCGGTGGCGTCGGCGTCGGTTGCACCGTGACCCAGCGTGCCAAGCAGGGAAAAGCCCAGCGTGTTGGTCCACATGTCAAACCCGCCCAAAACAAGCGACGCCGCAAGCCCGCGCTTTGACCACAATGGTTTGACATTGCGAACCTTTTTGAGATCCTGGCCGATGGCGCCATCGCGCACTTCGGTCTCATAGTCGGACAACTCATCCGACGCGCGACCGGCCTTGATGGCCGCATATGCGGCTTCGGCCGCGGCCTTGCCCGACAGCATCGCGTTGTGGTTGCCCTTGATGCGCGGCACGTTCACCATTCCGACCGAACAGCCCAACAGCGCCACACCCGGCGCCACCATCTTGGGCATCGACTGGTATCCGCCCTCGCTCAGCGCGCGCGCGCCGTAAGCCACGCGCTTTGCGCCTTTCAGCAAGTCCGCAACCAAGGGATGATGCTTGAATCGCTGAAATTCCATGTAAGGATAGAGATACGGGTTCTTGTAGTTCAGGTGCACCACAAACCCGACATAAACCTGATTGTTGTCAAGATGGTAGATGAATGATCCACCGCCGGCATTGCTGCCAAGCGGCCACCCCATCGTGTGCGTCACCGAACCTGGACGGTGCTTGTCCGGGTCGACCTCCCAGATTTCCTTCATGCCCAGGCCGTATTTCTGCGGCTCCTTGCCCGCCGACAGATCGAACTTTGCGATCACCTCTTTCGACAGGCTGCCGCGCACGCCTTCGCCAAGGAACACGTACTTGCCATGCAGCTCCATACCGGGTTCGTATCCCGGACCGGGGGTACCGTCGGGGTTCTTGCCAAATTCCCCGGCGACCACACCCTTGACGCTGCCATCATCGCCATACACCAACTCCGAACACGCCATGCCAGGGAATACCTCGACACCAAGTTCTTCGGCCTGCTCGGCCATCCAGCGACAGACGTTGCCCATCGACACGATGTAATTGCCGTGATTGTTCATCAGCGGCGGCATCGGGAAGTTCGGCACGCGCACCTTGCCCGCTTCGCCCAACAGGTAGAAATTGTCGTCCTTGACGGGCACATTCAGCGGCGCACCCCTGTCTTTCCAATCCGGAATCAACGCATCAAGCCCGATCGGATCAAGCACCGCGCCCGACAGGATATGCGCCCCCACTTCAGAGCCTTTTTCAAGCACGACCACATCAAGATCGCGATCAAGCTGTTTCAACCGGATCGCCGCCGACAAACCTGCGGGGCCTGCTCCTACGATCACGACATCGTATTCCATCGCTTCGCGTGTATGTTCGCTCATCTGTCGCACTTTCCTTGAAATTCGCATGTCGGCACTTTGACCGCTGACGTACCTCTTGCGCCACTTTCGGTCAATTGTGACACGGCGTTGCATGCCTGTTTTCGCTGGAATCGCTGCATTTTCGTGCGCCAGAACCTGTCTATGGCGTCCAATCCCCCTTGCGTTTCCGCAATCGCTCGGGTCACTCTTGTACCAACGCAAGTGACATGATTAGACCGCGCCGAAGAAACGGTGCCAGAGCATCTGCTCTGCCGATGAAAAGGGACCGCTCCCATGGAAAAACTACCGATGACCCGTGCGGGGCATTCCGCGCTCGAAACCGAGTTGAAGACGCTCAAGTCGATCGAACGTCCCGCCGTGATCAAGGCCATCGCAGAGGCGCGCGAACTGGGCGATCTCAAGGAAAACGCTGAATATCATTCCGCCCGTGAAAAACAGGGTTTCATCGAAGGCCGCATCAAGGAGCTGGAAGGCGTGCTGGGCCTTGTCGAGGTGATTGATCCCAAAAAACTGTCCGGCCCGATCAAATTCGGCGCGACCGTGACTCTGGTTGATGAGGATACCGACGAAGAAAAAACCTGGCAAATCGTCGGCGAGCATGAGGCCAGCATCGAAAAGGGTCTTTTGAACATCAAATCGCCCATCGCCCGTGCCCTTATCGGCAAAGAAGAGGGCGACAGTGTCGAGGTGCGCACGCCCGGCGGTGAAAAATCCTATGAAGTGCTGAAAATCCAATATATCTAATGGGTCGGACCCAGCCATGACACAGCCACCAGACGCACGCCCCGGAGTGACCGCCAGACTCAGCCGTTCATCCGATGACATCGGTGGGCTGAGCGGCATCGAACTGACTGCGGCCGCGCTCAGCGTCATCTGGCTGATCATTTCGGCGGTTTTCTTTTTGTTCGCCGACAATGACGGCACCGACGGATTGCGGTTTCTGCTGGTGATGATGGTGGTGTTCTTCCCCGTCGGCATGATCTGGGTCGCTGCGGTGGGGGCGCGGTCTTCGCGTATCCTGCGCGAGGAAAGCACGCGCCTGCAAACAGCGATCGATGCGATCCGTCACGCCTATATCACGCAAAATCAGGCGGGTGGCCGCGATCAGCAACCGCATCCGTCGATCGTCAAAAAACTTGACGAGATTTCCGAAGCGCAGAAAAAAGCCGAAACGACGCTGGCAATGTTCACCTCGACCCGTGCGGCTCAAATCGCGGTGCACGCCGCCGCTCCGGAACCGGAATCCGGTGACCAGCCGGTTCTGGCGCTTGGCACGCCAGCCGAGGCGTTGCAGCCACCCTTGTCCACCTCCGATTTCATCCGTGCGCTACATTTTCCAGAAACTGCCGAAGATCAGGAAGGTTTTGCCGCCCTGCGTCGCGCGCTCAAGGATCGCCCGTCCGCGCAGCTGGTGCAGGCAGCCCAGGATGTGCTGACCCTGCTCAGCCAGGACGGCATCTACATGGATGATCTGCGCCCGGACATGGCCCGCCCCGAATTGTGGCGCCGCTTTGCCAAGGGCGAACGCGGACGCACCATTGCCGCCTTGGGTGGCGTGCGCGACCGGTCGTCCCTTGCTCTCGCCGCGGGGCGGATGAAACAAGACCCGATCTTCCGCGACGCCGCCCACCACTTCTTGCGCCTCTTCGACAAGGGTTTCGCCCGGTTCGAGGAAACCGCAAGCGATGCAGAAATATCTGAACTTGCAGGCACCCGCACCGCGCGCGCCTTCATGTTGCTGGGCCGGGTAACGGGCACGTTTGACTGATCGCGTCGCTAGCCCATCGCAAACGATCCGTACGGCAAGAAATGCACCATGTCGCCCGGTCGCACATGCACCGCGCCATCGGGCAATTCGACCAGGCCTTCGGCCCAGCTCAAACCGCTGATGCGGCCCGATCCTTCGGATTTGAAGATCTCGACGCGTCCGCCTCGCACACGCGCACGCAGGTATTCTCGACGCCCCGGTTTCTTGCGTTTTTCGAACGCCGCCGGCACCTTGAAGGACAGCGGTACGTGCCATCCGGTCCCGGCCAATGCGCCCATTGCCGGACGTGCAAATATCAGGGTACACACCAACGCCGCCACGGGATTTCCCGGCAATCCGAAAACCGGCGTGCGGTTCCAGAGGCCAAGCGCCAAGGGCCGCCCCGGCTTCAGCGCGATCCGCCATTCCTGCATCGCCCCGCTTTCGCGCAGCAGCGCCGACATATGGTCTTCGTCGCCCGCAGATGCGCCGCCCGATGTCAAAATCACGTCCGCGCGGCGTGCCGCATCGTCCAGCCGTTCGCGCACCGCGTTGCGGTCATCGGGTGCACAACCCATGTCAACCGCCGCAAAGCCCATTTGCGCGCAAAGGCTTAACAACATGGGGCGATTGGCATCGTAGATTTGCCCGTCCGCCACCTCCGCCCCCGGCTCAGCAATCTCGTCGCCAGTTGACATCACCGCGACGCGCAACCGCTTGAAGACCGGTAGATCGCCGTATCCGACCGCCGCCGCCAGCGCCAGATCCGCGGGTCGTAAAATCCGTCCCTCGGGCAACGCAAGATCACCGGAGCAGATATCTTCGCCCGCCCTGCGCGTGTTCGCGCCCTGTTTCATCGGACCGTGAAACGCAATATGCCCGCCGCCGACCGACACATCTTCGTCAAGCACCACTGTGTCGACGCCAGCGGGCAAGTCCGCGCCTGTCAAAACGCGGATGGCGTGACCTTTCGGTATCGCACCGTCAAACGGCTTGCCCGCCGCGGATCGGCCCTCGACCAATGGCAGCAATTGCGGCCCGTCACCAATTGATGCGCCGCAGAACCCGTAGCCATCGACAGCGCTGTTGGGATGCGGCGGGTTCGAGCGCCGCGCCAGAACATCCGACGCAAGCACCCGTCCGGCGGACTCCACAAGCGGCACCGTTTCTTGTCCGACCACGGGTGTCATCCGATCGCGTAGCATCGCCAACGCATCATCTACCGGCGTCCAGTCCACCCCAGCAGGAAGTGCAAAGCAATCATTGCGCAGCGGTGGTGGGCTTAACAGAGGTCTGCCTTGTGCCGCCGCGACCAATTCAGCGTTGTATCCGGCGCCTAGAATCCACGCCTCCTCGGCAGCGTTGGCCCCAACATCGGCCAGCATCGTCTCGAGGCGGTGCGGTGCCAAACTGGCCAGCGCGCGCGCCAAAAGACGCACCTGCGCTCGGTCGCGGATTTCGTCGTCGTGTGCTTCTTTCACCGCCGGTTCTATCAGTCCCGGCCAGATTTCTACTAATACAGTCGCAGCATTGCTCACCTCCTCAAAGGGCCAGACGGCCACGCCTGCCCGCCGGCGCAAGCGGGACAACATCGGCAATCCCATCAAGGCCTGACTTCCCACAGTCGGGTTAAAATAGAGTTGAAAACAGCTCGACGCAGCCTTCGCGCGAACATCTGCCTGCCGCCGTTCTGCAATGTCGCGAAATTCAATGCCGGTTTTCCGATACGGAATACCGGGCCATTGCCTCTCATCAGGCTTGCCCCAAAACGGTCCCGCCCCGTCAAACAAAGCGTTCAACGCCTCAGCAACCTCGAACCGGTTGTTCGCGCCTGAATCATCGTCGCAGATGTGCTCTTCAAGCCAATCCCAAAGGATCAGAGGATCATCCCGCCCTGTCACCGCACGAGCAAACCCCTGCGGATATCCGAACGGAAAATCGAACCCGATCAAACACCGCCGCCCGGCGGTTGCTTCGGTGTCAATAAACGCCTCCAGCCACGCTTCCGCCTCGATCCGCGTGCGGAAATATACCGGATCGTCCTCCTGGCTCGCGCGCGCGATGCCGATCCAGATCGCATCCTTTGACGGCCTCTTGGGCGCCCGTTTTCCGGCAGACCAGTCGACCACCACAAATGTGTCAAACCTGCTCAAAGCCCAACCTCGGCCAAAATAAATTCCGCGATGGCGGCCGTGTCGTCCAGATCAAACACCGGACGGTCAAGATCAAGCGCTGTATCGCTCGCCACAGCGCGAATGGTGGGATCTCCGGGGGCGATCAACGCAGTGCCGGTTTCGGCGCGATAGGCTTCGATCTTGGGGTGTCGGTCACGTTTGTACCCCTCAACGAGAACCAGATCGACGGGCGCAAGCCGGTCCAACAGCTCGGCCAGGCTCGGCTCATCCTCGCCGCGCATCTCGTGCATCAGGGCAAACCGCTTGCGAGAGGCCAGCAACACCTCGGTCGCACCGGCGATCCGGTGCCGGTGACTGTCTTTGCCCGGATGATCCACATCAAAGCTGTGATGCGCATGTTTGATCGTCGACACCGACAGCCCGCGCTCCGTGATCTCGGTCACCAAGCGCTCCATCAGCCCGGTTTTACCGGCATTTTTCCAACCGGTGACGCCGTAAAGCCTCATATCTTCGACTCTGCCGCGATAAGATCGTCGGGGGTGTTCACGTTGAAAAACGGATCGCTGCTGCGCACATCAAACACGGCTTCGCGACCACCATGGCGCTCGGTCCAGAGCACCACCTTGTTCACCCCGTCGCCCAGCGCGCGGCGCAAATCCTCGCGCAAGGCCACGGGCCAGAGGCCAAAGGTCGGATGCCGGATCAGTCCGGACCGGCTCATGGATTTGGTGCGCTCCACTCCGCGCGGCGTTGCCGCCAGCACCAGTGGATGGGTCATGCCTTGCGCCGTGTGTTGCAGGAACGACACCAGATCAAGCGGGAAGAACGGCGTGTCGGCAGCCACGGTCACAATCGTGTCCGCACCCTGTTCCGCCGCCCAATCGAGCCCGGCCAGAACACCCGCCAACGGCCCCGGAAAGCCTTTTACACTGTCCGGGATCACAGGCAGGCCAAATTCCGCAAATCGCTTGGGATCACCATTGGCGTTCAAGGCGATCCGTTGGACCTGCGGCTGCAATCGCTCGATCACACGCGCCAGCAAGGGTTTGCCACCAACTGTCAACAGCCCCTTGTCACCCCCGCCCATGCGGGTCGCCTGACCGCCCGCCAAAATCACACCCAGTGGTTTCTTCATCATCGCTTCTCAATCCGCGCTTTTCCTGCGGTGTTTGCCGCGTTCCTCCGGCACCGTGTCCGGATCCATGTCGCGCACCAGCCGGTCTTCTCCCGACAGGCAGACGAACCGTTTGCCCTTCATCCGGCCGATGCACGTCAGCCCGACCTGTCGCGCGATTTCAACGCCCCAAGCGGTAAAGCCCGACCGCGACGCCAGAACGGGTATTCCCATCAGGGCCGTCTTGATCACCATTTCCGATGTCAGTCGCCCGGTCGTATAGAGCATCTTGTCACCCGCACCGACACCCTCTTGGAACATCCATCCGGCAATCTTGTCGACGGCGTTATGCCGCCCGACGTCTTCCATATAGACCAGTGTCCGATCTTGCTGGCACAGCACCGTTCCGTGGATCGCCCCCGCCTCAAGGTAGAGCGACGGCGTCGTGTTGATCTTGTGTGCCAGCGCATAGAGCCAGGATGTGCGCACCTGAACCTGCGGCAACCGAACCCGATCAAGCCCCTCCATCATATCGCCAAACACCGTGCCCACCGCACACCCGCTCGTGCGGGTTTTCTTCTTCATCTTGTCTTCATACGTCGTCTGTCGTTCGGTCCGCACGACAACTGTTTCAAGCTCGTCGTCGTGTTCCACCCGCGTGATCACGTCATCGTCCAGCAACATGCCCTGATTGCGAAGAAATCCGACTGCCAGATATTCGGGATAATCGCCGATCGTCATCGCGGTGACGATCTCCTGCGCGTTGAGGAATATCGTCAGCGGGCGCTCCTCGACCACGCTGATCTCGGTTTCAAGTCCGGTGTGATCGGTGCCAACAACCCGCCGCGTGAGCCGCGCGGCGCTCGGATCGGGGGCGATCAGATAGTCCGACCTGGCGGCATTCGACATTGATTGCAACTCCTTGCAGCAACAGCTACGTCCGGTCGAACAACCCGAACAGGAGACAGTGATGGCGGGGGAGAGCCTAATGTCAAGTTACTGGCGCGGCCTTCGGGACGGGGTGCCGTTTCTCGCGGTCGTCGTCCCGTTCGGTATGCTGTTTGGCGTACTTGGCACCGAAGCCGGACTCGAGATCTACGAGACGATGGCGTTTTCGATCGTGGTCATCGCCGGCGCGGCACAGTTCACCGCGCTTCAGTTGCTGACGGAAAATGCACCCACGCTGGTGGTCATTGCATCGGCATTGGCGGTGAACCTGCGCATGGCGATGTATTCGGCCTCCATTACACCTTACCTGGGGTCCTTGCCGCTCTGGAAGCGGGGGATTGCGGCGTATTTTCTGGTGGATCAAACCTACGCCGCGTCGGTCATCGACTACGAAAGACACCCCGATGAGACCCCGTCGCAGCGATTCAGGTACTTCCTTGGCGTCATGACCCCGATCTGCCCGCCCTGGTATGTGGCTACGCTCGCGGGTGCCCTTCTGGGCGAAAGCATCCCGTCCAGCCTGGGCCTCGACTTTGCGTTGCCGATTGCGTTTTTGGCGATGATGGGTCCGATGCTGCGCACGCGTGCGCACCAGATTGCGGCGCTTGTAGCAGTGGTGCTTGCGCTGGTCTTTGTCTGGCTGCCATTCAATCTTGGCCTGATGGTGGGCGCACTGGGCGGCATGATGGCGGGCGCGCGGGCAGAGCTCAAACTGGGTCTTGCGCCATGAGCGACACCGTAGAGCTTTGGATCGTGATCCTGGTGCTGGGCGCGGGCAGCTTCGGCCTGCGATTTGTCTTTCTGGGCCTTGTCGGCGATCGCGAACTGCCGGAATGGCTGCTTCGACACCTGCGCTATACGGCCGTCGCGGTCATCCCGGCTCTGATTGCGCCGCTGATCGTCTGGCCGACGGCGACCGGCGGCTCACCCGACGCGCCGCGTTTCGCGGCCGCCGTTGCAACCTTTGCAGTCGGGTATCTGACCAAGAATGTACTAGCCGCAATGGTGGTGGGCGCGGCCGTGCTGGTGGGGTTGAACTCGCTGATCTGACGATCAGCGCTGCGCGACGACCGCCTGTTCGAATTCCGCAATCGCAACAGATTTGTCATCGTCATCATTCTCGACGATGGTTGATGTCTGCACTCCGGGCAACGCGCCGAAATCATCCATCAGTGTCTTCGGGAACCAGGTCGAGCCCACCGATTCAAAACCTGGCAGCTTGCGCAGGATCGCCGCGGTGCTCAACGCACATTGCGCCGACCCAACCGGGCCGTTCGCAATCGCCAAACGCAGCGCACGCTCCGCCACCTCGGGCGAGACTTCGACTCGCTGGATCACCACACGATAGGTTTTGCGTGCGTGTGCACGGGCGTAAAAATCGGCAACGCCAGGAGTCACGCCGTACAATACGTCATCGCGCTCGGGCACGGCACTCAGGCGTACGGTGCCGGCCGGATCAAAGATCACCCGTTGCGAGCCATTGATCATCAGGCTGGTATGCGCGCCAGCACCCGAGCGGTTGTTGATCATGGTGAACAAGGTCAGCGCCGGCGGGCCGGCGTGGCGGTACGAGGCGCTGCTGATCACCTCTCTCGAAGCGTCGGGGCGCATGTCGGCACCAGCGCCGCACCCGGCCAGGGCCAGCACTGTAACCGCGGCCAACGCGCGTGAAAGTAGGATCATTTCGGCCTCGGGCTCTGAAGATCAGGAATTGAAGATCGCCAGGAAAATCAGAACAGCGATGCTGAACATGGCAACCCGTGCGATGATCCGCAAAAACCCGTCAAAGGTCTTTTCCTGTGCCGTTATATCCATCGTTCCGTGCTTGTGCTCTGCCATCTTAGACATTCCCTAGAATCCGTTTACCCAGTCGCTACCCGATTTGCGCGACCATGTCACCCATGCCAAGTGCGCAGTGTGTCGCGGTTTATTCAGATTGTTCCAGTTTTGCCGCCAGTTCGAATCCGATACGCCGTGGCGTCTGTTTGGCTTTGGGTGTCGGCAGCGCGCGCAGCGCCACATTCAGTTGAGAGACGTGCTGGATCAACTGCATCCGACTGCCGCCTGAATCCCTGCCGTAGAACGTAACGATGTCAGGGTCGAAAAAACCCAATCCCTCGATCCGCAGCACGCCGGTTTCGTTACCTGCAAAGCCCATCGCCACCTCATGCTCGTTATCCAGCTGTTCCTCGAACTTCTGAATGTAGAGGATCAACCGCTCATAGGCCCATTCGGCCGGGCTTTTCTCCGCCATCGATTTGCGGGTCACCGAGTCCGGCAACTCTTTCGAACCGGTTTCTCCACAGCCCTCGGCATGGGCGTCATACTTGCGCGGCAGGGCATCGCCTTCGGCGTATTCTGCTGTGGTCCGAATTCCGTCGCCCATGATCCATCCTCCCGAGAATCGCGGCCGTCTTGCGACCGCGTTGGCCTGACCAAGCTTACATAGCAAAACCGGCTGAACCGCGCGATTGAGTTATTCGTTACCAAATCGTTAATAGATCCGGTCCGGACCCATTGTTTCGCATGCGAAACAAAGGGGTGCTCGTACTGACCTATTTCTGCGCCTGTTACTCTCCCGGCGTTTTGGCCAGATGCACCACCGGGTTGGGTTGGTCTTTCGCCAGTTCCTCGAAATCGAAATTGTCCAGGCGCCGCGCCCGCCTGCCGGCTTTGTCGGCACTGATCTTGATGTCGGCGATATCCTTTGCCGCTTGTCCGAAATGCCGGTCGAGGTTTTCCACCCGGCTGCCCAACCTGTCCACATCTGCGTAAAGCAGGCCAAGCTCCTTGCGAATGGCACCAGCCTGCTCTTGCATCCGCGCATCTTTCAGGATGGCACGCATCGTGTTGAGGGTGGCCATGCATGTCGTCGGCGAAACGATCCAGACCCGCGCCGCGAATCCATCGCGCACGACTTCGGGAAAGTTCGCGTGCAGCTCGGCATAGACCGCCTCGGAGGGCAGGAACATCAATGCACCATCGGCGGTTTCGCCTTCGATGATGTATTTTTCCGAAATATCCTTGATGTGTTTTCGCAGCGAAAGCCGCAATTGCTGCGCCGCGCGGTTCAGTTGCTCCGGCGTGTCGGCGCGGCGGAGCTGCTCGTACGCCTCAAGCGGAAACTTGCTGTCAATCGCGATCGGCCCCGGCGGGTTCGGCAGATGGATCAGACAATCCGCGCGCTTGCCGTTGGACAGGGTCGCTTGCAGATCATAGCTGTCCTTCGGCAGCGCCTTGCTGACGATATCGGTCAGCTGAATCTCTCCGAACGCGCCCCGTGTCTGCTTGTTCGACAGGATATCCTGCAATGACAGTACGTCGCCCGACAGCTTGGTGATGTTGTCCTGCGCCTTGTCGATGCTTTGCAACCGCTGTTGCAGATCGCCTAGCGATTGTGCGGTGCGCCGGGCGGAGCCGTGCAGGTTCTCGTTCATCTGGCTTTGCACCTGCGCCAGCCGCCGCTCCATCAGTTGCAACATCGCCGTCTGGCTTTGCGCCTGCGCCTCGCTCACATGGCTCAACCCGCCGGACAATCGCTCCTGCCCGTCGCTGAGACCCTGCACGCGCTGGCCCACTTGTGCCAGTTGATAAACAAGAGGTTCGGCAAGTTTCGCGGCGCGACGCGCCGACAGCATCGACATGACCAGCAACAGGAACACAGCGAGCCCAAGCACCAGCGCGAACAGCGCGACGGGATCGGACAGGTTCAAAGTGGTTTCACCGATCTGGATCATGTGCGGCCAAACAGTCTTTCAATATCACTCAGTTTCAACTCCACATAAGTGGGCCGCCCGTGATTGCATTGCCCCGAATAGGGCGTCGCTTCCATTTCGCGCAAAAGCGCATTCATTTCATCACCTCGCATCGCCCGGCCAGAGCGGATGGAGCCGTGGCAGGCCACCCGGCTCAGGATCGCCTCGATCCGGTCCTGCACCGCGCGCGTCTCTCCCTGATCGTCGAGTTCGTCCAGCACGTCACGCAGCAGCGCTTCTGCGTTGACCTGGCCCAGAATGGCCGGCGTTTCGCGCACGACGATGGCACCGCTCCCGAATTGTTCTATCGCAAGACCCATACGCGACAAATCGTGAACATTCTCTAAAAGCCGATCACAATCGGCCTCACTCATTTCAACCACATCGGGGATCAACAGTGCCTGCGCAGGTACGCCGTTTGCCGCCATCTGGGCCTTTAACCTTTCGTAAACCAATCGCTCATGCGCGGCGTGCTGATCGACAATGACGATGCCATCTTCGGTTTGAGAAATGATGTAGTTTTCATGCACTTGCCCCCGCGCCGCACCCAAGGGCAAGCTGGCGTTCGGAGTCTCACCTTCCCCTGTCGTGCTGTCTTCGACAACCCGTCCGGAAAAGCTTTGCGCCATGTCGGCAAAGCCGGGTGCCTGCGCGGACCAGGCCGTGTGTCGCGCCGCGACGCTCGGGCGGTCCATCTGGTAGACACGTGGCTGACCGGGTGATTCCGGGCGCATTGCGCCGAGGGTTGCGCCAGCCACGGTTGAAGAGGCGCGATGCCCCGCCTCGGCCAATGCGTGCCGCAAAGCCGAGACGATCAGCCCGCGCACCAGCCCCGGTTCGCGGAACCGTACTTCGGATTTCGCCGGGTGCACATTCACGTCCACCTTGTGCGGATCGCAGTCGATGAACAGCGCCGCAGCCGGGTGGCGGTCGCGCGACAGGAAATCCGAATAAGCTCCGCGCAGCGCGCCGATCAGGAGCTTGTCGCGCACCGGGCGGCCGTTCACGAACAGATATTGCGCCACCGCCGCGCCCCGCGAATAGGTCGGCAGACCGGCAAGACCGGTCAGGCGAATGCCGTCGCGGTCGGCGTCGATGCTCACGGCGTTATCGACAAATTCCCGCCCCATGACCTGCCCCAGACGGCCCCGGAGCGCATCGAACAGATCGCCCGTCACGGCATCGGCGCGGAATGTCACGCGGCCCTCACCGCCGCCGGACATGTCGCGCAAGGTAAAGCCGATGGACGGCTCGGCCATCGCCAAACGCTTGATGACATCCGAAATCGCCTGCGTTTCGGCCCGGTCGGAGCGCAGGAATTTCAGGCGCGCTGGCGTGGCATAGAACAGGTTTCGCAGCGAAACCACGGACCCTTTGGAGAGCGCGGCCGGCTTGACGGGATCGACCCTCCCCCCTGACACCGACAGCGCAGCAGCATCGTGGCCTTCGCTGCGACTGGTGATGCACAACCGCCCGACCGCGCCAAGTGACGCCAGCGCCTCGCCGCGAAAGCCGAAGCTGTGGATGTTGAGCAGATCGGACCCGTCGATCTTGGACGTCGCGTGGCGCGCCAAGGCCAGCGGCAATTCCTCGGGCGGGATGCCGCAGCCATCGTCGGTGACACAAATCTGCGTCTTTCCGCCATCGGCGATTGCCACGTCGATCCGCGTGGCACCGGCGTCGATGGCATTTTCCACCAGCTCTTTGACCGCCGAAGCGGGGCGTTCCACCACTTCACCAGCAGCGATACGATTGATCGCACTCTCCTCAAGCTGTTGAATGGAGGCGCGTATCTTGGGGGCATACGTGTTCATGCCACGAGATGTAGCATGGCTCGCGCGATTCTTCCAATGGGTTCGCGTCGAAAGATGCCCTCGTTCAGCGCCGGTGTGGCGCGGTGATGATTGACCCCCGCCGAGGCGGTGTTAACAGTCGCGTCATGCTGGACATCTTCCTTCAAACGATGCCGTTTTTCGCCCTGATTGCGGTCGGTTATGGCGCCGGCAAGACCGGGTTCTTTCCTGAGGAAGCGACGGCTTACCTCACCAAGTTCGTATTCTATTTTGCCCTATCGGCAATGCTGTTCCATTTTTCCGCCAATCTGTCGCTGGCCGAAATCTTCGATCCGCGCCTCGCCGCCGGGTACTTGTTGGGAACGGGGGTTGTCTACGGCATCGCCATGACCGTTGCATTCATGCGCGGAATGGATGTGCCCACGGCAGCGTTCGAAGGCCAGGTGGCAGCCATTGGCAACACTGGTTTTCTGGGCGTGCCGATGCTGGCGATGTTGATGGGTCAGGATGCTGTCGGGCCGATCATTCTGGTTCTGGCGATTGATCTGGTGGTGTTTTCCTCATTGATCGTCATCCTTGTCGTCGGGTCGCGCGAAGGGCGCATGTCCTTGCGACTGTTCAGGATTCTGGCGGTCGGCTTGCTGAAGAACCCGATGATCGTCTCAATCGTTCTGGGGTTTGTGGTGTCGGCCACCGAAGTGCCAATCCCGGGCCCGGCCAATGATTTCCTGTCGATCCTTGGCGCCGCCGCCACGCCAGGTGCATTGTTTGCCATCGGAGCATCGCTGGCCAGCAAATCGGCCGAGCGGATGACAATTGCCGGCTGGTTGAGCTTTTGCAAACTGGTGCTCCATCCGGCAGCGGTGGCTTTGGGCGTGTATGTCATCTTTCCCGCCCCTCTTTACGATGCGGGCGTTGTTGTCGCGGCAGCCTCCTTGCCGGTTGCGGGAAACGTCTTCATGCTGGCGCAGCATTACAAGGTGGCCCCGCAACGGGTGTCTGCCGCGATCCTGATCTCGACGACGCTGAGCATTGTGACGGTGTCGTTCGTGATTTCCTTGGTTCTGGTCTAGAAAGGACATGCGATGAAAACCGTATCTGAGAACATGAGTTTCGGCGGCGTTCAGGGGGTCTACTCCCACACTTCGGAAGCCTGCGGCTGCGACATGACCTTCGGCCTTTACCTGCCGCCACAGGCGCGAACCGGTGCCGTCCCGGTGCTCTGGTATCTCGCCGGTCTGACGTGCACGCACGAAAACGCCATGACCAAAGCCGCAGCGCAAGGCTTTGCCGCCGAGGCTGGCATGGCCCTTGTCTTTCCCGACACGTCACCGCGGGGCGACGATGTGGCGGACGATGAGGCCTATGATCTGGGAAAGGGAGCGGGCTTTTACGTGAACGCGACCCAGAAACCCTGGGCACCGCACTACCGGATGTGGGACTATCTGAGCGACGAATTGCCGGATCTTCTGGCGCGCGAATTCGCCATCGACCCGGATCGGCAGGCGATCACCGGTCACTCCATGGGCGGGCATGGCGCGCTGACGCTTGCAATGGCGCATCCGGGGCGGTTTGCGAGCGTTTCGGCCTTTGCGCCGATCGCCAATCCCAGCAAGAGCGACTGGGGCAAGAAACAGTTAACGGCCTATCTTGGCGCTGATGAAGCGGACTGGGCACGTCATGACTCCACCCTGCAAATGGAAGCCGTCGGGTTTGACGGTCCGGTTCTGATCGACCAAGGCGGCGACGATCAGTTCCTTGAACTGCTCACGCCGGAGGCGTTGTCTCATGCGATGGCCGCGCGGCGGCAGGACGGGGTGTTTCGGATCCAAAAAGGCTACGACCATTCGTATTTCTTTGTCTCGACTTTCATCCCCGACCATATCGCGTTTCACGCCGACGCGCTTGGGTTGTGAGCCGCGTTTTCGTTGACGCGGATGCCTGCCCGGTGAAAGCCGAAGCAGAGCGCGTGGCAACGCGGCACGGCGCGCGAATGTTCGTGGTGTCCAATGGTGGCTTGCGCATGTCGCAGAACCCGTTGGTGGAGGTTGTCATCGTGCCGGACGGGCCGGACGTTGCGGATATGTGGATCGCCGACCGGGCCGGACGCGGCGACGTGGTCATCACGTCCGACATCCCGCTGGCTGCGCGCTGCGTCGAAAACGGGGCGCGGGTGCTCAAGCATAATGGCGAGGCGTTGACGGCAAAAAATATCGGGCAAGTGCTCGCCACACGCGATCTCATGACCGATCTGCGCGCCGCTGACCCGTTCCGTCAAGGCGGCGGACGGGCGTTTTCCAAAGCCGACCGGTCGCGATTTCTCGATGCGCTGGAACGGGAATTGCGGGCCGCTGCAAGGGAGGAGACATGACCCTGGACATCATACCGTTCGCCGAAGGCGAGGCCCAGCTTGACTGGCTCGCGCTGACCGATGCGATTGCCGCCGGTCATCGCCTTCCAAAAGCCGAAATTGCCGACAGCTTTCTCTATCGCCGCACCGATACGCTGCTCAACCGCGCGGCCTGGATCGATGGTCTTGGGATTGCCGTGAAATCCGCCACGATCTTTCCGGGCAATGCTGACGCTGGCAAGCCGGCGGTGAACGGCGGCGTGTCGCTTTACTCCGACACCGATGGCGAACTCGAGGCGATCATCGATTTTCACCTCGTGACAAAGTGGAAAACCGCAGGCGACAGCTTGTTGGCAGCGCGCAACTTGGCGCGTGCGGAGTCAAAGGTCATTCTGATCGTCGGGGCCGGAACCGTGGCGCGCTCTCTTGTCGAGGCCTATAGCGCGGGTTTTCCGGACGCGCGGTTTCTGATCTGGAACAGAACCGCCAATAAGGCGCAAGCCTTGGCCGATCAGTTCGCCCATGTGGATCTGGCCGAGGATTTGGCGGCAGCAGTGGATCAGGCCGATATCGTGAGTTGCGCCACCATGTCGACCGATCCGGTCTTACATGGTGACTGGCTGACGCCCGGCACGCATGTCGATCTGATCGGAGCCTACCGCCCCGACATGCGCGAAGCGGATGATACCGCGCTGACGCGGTCGCAGATCTTCGTCGACAGTCTGGATACGACGGTGGACCATATCGGTGAGCTGAAGGATCCGATTGCACGCGGGATTCTCGAACGCGACGATGTTGTCGCGGACTACTACGATCTGGAAAAGATGATCCGCCAGAACGACGATGACATCACGTTGTTCAAGAACGGTGGCGGAGCGCATCTGGACCTGATGGTCAGCCGGTATATTCTGGATCGCTGGCGCGCGCGTTAAGGCTGGCTTGCCAACGCGTCATGCAGGCGAAATGGCCTAGACGGTGAGGCGCGCGTGGCGCGTGACCGGCCCATCTCCCTGCGTTTCGATGCGGCGCAGGGCGTCTTTCAGCGGTTCGTACGCGACGGCCATATGATGTGCATTGGCGTGCAAAAGCGTTTCCGTGTCAGACACCCAACCGACATGCCCCTCCCAGAACAGAACGTCTCCGCGCTGAGGCCGGGTTCCGCGCGGTTGCGTGTCACCAAGAACCAGTTCCTGTTGATCACTATCTCCGGGGCAAGCGATACCGCATGCGCGGCAAGCGATCTGGACCAGGCCAGAGCAGTCGATCCCGAACGCGGAATTGCCGCCCCATACATAAGGTGTACCCAACAGCCGTTCGGCCACCGCAACCGGATCATCCTCGTGTTCGGTCAGCGGCGACACATGCGGCGTTGGAACATAAAAGTGCTGTGTTTCAGTCTGGATCGTGGCCCAGCGATCTGTCTTGTCGGTCACTGTCAATGGCGTTCCGAGCGACAGCAGCCTATGCTCACCGCTTGTCGTCTTGAAATTCGGCGCCGACAGCGCGACCGTGTGGCGGACGCTGACCCTGTGGGTTGCCGCCGTATCACTGATGCCCAACATGTCAGCAGAGACATATCCCGCATATCCGTCGGCGCGCGCAAAGCCGAAGGCCCAGCCATCCGTGATGTCCAGCACGCAGAACGTCTGCCCCCAAAGAAGTTCGCGATCACGGTCGCCATCAGGCGCACGACGCAAGGCCGCCGCGGGTGCCTGTGTCACGCGGTGATCCGTGCCTTCGCTGAACTGTTCGGCATCCACCTTGCCCTGAAGGCTGAGATGCGCGACCGTGCCGTTCGACCACAGGTTTCTTCGATCGGTCATAGTTTCAGCAGGTCCGGCAATGCATCAAAGAGGGCGCGCGCACCCTGGAGAGCACCACCCTTGGGGCGAGCGGGAGCATCCGACGGGTTCCATCCGTAGATATCGAAATGCACATAGCGTTCCTGTTCCGTCACAAAGCGGCGCAGGAACAACGCTGCTGTGATCGCCCCGGCAAACCCGCCCTTTGGCGCATTGTCCAGATCAGCGATTCCCGGTTCGATCAGATCGTCGTAGGCGTCATGGAACGGCATGCGCCACACCGGATCGGCCACGCGCCGCGCGGCTTGATCGAGCGCTGCCGCCGCCGCATCATCTTCGGTGAAATAGGGCGCGAGATCCGGCCCCACGGCCACACGCGCGGCCCCTGTCAGGGTCGCCATGGAGACGATCAAATCCGGTTCGCCCTCCGCCGCGAGGGTCAGGGCGTCGGCCAACACCAGGCGGCCTTCGGCATCGGTGTTGTTGATCTCGACCGTCAAACCCTTGCGCGAGGTCAGAATATCCTGCGGCCGAAAGCTGTTGCCGCTGACGGCATTCTCGACCGCCGGGATTAGAACCCGCAAGCGCAGTTTCAGACCGGAGGCTATGATCATCTGCGCGAGCGCCAGCACATTGGCCGCGCCGCCCATGTCTTTCTTCATCAGCCCCATTGACGCGCCGGGCTTGAGGTTGAGGCCACCGGTATCGAAACACACGCCTTTGCCCACCAGAGTCAGGCGCGGCCCGTCGTTTCCCCAACTCATGTCAATCAGCCGAGGCGCACGGGTCGAAGCGCGTCCGACCGTGTGAATCATCGGAAAATTCTTGTCCAGCAAAGCGTCGCCGATGATGACCGAAATGGTAGCGTCGTGCGCGGCGGCCAGTTCGCGGGCCGCAGATTCAAGCTCTTCCGGTCCCATATCCGAAGCCGGGGTGTTGATCAGATCACGCGCAAGGAATTCCGCTTTCGCCATATGTGTCACGCGATCCGCATCGACACCATCTGGCACGACGAGTGTGGGATACTCCGTTCCGTTTTCACGATAGCGATCAAAACTGTAGCCGGCCAGCAGCCAACCCAACGCCTCTTGCTCAAGGCGATCCTCGGGCACGCCGCTGGCAATATGGTACGTTCCCGGCGCAAGCTTGGGCATGGCTGCCGCCAGCACGAAACGGGTGCGTTTGCGCTTCGCCCCGGTGCCGTAGCCGATCAACGCCATTTCGGGTTGTCCCTCCGCGCCATAAATCGTCAGTGCCGACCCGATCGCGCCCTTGAAGCCGCTGGACTTAACCCACGCGCCAATACGGTCGCCTTGACGCTCTGCCCACGGCGTCACCTCCTCCGCATCCACGACATGTATGGGCAGCGCGTCGGTGTCCGCAGAGGCAAGTGCAACAGTCATATCCGATCCCCTATTCGATTTGCGCGAAAGGTACGCCGTTGGCGCTGCGCTGCAAGGGGAATCAGAGGGAAAGGTCCACCCCGACCTCTGCACAGGAGATCGCCATCTCACCGCTTCGCAACAAGCGGCACAGCGTCGCCGCCAGCGCCACGCCTTCCCCCCGATCGACGCAGATCAGCACATCGCGCGCGATCGCGGCGATGCCCGACAACCCGATCTGTTCCACAATCGGGACCAGAGAGCGAACCCCCTTGCGCAAGGCGCGCTGATCTCCTTCGCCATAATCCTCGCGGATCTGCGTCAGCCGCAGGGCGATGTCCTCAAGCGCGCGGCACAAGATATTTTCGGCCACGCTCGGCCCCAGGTCACGACTAAGCGCGCTCAGCGCTTCCTCATCGAAATACGCCGCGTCTCGCGGGTGCAATACCGAGATTTGCTCCACCATCGTCTTTCCTTTCTCACCCCAACCTTCTTTCTCAATCGCATTGAGGTCTTTCGATCCTGTAACCAGCGCAGTGGTTTTTCTCTCGAATTCCAATCAATTTCGACCTATCTCAGTCGAAAGAGACCTCAAACAAGGCCAGATCCATGCACTCAGCAAAGCCACTGCCCGCCTACCTCGTCCAACGGTATCAAGGCTGGAAAGCGACGACATATTTCGACAACAGCGCTTGGTACAAACGTCTGGCAACCGAAGGACAGCGCCCTCGTGCGATGGTGATTTCGTGTTGCGACAGCCGGGTTCACGTCACCTCTATCTTTGGCGCGGATCAGGGCGAGTTCTTTATCCACCGGAACATCGCCAACCTGGTGCCACCCTACGAGCCCGATGGCGATCGCCACGGCACGTCGGCTGCAATCGAATACGCTGTCACCGCGCTCAAGGTGGCGCACCTGATCGTGTTGGGTCACTCCAATTGCGGTGGTGTTCAGGGCTGTCTCGACATGTGCTCCGGCAAGGCGCCTCATCTGGAGGAAGCTTCGAGTTTCGTGGGCCGGTGGATGGACATCCTGCGCCCCGGTTACGAACGGGTTGTTGCCTCGACCGAAGAAGCCGACCAGTCCCGCGCGCTGGAAAAGGAATCGGTGATCGTGTCGCTCGAAAACCTGATGACCTTTCCGTTCATCAGCGAAGCCGTCAAAGCCGACACCCTGACCCTGCACGGTTTGTGGACCGATATCGGAGAGGGCAGCCTTGAGAGCTACGAGCCGGTCTCGAGAACATTTTCCCCAGTCTGATCAAACCCATAGCGCAGCGGTCGCCGCCAAGCGATCGCTGCATGCGATAGCCTCAATCAACTAAAACGTTGCCACATTATCACGAATCAGTGAGAATTTTGGAGTTCCAGAGTTTTTTCAGTGGGTGTGTGAAATGGCTATCATTACGGAATCAACGGATCTCCCCGACTTCTTCAACGACATGACGCCTCTGCGGGAAGCGGACGTTTTCAACGGAACGACTTTCGAGCAGTTCGACAAAGACTGGATACCGGTCCAGCTTTTTGCCGATCGCTCCTATGTCGTCGAGTTCAGGCAGGATTACGGACAGGCGTTTGTGTCGGTCCTCGACTCCAGCGGAACAGAATTATCCGGTCCCGAGGGCACTTTCCCGGACGGTGTTCAAACCGTCGTGACTGTCCCGACCGATGGCGTCTATTACATTGAAACCTCGGGCAGCCGATTCAAAACTGGCGAAACTTCGGGCGATTACTCGATCACCCTGCGTTCTGAAATCGGCGACAACGCGAACACGAAGGAAAGCCTGCCGTTGGATGTCACGTCTTCTCCGGTGGCAACGTTCAATGGTGTCTTCGATCATGCCAAGGACACCGATTATATCGCGGTCGAACTAGAGACCGGTTACACCTATCAAGTGTTCAACGTCACGAATGACCGGAACACGACGTTTGGCATTCGCGATAGCGAGGACAATGATGTCTCGCGCGACTATGCAAACGACAGTCGCGGGTTCACCGTCGATGAAGCGGGAACATATTTCTTGTATGTGACCAACGACATCAACCGTCCGCGCCCGAATGACGTCAACGATCAGTATCGTTTGACGATTGAAGTCGAACCCAACGCCAATCAGAACACCGCATATTCGCTGCGCCCCGGCGAGACGATCGCCGAAAAATACGATGGTTTCGGCGACATTGACTGGTTTGGTGTCACAATGAAGCAGGGCGTTTCGTACCTGGTGGTCAACGAAGCCGGCAAGATACAGGATCTCGACTTCGTTGAAGCCGATGGTGATCGGGTTGCAGAGACGAGCGTCGCATTCGGCCGCGGGAATTATCAAGCCGTGACGCCGGAACAGTCTGGCGACTATTTCATCAAGGTGATCCCGAATGGGGCATATCGCATTTCGCTGATGTCCGAAGTTGCCGGTGATGTCTCCACCGCAAGCCGCCTGCCTTTCGGCGCGACAGAGTCCTCGTCTTTCGACTTTTACAGAGACGAAGACGTGTTCGCGTTCGATGTGATCGAAGGCGCGACATACAAAGCCGTCGGCACGCTGAACGAAGCATCCGCGCTATCGATCCAACTGACCGCGATTGACATGGACGGCATTGAAAGCAGGGGTTCACTCGATTCCGACCGCGCGGAAGTGACCTTCACCGCGCCGGCGACCGGAACGATGTACCTCAAAGCCACCGGCAGCGGAACCTACGGAACCTCCGATGACTATGACCTCTTCCTCACCCGCGAGTCTTTTGGCGACAACCTGATCTCCGGCACCTCCGACAACGACCGGTTGTTAAATACCGCGGGCAATGATGCCTTCGACGGCAAATCCGGCAGAGACACCGTGGTCTATGATGATCCGAGTACCGCGTACACCGTAGCGATCAGGCCGGATGGCGACATTACGGTGCTCGACAGGCGTGGCAATGATTTCGATGTGCTCGCGAATATCGAAGAGATCGTCTTCTCGGATCGCAGCTTCGACTTGGACAATTTCTCGAATGCCGCCAAACTTGGCGAGACGGACATGATCGAATTGGCCAAGGTCTATGCTGCGTATTTCAACCGCGCTCCGGATGCGATCGGACTGGCCTTCTGGGCGGACAAGCGCGCCGAGGGGTTGTCCATCGAAGAGACCGCAGAGTACTTTTTCGATCAGGACGAAACCCGTGCCCTTTATCCCGACCCTGACGACACCGCGACGTTTGTCACCCAAGTGTATGCCAACGTTCTTGGTCGTGCGCCTGATGCGGCTGGATTTGATTTCTGGACGAACCAGCTCTCCTTGGGGAATTTCACGCAAGGGCAATTCGTTCTCGAGATCATCAGGGGCGCCCAGGCCGACGACATCCTTTATCTCGACAACAAGGCGAACCTCGGCGTCAACTTCTCTGCAATCGACGGGATGTCGCACCTGGGTGATGCGAATGACGTTTTCACCGCCTTTGGCGGGTCTGAAGTCGCGGATGTCGCAGCCGCGTTGCAGGCCTCGGAAGGCCATCTTGAGGATGCGATCAATCCTGACTCCGGGGATTTCCTGTTCCAGTTCTCCGGCGCAATTGACGATCCGTTCATGTTCGTCTGAACGGTCCGGTCTTCAGTTTTGCAGCGTGGCGGTTGCGCCAGAACAATCGCTGCGCAGCTTTGGCCGACCGAGACGGTCGGCGAGGCGCGACAGCGGGGATCCGATCATGGCACCCGTACATACCGGTTTGCCGCTTTCGTCCGTAAGAACGAGATGACCGGCGCGGAAGGTGATGTCGTAGCCTTTGGAGGCCAATCGCCTGCACAAGTCTCCCCAGCTCGTCGCGTGCTCGAAATGCGGCAAGAGCACAGATCGCAACAGCATGGCGGTTTCGCTGTCCAAAGGCACGGGCATGTTGACCGATTGATCGGAACCGGTCGGGACGGACTGCGCTGACATATCAATACCTTACACATTACTTGTACCAACACTCGAAGGGTGCGAGCGAATTGCGGCAAAAATGGGGCAGGCTTTCGGAGCCCCCGTTGGTGTGAAAAACACGCAACACTCCGAAGCGTTCCGTGAAATGACAGTCGGGCACGAAAAAAGCGCCGCCCCAATGGCGGCGCCTTGTCGGAACATCAGGCCGATCAGCCCTTTTTCAGAACTTCGCGCCCGAGAACCTCTGCGATTTGCACAGCATTGAGAGCAGCACCCTTGCGAAGATTGTCCGACACGCACCACAGGTTGATGCCGTTGTCGATCGTGCTGTCCTGACGAATGCGGCTGATGAAGGTAGCGAAATCTCCGACGCATTCCTTGGGCGTGACGTAGCCGCCGTCTTCACGCTTGTCGATCACCATGATACCGGGGCTTTCGCGCAGGATGTCGCGCGCCTCGGATTCATCGAGGAAATCCTCGAACTCGATGTTGATTGCCTCGGAATGGCCGACAAAGACCGGAACGCGCACGCAGGTCGCGGTGACCTTGATCGACGGGTCGACGATCTTCTTCGTCTCGGCAACCATCTTCCACTCTTCCTTGGTTTGCCCGTCCTCAAGGAACACGTCGATATGCGGAATCACGTTGAAGGCGATGTCCTTCGGGTAGACCTTGCGCTCGTAATTGTCGGTCGGGTTGTAAACCGCCTTTGTCTGGTCCCAAAGCTCGTCGATCGCCTCCTTGCCGGAACCGGACACCGACTGATAGGTGCTCACCACGACCCGCTTAATCCGCGCGCGGTCATGCAAAGGCTTGAGCGCGACGACCATCTGCGCAGTCGAGCAGTTGGGATTGGCGATGATGTTCTTCTTGGAATAGCCGTGGATCGCATCCGCGTTGCACTCGGGCACGATCAGCGGCACGTCCGGGTCGTAGCGATAGAGCGAGGAATTGTCGATCACCACACAACCCGCCTTGGCGGCGATGGGCGCGTATTTCTTCGTCGCCTCGGAGCCGATGGCGAACAGCGCCATGTCCCAGCCATCGAAATCGAACGTATCGAGATCCTGGGTCTTCAGCGTCTTGTCGCCAAAGCTGACTTCCGTCCCCAACGACCGTCGCGATGCCAGCACCGCAATCTCGTCCACAGGGAACTGGCGCTCGGCCAGGATACTTAGCATTTCGCGGCCCACATTTCCGGTGGCACCGGCAACAACGACTTTATAGCCCATGTTGATCTCCTTTATGTCTGCCATCCGCCCGTCATGGCGCGGCTGGGTTTAGCTGGCTCATACAGGACACGCCGTGGCGGCGAAAGGGGGGCCATTTGCGGCCCTCACTTTCTTTTCTTTCGAAATATGCGAGGTGGTTTGGGGGACTGATCCGCCAACCATGACACGGTGTTGGGGCTGCTATTCCAACCGGTCGCGGTGTCTAACGGCCCGGAATGTCCTCGCGCGGCGGCGCGGGTTCCCAGTTCTCGATGATCTCGACCGCTTCGGCGGCATTTTCGACAAAGCGGAACAGGTCGAGATCCTGCGGGCTGATCGTGCCCGCATCCGCGAGCGCCTCCCAGTTGATGATCTTCTCCCAGAAACTGCGCCCGAACAACAGGAACGGAACGCGCTCCATCCGGCCTGTCTGGATCAGGGTCAGCGATTCAAACAACTCGTCCAGCGTGCCGAACCCGCCAGGAAAGATGCAGATTGCCCGTGCACGAAGCAGGAAGTGCATCTTGCGAATGGCGAAATAGTGAAAGTTGAAGCACAGCTCGGGCGTGACATATTCGTTCGGCGCCTGTTCATGTGGCAGCACGATGCCCAGACCGATGGATTGTCCGCCCACATCCATCGCTCCGCGGTTGCCCGCTTCCATCACGCCGGGGCCACCCCCGGTGACGATGACGAATTCCCTGCCTTCCGCCTCCATTGACTTGCGCGTCATCAGGCTCGCGAATTCGCGCGCCTCGTCATAGAAATGCGACAGCTCCGCCAGCGTTTTCGTGCGCGCGTGATCGGCCTCGGACGGGCGGGGTATCCGCGCGCCGCCGAACAAGACCACCGTGCTTTCGATTTGATGCTCATCCATCACCATTTGCGGCTTGAGCAATTCAAGCTGCAAACGCACGGGCCGCAGTTCTTCGCGGCACAGGAATTCATTGTCGGCAAACGCCAGGCGATAGGCCGGAGACCGGGTCTGCGGCGTATCGGGGACCTTGCTTGCCTTGCGGCTGTCGCGCCCGGCATCACGAAAAGGGCTGCTGCGGTGATCGTTCATGAAAATCGGTTCCTTGGTGGCGTCAAAACAGACCTAGCGCGTCGCATGGCAAGTGACCAGAGACAGCGCCGCCGCCAGCCGCGCATTGCGATCTGGCGTGTCGGGTTCTATAGGACAGACATTCAAACCCTTTGCTCAGGAATGCCCCATGTCGAACGCACAGCTTGAATCCGCCATCGAAGCCGCCTGGGATGCCCGCGACGCGATCACGCCGCAGACGACCGGAGAAACCCGCGAGGCGATCAAAGACACGCTGAACGCGCTCGACAGTGGCAAGCTGCGGGTGGCGGAAAGGCAGGATGACGGCAATTGGAGCGTCAATCAGTGGGCCAAGAAGGCGGTGCTTTTGGGATTCCGGATCAAGGACATGGAGCAGCAGGACGGCGGGCCTCAGGGCGGCGGCTGGTGGGACAAGGTGGACAGCAAGTTCGCCGGCTGGGGCGACAACCAGTGGAAAGCCGCGGGCTTCCGCGCGGTTCCCAACTGCGTCGTGCGCAAATCTGCCTATATCGCTCCGGGTGTGGTGCTGATGCCATGTTTCGTGAACCTTGGCGCGCATGTTGACGAAGGCACGATGGTCGATACATGGGCCACCGTCGGCTCTTGCGCGCAGATCGGCAAGAACGTGCACCTCTCCGGCGGTGTCGGCATCGGCGGCGTGCTGGAGCCGATGCAGGCGGGTCCGACCATCATCGAGGACAATTGCTTTATCGGCGCGCGCTCCGAAGTGGTCGAGGGTTGCATCGTACGCGAAGGCTCGGTTCTGGGCATGGGCGTGTTTATCGGCCAGTCGACCAAGATCGTTGACCGCGAAACCGGCGAGGTCATGTATGGCGAAGTGCCGCCCTACTCCGTCGTCGTCGCAGGCTCGATGCCATCCAAGAACAATGTCAATCTTTACTGCGCCGTGATCGTCAAGCGCGTGGATGAACGCACACGCTCCAAGACCGGTATCAACGAATTGCTGCGCGACTGATGCGGATCGTCGAGGACAGGTGCGATATGACCGACAAAGCCAAACCGCCGAAAAAACCGCACCACGTCTACACGCTCGTTGTCGAAGTGGGTCGCAAGACGGGTGACGGCCTGCCGGACGGGTCAACCGGTGCCGGTCTCATGTGCTATGCTTCCGGCGTGGACGAAGCCGAAGCCGTACGGGAAACCGTCGCGATCCTGAAGCAGGCCGATATGGCGCCGCTGGATGTGACGGGATATGGTACCCGTTCGGATCGTGAAGAACAGGGCCACGAGATCGACGAGGACGAGGCCGATCTGATGCAAAAGGCGCTGGCCGAAAACGCCGTGATCGTGGCGCAGGTCACACCCTATTTCGACAAGGACAAATCCTAGGCGGCCCGCGCCTCGGCCAGTGAAATGGCTTCGAAGGCGCGCAAGACCTGATACCCCGCCCGGTGGTGTTCGGGCAGCAGCGCCTTGGGCGTGTCGCCAAGGACAGACGCGCTCAACTGCGCCCGATCGCGCCGCATGCGTCCGATATAGAGCGACTCCAGCGCCGCATCGGGGGTGCGCACCGCATCATGGTGCGGCAGCAGCATCTGGTGATACGTCACAAACCGCGGCGCAGGCTCGAAATGTCCGGCATAGCCGTTGACCAGTGCAGAGGCGGGAATCAGCACCTCTTCGCGGCCGAACAGGTATTCGACCTCGGGACCGTTCACCAAAAGCCGCTGGTGGCGCGACACAACGATGTCTTGCGACAAACCGAAATACGGTGCGCGCAGCCGCACCGGCCGGAACGACCCGAGGCTTGGCACCTCGCGCCTGACCATGTGCAGCACCGGGACCAGCGTTCCGTCGGCCGCACGCACCACATCGCCCTGTTTCAGTGCTGTCGCCATCCGCAAACCCTGCGCGGTTTCAAGCCGGACAGAGGGCGACAATGTTGGCATTGGGCCGACCGGTTCCACCTTGGTCGAGAGCGCGACGAAGATCACGTCGGCGTCGATCGCGGTCAGCCCTTGCGGACGCGACAGCGCCAAGAGGTCCGACAGCAAGGGCGCGTGCGGCATTGTAAAGTCGCGGATCAGCACATGTTCGGTTTCGGGCCGCGCCACCACCAGCCGCCCGAAGCCTTTCGAAACGTCCCAGCTGACCGTGATCTGAAGCGTTTCGGTGCGCGCTTCGCGGCCGCGCTCGATCACTTCATGCACCACATCATTGCCTTGCGACATGACGAAAACAACACTGCCGTGAGGCGTGGACATCAGCGAAAAGCTGGCTTGCGTCGCGTCGTTGCGGCGATAGGCAATCAAGGTCTGTGGTCGTGCATCGGGTGACAAGCGTGTCTCGACCACGACCGACCCCACGGGGACACAGGCGCGCGGCCTTTGCGCCACGATCTGCTCGACATCGTCGCGCACCCACGGCGTCTGCGACATGCCGTCCAGCAGGCCGAACCAATTCACGCAGCGGCCCCGATGAACATGCGTGCTTCGTGCCGTTTCAGTATCTGACGCGCCGCATCGCCATAGCCCTCGCCGGTCTCCAGATCGAGGTCCGGGAACAGTTGTGCAATCTCGTCGATAATGTCGTCCTCGAACGCATCCATCGTCTGCGGACCGGGCAGAAAACTCTCGGTGGCAAGACCGTTGGCCATGACGATCTCGTGGCGATCAAACAGCAGATGCACATAGGTCACGCTGCCGCCTTCGACCGACAGGATGTTGCGCCCGTCGATCAGATGCTTGGCAGCGACCAGAACCTCGGGAGTACCGAAAACCAGATCGGCCAGCGGATCACGCACCAGGATACGGTGCTGGGGTGACAACATCAGGTTGGCATGATCGCCAAACGTGCCGGCCCTGACCCGCACCGGCGTGAAGGCTCCGACAGCAGCGACCGTGCGCTGCCCGATCCAGCGCAAGGGCTGCAAGCCGCGATCCAGCGTCCAGACAAGATCTCCGGGTTGCAGGCTCTCGACGGGCCGCTGACCGTCCTCTGTCTGGATCATCGTGCCGGCCACGAAACACGGCACCGTGGCGATGGTGACGAAACCGGTATCGATCTCGCCGCTTGCGCTTTCCACCTCATAGGTGAAATTGACCGTCTCGAAATCGGAATCCGATGTGACAGACAAGGTCCCATCGGGATTGAGCGTCACCACCTGCCCGGTGTTCAGCGTGACACTGTCGCCGGAAGTCACGGCAATCCCGTTGATATGGGTGATGGTCAGCGCGGTGCCGGTATTGTTGATATCATTGTCCAGCACGTCCAGCGTCTTGGTCGAGTTGGTGTAGATGTTGACGCTATCGGCCTCGGCAATCAGCGCGGTCTGGATCGAATCTCCGGCAATGAGGAGGTTGGAGTCATAGTTCTGATCCACCACATCCGCGATCCCGATGCGGATCGAATTCACTTCCCCCGGAATGACGTTCATCTTCAACGTCAGCGTAACGGTGAAACCGTCCATTTCAGTGTTGTAGTCATCGCCCGAGTTGTCGATGAACAGGTTTGAATTGTCGTCATCGTTAAGGTTGGCGGGATCAATGTCGCCGTCTCCGGGAAGAATATCCACTTGCGCGCCATTGACCCAGACGCCGACGAAATCCTGATACACCGAATTGGTGAATTCCGGATACTCCTCTGACGAAAACACAAACCGCATCGTCATCGTGTCTTCATCGGGGATGAAATCTATGTCCAGATAGGAGGCATCGTAGGTGTTGGTTCCGGCGGCGGCGTTGAAATCGGAATTGTTGTTCTCTCCACGGGTATTCGTTCCGGTGGATTGGCTGACATTGGGATCGTCGCCACCGGCCCACCACGGCCCCGGAGACCGCGTGAAATCGTCAGCACGGCCGGTCGACAGAATAACCCCAGTGTCACCCGGCGTCACACCCGGCGACAGGGCGTCGCCGTCTTCGTAGATCGCCGATGACCGATTGTCGCCGGTATAGCTCGCGTTGACGACCGTGACGCCGGTGCCGAAGATCGCATTCGCCATATCCATCGCGCTGGCATTGGTGGTGTAGGTAAGCTCTGCTGCGGTTGCCATAACTGCCTCGGTTGGTCGCAAGGCATGGGTCTGGCGTCGGGTCTGATACAGCGCGCCGGTGTTTTCACCGTGTCACGCCAACCGTGTTTCGCCTGTCTGCCTCAAGACATTCTTTATTATTGGGGAAAGCGTATCACAGCGTCTAACCCACTGTCATCTCTGCGCTTTGGCCGCAACACTGCCACAGCGCGCAAATTGCGTCCTTTTCGCCACATTTGCCTCTGGCGCTGCAAGACGCTAGCCACAGGGCAAACGCTGGCAAAGGGCCATGTCATGTCTCAAACCGATCCGGTCGATCTAACCGCAGCACTGGTACGCTGCCCGTCAATCACACCCGAGGAAGGCGGCGCTCAGGTGCTGCTGCAAACGCTGCTTGAAGGTGCAGGGTTTGACTGCACCCGTGTCGAGCGCGGCGGCATATCCAACCTTTTCGCGCGTTGGGGCGACAGGGGCCACCCGCGCACGTTCGGGTTCAACGGACATACAGATGTGGTACCGCTCGGCAACCCTGACGATTGGACGATGCCGCCCTTCGGAGCCGAAACCAAAGACGGTTTCATGTATGGTCGCGGCAGCACAGACATGAAGTCCGGCGTGGCCGCCTTTGCCGCCGCCGCCGTGGATTTCGTGCGGGGCACGCCTCCGGACGGCGCGATCATTCTCATCCTCACAGGTGACGAGGAGGGCGATGCGGTCGATGGCACAACCGCGCTGCTCGACTGGATGCAAACCAAAGGCGAGCAGATGAGCGTTTGCCTTGTCGGTGAGCCGACCAGCCCGAACCACATGGGCGAGATGATCAAGATCGGACGGCGCGGGTCTTTGAACGCGTGGTTCACCGTCACTGGCAAGCAGGGCCATTCCGCCTATCCGCACCGCGCCGTGAACCCGCTGCCGGCGATGGCGCGGCTGATGGATATACTGTCTTCGCACGAGCTTGATCAAGGCACCGAACATTTCGACGCCTCGACCCTGGCGGTTGTCACCATCAACACCGGCAATGGCGCGACCAACGTGATCCCGGCGCAAACCCGTGCCTGTGTGAATATCCGCTTCAACGACGCCCATACCGGGGCGCAATTGTCCAACTGGCTGCGCGCGGAAGCGGCCAAGGTCGATGAGGCCTTCGGTACGAAAACCGATGTAATCGTCAAGGTTTCGGGCGAGAGCTTCCTCACCCCGCCGGGCCCGCTCTCTGATCTGGTCGCGAACGCGGTGCAAGCCGAAACGGGGGTCACACCGGTTCTGTCCACCACTGGCGGCACGTCGGATGCGCGCTTTGTGAAAGACCATTGTCCAGTTGTCGAATGTGGGCTTGTCGGCAAGACCATGCACGAGGTCGATGAACATGTGTCGGTGGAGCAGATCGTGCAACTCAAGGCGATCTACACCCGCATCCTGAAAGACTATTTCGAAACATGACCCACAAGATCACCCGCGTTCTTGATCCCACGCCGTGTTACGCGCTGCGTCATACGGTGTTCGTGGGCGAACAGAACGTCCCGCCCGCGCTGGAGCGCGATGCACTTGACGACACCGCGATTCACCTGTTGGCAAAGGTGAGCGACACGCCGATGGGGGCTGCACGCATTGTCGTGATGGGCGATACCGGCAAGATCGGGCGCGTCTGTGTGCTTGGTCCGGCACGTGGCACCGGCTTGGGGGCGGCGCTGATCCGCGCTGCGCTGGACATCCTGCGCGGTGAACCGGGCATCACCCGCGCGATCCTGGGCGCGCAAATCGACGCGCTGGGGTTTTATGAAAAGCTCGGCTTCACGGCCTATGGCGATGTGTTTGACGACGCTGGCATTGATCACCGGATGATGGAACGCCGCCTGCACGAATAGCGCGACTTTCACGATGACGCGCCAGATATCCCATGCTACGCCAGAGCCATGAGCAAATTGCCGACAAAAAGCGATATCCTGGAATGGATCTCCGCCAACCCGACCCTCACCGCGAAGCGCGAGATTGCCAAGGCCTTTGGTATCAAAGGCGCCGCGCGGATCGACCTCAAACGCCTGCTCAAAGAGCTTGAGGCCGAGGGGCACCTTGAAAAGCGCAAGAAAACCTATCGCGATCCCGACCGCCTGCCGCCGGTCAGCGTATTGCAGATCAAGGAGCCGACGCCGGATGGCGACTTGTTCGCACAAGCGCTCGAATGGCACGGCGAAGGGGTGGAGCCGATCATTCTGGTGATCCCCCGCGCCTCTGATCCGGCGCTGGGCGAAGGCGACCGTATCCTTGCCCGTCTGACCGTGGTGCACGAAGAAGATCACAACTACGAGGCGCGACTGATCCGCCGCATCGGATCGAATCCGCGCAAGGTCGTGGGCATCTTTCAGAAAGGCTCCGACGGCGGGCGGATCAAGTCGATCGACAAGGGCGCGGACAAGGAGTGGATGGTTGCGGCCGACGCGACGGGCGGTGCCAAGGATGGCGAACTGGTCGAGGCCGAGCACGCCGGACCGGAGGGCCGCATGGGCCTGCCGCGCGCACGCATCACCGCGCGTCTGGGAGACCCGTCAGAGCCGCGCGCGGTATCGTTGATCGCGATCCACCAGCACGGTATTCCAGACACCTTCCCGGATGACGTGATTGCCGAAGCCGACGCGATGAAACCCGCAGGCCTTTCGGGGCGCGAGGATCTGCGTGACATGCCGCTGATCACCATCGACCCGTCCGATGCGCGCGATCACGACGATGCGTGCTATGCCCATCCCGACGATGATCCCAAGAACGCGGGCGGTCATGTCGTCTGGGTCGCCATCGCCGATGTGGCGCATTACGTGACGCCCGGATCCGCGCTCGACCAAGAGGCACGCAAGCGCGGCAATTCCAGTTATTTCCCCGACCGTGTCGTGCCAATGTTGCCGGATCGTCTCTCAGGCGATCTGTGTTCCTTGCACGAAGGCGTGCCTCGCGCCTGTATCGCGGTGCGCATGGTGATCGACGCGCATGGCGAAAAGCTGGGCCATCGGTTTGTCCGTGGCCTGATGCGCTCGCCCGCGTCGCTCAATTACCAGGAGGTCCAGGCGGGCATGGATGGCGCTCCCAATGACAAGGTCGCGCCTCTGATGGAAGACGTGATCCGCCCGCTTTATGCCGCCTACACTGTGCTTGTTCAGGCCCGCAAGCGCCGCCAGCCTCTTGAACTTGATCTGCCCGAGCGCAAGATCGTGCTGGATGAGAACGGCAAGGTCACGTCGGTCGATTTCGCCGAACGTCTTGATGCGCACAAGCTGATCGAGGAATTCATGGTACTGGCCAATGTTGCGGCCGCCGAAACGCTGATTGCGAAGAAGACGCCGCTCTTGTTTCGCGTGCACGAAGAACCGCCACCCGAAAAGATGGAAAGCCTGCGCGATACCGCCGACGCCTCGGGCTTTACCTTGGCAAAGGGGCAGGTGCTCAAGACCTCCCATCTCAACAAGCTGTTGCGCGATGCCGCTGGCACCGACGAGGCCGAGTTGATCAACCTCGCTACGCTGCGGTCGATGACACAGGCCTATTACAACCCGGCCAATTTCGGCCATTTCGGCCTCGCGCTGAAAAGCTATGCGCATTTCACCTCGCCGATCCGGCGCTATTCCGATCTGATCGTACATCGCGCGCTGATCACTGCGCATGGCTGGGGCAAGGACGGGCTATCGCCCGAGGATGTCGAGCGGCTGGAAAACACCGCGCAACATATCAGCGACACCGAACGGCGCTCCATGATGGCCGAGCGCGACACCACCGACCGCTATCTCGCGGCGTTCCTGTCAGATCGCATCGGCGCGGAATTCACTGGCCGCATCAGCGGCATCGCGCGGTTTGGCGTGTTCGTGAAACTGGATGAAACCGGGGCGGACGGGCTGATCCCGATCCGGTCTTTGGGGAACGAGTATTTCCATTTCGACGCCGATGCCGCCACGCTGATGGGGTCCGATACCGGAACGCTCATCACGCTGGGACAGCGCGCGCGCGTCAAACTGCTTGACGCCGCGCCGGTCACCGGCGGGATCGGCCTGCAACTTCTGACACTGGACGACGCCGAATTGCCGGGCGGGTCGGGCAAGGGCCGCTTGGGGCGCAACACACGGGGCAAATCCAAGGGCAGCCCAAAGCGCAGCGCTGCCAAATCCAGGAAGAAGGACGCCAAGACAAAGCGAAAGGTCAAGCGTCAGCGTTCCAAATCCTGATCCGGATCGCATCAGGCAATGCGCCGCTTGCCCGTTTTTCATTGCTTCGCAAATGGAAACAATCGCGTTAGGATTGTTCAAAGTTCGGCAAACGAACACGAGCAGCGGGAATGTAAAGTCATGCGAATTCAGGGCGTCGCCACGATACTGGCTATGGTTTTCACATCGGGCGCGGTATGCGCCGCGCCGGTGGACGGGTCTGTCAGACCCAACAGCCGAAGTGGGCCCGACTCAGAGGTCAGCCGCAGCGCTGTCTCTCTGGTGTCGATGGTTGCGCCTCACAATTCACTGCGTCCGATCCCGCGACCCGCGGCAGCATCAACAGCCGCTGTCGTGGTCCCGATTGCAACCCAGACCGGATTTGACAATTGGATCAAGGAGTTCCGCGCGCGTGCGATCCAGAAAGGAATTTCAGCGGACGTGTTCGACAGCGCCCTGAGCGGAACGCGCTATGACCCCGACATCATCAAGCGCGACCGCAACCAGTCCGAATTTACCAAGACAATCTGGGATTATCTTGACAGCGCCGCATCCGACGCCCGCGTTCGCAATGGCAAGGATGCGCTGCACAAACATGCCGATCTGCTCGACCGGATCGAGGCGCGCTATAACGTCGACAAGGATGTCGTGGTGGCGATCTGGGGTCTGGAATCGGCCTACGGCACCTTCCGGGGGTCGAACCCGGTGATCGGGTCGCTGGCCACGCTCGCCTATGACAGCCGCCGCGGCGCGTTCTTTGAAGGCCAGTTGATCGAAGCGCTGCGCATCCTGCAAAGCGGCGATGTGAGCGCTCCGAATTTCACCGGCAGTTGGGCCGGCGCGATGGGTCACACGCAGTTCATTCCGACATCGTATCAATCGCTCGCCGTGGATTTTACCGGCGACGGCAAACGAGATATCTGGTCCGACGATCCGGCAGACGCGCTTGCCTCGACGGCCAATTACCTCGCCAAGAACGGCTGGGTAAAGGGCGCGCCCTGGGGTGTCGAAGTCAGCCTGCCGCGCGGGTTTGACTATACGCTGGCCAATCGCGACATCCGGAAACTGCCATCAGATTGGGCGACGCTTGGCGTGACCAGCCTTGACGGCAAACCGGTGCCGGATCACGGCGTTACATCGGTGCTTTTGCCCGCAGGAGCAAAGGGCGCTGCCTTTTTGATCTTCAAGAATTTCGACGTGATCGAGACCTACAACACCGCCGATGCCTATGTGATCGGCGTCGGCCATCTGAGCGATCGCATCACCGGCGGCGGAGCGATCCAATCGAACTGGCCGCGCGAGGACCGCGCGCTGAGCTTTGACGAGCGGATGGAAATGCAGCGCCGCTTGACCGCCAAGGGCTTTGACACGCAGAAGATCGACGGCAAGATCGGCCCGTTGACGATCAACGCGGTGCGCATGTTCCAAACCTCCATCGGTGACATTCCCGACGGCTATGCGTCGCTGAACATACTGAAAAAACTCAAGTGATCATCACTGACGATCTTCACACGTTCCACCACGCAGGCATGAAATGACCCTCTCGACTGTCTCTTGAGACGGGTTCGGATAAGTCCATCCGGGGCACGGTCCCACCTCCATCACGAGGCTGGCGCCGTCCTGCTTTAAGAACGTCAAGTGCAGACCCTCGGATACACCGCCGCACCACGGGCCAAGGCATGTGACGCGCAAAGTGATGTCGCGGTCAAAGTGATGCGTAAAGCCGTCCCGTGTCAGGGAATGTCCGCTCAAACGTCCGTCAATGTCTGTTATCGGAGACGTTTGTCGCTGGTTTTGCCAGTCGGTCTCTGGCAAGCCACTCTCGTCAAAGCTCAGATCGCCCATCACCACGATATAACTCTCCGCGGATTTCGACGCGCGCTGATAATCGCGTGCGATGTCAGGGGCCGAACAGGATAGCGACCAGGCAGGCACGGCGGCACTTGCCAGACAGGCAACGAGACCTGCGCGGATCACATGTGCTCCTTGAACGCGGCGAGAACACGCTCGTAGACATGCCGCTTGAACGGGACGATATGGTTGATGAGCTGATCGGGATCCATCCACTTCCAGCGGCTGAATTCCTGATGTTCGGTGGCGATGTCGACCTGATCGTCGGTGCCGTTGAACCGCATCAGAAACCACTTCTGTTCCTGCCCGCGATACCGGCCTTTCCACAGCTTGCCCATCAGATCGGGCGGCAGATCGTAGGGAATCCAATCCTTGGTCTCGGCCTCGACGCTGACGAGGTTGGCTGTCACGCCGGTTTCTTCCCAAAGCTCGCGAAACGCGGCCTCGCGCGGCGCCTCGCCGCGATCCACACCCCCTTGGGGCATCTGCCAGGCCGGGCCGGGGTTGTCGATGCGCTGACCGACGAACACGTGACCGTCCTTGTTCATCAGCATGACACCGACACAAGGGCGATAGGGCAGTCGGGAGATTTCGTCAGAGCGCATGGCGATGGCCTTGATAAAGTTACGGCCCGGAAAGCTCCGGGCCGCGTTCCTGAACCTATTCTTTCGCAGGCGTCAGCGCTGTCAGCCCCTTGAGGATATCAATGGCATAGGCCAGTTGGTAATCCTCTTCGCGCAGCTTCGCCGCGGCTTCTGCCTTGGCGCGGTCTTCCTCGATCTGGCGCACTTCGTCTTCGCTCAGACTGTCATTGTCGAGGCTGCCGCGCAGATCGGCTTCCGACCGATTGAAGACGTTTGTTTCCTCTTCGTCCTCTTCGGTCGCCACCGGACGACGTGGTTGTTCGACAACGATATCGGGAGACACGCCCAGCGCCTGAATCGACCGGCCCGAGGGCGTGTAATAGCGCGCGGTCGTCAGACGCATCGCACCGTCGCCGCGCAATGGCATCACCGTCTGCACCGATCCTTTGCCAAAGCTCTTGGTGCCCACGACAATCGCGCGGCGGTGATCTTGCAACGCACCTGCCACGATCTCGGACGCCGAGGCCGAGCCGCCATTGATCAGGACGACAATCGGTTTGCCTTCGGCCAGATCTCCGGGTGTTGCGTTGTAGCGGTCGCCGTCTTCGGGCTTGCGGCCCCGCGTGCTGACAATCTCGCCCTTGTCGAGAAACGCATCGCTGACGCGGATCGCCTGATTGAGAAGCCCGCCGGGATTGTTGCGCAGGTCAAGAACGATTCCCTCGACCTTCTCCATGCCCCCGGCTGCCTCGATCTGTTCGGCAAGCCCTTCTTCAAGGTTGGGATATGTCTGGTCGTTGAACGTGGTCACCCGCAAGACAACCGCATCGCCCTGAAGCCGCGTGCGCACCGCCGTCAGCGTGATCGTGTCGCGCACGATGGAAACATCGAACGGCTCGGCCTCGCCTTCCCGCACCACTGTGATCAGAATTTCCGAACCGACCGGCCCGCGCATAAGATCGACCGCTTTATCAAGCGTCAGACCGAGAACCGATTCTCCATCCACATGGGTGATGAAATCGCCGGCTTCGATCCCGGCTTCCATTGCCGGTGTGCCGTCGATTGGAGATACAACCTTGACGAACCCGTCCTCCTGCGTGACCTCGATCCCGAGCCCGCCGAACTCGCCGCGCGTCTGCACCCGCATGTCTGCCGCATCGTCGGGCGACAGATAGCTGGAATGCGGATCAAGCGATGTCAGCATGCCGTCAATCGCCGCCTCGATCAAATCGGCTTCATCGACCTTCTCGACATATTGCGCGCGGATGCGTTCGAAAATGTCACCGAAAAGATCAAGCTGCTCATAAACATTGGTCGAATGCGCGCTTTCCTGCGCGATGAGCGGCCCCACAAGCTGGGTCGTGGCAACGATCCCGGCCAGCGTGCCACCGATTGCCGCCATGGCTACTTTTTTCATTCGGTCACTTCCTTATCATCTGTAAACCACCCTAGGGGGTCTTCCGGCGTCTCGCCGAGTCTGACCTCTATATAGAGCGTTTCAGACAAAGCTGCGCCAGCCCTTTCACCGGATGGTGATTGAATATCGTCGGGCTCACCTTCGGGGCCACCCATCAGTCCGATCGGGCTGCCTTCTGGCAGAACCTGGCCGGTTTCACCGAAAACCGTCTCAAGACCGGCGAAAACGAAAAGAATGTCCGGTTCCGGTTCCAGAATGCTCACCAAACCGTAATCCAGAAGCGGTCCGCGATAGCGGATTGTTGCAGCGGAGGGCGTGGTCACAAGCGCGCGAGGGCGCGTTGCGATCAGAATGCCGGGGCGCGTGACACCGGCGGCATCGGTCTCTCCGGCACGGCGCAAAACCTCACCTGCCACCGGCAACGGCAGAGCGCCCTTTCGATCTCGCGCCGACTCCAGATCGAGTTCGGTCTCGTTTTCGGTAATCTCGCTTAGCCCGCCCGCAAATCCGTCGAGTGTTTCGCTGGCCGCAATCAACAGCGCGGTCCGCACCGAATCTTCGGTGAACTTGCGCGGCAAATCAGTGCGGTCCGCCATCGCCTGACTGAGCTCGGTGCGCGCGATCTGGATATCCGCAAGCCCGGTTTGCAACCGATTGGCCGCGTCCTGCTGCAACTGTCGCAACGCGGTGGCTTCCTCGACATCAGCGCGTAATCCGGCAGCCGCATCCGACAGCGCCGGTGTGAGCGACGCCATCATAAGTCCGGCTCTCGCCGCGCCGATGGGGCCGTCGGGATGCACGAATGTCTGCGGTCCGGCCGTCGGGCCAAGTGTCGATAGCGCGGCAAGCAACTTGGTCACTTCGCCGTCGCGCGCATCCAGATCGCGGCGCAGTTCGGTTTCCCGGATCGACGCCGCGCGCAACCCGTCGCGCATCGCCGCAAGCCCCGTCTCGAACGCGCGCACAGCATCGGTCAAGGCGCGCACCCGGTCACGCGCGCTTGTCGCCTCGTCAAGCTTGAGCGTTGCCGCTTCCAACTGCGCCATCGCCGCGCGCGCCGCTTGCGCGGGCGTGTCGGCCCAGGCCGGAGCCGTCAGTGCCAGGCACACAACAATGGCCAGTTGCTTCATCGCTGGATCAAACTCTCACCGGTCATTTCCTCGGGCTTCGGCAGTTGCATCAGTTCCAGCAACGTGGGCGCCAGATCGGCCAGCCGCCCGTCTTTAAGGCTCGCACCCTCCGGGCCGCCGAACAGGATCACTGGAACAAGGTTCGTCGTATGCGCCGTGTGCGGCCCGCCGGTATCCGGATCGACCATCGTTTCGCAATTGCCATGATCGGCAGTGACAATCATCGCGCCACCCGCCTTTTCGACCGCCGCGAGCACACGGCCCAGCCCTGCGTCCACAGTCTCGCAGGCCTTGATCGCCGCCTCCAGATCGCCGGTATGGCCGACCATGTCGGGATTGGCGTAATTGGTCACGATCAGATCATAACCCGCCTCGATCGCCGCCACGAATTTCTCGGTCACCTCGTCCGCCGACATCTCGGGTTGCAAATCATAGGTCGCAACGCTCGGGCTTTTGGGCATGAACCGGTCTTCCCCCTCTTCGGGCGTTTCCTGCCCGCCGTTCAGGAAAAACGTCACATGCGGGTACTTTTCGGTTTCCGCCAGCCGGAACTGGGTTTTGCCTTGTTTCGACACCCACGCCCCCAGCGTGTTCTCGATCTTTTGCTTGGGATAGGCCGACGTCATGTAGGCATTGTGCGCCTGCGAATAGTCGACCATGCCCAGCATCGCCGACAACTCGGGCTTTTCGCGCTCGAACCCGTCGAAATTGGCCTCTCCGATCGCGGCCAGAATCTCCCGCGCCCGATCGGCGCGGAAATTCAGGCAGAACACCCCGTCGCCCGGCGCCAAACCGGCGTAATCACCGATCACCCTGGGTTCGATAAATTCGTCGTTCTGCTTGCCCGCATAGGCATCCGATACCGCCGAAACCGCGTCATTCGCGGTGATCCCCTTGCCCAGCATCATGGCATCATAGGCGCGCTGCACGCGATCCCAGCGGGTATCGCGGTCCATCGCGAAATACCGCCCGATCACCGTACCGATCCGCGCGGCGTCCGGCAGGCTGTCGACAAGCTCTTTGACAAACGCCTGTGCCGATGTCGGCGCAACATCGCGCCCATCGGTGATAGCGTGCACGATCACCTCAAGCCCCTGATCGCACAGAACCTTGATCGCTGCCTTGATATGCTGGATGTGCCCGTGCACACCCCCATCCGAGACGACGCCGATCACATGCGCCCGCCCGCCCGCAGATTTCACCGTTTTTGCAAACTCCAGGATGGCGGCGTTTTGAAAGAACGATCCATCTTCGATAGCCAGATCAATCTGCCCCAAATCCATCGCCACGACACGCCCGGCCCCGATATTCGTATGCCCCACTTCGGAATTGCCCATTTGCCCACGCGGCAAACCCACGTCCGGGCCATGCGTGAGCAAGGTGGCATGGGGGCACGTCGCCATCAGGTGATCCATCGTCGGAGTGTCGGCCAACTTGGGTGCATTTGCCGCCGCGTCCTCTCTCAGCCCCCAGCCATCTAGGATGGTCAGAACAACGGGTTTCGGAATGGTCATGCAATGCGCCCTTCTGATTGATGCCAGCTTCGCGCGCGGTGTAGCAGACGCGCTCAAAGATGTGGAGAGGCCGCGCGCGCCTAAGAGAACGCCCGCCAACCGGCCAGCCACCGGGTCAGCGTGGTGACAAGGCACATCGCGGCAAACACATATGCCAATACCGCAAAGGATGTCGGCCAGAGACACATGGCGACAAACACCGCGATGGTTTCCGTTCCTTCCGTCAAGCCGCCCAGATAATAGATGCCCTTGCTGGGATAGTGTGCCGATGCCAGACCGCGCTTTTCCGCTATGATCGAAAACGCCAGGAACGACGACCCTGTGCCCACGAAACTCGCGATCAACACAGCAGCCGCCACGCCGTTCGCGGCAGGATCGTAAATGGCGAAACCCAGCGGAAACACCGCGTAAAACACGAAATCCATCGCGATATCCAGGAATGCGCCCCGATCTGTCGGCACACCAAGCCGCGCGACAGCGCCGTCCAGCCCATCCGCCAGCCGGTTCAGGATCAGACATAATAGCCCGATCCAGAACAGACCGGAGGCCAGTGCCGGCACGGCGGCCATTCCGATCGCAAAGCCCGCAAGCGTGATCTGGTCCGCCCCGACGCCCCGTGCCGCCAGCACTCGCGCCGGACGTTCGATCACGCGTTTGAGCAACGGCAATATGGCGGCGTCAATCATGAAATCCTCTGGTTTTGACTGCAAAACCTCGCTTAAACGCCGCTATGCGATCCGTACACTGAAATCTTGCACACCGGTTTGTCATTTGACCCGAATGTCCTATCCCTGCTTTGAACAACCCCACCCGGGGCGTCCGCCCTCGTCACACAGGACTAGCTGAATGCGCCGACTTCTTGCCGCGACCCTGGCCACGGTTACCGCCGTCACTGCCCCGACAGCTTCACCGGCAGAGCCGGACCCCGGCAATTGGGATGCGGTTGTGACAGAGGCGCGCGACCAGACGGTGTACTGGAATGCCTGGGGTGGGTCCGACACGATCAACGGCTTTATCGACTGGATCGCCAGCCGCGTGCGCGCGGATTACGGGGTGACGCTCGAGCATGTAAAACTCTCAGACACAGCCGAGGCGGTGAGCCGCGTACTGGCCGAGAAATCCGCCGGGAAAGACGACGGTGGCGCGGTCGATCTCATCTGGATCAACGGCGAGAACTTTGCCGCGATGAAAGATCAAAACCTGCTCTTTGGTCCTTGGGTCCCCTTGATGCCAAGCTGGGAAAACGTCGACGTTGCGGGAAAGCCCGCCGTCATTTCGGATTTTACCGTGCCCACCGACGGGCTCGAGGCGCCGTGGGGAATGGCGCAGGTGGTGTTTTATTATGACACCGCGCGGCTAAGCGCTCCGCCGAAATCCATGCTGGCGCTGGCGGAGTATGCCGCCGCCAATCCCGGACGCTTCACCTATCCGCAACCGCCCAACTTCCTCGGCTCCACTTTCCTCAAACAGGCACTGATCGAATTCGTCCCCGACGCGAGTATCCTTCAAACCCCCGTGGATGAGGCCGATTACACCACTGCAACCGCCGATTTCTGGGCATTTCTCGAAGGTCTGACGCCGAACCTCTGGCGCTCGGGCCGCGCCTATCCGCAAAATGAAGCGCGCCAGATCCAACTCATGGCCGACGGCGAGATCGACCTGGCCATCAGCTTCAATCCCAACGAGGCCTCGAACGCCATTGCCAAGTTCGAACTGCCCGACACCGTGCGCAGCTTTGTGTTTGATGCGGGCAGTCTCGGCAACGCCAGTTTCGTTGCGATCCCCTACAATGCAAATGCCAAGGCCGGCGCCATGGTCGTGGCCAATTTCCTGATGTCGCCCGAAGCGCAGGCCAAGATGCAGGATCCCAATGTCTGGGGGTTGGGAACCGTGCTTGATTTGACCAAACTGAACGACATCGACCGAGCCCGTTTTGACGCGCTAGACCTCGGGGTTGCGACATTGCCACCTGACCAGCTTGGCCGCACATTGCCAGAACCCCATCCGAGCTGGATGGTTCGGCTGGAAGAAGACTGGTCTGACCGGTTCGGCGTCGCGCAATAGGCGCGCCTGAATGCCGGACGATTGCGCACCAGGAACGCGACACCCCGGATTGTTGCATTGGGCGCCCTTGCTCACGCTCGGGGTCATGACGGGTCCGGTCATCGCCGGTGTGCTTGGAACGTTGGCTCCCGCTTTCGGGGTCTTGCCCGCGCTCGGCGGAAATACCCTGACGCTCTTGCCGTTTCACATGTTGATCGACACCCCCGGCATCGCGCGTGCCAGCATCCTGAGCGTCACGACCGGGCTCGCCGCGACCATGCTGTCCCTGCTGTTGGTCGCGCTCATCTGCGCCGCGTGGAGCGGCACCCGCGCATTTCGCCTGATCGAACGCGCGCTGTCGCCGCTTTTGTCGGTCCCCCATGCGGCTGCCGCGTTCGCGCTGGTCTTCCTGATCGCCCCCTCCGGCTGGATCGCACGCGCAGCGTCACCGTGGCTCACCGGGTGGGAGCGCCCGCCGGACCTGCTCATCCTGCAGGACGTTTACGGGCTTTCACTCACCGCCGGGCTGGTCGTCAAGGAGATGCCGTTCCTGCTGCTGATGACATTGGCGGCGCTTGGCCAGGTCCGCACCGCGCAGGCCCGTCAGACCGCGGTGGCCCTTGGCTACGCGCCTGCAACAGGTTGGCTCAAATCGGTGTTTCCGCTGATTTATGCACAAATCCGGCTTCCGGTTTATGCAGTTCTGGCCTTTTCCATGACGGTCATCGACGTTGCACTGATCCTTGGTCCGACCACGCCGCCCACGCTTGCCGTGCAGATCCTGCGTTGGATGAACGATCCCGATCTCACAATGCGGTTTCTCGCCTCGGCTGCTGCGGTCTGGCAGCTTGCGCTGGTCATCGGCACGCTCGTCTTCTGGCGCATGGGTGAGCACATCGTTACCATGCTGGGCCGCCGCTGGATTGCCTCCGGCGCACGAGGGGGCGGCACCGTTGCGATCAAAACCCTCTCTCTGGCGGCAGCATCACTCAGCGCCAGCGCCATCGTTTTCGGGCTGATCGGCCTTTTCATCTGGTCCATCGCCGGCTTTTGGAGTTTTCCCAATGCAATGCCGGATGGCTTCACCACTCGCACATGGATGCGCCATGCCATGAGCCTCTGGCCTGTCATCACAGAGACCCTCATCATCGCTGGCATAGCGACCCTGGCCGCACTGTTCCTGACCCTTGCGTGCCTCGAAGCCGAGGAGCGCCACGGCATCAAGCCGCGCACGCGTGCGCTTTGGCTGCTGTACGTTCCGCTGATCGTGCCACAGATCGCCTTTCTCACCGGGCTGCAAACTCTTGCCATTTTTACCGGAATTGACGGCAATCGAACTGCTGTTGTCTTTGTTCACATCATCTTTGTCCTGCCATATGTCTTTTTATCCCTCGCAGACCCGTTTCGCGCGTGGGATTCCCGCTATGGACATATCGCGCGAGCCCTCGGCGCCTCTTGCGACGGTGTCCTCTGGCGTGTGCGACTGCCGATGCTGCTGCGCCCGATCCTGACGGCCGCCGCCGTCGGCTTTGCAGTGTCCATCGGGCAGTATCTCCCGACACTTCTTGCCGGGGCGGGCCGCGTGCAAACCCTGACCACCGAAGCGGTGGCACTGGCGTCAGGGGGTGACCGAAGGGTCATATCGGTCTATGCGCTCACCCAAACCGCCGTTGCATTCCTGCCCTTCGCGCTGGCGGTGTTTGTGCCGCTGTTTGTCTGGCGAAACCGCAAAGGGCTACGGCATGCCTGATCACGAAGCACAGCGAGCCGGCCTGACACTCAGCCATGTCAAGATCACGCGCGGTGCCCGCACGCTTGTCGACATCAATGACCATGTCGATCCCGGCGAAACGCTCACCGTCATGGGCCCGTCCGGTGCGGGCAAGTCAACGCTCCTGTCCTATATCATCGGCACGCTCGATCCCACTTTCACGGCACGGGGCCGTGTCTTGCTCAACGGCACCGACATCACCCAACTTGCACCCGAACAGCGCCATGTCGGCATTCTGTTTCAGGACGAACTTCTGTTTCCGCACCTTTCGGTGGGCGAAAACCTGGCCTTTGGCCTTCGACCAACGGTCAGATCGCGCACCGAACGCAAGCGTCGGATCGACGCCGCCCTGACCGATATCGGCCTCACAGGCTTTGCCGACCGCGATCCCGAGACCCTGTCTGGTGGTCAAAAAGCCCGGGTCGCCCTGATGCGGATGCTTCTTTCTGAGCCAAAAGCGTTACTATTGGATGAACCGTTTTCCCGCCTGGATGCGGCGCGCCGCGATCAGATCAGAACCCTGGTATTCGCGCAGGCCCGCTCCAAAGGTCTGCCCGTGCTGCTGGTCACCCATGACCACGCGGATGCCGACGCCGCACAGGGCCGCGTCCATGTCCTGAACATCTAGCGATCCGGCACAAGCCCCGAGGCATTTCCGGCACGCCGCAACCGAATTGCATGCGTGACCTCGAGCGGCAGGATTGTAACGCACTTTGCATAGCGGGGAATCATCCGCGCCGGTTGGGACAGTGCACGCCATGCCCATTCCATCGCAATGGCGCGCACCCAACCCGGAGCACGCTTCTGCGCTCCCGAGAGGAAATCAAGCCCGGCGCCGATCGACACAAACCCCACGGTTGGTAGCCTTTGCCGCCCGTAGGCTGCGAAGAGCTCCTGTTTCGGCGCGCCCAGCGCCAAGAGCACGACATCCGCACCCGAGTGGCCCAATGCGTCCAGAACGTCATCGGCAGCGGCGCCCGCGGGTTCAAATCCCATTGGCGGAGCGAGCGTTGCCACAACACGTGTGCCGGGCACTTCGCGCTCCAGATATTGTCGGGCGGCGGTCAACGTCTGCTGCGTACTGCCCACCAGACCCAACGTCTTTCCGTGCGCTGCAACCAGTTGCGCAAGCGGCAGAATCGCGTCCGAGCCCGGAATGAGATCAACCGGCCGCCCCGCCAGACGCGACAGCCAGACAATCGGATTGCCATCGGCCACAACCAGATCCTGTGCCGCGTACGCATCGCGGAATCGTCCGTCGCACCGTAGTTTCACCAGATGATCGAGATTGATCGTCGCCAGCGAGAACCCTTCACCAACCTGCAACCGCTCCGACACGTGCCGCTTCAGCGCGGCCCAGTCAGGCACATTCACCGGCACGTCGAATCCTTCACCCCAAAAGCGCATCTGCGCCTCCTTTTGCCCTGCGCGTGGATCATGTAGCTTGGTCATAGGGCCAAATCGGGGCGAAGCTGCTGCAAGTTCAAGACATTTCGGCAATTCATCTCCAAGAATGCTCGGAAACTTGGGTTTTGTCGAAATATGACCATGATTGTGCGATTGAACACCTTAAACTCAGCGCAGACCCAAGAGCAGACCTTGTGAATCGCCCACATTCCTTTCCCACACACCGCGCGTGCTGCGGAGTTCTGTTTGTCGGAAAGACGATATGAGCCGTGTGGTATCCATAATCGGGTGCGGGTTCGTAGCAGATCTTTACATGAGGTCGCTGCACGCCATGGCCGGCATCACCATCGCCCATGTGTTCGACCACGATCCCGAAAGACTGGCCCGTTTCTGCGCCCATTGGTCGGTGCCTGCCGCTGACTCGCTGGAGCATCTGCTCGACACCCATCCGCGCGATGGCATCGTTTTGAACCTCACCAACCCGTCCGCGCATTTCGAGATAAACACCGCCTGCCTTGCGGCCGGTTGCCATACCTATTCCGAAAAACCGCTGGCGATGACCATAGAAGACGCCAAAACCTTGCACACGCAGGCCAAGGCGGCCGACCTCATGCTGGCCTCTGCGCCATGCAGCATGTTGGGCGAAGCCGCGCAAACCCTTGGCTACGCGCTTCGCAATGACATCGCTGGCACGCCTCGCCTGATCTATGCCGAACTTGACGACGGGTTCGTTCCGCAAGCCGCATATCGCAAATGGATTTCGGACTCCGGTGCGCCTTGGCCGTTCGAGGATGAATTTCGGGTCGGCTGCACGCTGGAACACGCGGGCTACTACCTCGGCTGGCTGATCGCCTGGTTCGGAACGGTGCGCACAGTCGTCGCCGCCTCTGCCGAGACAATTCCCGACAAGGACGGCACCGGTCCGTTTGCGCCCGATGTGTCGGTCGCCACGTTGTTCTTTGAAAACGGGCCGGTCACACGGTTGACCTGCTCCATCGTCGCGCCGCATGATCACCGGATCAGGATCGTCGGTGACACCGGCGTGCTGACCTGCAAGGCCGCTTGGGACAACGCCGCCAAGGTGACGTTTGCCAAGCGTTTGACGCTTCGTCGACGGCTCATGGAATCGCCATTTCCGAGACGCGTGCGCTTGTCGCAGCCGACCCATCCCAAGGTGAAACGCTGGGGAGCGGCCGCGATGAATTTCATGCTCGGCCCCGCTGAAATGCTTGACGCGCTGCACGAAAATCGCGCCTCGCGGATGACCAATGATTTTGCCTTGCACATGACCGAAGTGACGCTCGCCATTCAGAACGCGGGTGAAACCTCGGGCGCGCAATCCATGACCACGCGCTGCGATCCGATGGAGCCGATGCCGTGGGCCAGGTAAAGCGCGTTCTCATCACCGGCGCGTCGGGTTTTATCGGCCGCGCTACGGTGCGCGCTGCACTCGGCGCCGGTATTCAGGTCGTTGCCGTGCAACGATCCCAAGGAGAGCAGATACCGAACGTATCGTACGTTTCGACCGACCTGACCGTACGGAACGCCTTGCCCGAGCTGACCGCAGCAATGGCCGGGTGCGACGCTGTCATACACCTCGCTGCGGCCATGTCCGGTGGCCGCGACGCACACAATCGCCTTACCATCGGCGGCACCGAAACCCTGCTTGCCGCGATGGCGAAGGCGGGGGTAGATCATCTCACGCTCGCCAGCTCCATCGCGGTGTTCGATACGTCGCACGTGCCCGTCGGTGGCGAACTCACCGACGATTGCCCGCTGGAAGACCCGGCGGGTGCGCGGGATGTCTATTCCGCTGCGAAGGTCCGCCAAGAGCAACTCGCCCGAGCGGCAGACCTGCAAAGCCTCGCCATCGTGCGGCCTGGCATTGTGTATGATGAATCGCGTCTATGGAACGCGCATCTGGGGATCGGCTTGGGGCCGGTTCTGCTGCAAATCGGGGGGGACGACCGGCTGCCAATGTGCCATGTCGACCGCTGCGCCGCGGCCCTTGTTCAGGCGACGGTTAATCAGGTAGATGCCACCTTTGTCGTTCTTGATCCGGCGTTGCCGACCCGAGGACAGGTGGTGAAGGCGTTGCAAGAAACCGGATGGCCGAAACGAGTGGTGGAAGTTCCCTACCGCGCCTTGGGATTGGCGTCTCGCGTCTTGCGCCCAGTTTCGGGCAAGCTGCCGGGCCTCCTGCGCGAACGGACGTTGCGCCAGAGGGCGTACCCCATGGTTTACAGCACCAACCAACCGCTTGGATCTGAAGATTGGCCGGACCCGTCCCCTGACTGGAAGGCGGCCCAATGAGCCTTCCCAAACTGGCCTATCTGACCGGCGAATACCCTCGCGCCAGCGACACGTTCATTCAACGCGAGGTGGCGCATCTGCGTGCCTTGGGGCATGACGTGCTGACATGTTCGATCCGCACCACCGGCGCGGAGCACCTTGTCGGAGCAGAGCAGCGCGCGGAACACCAAAGGACCTTCAAGGTGCTGGACGCGGCCAAACAGCCGGCCACTCTGCTGAAGGCCCATATGCGGTGGATGAGAACGCCACGCCGTTATCTTGTTGCCCTTGGCCTGGCGTGGAAAACAGCTCCCAAGGGTTTGAAAGGTCGGGTTTATAATCTTATCTATTTCATCGAGGCCGGCGTTCTGGCAGATCGGCTGGCGACCGAAGGCGTCACTCATCTTCATAACCACATCGCCAAGGCGTCCTGCACCGTCGCGATGCTGGCTGGCGCGTTGTCGTGCATTCGCTGGAGTTTTACCATCCACGGCCCTGATATCTTTTTCGAACCGCATCATTGGCGGATCGACGAAAAAGCCAAACGCGCCGCGTTCGTGGCCTGCATCGGTCATTTCTGCCGCTCTCAACTCATGTGCTTTTCGCATCCCGATGACTGGGAGAGGTTCCACATTGTCCATTGCGGTATTGACCCGAACCGCTATGCGGACAAACCGGATCGAACGGGCCAGCGCGCGCTTTTTGTCGGACGACTTGCCGCCGTCAAAGGTGTGCCCATCCTGATCGAGGCGATTGACCGTTTGGCTGAAAAGCACCCGGACCTGACCTTGGACTTGATCGGTGACGGGCCTGACCGCGCTGACTTGGAAGCTGACGTAACTCAACGAGGTTTGCAGGATCGCATTGTGTTTCGGGGCTACAAATCTCAGTCCGAGGTTGCGGACGCATTGGCGCAGACCGATGTTTTTGTCTTGCCGAGCTTTGCCGAAGGTGTGCCTGTCGTCTTGATGGAGGCGATGGCGGCTCAGGTGCCGGTCGTGACCACGCGCATTGCTGGTGTGCCGGAACTGGTCGAAGATGGCGTCAACGGACGGCTGGTTTCGCCCGGAGACATCACGGCGTTTACCGCCGCATTGGACGATCTTTTTTCCCGCCCCGAACATCGCAAGGACTATGGCAAAGCCGGACGCGCCAAGGTGCTGGCCGAATATGACGCGCAATCCGAGGCGCGCTGGCTTTCGCAGATTATCTCCGCCTACGCGGATCATGGCCCGAAACCCGGTTTGCGACCCACGGAGGGCATCTGACAATGACTGTTGATGTGGTTCTGATCGGCCGCAACGAGGGCGAACGTCTGGTCAAATCGCTCGCCTCTGTCACGCCTCAAGCGCGTCGTGTGGTGTATGTCGACAGCGGGTCGACCGATGACAGCGTTGCCAATGCCAAGGCGGCTGGGGCATCTGTGGTCGATCTGGACATGTCGGTTCCCTTCACCGCAGCGCGGGCCCGCAATGAAGGCGCCGCGGCGTTGATGGCACATGGCGACCCGCCCGATATCGTGCAGTTTCTGGATGGCGATTGCATCATGACCGAAGGTTGGCTCGACACAGCCGAAGCCGCCATGCGCGGCGACGATACACTTGGTCTGGTCACCGGCGAACAGGCCGAATTGCGCCGCGATGCGAGTGTCTATAACCAGCTTTCCGATTTCGAATGGAAGCGCCCTGTCGGCGAGATCGAAGCCTGTGGCGGCAACATGATGGTGCGCATCACCGCGTATCAGGCCGTGGGCGGGTTCAACCCCGAGGTCATCGCCGCAGAGGATGACGAGTTTTGCACCCGGTTGCGCAAGGCGGGTTGGCGTTTGATCCGTATTGCGAGCGCCATGTCCCATCACGACGGCAACGCAACGCGGTTTTCGCAATGGTGGAAACGCGCAGAACGGACCGGCCATGGGTTTGCGCAAGTGGGACATCTGCACCCCGATTACTTTGTCCTTGAGCGCAGACGCGGCTGGTTCTTTGGGTTGCTCTTGCCGTTGATCGCGGTTTTTGGCGCGTTTCTATCTCTTTGGGTGCCGCTTCTGGTGCTTGCGATTTATGCGCTGTCATACATCAAGACGATGCGGGGGCTGGAGAGCGAGGGATTGCCAAGCGATGAGGCCCGGCATCATTCGGTTTTCCTGACGCTGTCGAAGCTTCCGAACATGATCGGCATGATCCGCTACCACTGGCGCCGGATTAGCCGGGCGCAAATGCGCATTATCGAGTACAAATAAAGGCTTGGAATATATGTCATCTCCTACCATTCGGGTCGGGCTTATCGGCGCGGGCTATATCGCCAATTGGCACGCGGATGCCTTGCGCGCCACCGACGGGGTCGAGATCACGGCCGTGTGCGACCCGTCCGAGGCGGCGGCAAGAGGGCTGGCGGACCGGCTCGGCGTGCGCGTATTCTCCGACGCGGCCGGCTTGATCGACGCCAAGGTCTGCGACGCCGTGCACATTCTGACACCGCCGCATCTGCATCACCCGTTGGCGCTGCAATGCTTGGAGGCAGGACTGCATGTGCTGGTCGAAAAACCGGTGGCCACTTCGGCGCAGGAAACTGCGGAAGTGGAGGCCGCCGCGCAGAACAACGGCGTGCGCTTTCACGCCGGACATAACTTCATGGGGCTTCCGTCCTACGACCGGCTGAAGGGAATGCTAGACCGCGGCGATCTGGGCCGTGTCTCGAACGCCGAGGTGCATTGGTGTTTGCCCCTTGCGCCTCTGCGATCCGGGCCGTTCGGCATCTGGTTGCTGCGCGAGCCGAAGAACCTCTTGCTGGAACTTGGCCCGCATCTGATGGGGTTCGTGGTGGATCTGTTCGGCGTGCCCGACGTGCAAGCGGTTCAGCTGTCAAAACCGATCGAGCTGCCCGGTGACGATACGCGGCAGCAAGGTTGGCGGATCATGGCCGAGGCTGGCGGCGTCGACGTGACGTTGACGATTTCGATGGTTGAGACGTTCGATGACCGGTCGCTGACCATTCGCGGATCTTCCGGGCGCGCGCGGCTGGATTTTGCCGCCGATACGTTGGTGGTCGAGCGCGAGAATGCCTCGGATTTGGTGCTCAACCCCTTGCGCCGACAACTGGATCTGGGCTGGCAGCATCTGAGCGAGGGCGTCGGCAACGCGGTGAAGCAACTTGTCTCCCTCAACCGCAAATCACCCTATGCGCTGAGTTTCCAAGGCATGAGCGCGGCGATTTACGATCCATTGCGCAAGGGCAGACCGCAGGATGCGCGGTTCTCCGGTGCGAGTGCCGTCAAGGTGATGACGGCGCTGGATCAGGTGCTGGAGTGTCTACCGTCCGGCGAATTGCAACCGGCGTCTCCTAAGGGAAAAACGCGCGACCCCAAACCGACGGCTATGGTCATTGGCGGCACCGGGTTCATCGGTCGTGCGTTGACACGTGCGCTGGTCGCAAAGAGCAAGGACGTGCGGGTGTTGAGCCGAGGCAAACACGGGCCCTTTCCCGATCTGCCTGACGAGGTCGAAACGGTGGCTGTGTCGCTTTACGACAAGGACGGGCTTGTCGATGCGATGCAGGGCATCGACGTGGTTTACAATCTTGCGCGGTCGCTCGAAGGAACCTGGGACGACGCGCTGGAACACGATGTGCGCGTTGCCATGCGCATAGCCGAAGCTTGTCAGGCCGCAGGTGTCAAACGGCTGGTCTATACGGGAACGATTGCGAGTTACGATATGTCTGACCCGAGTGTCAGGATCACCGAAGACACGCCCTTTCCGGATGATATGACCGACCGCAACATGTATGCCCGTTCCAAGGCGGAATGCGAAAGCCGCCTGATGGATATGTACAGGAAGGACGGCTTGCCGCTCGTCATTGCTCGGCCTGGAATCGTTCTGGGGCATGGTGGCCCGCTACAACACTGGGGCATAGGACGCTGGCATGGTGCGGGAGCTGTGCGAATCTGGGGCAACGGTTTGAATATCCTGCCTTTCGTTCTGATCGACGATGTTGCGGATGGGTTGGTTCTGATGGGTGAACATCCGGACGCGATTGGACAGAGCTATAATCTGATCGGAGACCCGATGCTGAGCGCGAAAGGTTATTTCGAGGCGATTTACAAGACGCTGGGTGCTCGTGTGCGCGTGAGTACCGGCAATCTGACAGTGTTTTGGGCAGCGGATGCCGTGAAACATGCGCTGAAAACTTACGCGTTGCGGCGGCAGGGATTGAGCCGCCCATCGCTTGCGGATTGGAAGAGCCGAGCGCATCTTTCGTCGTTCAACAACAGCAAACCCAAGCAGGAACTAGGATGGGTGCCTGAGGCGGACAAATCCCGGTTTGTGCAAAAGGCGGTTGAGCAGGCCAACCTTTTTGGCTTTTGAACGAGTGCGAAAGGTGAACAATCCCCTCAAATTGGACGCATTCCTGACAGATTAGTCTGTCAGGTGGAACCTGGGTCTTTCTTTGGCGCTATTGAACCGGATATTAACCGATGCCGCGTAACGAGGTTACAACATGACCGACACGCCAAAATTCCAACGCCGCAAGCGGCGTGGGGCGGTGTCGGACTCGGCGCGATCCGCCGCGCGGCCCAGCGAATCCGATGCGCACGCTCAGTCGAGGGAAAAGGCGGCGCTGGAAGAGGAAAAAGAGCAAGCCGTACGCGCGACCGAGCACACTCAGCCGAGCGGGCGCGATCCAAAAACACCCCTGGTGCTGGCAAAACCGCCTGCCGCCCTCCGTCGCCATGACGCCGAAGCTGTCTGGCGATCTCTGGACCGCTTCGACCTTGACGCAAGGCGGTTGGCCAAGCGCAATGTCGTCACCGCGTTGCGGCGCGACCCGGCACATACGCGGTTCGATATCCTGCGCACCCGGATGTTGCAGGCGCTGACTGAAAACGGATGGCGGCGAGTGGCGATCACATCGCCCACAAAGAATTGCGGTAAGACGTTCACCGCCGCAAACCTCGCCATAAGCCTGTCACGGCAGGAGAACTGCAAGACGGTTTTGCTTGATCTCGATATGCGCAGCCCCAGCCTGCACAAGGTTTTCGGGGTTCGCGATCCGGGCGTGATTTCCGATCTGCTCCGCGGCGACATCTCGCCGGAGCGGCATCTACAAGGCTTTGCGCAAAACGATATTTCTGCGGGATCGCACGTTGCGATCGGCTTCAATGGCATGGTCGAACCCTATGCGGCAGAGTTGCTGCAGGATCGATCGACCGAGCGTGCTCTGGAGCGGATCGAAGCATTGCTGGAACCGGACGTGATGCTGTTTGATCTGCCTCCGGCCCTCTTGAACGACGATGTTCTGGCGATGCGGCCTTATTTTGATGCTCTGCTGATCGTCGCGGGCGGCGGCATGACGCGCGCCAATGACATCAAGGAAACGGAACGACGGCTGGGTGACAAGGTTCCGCTGCTTGGGATCGTGTTGAACAAAGCCGATCAGGCGGAAAGCGGCGACTACGCTTATTGAGCCTTCCGCTGCGCGAGCGTGAACCCCGCCAATTGAGCGAGCGGTTTGGCCAACAGTGCAATCGCCCCAAGCAGAATTGCAGCCAATACACCCCATCCGAATCTGGGCCCGTTGCCCTTGCGCGGTGTGGCGCTTGCTGCGTTCAGCACAGGAACTGAAATCACCGGACGCACCCCCAAGACGCGCTCCATCTGCGATGCGTTGCGAATGGGCGGATTGAGCATTTCCAGAACAAACGCCACCCCTAGGGCGAGAAGAACACTGGCCACTCCGCCAAGCATTGCAACCGAGCGTTTGCTGCGCGAAATCGGATAGACTGGCACAATAGCGCGCTCCAGCACCTCGAACCGGGCAAGCTGACGTTGCTGCTCAAGGCTCTGGCTCATCTCGGCATCCGCCTTGCGGCGCGCAATGACTGTGAACTGTTCGTTCAATTGCCCCAACTCGCGTTGCAGCGAAGCCAGCTCGCGCTCGACGGCTGGCGCGCGTGCCATCAAGCCATTGATTTCGGCAATGCGGTTTTCGATCAGGCCAATCTGATCTTCCAGCACGCCAACCTGCCTCTGTAGCGCTTCGGGGCGGGTGCGCGTAGTGTTGGATTCAAGGCTCAGGATTTGCTGGCGCAGCGTCAGAAGAGACGTGTTGAGCGTGGTCAATTCGCCCTGAAGGATGGGGATATTAGACGGCAGCACATCGGAGGATGCACTCTTGTAGTCGGCAATCTCAGCCTCCGCGGCGATAATCTCCTGCCGGATACGAGCTTCTTCGCTGTCGAAAAACTCGAGCTCCACTTGCGCACGATCCACGCTACGGGTGCGCGCTTCTTCCATGACGCGGTCAAGAAGGTCATTGGCGACATCGGCCGCCTTTTGCGGATCGTTCAAATTTGCCTCGATGACCATGCCGGAAACCGATTGGTTTGGCTGCCACGCCTCGCCCGAGAGGATCGCGTCGATGCTCACCGACTCGCGCATCGCGGTCAGACGCTCGGTTGGTGTCATGTCGGGATCTTGGGTGAACAGATTGTGGGTATCCATGATGTCAAACAGCGTACCGCGCGACATCACCCGTTGTTCGATAAGGCGCACGGTGCGCCGCGCGTCAAGGCTGGCGCGGGTTTCTGCCACTGTGCCGACGCTGGAATTCGTGCTTGTGACCTGGGCATCCTCGATCTGGACGACCGCAATGGCATTATAGACAGGCTCGCGCATCAGCGCAAAAACGACTGACGCCAGACACCCCAGGAGAACGATTGCCAGGATCAGCCCCAGACGACGCTTGATCGCAGAGATCACCTCATCAAACGACTGAAAATACAGCACCTTTCAGCTCCAATTCAAGGCCCCCGCCCCATCTGTCAAACCACGAGTCGCGGACCCGATATGCCACAGACGAGCCACAATTTAGCCAAGAATTGCCCCAATTGCCATCACAATGCAGCCTGCTCATGGAAACAACGCGTTTCCGTTCACCGCATCCGACATGCCGGGATCGAGCGTATTAGCCCGAGGCGCGTCTTCGCTCGGCAGACATGTTCACGCTTGCCGACGTGCTCGCATTGCACGACGACGGGCCATCGCATCGGTCCGGGCCTGCGCACGGTCTTTCGGGTTTGGCGGAACGATTGGTGCGACATTGCCAACTCGGTTGGTATCACCCCTCAATTTTGCGACCCGGTCCGCCAGCGCCTGAAGACTCGCGTGCTGGAAAATATCGGTAATCGACAGCTTTGGAATGTTCAGCCGGTCCCGCAAGATGCGATGGGTTTGCACTGCCAGCAAGGAGTGACCGCCCAGATCAAAGAAATTCGACGTCGGGGCGATGTCGTGCACGCCAAGAACTTCTGTCCAGACATCGGCAATTTGCATGCGCAAGGCTTCGTCGGCCTGTTCGACCGTTGGCGAAGCACTTGCAGCGTCCGGCTTTGGCCGCACCGGGAGCGCACCGGGCGCTGGTAGCGCGCTCCGGTCGATCTTGTGATTTGGGGTGACCGGGAAGGATTCCAGCGTCACAAAATGGGCAGGCATCATGTAGTCGGGCAAGCGCGCGCCAAGCGCAGCGCGCATGGCCTGCGTTTCGATCGTTTTCGTGCTGGTCAGATAAGCCACCAGCCGCACATCGCCGGGAACGTCCTCTCTCGCGAGAACCACAGCATTTGTGACGCCGTCCAGACTTTGCACTGCGGCTTCGATTTCGCCGAGTTCGATGCGAAACCCGCGCAGTTTGACCTGGCTGTCGGCGCGACCAAGGAAGTTCAGGCGGCCATCGGGACGACGCTGCACGAGATCGCCGGCGCGATACATCCGCCCTTTGGCAAACGGATTGTTGCGAAACCGATCTGACGTCATCGCGTCGCGCTGCCAATAGCCCCGCGCGACGCCGTTCCCGCCAATCCAAAGTTCTCCGGTTTCGCCGAACCCGACCGGCGTTAGATTGTCATCGAGAACGTAAAGCTGGGTGTTGGCGATCGGCAATCCGATGTTGACCGTTGCTTCACCCCCTTCAGCCAGCGCGGACGAAGACCAGATGGTCGTTTCAGTTGGGCCGTACATATTGGTGATCTGCGCGTCGGTGGCTTTCGACAGATCAGACCTCAGAGCTCCGGAAAGCGCCTCGCCTCCAAGGAACAGGTGTTTCAGATTGCGCAATTGAGAGCGCGCGTCGTCGTCCATGAGCATCATGCGTGCCATTGACGGAGTGCATTGCAGATGCGTGACGTCATGACGGGCCAGCATGGCCGCAACTGAGAAATCGGTCGTCTTGTGTTCGGCGCTGGGTGCGGCTTTTCGCACGACATCTGCGAGTGGTCGCAGACCATCCAGCACCTGATCGGTGGAGATCCCGTAGTCGATGAGACAGGCAATTTCGGTCACGCCGATTTGTTTGAGCTGGTCGACGCGCGCGAGTGCATCGTCGATCGTTCCGAACAGTCCGGACTCGTTGAAATATCGCTCGAACGCGAAGTCGAGGATTCCTTCAAGGTCATCTTCGCTCAGATCTCCGAGATCGAGATCGAACGCGTTCTTGACACCTTGGGGCTTTTTAAATGCCGGGAATGTCCAAGCGTATTGCTTGATCAGTCCAGCCGCAGAGCGCAAGTAGTCTTTCATCGGCTCGCGCGCAATCTCGCGTGCAGATTCGCGCGTATCGGCCAAGCACGTATGGAGCATCAGCGACACCGTGAAGGCGTCGGGATCATGGCCGGCATCTCGCAATGCCTGCCTGTAGAGAGCGATCTTTTCTCCGACCTCGGGGATGGATTGGCCGAGAAGATGGGTCAGAACATTTGCACCGTTGCGCCCCGCCTCGCGCCAAGTTTCGGGGTTGCCTGCGGTCGTGACCCAAATCGGCAATTCCTGCGAAACGGGGCGCGGTTGCGTGATCACCTCATGAAGCTTGCCATCTTTGCGCGGGAACGCGACCGGTTCGCCGCGCCAAAGTTTGCGGACCTGATCCATCGCCTCGAACATGGCTGCTTTGTTGTCAGGTGGTGAATTCTCGGGCCGAAGCACAAAATCGTCCGGCTGCCAGCCGCTTGCAATGGCAAGTCCTGCGCGACCGTTGGTGAGGTTATCGATCACCGCCCACTCCTCGGCGATACGCGCGGGATGATGCAGCGGTGCCACGCAGCTGCCGGAGCGCACGCCGATATTGCGGGTCACGGCGGCGACGGCGGCACCGGTGACGGACGGGTTCGGATAAGGCCCACCAAACGCGTGGAAGTGGCGTTCCGGCGTCCAAACGGCGCAAAAGCCGTTTTCATCCGCAAATTTCGCGCCTTCAAGCAGCAGGCGATACTTGTCGCGCCCTGCCCCATCGTCATTGCCCCAGTAATAGATCGAAAATTCCATGCCGTCCGTGGCCTGACGCACCATACCGCCAGAGATAACGCCTCTCTGGCTTGCGCTCGGTAAGACAACCTTGAAACCCCGCGCCATAGTGTAAAAGAGTTCCAATACGGAGATGTCGAAACTGAGGCTGGTGACAGCGAGCCACGACGCACTGGGATCGTGCGGCACAGCCGCGTCCATACCGGCGTAAAAGTTCAGCACATTGCGGTGCTCGACCATCACACCTTTCGGCGTTCCAGTCGAACCCGATGTGTAAATCACATAGGCAAGATTTTCGGGTTTCGCGGCAGGTTCCGGATTGTCGGGTGAGGCTTTGGAAAGACGATGATCATTGTCAAGGATGAGCGTCTTGGCGTGGGTTACGGGCAAATCGGGGTGAAGCGCCTTTTGGCTGACGACAATTTCGGCACCGCTGTCGGACAGGTAATGCGCCAGTCTTTCTTTGGGATACTCCGGGTCAAGCGGAAGATAGGCGCCACCCGCCTTGAGGATTCCCAACGCGGCAGCAATCAGATCAGGTCCGCGGTAACAGTGCAGGCCAACAACCGTATCAACGCCCACTCCCATCTTGCGCAAAACGTGAGCGATCCGATTGGCACGTTCATTCAGCGCCGCATAGGTCATTTGGTCGTTTTCATGGACCAGAGCGACGGCGTCTGGTGTACGCACGACTTGCGCTTCAAACGCGGCGTGCATGGTCTCACTCCCGTTGAGCGCCGTGTCGGTGGCGTTGAACGCCTCGATCACGTCTCGCATCTCACCCGGAGGGAGATGGTCGATTGCGGCGTGTTGTTTTCCATCTGCAAGCTGCTGCGCGATCCAGCGCACCCGGCGGATCAACACGCGCGCATAGTCCGCGTCGATGCGACCGGAGTCGGTATGGACGATAACCCCGTCAGCGCGGCCCTCGAACGTGATTGCCGTACCTGGAATAACGCTGACATTGTCAGACATGCCCAGCGCCGGGGTTTCGAGTGGTGACAGGTCTGGATCTCGAAGTGGCAGATCGGCAGCAAAGCTTGAGGTGATGTTGGGCAACGGTTCGTGCAACGCACCAATCGCGAGTGGCACCCAAGGGCTGACAAGACCCTGCACTTCGCAATGTGCTACACGATCATTGGCATACGCAATCACGGTCTGTGGCTGTGACGAGAGGCGCTTTGCGACAATTCCAAGTGCCGGACCAAGATGATGCGCAGGGATATCGGTCGACTCGGTTGCAACGTCGGTTTCGCCAACGGACTGAAACGGTACAGCGAGCGGGTTTATTCCGGCAAGCGCGCGCCGCCAGTGTTGGTCGTGCATGGCGATATTGCGCATTTTGGTTGTGATGTCGCGCCGTTCCACTTCAGATAGAATCGGTAGGATATCTCCGACGGCGACGTGACGGACAGGTTCAAAGGCTGATCCATCCGCCGCCACAAGCTCGGACACCGTCAGCGCTGCATCGCCAAAAGCGATGGTCATTTGGGTGCGTTCGACTTCGATAATCGTTCCGGGCGCGGCACTACTTGCGGTTTTCCTGGCCTTGCCGACATGAACAATCGTCTTGCCGACGCTCATTTTGGCGGTGCAGAGCGGGTTCCAATAGGGGCCGTGGTTCAATCCGTAGATCAAGCGCAGAGCATCATCCGCCGAACCGTCAATCCGCAGCATCCCATTTGCTTCGGGCCGATCGCTGAGCGCGTGATAGCTGCGGTCTTCTGGCGCTTGAGATTGCCGGTTCGGCAGATCATTGGACAACTCGGACAGAAGATCGGAAAAGCTGGTCAAACCGGCTTCGAAACACTTTGTGTTCAGCGTCAGTGCGGTGTCATCGGGGGCGATATCGAAGAAGCGCTGTAACAAGATGTCGCCGGTATCCACACCCTCGTCGATCAGATGCCATGTGATCCCGTGCGTCGTTTCTCCAGCGATCCGCGCCCAGACGGGCGCATTCAAACCCGCGTGACGGGGCAATGGTCCGTCGTGGAAATTCACCGCCCCCTTGCGAGCCAATGCCAAGACTTCGCGCGCCAGAAGGTTCAGGTTTGCGATGCTGAGTATCCAGTCGACAGGTTCATCTGCAAAGCGTTCAACCAGAGCCGGACCATGAGGAAGCACGTCGATGTTGCGTCCTGTCGCCCACGCGATCAGGTCGCGATTATCGGTGACCAGTGCGCGCAACGCATGACCTTGCGAAACCAAGGTGTCCGCGCAGTGCAATGTCAGGCTTTCATCACCAATGATGATGCAGTCGAATGAGGCCATAGGTCAGTCCACGCTGGGCTTGAGGGTGGGGATCACCAACGCGGTCATTGGACGGATCGCAGCGTCTGGTGTGCGTCTGAACACCGCTTTTGCATCATGCACGATCATGTCGCGGATAAAGCGGTGCGCGTCTGTATTGGGTTTGCGTTCGATCGCGCGCCGAAGGCGCCAGAGGGTCGTGCCCAGTACATTCAATACCGTTGCGGCGACTGCGTAGGCGCGGCCATAATTCTTGCTGTAGTAATACCAGCGACTTTCGTACCAGTAAGAGGGCGTGCGGCGCCACGTGCCCATGCCGGTCGAGACTGACCCGATATGACAAATGCGGCTCTCGCGCACAAAATGCACTTCGTATCCTGCTCTCTGCGCCCGCAGGCACAAATCGGTTTCTTCGAAGTATAAAAAGAAGGTTTCGTCAAAAAGGCCGATGTCATTCAGAACCTCGGTTCGTGCCAACATCGAGGCGCCTACGATCCAACCGACCGGGCCAGAGGAATCGGGGACATGCAGCGGCAGGACATAGTCTCGCAGTGCTCTCGTGACTGGGCCCAAGCGAGCGGACGCTTCAAATTCAGACGCCAGGCCGGGGAGACGGAATGCGCTGCAATGGTCCTCACCATCTTCGCCGTGGATGTAGCTGCCGGCGATACCAGCTTTGGGATGGGCTTCGAGATGCGCAACCAGCGTGGATATCGCGTCAGGTTCGATTTGCGCATCAGGGTTCAGGATATAAACAAATTTAGCAGTCGGGCAGATCGAAAGACCGGCACGGATACCAAAGTTGTTGCCCGCACCAAAGCCACCATTCCTGCCCGACTGAAGCACCCGGACATCAAGGTCTTGAGGCCAGTTCGCGTCCCTGACACCGGCTTGCATCGTTGCGAACGAGTTGTCGGGAGACGCGTTGTCCACCAGCAAAATTGCGCCGCCGAACCCTGTCATCGCTGTTGCCGCCGATTGCGCAGCACCTATGGCAAGCTCGGGCGTTTTGTAGTTGAGAACAACGACAACGATCTCTGTCATATGTGCTACTCCGCCGCCTTCGTGGCTTCGAATTTCAACACTGTTCCTGTTCCCTTCAGCTGCGCCTCGGTGGTGACAATGACATGCCGAAGGTGGCTGGCAAGCACCCGAACGTTGGGTTCCAGAACCATGCTATCGTGATCCCCCGGAACTTCGAACACTTCAATTTGCGGCGTGTATTGGCCCCAATCATTATCGTCAAAAAGATAAGCACGCTCGTGGTTGACCAAGCGGTTGCCCGACACTTTCCATGTGCCTTTCAACGGAGGTCGGAACAGCACCGTCCTTCCTTGCCACGGCCGAACGTCGTACTGATCGACGGCTTGCAGGAATGCCCGCTCGATCTCGGCGTTGTGGAAACTATGCGCTGAGTGGGTCTCGGCGGCGTCCTGGCGTTTTTGCAGTTCCCAGCGGGCACGATTGCGAAGCCAGACGAACGGATAACTGACGCCCTTGCGGCGGGTTTCGTGCCATTGAATCAGCAAACGATCCTTGCGTGACAGCGGCCGACGCTGCGGCAGTGGCGTATCGAGCAGGGCAACCAAGGCCACGTCCTCTCCCATGTCAGTGAGTTGATGCGCGATCTCGTACGCCGTGATTCCGCCACCCGAAAAACCTCCGATGAAATAAGGGCCATTGGCCTGCACCTGCTTCATCTCGACAATGTAATCGCGCGCAGCATCTCTGATCGTCCGGTGTGGGGCTTCGTCGCCATACAAGCCCTTGGCCTGCAAACCGTAAAACGGACGATCCGTGCCGAGAAGCTGTGCCAGATGGCGCAGGTTCAGAACGTTTCCGAACATTCCGGCGACAAGGAAAAACGGCGCTTTTGCGCCACCTTCGCCATCATGCATGGCTACAAGATGCTTGAACCTGCGGCCCTGCTTCTTCGGTTCGGGGCGCGGATCAGTCGAACTGTCGCTGCGACCAGTGCGCTCTTGAATCAAGTTTGCGCATGCGCGGATTGTGGGAGCCTCGAACAGGACGGAGATTGGAAAATCCACATCGTAGGTCTTGCGCACTTTGGCGAACAGTCGGACCGCGATCAAAGAGTGACCGCCGAGGTCGAAAAAGCTGTCTTCGACACCGACATTTTGCACGCCGAGCAGATCCTCCCAGATTGCAACCAAAGTCCGCTCCACATCCGTCTCCGGCGCTGTGTAGCCGCCATCGAGCTGTGGCCTGTCGAATTTCTGGATATCAGAGGTGGTGGTGTGAGGTGACTGGGCCTGCTCGATCAGGCTCTCCATATCGAGGGAGGAAACGATGATTTCCGCGTCATTTTTCGCCAAGGCACGGAAGAACGCATCGGCACCCTCCTTGGGCGGGATACCTTGGGAAAGATTGTGGTGCAGCCGCTCCTCTGCTGGCGACAAGGGTTGAGTTGCGCGGTTGAAATCCGCTGGCTCGAACTCGGATTTTGAGAGCTTGTACGGGGCGGTCAGCGCGGAGACGTCGTTGAGACGTTTGATGGAAAATCCTTCGATTTCAACGCAGACACAACCGTCAGGCGAAGCCAGTGTGATGTCAAAAGTTGCGGTTTCGTCGTCATTCCGATTGCTCGCGGTGGAGCGGACCCAACTGACGATCCGGTCGGGCAAACGGTTATATACCTGCACAGAATCGTAGGACACGGGCACCCAGAGCCGGTCGGCACGATACCCGTCGATCAATTCCATCGCCCAACCTGTTGCGATGTCGACGAGTGCGGGGTGGAAATGCCATTCCGTATCGTGCTTTGCGATATCGCCAAGCGACAGTTCAGCGATCCCTTCGCCGTTGCCGTAACGACAGGTATCCAGCACTTTCCAATGCGGTCCGAAAGCGAGTTGCGTTTCTTGCGCCGCGTCCAGTTTGCCTCCGTCGCACGCCAGCCGCGGTGCACCGCAGCGTGCCTGAATCGCCTTGATGTCCAGTTCGGCTGGCTGCGGTTCGGGAATCAGCGACACGTCCGCCGTTGCGACGGGTGCGAACCCAGCCTGCCCGTCCAGCGTGCAGTCGCCTCCTACAGACAGTCTATAGCCTTGATTATGACGCACGAGGCGGACGCGAATGTCGCGCCGGTGGTTGTCGGGCACGTGCAACGGGCGCAGAAACGTCATGTTGCGAATTGCAAAACACTCGCCCTCACCCTGCCCGCGCAACGCCTGCGCCGCCAGCGTCAAATAGCCTGAACCCGGAAACAGAGCGTCGCCGCGTTTGGTGCGGTGTTCATCAATGAACCAATCGTTTGTCGTATACCGCGCTTCGAACAAGCGATGTCCGGCAGGATCAAAACCCGTTTGATGAAGCAGCGGCAAGTCGATCTTGCTCAGCGGTGTGGCCTCCGCACCTCCGATCCGGTTGGCGAGTGCATCAGCCGCCATTCCGAGCTCTGACCAAATACCCCAGTTGATTGCGATCACCTGCGTCGCTCTGCTTTGGCGCGAGTTCGCGAAAGCGTTGAGATAGGCGTTGGCAGCGACATAATCGATCTGGCCGGCGGGCGTCGTTTGGGTGGAAGATGACGAAAACAGCGCGATGAAATCCGTCTCTCCGTCAGGGAAAAGCTGATCTATGACTTGCGTGCCGTGAATTTTGGCAGAAAACACCCGCTCGACCGACGCCGTGGTTTTGCTCAACAGCGGCGCGTCGTCCATAACGCCTGCTGCGTGGATCACACCGTCGATGCGTCCTCTTGATTTGACCGTGTCCGCGACCACCGCCTGCATTTCGGCCAGGTTACACACGTCCGCTGCATGGATGTGAACAGTCGCGCCCAGCGCCTCGAACTCCTGTACAACACGTATGCGTCGGGCGACTTTATCGGACGGAGCGTGGCGGTCGAGATAGCGATCCCATTGCGCACGCTCTGGTAGCGTTTCACGGCCAGTTAGAACCAAGGAGCAGTTTTTAGCGGCGAAGGTTTTGGCAATGCTTTGCCCTATCCCGCCGAACCCTCCGGTCAACAAATAGGTGCCACCGGGTTTTATGGGATTGGTCACTGCCGGAACCAGCGACGTCTTGCGCAACGCGCGCTCGTAACGGCGACCTTGGCGCAAAGCAGCGGTTGTGGAGGACGGCTCGGCGACCAGTTCCTCGAGAACTTGATCGCTCAGCTCTTTGAGCGCCTTGCTGTACGCCTTCCGCTCAGCGGCTCTGCCAAACAAGCGTTTTGCCGGCTTGATGGGCAATGTAAGATCGACCGATGCCACGTTGAGATCCGGAATTTCTCTCGGAATCACGCCGACCGGTCCGGCCAGGATCGACTTTGGAAGCGAAACATCCGTCTCGTTTCCAACGGCGACCGCGTTGTTGGTGAAGACGACAATCTGGGTCGGCTTGGGTAGCGTTTCGTCAGCAACCGCCTGCGCGATGAACATCAGAGAATAGAAGCCGCTTTCCTGAATGCGGTGGAAAAAGCTCGATCCCGGGCGATGGCTTTCGTCTTTGGTGACACCCCAAAAATGGGCGATGCGGTTCGGCACGAGACCACGCGCAAGCATGTCGCGGAACAGCAAATCGTACCCCTCGCGGCCGCGTTCTGGCGCAAGCACATAGCTGGTATCGTCGATCCGCGCGAAACTGTCGCCGGGCCACACACTGATCACGTCATGACCGACTGTGATCAACCGGTCTGCCGTGGCCTGCGCGACGCCTGCGTCATCCATGAACATCAACCAGCTTTGCGGTTCTGCCGTCTCAAGCTCTGTGCGCACATCGACGCTGGTTGATGCGTATTTGGGCGTCCATTTCGGCACCCAACCCCAATTCTCGACGCCTTCAATTCGAGTCAGAAAACTGGGAGCGGTTGCTGTACGTGATTTACCGGGCTCAATGAAATATCGCGAGCGTTGAAATGCGTAAGTTGGAAGCGGGACGCGATTGCGGCGTGCGTCGCCCCAGATCTGCCCCCAGTCAAACTCACCCCCCAAGGCCCAGATGCGGCCAAGTACCTCGAGCATGTGGCGATCATCTTCGACAGCATCATCGGGATGACGCAGGCTTGATAAGACCTGCTGTGCATCGATGCCGTCGCTCTGGCGCGCAAGCGACGAAAGCGTTTTTCCCGGCCCCACCTCTAGGTAAATCCGGTTGGGCGTGTCACTCAGAGTGTCCATGCAGGCCGCGAATTGAACAGTGTGTCGCAGGTGGGAAACCCAATAGTCCGGGTCGGTTGCCTGCGCGTCGCTCAGCCAGCCCCCCGTGGTGTTGGAGGTAACTGGAATTTCGGGTGCGCGGAGGTCGATGGATTGAAGGTATGCGTGAAATCGATCAAGGATCGGATCGAGCATGCGCGAATGCGCGGCAATGTCGATTGCGATACGCTGAAAGTCAATTTCGCGGAGTTTCAGCTCCTTCTCCAACGTCTTCAATGCTGCGCCAGGGCCGGATGCGACGCTCAGACTTGGGCCGTTGATCGCAGCAAGGTCGAGCGCATCGCCCAACAGCGGCTCGAGATCGGCAGCAGGCAGCGCAACCGAAATCATGCCGCCCTTGTCTATGGTATCAAACAGGGTGCCGCGCAGGTGCACCAAGCCGATACAATCCTCGAACGACATCACACCGGCCACACAGGCCGCCGTGTTTTCCCCCATCGAGTGACCGGCCAGCGCCGACGGCTGAATGCCCCAACTCATCCAGAGCTGCGCCAGAGCATATTCCACGATCATGACAAGCGGCAATTGCAAGGACGGTTTGCGCAACGCTTCGGCGGCGTGTGCCTCTGCCCCCTGTTCCGGAAGCCAAAGCCTACGAACATCGCGCGATTCCAGCGACTGAAGATGGGTTAACCCGCGATCCATCCATTCGGCAAAGACCGGTTCGGTTTCGTAGAGGTCGCGACCCATGTTGATATATTGTGCGCCGCCGCCCGGGAAGAGGAATGCCACGTCGGGATTTTGCAATGCCGAATGTGAGTGAACGCGCCGACTGTCGTTTTCTTCCAGCAGACGGGCGGCCTCTTCGTGAGTTGAAGCAACAACAATGCGCCGTTTTTCGTAACTGCGGCGCCCTTGGGCCAGGGTCCATGAAACGTCCGGCAACGGCTGGTTGGCATTGGCCCGGAAATGCGAGGCAAGCCTTGCTGCGTTGTCATCAAGAGCGCTTTTGTTGCGGCCCGAAATGCACAGGAGCTGGAATGGCCAGTCGCTTTCATCCGATGGCCGAGGCGGCGGAGCCTCTTGCAAGACGACATGTGCGTTCGTGCCACCCACGCCCAGCGAATTGACTCCAGCGCGGCGGGGATGATCGCCCCTGGGCCAGTCGCGAAGACGGTCGTTGACCCGAAATGGCGAGGTTTCAAAGTCAATCGCCGGATTCGGCTTTTCAAAGCCGAGGCTCGGCGGCATTTGACGATTGTGCAGTGCCATTGACGTCTTGATCAGGCTTGCGACGCCAGCGGCCGTATCGAGATGCCCGATATTGGTCTTTACCGATCCTACGCGACAATGTCCGATCCTGTTACTCGTGGCCTCGAACGCCTGGGTCAGCGCGGCGACTTCGATCGGGTCGCCCAAATATGTGCCGGTGCCGTGACATTCGACATAGTCGATGCTGTCTGCCGTCACCCCGGCGACTGCCTGTGCCTCGGCGATGGCTTCGGCTTGCCCGTCGACAGACGGCGCCAGATACCCTGCCTTTGCCGCGCCATCGTTGTTCACTGCGCTGCCTTTTATGATCGCCCAGACATGATCGCCATCAGCCAGCGCGTCAGACAATCGTCGCAATACCACAACACCAGCGGCCGATCCGAACACCGTACCTTTCGCACGGTGATCAAAGGCGTGGCATTCCCCATCGGGCGACAGAATCTCGTTCTCTTTGTAAAGATAGCCCTGCCCTTGCGGCAATTCGATCGTGACTCCACCGGCCAATGCCATGTCACACTCGCCATTGAGCAAGGATTGACACGCATAATGCGTAGCCACCAACGAGGTCGAACACGCGGTTTGCACATTTACCGATGGGCCGTTCAGGTTGAAAATATGGCTGACCCGGGTTGTTAAGAAATCCTTATCGTTTCCGGTGTGGCGCAGCAGGAACATGCCCGTATTCTCAACCAGATCCGGGTTGGAGCACAGGTTCACATAGAAATAACTGCCCATGCCGCAACCACCGAAGACGCCAATCCGTCCATCGTAGCCTTCGGGCGTATGACCCGCGTTTTCGAGCGCTTCCCAGGCACATTCGAGAAACTGGCGGTGTTGCGGGTCCATTATCGCGGCGTCTCTGGGAGACAGCCCGAAAAACTCGGGATCGAACTGGTCGAACCCCTCCAGGGGCGCCGCGAATGGTACGTAGTCGCGATGTCGCAATAGGCTTGGAGATACCCCGGCTGCCGCCAAGTCAGCTTCGCTTTGGCGCTTTATGGAGGACACCCCATCGCGCAGATTGCGCCAGTATTCAGCCAGCGACGCCGCACCCGGAAGATGGGCGGACATGCCGACAATTGCGATATCTCCCTCCGCAACCGGTATCGGCACGGTTGTTTTTTCCGTCATACTCGTACCCTAGTCCCCAAGGCAAAGTGGGTATCGCACAAATATGATCAAACTAGGGCATACGCCAGCAGTGCCTGCGGAAATGACTGTCGCGTCAAAGCAAAGCCAACTCTATAAGGGCGGCTGAATTGATCCAGAGAGACACGGCGACGACAATCAACCCGACGACGGCAAAAACGCTGTCATGCTTCGGATCCCAAGCGCCGACGTGGCGGGCCATCCAAACGACAACGGGGTAGGCCGCAAGCCCCGCCAAACCCTGCCCGATCAGGGCGCCCAATAGTCCGCCATAGGCAAGACCGGCGAACAAAAAAGTCAGCGTCAGGATCGCTCTGACCGCGGAGAGCACAAAGAAACGTCGGGAATCTCCTGCGGCCAGCGCCGCTTGCTCGTATGTCAAGACAACGATCTGCGGAATCTGCATGGAGGCGATCAAAACGACCACTGCTCCGGCCATCGCGTAGCGCGGATCGTAAAGCACATCGATCAAAACAACACCCGCTGCGGATACGACACCGGTAAGAGCAATCATTGCCGCCGATAAAACAAACCGCATTTTCTGCAGTTTACGGAAATTCTCTAAACTCTCTGCGGGAGGCCGCTCGCGGTAAATCGGGATCAGCACCTTGCGAGTCATCACCCCCCCCATCAGGACTGGAAAGCTCGCCAGAAAAAACCCGATATTGTAGATACCGAATTGGTCGAGCGGTAGAAATTTACCCAGCAGCAGCTTGTCGCCCTGTAGATAGAGAAAGCCGCAAATGGTGCTCAAAAAGATCCATTTTCCAAATTTGATCAACTCGTCCGCAGCCGCACGCTCCCAATGGAACCGGTTGCGCTCACCTGGCAAGAACACATTGTAGAGAAGCAAAAGCACCGTAGCTGAGACAATGCCGCTAATGACCAAAGCCCAGACCGAATGAAGAATCCATGCTAAAAGCACGGCAATCACGATACCGATAGCCTGCGACGCAAGGTCAAGCGCAGTCAAACGACCGAGCAGCAAATGTCGATTTGCCGTATCGATACGAGTTGGGTTGAACCCTGAGATAAGCAGGCTGATCCCGGCGCATGGCAAAATCCATGCCAGCAAGGGCTCTCCGTATAGCAGGGCGACTGGCACCGCGATCAAACACGCAATGAGCCACAATGCGCCGCCGCGAACGACTTGGATCGTCCAGGCCGTGTCGAGAAACTGCTGATCGTCGCCACGCTTTGACTGCAGGATCGCAGGACCAACCCCGACATCTGAGAACATCGCAAGACCTTGCATGATCACCGCAACAAGGGCCATCATGCCGAACGCTTCGGGAAACAGCAGGCGAGTGAGCAAGAGATTGGACGCAAGCCTCAGGAACTGGCCGGCAGTATAACCCCCCAGTGTGAAGACTGAACTGCGCATGAAACGAGCGTTAAGCGAAGCACCCTGAAACCTGTTAGCCAATGCGATCATCACCGTCCTCTGGTCCACCCACTGGCCGCGGCAGGCGTGAACCGGACAACCAACGCAACGCCAGCGTAGATCGCAAAACCGATCGGATCACGCAAGGCCAGGCGAACCTTTTCGAGCACGGTGAATTCGGTTTTGTCGTCATTCATCAACAGGTGGGGATATCGCGCCTTGATCTCGTCCACTCCTGCATTTTGCCGCCGACGCACCCGTATCAAATTTCGCCACCCCTCGACCAACGGCCATGTGTAGCAGGCTCCGACTTGAACGCGCTCGTCTGGCCGAAAGCTCAATCTGACGAAGGTATCATCAGAAATAATATTCGGGAATGCCCCCCAACGCAGACGGCCGGGCGCGTTCACCGCAAACAAACCCGCGCCCGGAGCAGACGATTTCATGAAAGGCACTTTTGCATAAATCCGAGCGTAGGCGCGCGTTGCCGAGGACGCCGGTTTTGCCAGCATTAACGTGCCGCTGGCATAGCGAGCGTCTGGTACGTCTAGAGCAGAGTAAATTTGCGTTAACACCAGGTTAGACAGCGTGACATCGGCATCGAGATAGACACGTATCGCGCCTTTTGCGATGTGATCACCGGCATTGAGCGCGCCGAGTTTGCCACCGTCTTTCCGGTCAAGAACGCGCAAGGACCACCCTTTCTCACAAAACGATTCCTGCATCTGCAATGAATGCTCGGTCGTTCGATCTTTGCTTCCGTTTGAGATGACGATCACCTCGACATACCCGGCATGGGTCCATTCGCTTTCCAAGAGAGACCGCAAACATCTGCCGATCAGGGCTTCTTCGTTCGACGCGGGGATCAACACGGTAAGAAGCGGGAGTGACTTGGCCGTATTACTCCTGTCGAAATGCGTCATAATGTGTGCGGGCCCTCGATCGCAAAGGTTTCCGATGATCCCGTTGCCTTACATAAAATCATGTCCACTTTATGGATTGAGTGCGCCATATGTGTCACGGAACTGCCTGCTGCGAACGCAGAGCATCCCACCTCGGATTTTGATCGCTTAAATGGCGCAACGCGCCCCAACTTCCCCACTTGCTCGGTGGAGCAACATCAACGAATGCGTTGAATGTGTCTCCACTCAGGTCTTCCCACGCGCTGATTGCGCGGGCATATAGCGCAGCCATCTCTTTTGAGTAGTTGAACTCTGACAAGAATTCGACCAGTAGGTCATCCGATACCGCCTCGCCGAGCGGGGCTGCGTGCGTGCCTCCCTCGTACATTATCAGATCAAGACCGGCCTCATCCGCAGCCATCGCGTGATATGGCCAGAGGTCTTCGAGCAATGTACGAAGCGACCCGCGTTCAACAATGTCCGCAGCCGGTTGGAAAGCGGCCTCAAATCTGTTCCGATCCACAAACGTCTCTAGGGAAGCTCGCGACAAACCACGCGATTTGCCCTCTATTTCTGCTGATTTTTCTGCCTCATCCAGTAATCTGTTGGTCACATGCGGATTGCCCAGTTCACCGCCGAAATATCCGGTGACGGCGTAGGCATCAAAATGGGCAACTGGAGCATCCCCAAGCGCTTCGGTCGCCCGATCTCCGTACAAGACCGCTTTCTCCAACTCAGGCCATGCCGTATGAACAGATACAACACGCTTGAGACGACTATCAGACGCTTTGCCGAATACATCAGTCCATATATCCATTATACTCGCTGCACGAAACCCATAATACTGCATCCAGCCATCACCAATATCCCCCCAGGCGGCATTTGCCTTTCGCTGAGCCCAATCGGCCTGATCAAATATGAAGTTCCAAACTTCGTTGGAAAATTCGACATGTGCGATCAGCCTCGGATCTAGATTTTCGAAAACTTTGCTAGAGAAACTGCGAACGTAATCGTCATTTGCCATGTGTGGAATAGTGAACCAGGGATCAGCATGTATCTCGTTCGCGAGCGCCACCATGGTCTCGATGGGTACACCACGCCAAGCAAACGAAAAATCATCCTCAGAAGGCATATCTTTCGGCGAAACTGCGGAAGAACTATTGGTATCCATCCAATCCATAAAACGTATCTTGTCTAATTTTCCCAATCTTTGAAGCCAATAGGGATTAAACTGAACGCCAGATTTTACTAGGTTAGAATGTTCTTCCTTGAATACTTTGATGTTCCGGATAGGGTTCTTTGGGTCGTTTCTGGTAATCGCGATGCCAACAGATCCCGGCCCGGGCCTGTATCGAAAGGATATCACCCCTTCCTCGCGGTTGAGGAGCCTGCCGATTCCAGATATCTCGACTTCGCCACTCCCGTCAAACACAACCGTGTACACGCCGGCGAGATGCTCGGAATCCTCAGGTTGGTCCGTAAGAATAAGCGCCTCGATCTTCGCAGTCCCCATCGGAATTAATGTCGGCCAACCTTCATCACTTATAACGCCGAGTGCGACCAACTCGTCAAACGTCTGGCCGCCCCATTGGTTTGGCAAATGGCCGACCCAAGGACGAGCAGTTTTCATCAGGTCCAGAAATGGAACTTGCGTCGACCAATCTGAAATTCCGTTCAGTCCAAATGACACGCGCCCTTCGGGGGCTGGTGTCTGTCCATAGAGCGGAACACTAAAGAGTAGGAAAAACGAAAATTGAATGAGCACAAGAAACTTGAACATCTAAGTAATTTCACGTGATATGAACTGCAACTCATCTCACCATCTACTAATTTCCACATTGCACCTAATATTCTGACAACTGTGTAGACAACTTTTCTCTAAGCTGCGCTGCACTTTCCACCAATCCGGTCGCAGTTGGTACAGTTATAAAATTAGCGTTGTTGTCCTTTTGACTATCACCTGTTTCAGAAGCTTTGTTGCTTTCCGTGGCAGAAAAAACAAGCGAACTTTCTGATAGATCAAGGGCAGTTGCAACTTTTGGAAGGCGATCGGTATTTTTGGCCAAACCGGGTAATTTGTTCCAAAACGCCCGCGCCGCTTCAGTAAATCCTTCATCCATGAGACGAAGCAATATTTTCTCCACGATTTTTGGATCGACATTTTCGTAATGCGAAATATAAGCGGAGCCAATTTCCAAAACCGAAACAATATCTGCATTTTCGACTAAACGATCGAAGAACTTGTTAAAAGCATTCAGCTTAGAAAGCTCATCCAGGTATTTATCGTCATGCAACTGCAGGAAAGCATCAAAATATCGACCGCTCTGCATGAATGAATCATGCTCTGCGTTCCATGTTTCACTTGCAAATTCCGTTCCTCTTGTCGCGACAGCCACAGCGGAAAGTTGATCAGGATCCACAACCGTATTTCGATCATCTCTGCCGTCAGAAGGACCCATAATCCCGCCAACTAAACTCAGTTCGTTATTGTGATGATCTCTGATGCTCTCCATTGCTGAAGAAGGTCGCTGATCTAAAATACGCTTTAGTTTCGGATACAAATGAAGTTTCAGTCCTACAGGTAGAGCCTGGAATACCGTTAGCATATCAAGAATATTCTTGCGCGCTATTTCTTGATTCGACAGATCCTCTTGAGCCGCCCATATCAGCGTCGAGAGTGGGCTGCACGTCTTGTTCGCATCGCCGACGCTAATGGCCTGAAATTCGCTAATTACTGTTTCGATTGAGGTAATTTGATCTTCCGTTAAGCCCTCGTGAAGTAGTGAACTAAGTACAGATCGCGCCTCCGGCACAAGACCGTCCGAGAGATAACTTGCCAGATGCTCCAGCACGCCCTCGACATTAGGCTTAAATATATATTTATCAACTAAACGTCCATCTTCGCTATACGAGGACTCGATGTAATCCCATAGAAACTCGTGAACTTCGCAAGCGAAATCCGCGTTATTACGCGTGGAATGCTCACCCGCCGAGAGAAGATTCACTTGGTTCAAGTCATCTTCAACACCTAAAATACCGTTAAATTTTTGCAAAGTCGAATGTTTCGAAAGCGTTTGCGACAAATTTGAAGAAATCGCCCTCGCGATGGAGTGGTCGAATTTAATATGATCAGGGAGATCGAACGGAGTGCGGTTTATCAGCGAGTCATAAAGAAAGAGCTCCTCCATTTTTGAGACATTAATGCCATTACTTTGTTCATCATGATCCTCATCATAAATGTCGATCACCAACAATCTTGGCGTACTTCGCCAGATATCGGTACGGCAATCACAATTCAGTACCAACTCAAGGAACTGCTCTGTCAATTTAAAGCTCAGTAGCCGGTCGCCAACTAGTCGGTCGAACATCTTTGTTGTATCAAGGTCGCTCAGACGAGGCTCGATCACTAGCTTCAAAATACCCGAATCCCCATTCTTCAACTCAAATTCCGAAATCTCATCAATCGTGGATACTGTCAGGCGGGTGAATCCATCGTGCTCACCGCCAAGCACCGCCCCGGTTTTAGCCTGGGCTGAACCCACAACAATCAGGAAGAAACAAACAATTTGCGCCAAGTAAAGATTACGCATGGGTTTTGAGATTTTTCAAGGCCTCGTCCAACTCACTAAAATCTGGTCGAAAATGATGTGGAATGTTTTGACGCGCAACTTCAAGGCAGATTTTGGGCGGATGTTGGTGCATATGTGAGACAAGAACTTCCTTGATCGTGCGATAAAAATTTATATCATCATCTACTGTAGCCTTTAGTTTTATTGCAAACGGAGCCACCAGACAATACGCCAAAAACACACCTAGAAATGTTCCAACCAGGGCGCCACCAATCAGTTTCCCCAATACCTCCGGCGGCTGGTCGATGGAGCCCATTGTCTTGATTACGCCAAGCACTGCTGCCACAATTCCAAGTGCAGGCAAACCGTCCGCAACTGATTGCAGACCGTGCACAGAATGCTCCCGATGATGCTTGGTCTCGTCGATTTTCTTATCCAAGAGCTCTTCAACCTGCATTGGATCATCATAATTCATCGAAGCAGACCTTAGGGTATCACAGATTATATCAAGAGCGGCTGCGTCATTTTGAATTTTGGAGAATTGAGAAAAAATACTGGATTCGCTCGGTTTGTCAATGTGCTCTTCCAAAGCAACTGGGCTTTTACGTGCGATCGAGATCAGCTGAAAAAGTAGCTTGAGCAATTGATCGTAGTCTTCAGCCTTCCAGTGGCTGCCACGAAACACTTTGAGTGTGTCTTTGCAAGTCTGCTTCAATGATTCAAACGTGTTACCGACGGCAAACGCCCCCACAGCAGCTCCGCCGATAATCATTATTTCGAACGGTAGCGACTTGAGAATGATGCCCATCTTGCCTCCAGCCAGCAAATACCCGCCAAAGACCATTATAAATGTGAATACAATCCCGGCCAGTGCAATCATTTGTTTTCTCCTGGAGATTTCTCTTTTACATTACCACGAATTCGGCATGCAGGGCTCCGGCAGCCTTAATTGTTTTTAGAATATCTATAAGATCGTTCGGAGTTATTCCCAAAGCGTTCAATCCCGTGACGATGTCCGACAAGGTTGTTGAGACTGGAACTTCGGCCAACGAAACGCCAGGAGCATTTTGAATATTGGTTGCAGTGCGGGGAACGACCACAGTGGCCCCTTCCGAAAACGGGTTGGGCTGTATGGCTATTGGCTCCTCTTGCACCGTGAGAGCAAGGTTGCCCTTGGAAACCGCGACACGCGAAACGCGCACGTTTTCGCTTATAACAATCGTTCCTGAGCGTTGGTCGACGACTACCCGCGCGAGCGTGTCCGGTTCAATGCGCAAATTTTCTATTTGCGCCATTAAGTGCGCTGGCGATCTTTGCGATGTTTCGCTTAGGCTTAATAATATCGTGCCAGAATCCGACATTCTTGCAAGATTGAAGCCCAAAGCGGTATTGATTGCCCGCTCAACACGCGAAGCGGTTGAAAAGTCTGGCGATTTCAGAGCGATGGTCAAAGTTGACATGTCTCCGAACTGAAACGCAATCTCACGCTCGACGATTGCTCCCGAGGGTATGCTCCCAGACGTTGGGACACCTAGTACCGTTTTGCCAGCATCGCCCTCTGCAACAACACCGCCGGCGATGATCGATCCTTGCGCAACCGCGTAGATTTGACCGTCCGCTGCATTCAAGGGGGTCATGACCAACGTTCCACCACGCAAGCTGGACGCGTCTCCTATGGCAGAAACCGTGACATCAATCTTGCTTCCAGCTCTGGCGAACGGCATTAGTTGGCTGGTAACAATTACCGCTGCAACGTTCTTAGCTCGAAACTGCTCACCAGTGACGTTAACTCCCAAGCGCTCTAGGATATTGGACATCATGTCTTCGGTAAACGGAGAGTTTCGCAAGCCATCGCCGGTACCATCTAGGCCGACAACGAGACCGTAACCCACAAGATCGTTATTTCGAACACCCTCGAAATTGGCCAGATCTTTCAAGCGTACACCCTGAGCGCTTGCCATGACGGGTAGCGCTATCATCACAACTAGAATCAGAAGTGCCCTCATCTCAGATACTCCGCCAAAGATGTTTGGCTTTGGCGAGCCGCAACTCGATAAAAGATCTCCAATTGCTGTTGTGCCATTTCGAATTTTGAAATTTCTTCAAACTGGTCAGTCGCAATAAGACTTAAGCGATATGCATCAAGGCGCGCAATTTCAGTTTCACTGCGTGTTCCGGCATCCTTGATCGCAGCTTCCGCCAAACCCACGTTGCTGCGCTCTTCTATTAAAGATTGGTTCACCGTAAGAAGTTCGACGCGGCTTTGGATCTGAAGTTCTTTGCGGTCATCAAGGGATAATGTAAGCGTAGGGTCGCTTGCCAACGCCGCTTTTGCCAAGGCTTTCAAACTGTCTCGGACAACATTCCCATCGGCGCGCAAGCCGAATGTGATGGAAGCTTGAGCGTCGAGAGGAAGTGTAAGAAATCCAGTATCCGAACCTTGATATATCCCAGTTTCATAAACTCCGCCTGGAGCATCGAACCATGTGTCAATTGCGGTTATGACATCGTTGGCAGTCGTTGCGCCAGTTATAGACGCGCGAAGCCAGTCAAGAAGAACGTTTCCGTCTGGCAGCGGCATGGTATCCGTGGCTGATCCCGAAAAAAAATGGCGGCCAGATATCTTCGTATTCATAGTAGACACGGTAATCAGAAAACTTTCCAACGCCTTATTGGACAGCGTCTGCAGTTCGCTGGTAGACGCCAATTGACTGGTTAAACTCAAATCTGACGTCAATGTCTCGATATTTTCTTGAATGTGCCCGAGCGATACTTGAGTCGCTGTCGCGAACACGGCGGCTTCCGAAATGTTCAATTTTTGTTGATGCAAAAGAGTTGATTTACGCTCGAGCAACGATAGCGCCATCGTGGCTCCGCCAAGATGTCGAGCCTTGTCACTTACCAACCCTGTCGTTGCGGCTTGCGCCGACGTATTCGCGGATTGCGAAAGATCGCTCTGAAACCGCTTGGTTGAAATGAATGACGCGAGATCGCCAATGGCACGCATTTGATATTCCTTCAAATTCTGAGAAGTTCTGCCAGCATATCATCCACGACCTGGACAACACGGGCATTGGCTGCATATGATTTTTCCAGCTCGATCAATTTTTGCAATTCTTGATCCGTGTTGACGCCTTCCGCAGCGGCCGCTTGACGAAACTGGTCCAACTGGACGGATGCGAATTCAGACAAGTCGCTCGTACGAACGCGATCTGCAGCAATTTTGCTGCTTAAACCTAGCACGTGGCCAGAGAGCGAGTTTGGCGTCGCTCCGAGTTCGAGCGAACCCGGCACCAGCGATTGCGAGACCTGAGCTCGCAAGTCCATGATTAAACCCGATGTTCCAACGTCTCCCCGTGACGGCGCGTAAAGTCCGTCTCGCCAACGCCATAGGTCGCTCCCCGAAGTCGCGAGAGTGGAATTCAATTCAATCCGTCCCGCCAAACCCGTTTCGTCCGCTGGAGAAAACGGCCCACCTGCATCGGTAAAAACCCCAGGGTCTCCGATGTTTATTGTAGAATCCGGACCACCGGCGCCAAATCGATCGATGAGATCGCGCGCGATTGCATCGATCCGGGCTTGAACAGCTGGCGCCGCAGAATCCCGAAGTTCAAAAGTCGCTGCCAGCCTCCCGCCAGACAAGGGTCCGTCCATGGAGACATCAATGTTCTGACCATCCACACGCAAGCCGGAAAGAAGACCGTTCGAAACACTCATATGCGAGAGCACGGCGGGCTTTCCATCAAAGGTGATTTCAACTGCGCGAGTGTCGATCAAGGTCCGGCCTTGCCGTGTAAACACAGCAACCTCTCCGCTTTCTCGCTCGACGACATGGAGAGGGACAAATTCCGACAGGCGATCCAACTCCATCTCGCGTTGGTCAACCAGTGCAAGCACATCCTGACCAACATGCTTTGCCGTCATGATATTGTGATTCAGTTTTTCGATTTTGGACAATCGGCCGTTCATTTCGTCAACGCTGGCCGCAATGTGCTTTTCCGCGTCGGTTCGCGCCTGTTGGATACCGTTGCTTGCAGAGCGTAGCGAATTCGCGAAACTCTCGGCGGCATAGGAAACGTTTCGCAACCGCGTGTCGGACGAAGGATCAGACGCCGCGGCCACCAAAGCAGTTTCGAATTTCGTCATTTGGTTTGCCACAGAATCCGGGGTATCCACGCTCCCCCAGAGTTGCTCGACGTTGGAAGCGAAGCCGGCAATCGTGCTTGCATAGCCAAATTCTGCGCTGGCCAGTCTTTTTTGATGTGACAAGATCGGGTCGGAATATCGCGTCACCTGCGCAACACGCACACCACCAGACGATTGATTGGCATCTGTGGACAAGACAACTTCGCGTCGCCCAAACCCTTCGTTTAGAGCGTTGGCGATGTTTGCCGATATCACACTGGTGCCGCGCGCATTGGCCGCCAGTCCGCTCATCGCGTTGGAAAGTGCGCCGGAAAGGCTCATGGCATAATCCTTTGTAACTCAAGACATCAGCGTTTGATGTTCGTCGCTTCCTGAAGCATCTCATCGACGGTCTGGATGACCTTTGCGTTGGACGAATACGCGCGTTGCGTACGGATCAACTCGGTCAATTCATTTGCGATATCGGTCGCCGATTCCTCTAGTGCAAAGGACAGAATATCTCCTGTTGATCCGTTTCCGGCATCCCACAGAAAGAAGCTGCCGCTTTCCGGGGTTGGCATGTAAAGTTGGCTCCCCACCGCCGCCATTCCGTTCGGATTGGGAATATCGACCAACGGAACCTGGTAGAGCGTCCGGGTGGTGCCCGTGTCATAAAATGCGTTGACCAAGCCGGTTTCGTCCACTTCAACCGATGTCACCTTACCGACCGGTGCGCCATCGCGGCCGATGTTGAAGGGAGCGAAAATATCGGAGAGCTGTGAGAGCCCCTCGTTCAGGCCAAGACGACCGATGTCGATATCAATTGTTCCACTGGGAGCAGTGATCGACAGGGTGCCGGTCGCTGGATCATAAGGTCCGCCAGAAACGTCGGTGACACCCATCAACGTGCCGCCAAGCGTTCGAGCGTCGTCAAATTGCAGATCATATTGACCAATGATCATGCCGGGATCAGCGCTGTCCGCGATTTCCAGTGACCACAGATTCGACGTCCCGGTCGCCGGAACTGTTGGAGTGAAGGTAAGCTCAAGTGTCTCGGCGCGGCCGAGGTTGTCGTAATATTCGATGGATTGTGTGAGCGGATCACCCGAAGCCCCGGTTTGGGTCTCCGTTGCGGGCAGATTGATGCCGAGCTCAATCCGGGTCGTCGGTTCGCCGCTGAATTGGTTGACGTTTATGCGCACCGGTTCGAGCGCCTCGTTTGTCGCACGGGGATAGTTTGGAATGCTTCCATCGAGGTTGGCTGGCCATCCAAGAAGCATCTGTCCGGACGCCGTGCGCAAGTAACCATTCGCGTCAGTTCGAAAAGACCCGGTGGTGGTCAGGAACATCTGAGGCGATTCCGACCCCGCCAAAACTTCGGTCGCTTGGGCGACAGGAAGAAACCCGCGACCGCTGACCGCAAGGTCGGTCGGGTTCGACGTCGTGGTGATCGCGCTGTTCTGGTCGATGTAGCGCTGAGTCGTGGTACGAACGCCGCCGGCGGTGTATGTTCCGCCGCCAGATGTCACCACCATGGAGTGAAAGTTGGCCTCGACTCGCTTGTACCCTGGTGTCTGGGAATTGGCGATGTTGTCCGAAATCGTGGCCAGACGGGTTGCGTTGGACGCGAGGCCAACGACGCCCGCGCTGAGAGATGAGGAAATCGACATGTATCGCCTTTCAAGAGTGTTGGCTACTTTGCCTGCACAGCTTTAACGCGATGGCTTTAACGTCAGCCTAACGGATAAAATTCGACCTATTTCCCAATCCGCCTCAATACCGAAGATAAATGATTTCCAGTCGGTTGTTGCGCACCGCCATGAGATTATCGACGGCAGGTTCGCGATCACCATGAGCCGTGACACGACGGAGTCGGTCCTTGGGCAAACCAAACTCGGTCAGAATGTCCGAAACGGCAAAGGCGCGCTCGGCTGACCAATCCCAGACCGGGTCTTGTAGCCGCACGATTGGCACCTTTGCGACATGGCCCTCGATAGCGAGTTCATTGTTCACCATCTTACTGGCTTCACGAACGGCGTATGCAATCTCATACATGAGTTTGGTCGGCGTCGCACCGTCGGTGAACAACGGTTCGCCGGGTGTGTCGTAGAATTCCAGCACCAGGCCCTCTTCGGTGACGCGCGTCACGACATGACGAAGCCAACGGTCCTCGAGCATACTTTCGCCGCCCAACCCTAGCAGGACATCCTGCATTTCTTTGAAGGCCTGCTCTTGCGCTGCCTCTTCCTCGGTTTGCTCGGCCCCGCCTCCAGTGGCATCGCCGCTGCTCTCATGCAAGGAACTGGCACCCACACCCATGCGAGGCAACACATCGGCGCCGAAAACGCTGTCTCCCATCATCATCCCATCCGATCCGCTGGAAAGTCGGCTGATCGGTGCGGTTGGGCTGAAATAATCAGCGATACCTTTTCGTTGTTTTTCCGTCGTCGCGTTCAACAGCCACATCAACATGAAAAATGCCATCATCGCGGTGACGAAATCGGCATACGCCACCTTCCAAGCACCGCCATGATGCCCCGCTTCGACAATGATCTTCTTACGTTTGATAATGACTGGCGCGACATTCCTGCCGGTCGCCATACCCCTACCTTTCCTATCACCCCGAGGCGGGTTTAACAGGGGGACGTAAACCTTGGCTTAACACTTAAAAATCTAAGTGTTTGGTGGAGCGCGCCGAGCCGGTCGGTGAACACTCGATCATTCGTGCCGCGGAAATTTGCACACAGAACGCTCAGGCCGTCAGTCTGCGCTGTCATTTCGGGCGCAGTCAGGGCAAGCAGTGCCTAGACTGTCGCGCCATTCTGCGCGGATCGGGCGAATCGCACGTTCCAGAACAAAAGCGCGAACACTGCCGCGACGCCAGCCAAGTTGAAGACCAGCGCGTCTGGCCACAAAGACGCCAAACCCGCAATCAGGCACAATGCGCGCATAAGATAGCCGAACGGCTTTTCCATGCATCCCTGAAGTGCCGCCGACAGTGCATATATCCCGACCACCGCGAACAAAAACACCTGTATCATGGCAGGCCAATCGCCCGACAGAAACGGCGTATAAGCAAACAGGACCGGCACGATATAAAGTCCTTTGGCCAGTTTCCAGCTGGCCACCCCAGTGGCCATCGCCGGGGACTTTGCAATCGCCGCTGCGGTGAAAGCAGCCAAGGCGACCGGGGGCGTCACATTGCTGTCCTGCGATAGCCAGAAAATGATCATGTGCGCCGACAATAGAGCGCTCAGCGCAACTGTCGGTGGCACGACAAGGTCTCGCAGAGGTGCTGCAATCTCGAGCGGAAGCGTCTGGATCAATCCCGCTGCCTCCGCGCGGCTGAGATCCCTGCTCAGCATTTCAGCCTGATCGGGCATTCCGAACAACAGCACCGCCTTGGCGGCGTCGGGCAGTGAACCGGTTGCCAGCTGAGTGATGACGAATTGGTCGCTGATCATTCCGGACAGTGCCGGTGCAGAGAGTGTGGCGAGCACGATGTAGGCCGCTGTTACCGGCAGCCCCATTCCAAGGATAAGACTGGCGAGTGCGATGAGGATCAACGCCACGAGAATATTCCCGCCTGCCCAACTTGAAATCATCAAACTGAAGGTATTGCCGATCCCGGCAGTCGCAATCACGTTCACGATCAAACCGACAGAGCACAGCAGAATCGCCGTCAGGACCATGCCTTTGCTGCCCATCACAAAGGCTTCGTACACAGCCTTGGGGCCCATCGGATTCTTGGTCAGCCAGCTTGATCCGACGACCGCGAGAATTCCAAACACGGCCGCGTAAGTTGGCGTAAAGCCAGAAACCAGCAAGGCAATCAGCGTGCCAATCGGGATAAGGAAACTCGCCCCACCTTCTTTGAAGGCCGATCCGAGCGTCTGTCCTTCGTTTGGCATCGGAGGCAAATTGTGTCGCCGCGCTTCGATGCGCACGAAAAAGGCGACCGACAAAAAATAAAGGAGCGCCGGCAGCGCAGCAACGGCAACGATCTTTTCATAGGGAATCTGCGTAAAACTCGCCATAACAAACGCGCCCGCGCCCATGATCGGTGGCATCAACTGACCGCCGGTCGATGCTGCGGCTTCAACACCACCCGCAAACTTCGGCGCAAATCCGGCGCGCTTCATCAAGGGGATGGTGATCACGCCCGTCGACGCCGTGTTCGCCACGGCTGAGCCCGAGATCGTACCTGTAAGGCCGGATGCGATCACTGCCACGATACCAGGCCCCCCCACCATCTTGCCCGCAACCGCGCGCGCCATGTTGATCACGAATTCGCCCGCGCCGGAGCGGAGCAGAAACGCCCCGAAAATGATGAACAGGAAAACATAGGTCGACGAAATACGTGCAATCGAGCCAAACATCGCGTCGTCGCCGTAAATCGACCGGAACGCCACTGTCTCCACACTCAACCCGGGAAAGGCGAACACGCCCCCGACAAAACGCCCCCAATAGGACACATATGTCAGCGCGAGAATGATCAGGATCGGGATGATAAGTCCGGCCACGCGCCGCGTCAGCTCGATTGCACCAATGATGCAGATCGTTGCTGCCACCCAGTCGGCCGTCGAAAATTTCACGCCGCGGTCGTAAATCGCGTTTTCCGCAAAGGCCAGCCAAACGGCAGACGCCGCGACGGCGATCCCGATGACAAGATCAACGGCCAACGGCGACGCCCGCCCACTTGGCCCGCGCCACATCGGATAAAGCAGCGCTGCCAGCAATGCAAAGCCGGCGAAGTGAAACGCGTTTCGCTCAAGCTCTGACAATACCGGATCGAAGGCCACATAGATATGACCGACGGCGATCACGAAACACATGATCGACAACGCCGTGTCGGCAGCACCCCTGAAAGACCGGAGACGGCCTCCGTCTTCGTCGTCTTCGATCTGTGTCATAAAGGTCCCATCCGAACGTCAGGAGGCCAGCCAATGACGTGCAGAGGCTGGCCGTGTGTCTGGCTTACTTCGCGATAAGACGATCGGGCACGTCTATGCCGACTTCCTGATAGTACTTCAGAGCACCCGGGTGCAGTGGCAACGGCAAGCCAGCGATCGCGCGATCAATTGACATGGCCTTTGTCGCAGGATGGATCGCTTGCAGGAAAGGCAGATTCTCATACATCGCCTTGGTGAGCTGATAGACATGCTCCTCGGGCACATCCGCGCTTGTGGCGAGGAAGTTTGGCTGTGCGATTGTTTGCACGTCCGCTTTCTGCCCCGGATATGTGCCTGCAGGAATATTGAATGGTGTCCACAACCCGCGGTCGGAATCCGCCTGTGCGATTTGCTCGTCGGTAAAGCTCAACAGAGTCACGCTATCCCCTGCCGATGCCATCAACTGGCTGATCGCGCCAACCGGAATACCAGCCGGAATGCCGACACCCTTGACCTGCCCGTTCTGCAACGCCTCGGCCGACGGACCATAGCCGCCGAACACCAGATCGTAATCGGTGTCGATATCAATCCCAAATCCGGAGAGAATCGTTCGGTTCGACCCGATCGTTCCTGAGTTCTGGCTGCCCAGTGCCATGCCTTCGCCCTTCAGGGTAGCCATGTCGGACATGGTGCCGGTCTCGGCCGCATCAGAAGCGATGATGAAGTGCTCGACATTCTGCCACAACATTGACACCGAGCGCATGTTCTCTTGCGGTCCAACATCCTCCAGAGGGCCGGTCCCGGTGGCGGCGTAGTAGCCATACAGGCCCTGCATAATCGCAAACTGCGCCTCATCCTCGCGGATAAGGCGCACATTCTCACCCGACCCGGCGGAACTGATTGCCGCCATGCCGATATTCTGTTTCGGCTCCAGCTTGACCTTGACCAGAGTGGCCAGCGCGACGCCGACGGGATAATAGGTTCCCCCCGTCGAGGCAGTCGCCAGCACATAGGTCACCCCATCGTCCTGTGCCTGAGCAGCCACGCCGGTCATTGCGAGCGTCGCAGCAAGCGCGAATGTCTTGAAATGCTTCATTGTCTTCTCCCTGTTTCGATGCACTTTAACAGCGCTGGGGCCACCTTACGAAACCGATCAAGACTCCGATAGACGCCAATTCGGATTACAAAGAACAGGATTGAAAGGAATGTGTCGACACATTTCCGCATGATAACACTGATTGGAAAGGTGGTGCCCAGGAGAGGACTCGAACCTCCACGGCCTTGCGGCCACTGGCACCTGAAGCCAGCGCGTCTACCATTCCGCCACCTGGGCAGGTGTCGTGTCGCTGGCGTTTAATCTGGTCGCCTGAGGCTGTCAACGCGGTTTTTTTCGCGACGCTCGCTCAGCCCTTTGCGGCAATCGAGCATCTTGCCCATGACGGGCGCGACGGGTACAGGTCGGTTAAGATCTGACCGGGAGCAAGTCTATGTCCAAACTCGTCACAATCTATGGCGGCTCGGGGTTTGTTGGGCGCTATATCGTGCGGCGCATGGCCCAAGACGGGTGGCGCATTCGTGTCGCGGTACGCCATCCGAACGAAGCAATCTTCGTCAAGCCATATGGTGTGGTGGGTCAGGTCGAACCGATCTTTTGCAACATCCGCGACGATGACAGCGTGCGCGAAGCGATGCTAGGTGCCGATGCAGTTGTGAATTGCGTTGGTATCCTTGCGGAATCGGGAAAAAACACCTTCGATGCGATACAGATCGATGGGGCGGAGCGAGTCGCCCGCATCGCGGCCGAGACTGGCGTCGGAAAACTTGTCCATATTTCGGCCATCGGAGCTGATGCGGATGGCAAGAGCACCTACCAACAAACCAAGAGCAAGGGTGAAGCAGCGGTTCTGAAACACATGCCCGACGCCGTGATCTTGCGGCCGTCGATCGTGTTCGGAGCCGAAGACGAATTCTTCAACCGCTTTGCCGGTATGACGCGCTTTGGACCGATCCTGCCCGTGGTCGGCGCGGACACCAAGTTTCAGCCAGTCTATGTCGACGACATCGCCAAAGCGACGCGGATGGCGGTCAATGGCGCTGCTGATCCGGGGATTTACGAGCTTGGCGGGCCCGACGTTCAGACCTTCCGCGCCCTGATGGAAGAAATGCTGTCCGTGATTCGCAAGCGCCGCTTGATCATGAACATTCCGTTCTTTCTTGCCGCGATCATGGGTGGCGTCTTCGATCTGCTCAACAAGATCAGCTTTGGTCTTGTTCCAAGCATGATCACCCGCGATCAGGTGAAGAATCTTCGTCACGACAATGTGGTTGCACAAGATGCAAAGACCTTTGCCGATCTGGGCATCAGCCCGACCGCGCTCGAGGCCGTTCTGCCCGATTATCTGTGGCGCTTCCGTCCCTCTGGTCAGTATTCCGACATCAAGAAAAGCGCGAAGAACCTGACGACATAAGTTGATGCGTCAGAGCGCGTATCAGCACGAACCGAGATTTCAGTGTCGTTGCGCGAGCGCTTCGAGAACTTCGGAATTGATGCAGCCCACGGGTGCAGTGCGCGCAATCCCAGTTTGTCCGCCAAGCCAATGCTTGCAGGTTTCCACCAAGGCGCAGGCGCGGCAAGCGGTTACAAGGGTCGAATATTCCTGCGGCGACAATTGATTGCAGGCCATAGCTTCCGACAGGTTCACACCCATGGTGCGCGCTACGCTGCGGGTCAGCCAGAAATGCAATTCCGGATCACCTAGCTCATTGTTCATCACGTCCATTATCCTTTGCCCATCATTTTGCTTGGACGCTGGTGCTCAATTCGATCACTTCGCAGCCATCGTGCGAAATAGCTCACCGTTCCGGCAATATTCCGGCAGTGACATAACGGTATCCGCACTCTTCAGCATTTTTTTACACGTATTGGGCCGCGTGCACCCGACACAGCGATCCACCGCATCGTCAAGCTGTTCCTGGCTCAATTCGGCGCGCAACAGCATCTCTTGCAGGTCAAGACCCTGCCGGTCGGCCATGCCAAGAACCAGCCGCGTGTGGTCGGCTCTTTTGGGTTCGTCAAACATATCCTCGCTCCCTCTCTTGAGACTTCAAGCGTAGGGATCACGGCGCGGAACGGCCTTGATGCATGTCAAACAAGCGGATTCAGAGCCCGGCTGCAGTCCGACGCACAATCTCCATGCGCGAAGAGTTTGGTGGATGGGAACCAAGAAAGCGGTTGCCGGGATCGGGAATCTTGTTGAAGAACTGCGCGCCGCGCACCGCATCAAAGCCGGCGCGCATGGTGATGATCGTGCCCAGTCGATCCGCTTCGAGTTCGAAATCCTTGGAATACGTCCGAGCGCCCAGTGACGCGCCAATCTGTTCGGCCGATTGCACAGCCGCTTCATTGCCGCCGCCCAGTGCCGTCAATCCCGACAGGATCACCGCACCAACTTGCGCATTCTGCTGCGTGCGCCCCAGATGGCCCAAGATGTGGTGCGAGGCCTCGTGCCCCATCACGAAGGCTAGTTCGTCAGAGTTTTCAACCGACGCGATCAGGGCGAGATTGAACGCCAGGATCGGCCTCCCACTGCGATCGACCGTCTGAAAGGCGTTGGGGGGTTGCCCGGGTCGGTCATCAACGACGATCTGAAAGTCACAGTTCGCACTGGGCGCACGGCGTTCGCATTCACGCTCTGCCACTGGCTCTACCGTTCTGACGACAGACACGAACTGGCGCGCGGCAATTCCTGCGCGATTTCGCGCGTCCTCATCACTCATTTGAGGCGATGCGCCCTGTGGGCGTGACGACGGTGCAGGAGATGTTGTTGGTATCGTTGTGACGTCGCACGCGGTGACCGCCGCAAATCCCAAGACCAATAGCCAGCGCATAGAAAATCCCTCTTACTCTTGGGCCAGAAATAGGACGTTCGCCGTAAACCTGCCAGCCCTCAATTCGAATGGGTGATATTCCGCACATGCGACGTGGCAATCTTTCGAACTGCACGCTAGACTTGCACCATGTTTAGTATCGAACATGAATTCGACGCGACCGTGGTGACCTTGGTGGACGAAGGCGAAAAGCCTTTGCAGGAGGATGTCATTGTCAACGGCTTTGAAGAATGCATCACCGTCGAGCAATACGATCCGCGCTCGGATCGGGTAAACCGCATCACGTTTTCGATGTCTCAAATGCGAGATCTGGCCGCCGCGATTTCGCTGCCTGAAGGCGTTTACTCTCGCGCTGATGGTGGCGACTAGTCCAGCTGAAACCTTATCCCGGCTCTTATGCCCTCGAACCAGGGTAAGGCGCGTCTTGGCGACACCAAGCGCCCTTGCGAGAGCCTCGCAAACGGCCTTGTTGGCCGCTCCGTCCGAAGCCGGCGCTGTCACGACGACCCTGACCACACCGTCGTCCAAAATCACATCAGTGCGTCGCGCTTTTGGCGTCACTCTGACGGCGAGAGATGCACCCGGGATGGCAAGATGGGCAAGGCTGTTCTTTGTCATGCTTTCGCCCTATCACGCGATAACACCAGCCGACCAAGAAAGACATGCCATGCCTCAGCCGAATGAACCAGTCCTGACTTTTCTCAACACCAGACGATCGCGCCCGGCGAAACTTCTGCGTGCGCCTGCGCCGTCGCGCGACGAGATCCACCCGATGCTGACCGCAGCTGCACGCTCACCCGATCACGGCAAACTGGAACCCTGGCGCTTCATCGTTCTGCAAACCGGTGCCCTCACGCGCCTCTCGAAATCCGTCGAGAAACGCGGCATTGCTGCCAATCGACCGGCGGAAGATATCGCCAAGGCGCGCAGCCAGTTCGATGACAGCCCGCTATGCGTGGCCGTGATCGAGGTGCAGAAACCCTCTGACAAGATCCCCAAGATCGAGCAGAGTTATTCTGCCGGAGCGGTCTGTCTTGCTTTACTGAACACCGCGCTCGCGTCTGGATGGGGGGCGAACTGGCTCACCGGTTGGCCCGCACACGACGCGCAATTCTGTCAGTCCGAACTTGGGCTCGGCGAAAATGAACGTGTCGCGGGGTTCATTCATATCGGCACAGCAACAACAGCACCGCCAGAGCGCCCGCGTCCGGATATAGACGCCATTACGACATGGGTTGATGCATGATCCTGCGTAGTTTTTTGCTTGCGCTCAAACAAATCGGCGACCCGCACTTTCGCCGGGTGCTGTTTCTGGGGGTGGGCCTCGCCATCCTGCTTCTCGCCGCTTTTTCGGTCGGGTTCATGTGGCTGGTGACTTTCTTGCTCGGGCCAGAGGTGACGCTTCCCTTCATCGGGTCGGTCACTTGGGTAGATAATGTCGCCAGTTGGGCGGCGCTTGCTTTGATGATCGTGTTGTCAGTGTTTCTGATGGTCCCGGTCGCAGCGACCATTTCGTCGCTGTTTCTCGACAATGTCGCTGACGCGGTCGAAGCGCGAAGCTATTCCCGCCTACCCGCTGCCGCAGCGGTCTCGGTTGGCGATACGGTGCGGGATTCGGTCAATTTCCTCGGCGTTCTGGTCGCGGCCAATATTCTGGCGCTGATCCTTTATTTTGTGCTTCCGCCCTTCGCACCCCTTATTTTTTGGGCATTGAACGGTTTTCTTCTGGGGCGCGAATATTTCATCCTCGCTGCCATACGACGCGAAGGCCGCGCAGGTGCGAAAGCCCTGTACCGGCGTCACATGGGGAAGATATCGGTGGCCGGCATACTTATGGCGATGCCGCTCTCATTGCCCCTTGTGAACCTGGTGATCCCCATTCTGGGCGCCGCGACCTTTACCCATCTGTATCATCAAATTCAGGGGCGGGGCCCATCCGGTTGAAGAAATCGATGTCGCGTACACTGATCCAGCCGGACAGGATGATACCTGCAATCAACAACCAGAGACCAACGCTGACCAGTGTCGTGATCCACGCCTTTTTCCTGAGGTTGTGAACCTCGGGCGAACCGGCATGTGTGCCGGGCACGATCTTGCCCGCCTCGCCTTGCGTCTCGAGGCGGATCGGTATCGCGACCAAAAACACCATGAACCAGATCACAGCAAACAACACAAAGGCGGAAGTGATGGACATCGCCACGCTCCTTTAAGCCACGTTCGGCGCGGCCTCAGACTTGCTCCAATTCGACCAGGCAGCCGTTGAAATCCTTGGGATGCAAGAACAACACCGGCTTGCCGTGCGCACCGATCTTGGGAGTCCCATCCCCCAGAACCCGAGCGCCGGTTTCCTTCAGATGGTCACGAGCGGCTAGAATGTCATCCACCTCGTAGCAAACGTGATGAATCCCGCCGGACGGGTTTTTTTCAAGAAACGCCTTGATCGGGCTCTCATCGCCAAGCGGATACAGCAGTTCGATTTTCGTATTCGGCAACTCGATGAAAACAACCGTGACCCCGTGGTCCGGCTCATCTTGAGGTGCGCCCACATTTGCGCCCAGCGCGCTGCGGTACTGCTCTGCCGCTGCTTCAAGGTCGGGCACGGCGATGGCCACGTGATTCAATCGTCCGATCATCTGCGTCTCTCCGTGATGCGTTTGGCGCGCTTATCCCCTGCCCTGCTCATCCAGACAAGAGGGCGAGCGCCATTAACCAACTGTTAGCCAAGGACGCGCAAGGTAGTGCGACTCATGGAGGGATATATGATTGACGATCTGGCTTTGGACCACATACGCAGACCAACCGTAACACGGCCGCTGCTCGGGCTGACCATTCTCGCCGTTGAAGACAGCCTATATGCGTGTGACGCGCTTCGACTGATGTGCTTGCACAGTGGGGCGCGATTGCGGCGGGCCGATTGCCTCAAGTCCGCTCGACGCCACCTTCAGGTGTATCGTCCGTCCGTCGTAGTCGTCGATATGGGCTTGCCCGATGGGTGCGGTGCCGAGCTGATAGACGAACTTTCCACGTCCTTGCCGCGCGTCTCGGTCCTGCTTGGAACCAGCGCAGATAATTTTTCCGAAGACGTGGCGTTTGCGGCAGGAGCGGATGGCTTTCTCGCAAAACCGATCGCCAATCTGGCGGTCTTTCAGAACGCAATCCTGCAACATATGCCCCAGGATCGGCAGCCTTTCGGATTGCGGCAAATCCATAAGGAACCGATACGTCCCGATCCGATCGCGTTCCGCGAAGACATGGCCCACATCACCGAAGTTTTGAACGGCAATGTCGATGACCGAACCCTGGACTATGTCGCGCAGTTTCTTTCCGGTGTCGCACGCAGCGCCGATGACGTAGCGCTTGCGACCGCCGCAACCGACCTTGCCGACGCCCGCGCCGCCGGCACTCCGTTTCAAGGCAAAGTGGCGCGTCTTGCCGGTATGGTTAAGGCAAGACTATCGGACGCTGTCGCGATCTGAGCGCCAGCAATGGAACCCTCTGAAGGCTACTGCGTTACACCGAGAAACACGCAATTGGAGTACGAGATGACCAACATCTATAAAGCCATCAAAGACGATCACGATGAACATCGCACGTTGCTCGACAAAATCGCCGACACGTCGGGCGATAGCGAAGAGCGTCGTCAAGCATGGGAAGAGTTTTACTACGACGTCAAAAGTCACGCTGCTGCCGAAGAAGAAACGTTCTATTCCACGTTGATCTCAAAGACATGGGGCCAGGATTCCGCGCGCCACTCGGTGCACGAGCATCAGCAGCTTGATGACTTGATGGAAGAGTTGAACACGATGGACATGTCGTCGTCAGGGTGGCTGACAAAGTTCAAGCAACTGCGCCATGATTACGAGCACCATATCGACGAAGAAGAGGACGAGGTGTTCACACGTGCCCGCGAGGTTGTGGATTCTTCCAGGGAGGACGAGATTGGCGACCGTTTCCTCAAGCGCAAGGAAGAAGAGCGCAAACTTGTCGACAAGAAGCGCGAAGATTCTCTAGAGGATTAAGTTCACCCGCGTCCCGCAAAAGAAAAAACGGCGCTGGCTAGCGCCGTTTCTTTTTCGAGCATGTGCGACACGACTCACGAATCTTCTGGGATCACCCGCAACCGCAGTTCCATCAACTGATCGGCAGTCGGCTCAGAGGGCGCGTCCATCATCAGATCTTCCGCGCGTTGGTTCATGGGGAACATGATGACTTCGCGAATGTTCGCCGTATCCGCCAGCAGCATCACCATGCGGTCGATCCCCGCCGCGCATCCGCCGTGTGGGGGTGCGCCAAAGCGGAATGCGTTCACCATGCCGCCAAACCGCTTGCGTACTTCTTCCTCACCGTAGCCTGCCAATTCAAACGCCTTGAACATGATCTCAGGCTTATGATTTCTGATCGCGCCCGACACCAGTTCGTACCCATTGCACGCGAGATCATACTGATATCCCAATACATCAAGCGGATCACCTTGCAGCGCGTCCATTCCGCCCTGGGGCATCGAAAACGGGTTGTGACTGAAATCGATCTTCCCAGTCTCCTCGTCCGCTTCGTACATTGGGAAGTCGACAATCCATGCGAACGCAAAGCGGTCGGTTTCGGTCAGACCCAGCTCGTCTCCGATTGCCACGCGCGCCTTTCCGGCCACCGTCTCAAAGCTTGACGGCTTGCCGCCAAGAAAGAACGCAGCGTCGCCCACATCAAGGCCGAGTTGCTGGCGGATCGCTTCGGTTCGCTCCGGGCCAATGTTCTTGGCCAGAGGGCCGGCGGCCTCCATGCCTTCGCCCTGATCGCGCCAGAAGATATAACCCATGCCGGGCAACCCTTGTTTCTGCGCAAAAGCATTCATGCGATCACAGAACTTGCGCGAGCCCCCACCAGGCGCGGGAATCGCCCGAATTTCCGTGCCGTCCTGCTCCAGCAGCTTGGCAAAAATCGCAAATCCCGAGCCGCGGAAGTGATCGCTGACGACCTGCATCTTGATCGGATTACGCAGATCGGGCTTGTCGGTGCCGTACCAAAGCGCCGAATCCCGATAGGAGATCTGCGGCCATTCGCTATCGACCTTACGGCCGCCGCCAAACTCCTCGAATACGCCCTGCATCACTGGCTGGATTGTATCGAACACGTCCTGCTGTGTGACGAACGACATTTCGAGGTCAAGCTGATAGAAATCAGTGGGAGACCGATCAGCGCGCGGGTCTTCATCGCGAAAACAGGGGGCAATCTGGAAATATTTGTCAAACCCCGACACCATGATCAACTGCTTGAATTGCTGCGGTGCCTGCGGAAGCGCGTAGAATTTGCCCGGATGCAAACGACTGGGCACAAGAAAATCCCGTGCGCCTTCGGGGCTTGATGCGGTGATGATCGGGGTCTGGTATTCGCGAAATTTCTGCTCCCACATCCGCTTGCGGATCGACGCGACGACATCGGAACGCAGAGTCATGTTCCGCTGCATCGCCTCGCGGCGCAAATCAAGGAACCGGTACCGCAGGCGTGTCTCTTCGGGGTACTCTTGGTCTCCGAACACGATCAAAGGCAATTCTTCTGCCGCGCCCAGCACCTCGATGTCGCGCACGAACACTTCGATCTCACCGGTGGGCAGCTTGGGGTTGATCAAGCTTTCATCGCGCGCCTTCACTTCGCCGTCGATCCGGATACACCATTCGGATCGCAGCTTTTCAACGTCAGCAAACACCGGGCTATCGGGATCACACAAAAGCTGGGTCACCCCGTAGTGGTCGCGCAGATCGACGAACAGCACGCCGCCGTGATCCCGAATGCGATGGACCCAGCCAGAAAGACGCACTGTCTGTCCGACATTGGCCGCCGACAAATCGGCGCAGGTATGGGTGCGAAAGGCGTGCATAACAGGTGTCCTTGGGCGGAATAATTTGGCCCGATACACCCTCTCAGCATTGGGAAGTCAAGCCATGCCCCCATGCCGTCACGTCTGCGCAGCCCAAAAAGTGAAATCACTGCGCTTGCAGTCGCCTGCGCCATGCCTATAACACCGCCAGTTTGCATGATGAGGGTCGAGCAATGCCAAAGCGGGACGATATCAAATCCATTATGATTATCGGAGCCGGGCCCATCGTCATCGGCCAGGCTTGCGAATTTGACTATTCCGGTGCGCAAGCGTGCAAGGCGCTGCGCGAGGAGGGATACCGTGTGATCCTCGTCAATTCCAATCCGGCGACCATCATGACCGACCCGGAATTGGCAGACGCGACGTATATCGAACCGATCACACCTGAGATCGTGGCCAAGATCATCGAGAAAGAGCGCCCCGACGCGCTGTTGCCCACGATGGGCGGGCAAACCGGCCTCAACACGTCACTTGCGCTTGAAGAGATGGGGATCTTGGCGAAATTTGGCGTTGAAATGATTGGCGCCAAACGCGAAGCCATTGAAATGGCCGAAGATCGCAGACTGTTCCGCGAAGCAATGGACCGGATCGGACTCGAGAACCCCAAGGCCACGATCATCACTGCGCCTAAAAAAGAATCTGGTGCCGCAGATCTGGATGCGGGTGTCGCCCTCGCATTGGCCGAACTGGATGAAATCGGACTGCCCGCTATCATCAGGCCGGCTTACACCCTCGGTGGCACCGGCGGCGGCGTTGCCTATAACCGTGAAGATTTTGTGCACTACTGCCGCTCCGGCATGGATGCTTCGCCGGTCAACCAGATTCTTGTCGACGAATCCCTTCTTGGCTGGAAGGAGTTTGAAATGGAAGTCGTGCGCGACAGCGCCGACAATGCCATTATCGTCTGCGCCATTGAAAACGTCGATCCGATGGGGGTGCATACCGGAGATTCCATCACCGTCGCGCCGGCGCTGACACTAACGGATAAAGAATATCAGATCATGCGCAACGGCTCGATCGCCGTGCTGCGCGAGATTGGCGTGGAAACCGGCGGGTCCAACGTCCAATGGGCGATCAATCCCGAAGACGGACGCATGGTTGTCATCGAGATGAACCCCCGTGTCAGCCGCTCTTCCGCGCTGGCATCCAAAGCCACTGGCTTTCCGATCGCCAAGATCGCCGCAAAGCTTGCAGTCGGCTACACACTTGACGAGTTGGACAATGACATCACCAAGGTGACCCCAGCCAGCTTCGAGCCCAGCATCGATTACGTTGTCACCAAGATTCCGAAATTCGCATTTGAAAAGTTTCCCGGCGCTGAACCCCATCTGACGACAGCCATGAAGTCGGTCGGCGAAGCGATGGCGATCGGCCGCACGATCCACGAATCGCTTCAAAAAGCGCTCGCCTCAATGGAGTCCGGTCTGACGGGGTTCGACGAGGTCCATATCGACGGCGCACCCGAAAAATCTGCCGTGATCAAGGCGATTTCCAAACAAACGCCCGACCGGATGCGCACGATTGCACAGGCCATGCGCCACGGCCTCAGCGACGATGAAATTCACACGACAACGATGTATGACCCGTGGTTCCTTGCTCGGATTCGCGAAATTGTCGAGGCCGAGGAAGAAATTCGCGCGTCCGGGCTTCCCACCACGGAGGGCGGCTTGCGCGCGCTGAAAATGCTCGGTTTCACCGACGCACGGCTCGCCACTCTCTCGGAACTTTCGGAAAAAGAAGTCCGGTCCCGTCGTCTTGAACTCAACGTCAAGGCTTCGTTCAAACGGATCGACACCTGTGCCGCGGAATTTGAAGCTCAAACGCCGTACATGTATTCGACCTATGAAGCGCCGATGATGGGAGAGGCGGAGTGCGAGGCGCGGCCGTCAGATCGCAAGAAGGTCGTCATCCTGGGCGGCGGTCCAAATCGAATTGGGCAAGGAATTGAATTCGATTACTGCTGCTGTCACGCGTGTTTTGCGCTTACGGATGTCGGCTATGAAACCATTATGGTGAATTGTAATCCGGAAACCGTCAGCACTGATTACGATACTTCCGATCGTCTATATTTCGAACCGCTTACGTTTGAGCATGTGCTAGAAATCTTACGGGTCGAGCAGGAAAACGGCACGTTACACGGTGTCATCGTGCAATTCGGAGGCCAGACGCCACTGAAACTGGCGAATGCGCTTGAAGCAGAGGGAATCCCAATACTTGGGACCACGCCAGATGCGATTGACCTCGCCGAAGATCGCGAACGTTTTCAAGAGCTGGTAAACGAACTGGGCTTGAAGCAACCGCACAACGGGATCGCCTCGACTGATGCCCAAGCGCTCGCAATTGCAGAAGGCATCGGCTTCCCGCTTGTCATCCGCCCATCATATGTTCTGGGTGGGCGCGCGATGGAGATTGTGCGCGATATGGCTCATTTGGAGCGCTATATCGCTGAGGCTGTTGTCGTGTCAGGTGACAGTCCGGTCCTTCTTGACAGCTACCTCTCTGGCGCGATTGAACTTGACGTTGATGCACTATCCGATGGCACAAACGTCCATGTTGCGGGGATCATGCAGCACATCGAAGAAGCGGGGGTTCACTCCGGAGATAGTGCGTGTTCCTTGCCGCCGTATTCCCTATCCGACGACCTGCTGGAAGAGGTTAAAAAGCAAGCAACAGCGCTGGCTCTGGCCCTGAATGTGCGTGGCCTCATGAACGTACAGTTCGCGATCAAGGATGGCGAAATATTCTTGATCGAGGTCAACCCGCGTGCCTCGCGCACCGTGCCGTTCGTGGCCAAAGCCACGGATTCCGCCATAGCTAGCATCGCCGCACGCGTTATGGCAGGTGAGCCCTTGACGAATTTTCCAATGCGCGCGCCCTATCCTGAAAACACTGACTATGACACGGTTCTCCCCTTGGGTGATCCGATGACCCTGGCTGACCCGAATATGCCGTGGTTCTCAGTGAAAGAAGCCGTCCTTCCTTTTGCCCGCTTTCCCGGCGTAGATACGATCCTCGGCCCAGAGATGCGTTCTACCGGTGAAGTAATGGGTTGGGATCGATCGTTTCCGCGCGCATTTCTCAAGGCGCAGCTCGGTGCCGGGAATCATCTTCCAACATCGGGTTCGGTTTTCTTTTCCATCAAGAACTCCGACAAAACCGATCAGCTGATTGAAACCGCACAAATTCTTGTTGATCTCGGATTTGACATCGTCGCCACCTCAGGAACGGCGTCCTTCCTCTCCGATCATGGTATTGCTTGCGAGACGACGAAAAAAGTCTACGAAGGTCGGCCAAATATTGTCGATCTGATGAAAGATGGAACGATCGCGCTTGTGATGAACACGACAGAAGATGCAGCTGCGGTCGAGGATTCTCGTGAAATCCGATCAGTGGCTCTTTACGATAAAATTCCCTATTTCACGACAGCTGCCGGTGCGAATGCCGCCGCTTTGGCGATGAGAGCCAGACAAGATGGCGATCTGGTTGTGAAAAGTCTCCAAGGTTAGTCATTGGCGTTAGGGACTACCGAAGTCGCCATCGCCGATTGAGGATCCTGGCATGGGTTGCCAACGCAGTATCTTCTGCGGCATTCCGAGTCTCTCACCTGAGCCGTGCCACACTGGTCTCCGAAATATCGGTTCCGTCGGATAGCAACAGCCAGGCTTCGTCGTTACCGAACCGCACCTCTTCGATGACCGCGGAAGTTAAGACCTCAGTATCCAGCTTAGAGTCATCTGATGCACTCCGTAGTTCCGCCGTGAACGTGCCGGGTTCGACAGGAAGCCCGTCCACTCCCTGCCCCGTCCACGACGCTTTCGACTGACCCGGCTCAACAATCTGATCAGACACGGCTATGCCATCGCTGTCCAAAATAACGAGTTTCGATCGTTCACGAACATCATTGAAGCCTAGTTCGAGATCAACCGGAGACCCCGAAAATTCGAATGCACCCGCATGTAGCGCCGTTCGGCCCACCAGCCCCGCATAATTTGACAGACCACGAGAGGACATGACGTTAATTAAAGATTCAAAATTTTGATTTGTCAGCGTCTGTTGTTCAACCATTGAGAACGAGGCCAATTGGCTTGCAAACTGCTCCGCCTCCATCGGGCTCAGAGGGTCTTGATTCTGAATTTGCGTCGTGAGCATCTTAAGAAATGTCTCGAAATCCCCAGACATACCTTGTTTTGCACTAGCCGCTTTTGAAGACTCGGCACTTATAGCATTTACTTGCATGTTAAATCCTCACATCGATTAAGCCGGACTTCCATTCATCAGTAGAAGATCCAACTGGACCTTCTCCGATCTCACTGGTCCATATATTATGTTCAGATCTTTTCGAATGCGATTGGTCTCGTTCTCTCTTTTGGTTGCCTTCAGTGAACGAAAAATTATAATCTGAAATCCCGATTCGCCTTAGATCACTTTTCAAATCCGCGATATTTCTCATTAACAAATCCAGGCTCTCCTTTGCTCCCGACGAAAATTTGATATCCAGAACTTCATTATGAGCTTCGATGTTAACAGAAATATGATCGCGGCCGAAAGTTTTATCGGTTTTGATGATCCCAAGTCCTGCGTAATCCAACGCCTGAAACTTAACTTGATATGACCGTCCGTCCGTAGAAAGGGAGAGATCGCTCCTGTTGATACTTTGCCCAACCCTATCGGACATCTGGGACTTTTCGCTTTTATCCTCAATTTCAAAAGCGTGCCGCTCTCGCTGTGATCGAGCAATGTAGCGAACATTGTGCTCATGATTCTTTTGCAGGAAACCAATCTGACGCGCTTCTTCGGGAGTACTTTTTTGCCCGAGCACAAATTCCTCTGAGTGAGAGCGTCCTCCCATTCCCGCTTTATTAAAATCAGGTACGAAAAATAAATGTGGAGCATCAATGTTCTCCACAATCTCTGGTCTCTTGGTCAGGAGAGCCGCCGTGGGCGAAGTGCACGTCTCTCCACCAAACAATGGCCTTGGCTTCACACCATAGCTCAATTCTACTTTCTTGGCGTTCTCTATTTCTTCGTCGACGGCATCGGTATTTAGATCAGTAGTCGGCACAAACGTGTCATAGAATTTCGTCGGCGCGTTCGATTTATTGCTAGGATTAGTATCGTATCGTGTAATTCCCCACTCACCTCGCCCCACGTCCAACTCATTATCCGCGGTGAGGGCCATCGAACTTGACATAATCATCGCCCCAGCGTTTACCTCTCCTACCGAAATCTCATCGCTTCGGTATCCCCGCGCATCTCTTTCAGTCGGGTACTCGCCAAAAATGTAAATTTGCGCAAATGGATCCTGAGCGCTCATAGCATTGTGAGATATCCTATCAGAATGTCTTTCTTCCGCTGCCTGAAATGAAAATTGGTTTCGAACAAAATTTTTTTCGTCATCGCATTTCAAACTGACTTTAGGTGATTCTGTTAAGTTCGTGCTCTCATCATCGACATACTCCATAAAGGCAGTATCTTCATACTCCTTATCACCTCTTTCTCCTTTCAGAGCGTGCCTGCCAATCTCGATCGCCAAGACCTGGTTAACCATCATGTTGCAACCGATTCCATTCTATTCATAAATCAATACCGGTTTAACGTCAGTATCTGCACAACTCTTTAAATATTGGAGGTGCCGGACCTCTAAATTGGTAAAATTTGATTGTCTTATGCAACCGGAATTTACGTTTGATTTACATCTGTAGACGACACCGTTCTGTGCACGAACGACGTGGCGTGAGACGGGTGTCTCAACAGGTGTCAGAATGACCGAACAACTCCGCATTGGATTTAATTCGATGCGGTTCACAAAGTGCAAAGCACATTTGAAAGGAACGATATGTCTAGTATTCTGACAAACAATGGCGCGATGGTTGCGCTACAAACGCTCAAATCCATCAACACCCGTCTATCAGACACACAAAGCGAAATTGCGACCGGCAAGACCGTCGCAACGGCACGCGACAATGCTGCTGTATGGGCAATCTCAAAGGTCATGGAATCCGATGTAAAGGGATTTCAGGGCATCTCAGACAGCTTGAACCTCGGTGAATCCACGGTCGCCGTTGCTCGGAACGGCGCGGAAACGGTCACCGATCTGCTGACGGACATGAAGGGGAAAATCGTCGCGTCGCAGGAGCAGAACGTTGATCGCGCAAAAATTCAGACAGACATTGTGGCGCTGCGCGAGCAAATCAATGCTGTCGTCGGAGCGGCTCAGTTCAATGGGCTTAACCTCCTCTCAAATCGTGAAATGGATGCCGGTTCCGGTACTGTAAACGTACTGGCATCGCTCGATCGTTCCGCCAGTGGTGTTTCGGCCAGTGATATTTCAGTTGCCAAAAAGGATTTGGGTACGACAGCCAGCTCCGTAGTCGGTGGTACCGTCGGCAACCTGACCAGTGCAGTCACTCTTAATGCGACACAAAGTTCAAGTCTGGCGGTCACGACTCCCACCGGCGCTGGCCAAGTTTTCAGTATCGGATTGACTGGTACCGATGCCGATGCAAGCGCATTTACCCCGGCAGACTATACAACTGGCACCACGGCGGCAGATGCCCAAAAGATTATGTATATCGCACGCGACGGCGATACCGCTGGCGACGTTGCCAAAGGGCTCGCCCAAGCCTTCTCGATCTATGCGGCCGAGCAAGGGCTCGATACCGACGTGTTGAATATCACATCGTCCGGAGGCAGTTTGAACGTAAGCTCGTCCGTAACGGACGGGACTGACACGATCGCCGCACGGATCGACACACTGACATCGCCAACAAGTGTAGCGATCGGCGGTGGCCTCGAGAAATTGAACGATATCAACGTTACGACCGATAGTGGAGCCGATGCCGCACTCGTTGCGATTGAATTCATGATCCAAAACTCAATTGATTCAGCGGCGTCGTTCGGGTCTGCGCAGGGTCGAATTGACACGCAGGCGAGCTTCATCTCTAGTCTCACGGATTCGCTCAAATCAGGGATTGGCACACTGGTCGACGCTGACATGGAAGAAGCATCCGCCAGACTTCAAGCGCTCCAGGTTCAACAACAATTGGGCGTTCAGGCACTTTCGATTGCAAACCAAGCCCCGCAATCGCTGTTGTCATTGTTTAGATAACCTAGGGAAGGGCCGCTTCGGCGGCCCTACCTTCCGCTTCTTTACGAATAAAATGAGGTCGCTGTCTTGAACGCTTATTCCACCGCTTATCACGATTTAACTTCACGCTCGTCAACCAAATCCGCAAGGGACGCAGAGGGTGAGGTCATTTTATTGGTCACACGACGACTTAAGAATGCTTGGAGCAAACGCGGTGAAGACTTTCCAAAGTACACCGAAGCATTGCATGACAATCGAAAGTTGTGGAGCATTTTTGCTGCTGATGTGTTGACAAAAGACAATGCTTTGCCACTCGAATTGAAATCCAAAATCAGTTATTTGGCCGAATTCGTTCGCGATTATTCCTCAAAAGCCCTGCGTGACGGCCGCACGATAGAACCACTCTTGGAACTCAATCTTGCCGTTCTTCGCGGTCTCAGCCAAGCTGGAAAGAAGACATGAGTGGCCTGGTCTTAAAACTGGGTCCGAAAGAGCGCATCCTTGTAAATGGAGCTGTGATCGAGAATGGCGATCGGCGGTCCCGGTTTACTGTTTTGTCATCTGGCGCAAATATTTTACGTCTCAAGGACGCCATCCATCCCGATAGCGCAAACACACCAGTCCGACGTGCTTGTTATCTGACACAGCTGCTCTTGAGTGGGGATGTCGATACTGTTGCTATAACATCGCGCCTAGAAAATGAGATTGTTCAACTTATGCAAGTATTCGCGGGTGATAAGAACCTGGCGCTACTCGTTCACGCAGCTCAATCACTGAACCAAGGCAATCCATACGCGTGCTTAAAAGCACTTCGCAAGCTTCTTTCAATTGAAGCAAGTTTGCTGTCCAAACAGTGTCAACATTCCTAATTTCGAATGGATCGCTGACAAGGACCAGACAAAGTTATCTCGCTCGCCAACGGATGCAGTCTAGGCCTACAAGCTAAGAGCATTTAATTATCGGTAAGCCGCGCGCCCTAAAGGCCGGAATCTGGAGGCAGAGTCTTCTTCGGCTGCCCGCTCCGCCGCAAACATAGTAATAACTTATCGAAGCTCGATCTTGCCCCCTCGTCCGTACGCGTTGATTGAAACTCTTCGAAGGGATTATGAAAGGCAATCGCCTGATCCAGAGCCGGGTCTGCCCCCTGAGAATAAAGGCCCGCGCTGATCAGTGTAGATGCCTCAGAATATGTCGATCGCAGGGATCGCGCTTGAGCAATCAACTTGTTCTCAGGTTCGGTTGCTGCACCGGGCAGCGACCGGGAAACGGAGGCTAACAGATCTACCGCCGGAAATAGTCCGCGTTCCGCCAGCGAGCGATCCAAGACGATATGTCCATCAAGGACGCCTCGAAGCATATCTGCGACAGGCTCGTTCATATCAGACCCGGCGACCAAAACGCTAAAAATCGCGGTGATGTCACCTGTTCCTTCGCAACCCGGCCCCGCGCGTTCGGCGAGTCTCGTTATTTTCGAAGGTGTGGATGGGGGAAACCCTCTCATGCTGGGAAATTCACCCGCCGAAACAGCCACTTCTCGCTGAGCTTCTGCGAAGCGAGTCACAGAATCGACCAATAGGAGAACGTGTCGTCCTTGATCCCGGAAATATTCGGCAATCCGCATCGCTGACTGCGGACATTTCATTCGGGCAGTAGGTGCAGAATCCGCGCTAGCAGCAACAACAACGGTGCGTGCCATGCCAGTGTCACCCAGGATATTTTTTGTAAAATCCCGAATTTCGCGTCCGCGTTCTCCGACCAATGCGAGAACAACCACATCCGCCTCGATCGCTCTGACAAAATCAGCCAAGAGCGTGGATTTCCCGACACCGGAACCCGCAAAAATGCCAATTCTTTGACCGCGCACGATCGGTAGCATCGTATTGAAAAGATGAAAACCAGTGTTCAGGCGCGGGCCCAGCGCCTTGCGGGTAACGGGTGCCGGTGGATCATTGTGAATGTTGAACAGCCGATCGCCCTGAGGCAACGGGCGGTTATCAAGCGGAGCCCCGTATGGATCGACGATCCGACCGATCCATTCATCACTTGGTGCAATGCGACATGGACCGAGTGAAACCACACGGTCCGACAGCGCCACTTGGTCGGGGGGATCATCTGGCAGCATGGTCACACCATCGCGATTGATGCAAAGGACTTCGCCCATCAACACTGACCCGTCACGACGCTCCAATCGCAGCCGATCGCCCAGTTTGACGTCAATCTCCAGACCGGCAACGGACAAAACGTGTCCGTCGACCGAAGTAACCCGACCAACTGTCTTCGTATGCGCGATGTTGGCAACGCGAAACTTCAATTGCGAGAGCGCTGCATTTTGCATCGCGTTGTTCCTTTTTTCCGTCTGCAAACCATTTCTAAAGGAATCAGGGTTAAATCTTCGTTGAAACGACTGAGGGAGAAGCCCTGAAATGTTCCAAAACCTGGATATGTTTAAAACCGCGATGTCGATGGCGCGGCACGCTGGCCTGAAACAGGCGATAACGGCCCAAAACATCGCGAATGCAGACACACCACAATTTCGCGCCCGAAAAATCGCGAACTTTTCCGATCTCGTGCCGTCTCAACAGAACGGATTTACGTTGAAAACCACTCATTCGGGCCATGTCGGAAACTGGCGCGATGTCTCTGTTGACCACATCGAAGTCAGGAACACTGAAGAGCCCAATGGAAATGGCGTTGTGCTGGAAAACGAGATCCTCAACTCGGTTGATGCCAAGCGTCAGCACGACCGCGCTTTAGCTGTATATCGCGCCTCACTAGGAATGTTCCGCAGCGCGTTGAGCAAACAATAGGAGCGACAGAATGTCAGCTTTTTCAGAGTCATTAAGCGTTTCGGCCAGCGGGCTGAAAGCGCAGGCACATCGCCTTCGGGTCGTGTCGGAAAACGTGGCCAATACCGATACGCCGGGTTACCGCAGAAAGCTGGTGTCTTTTGGCGCCGAAGCCGAAGCCGCTGGCATTGCCAGGGTCGAGATTGAAAAAGTGTCTCTCGACCGTCGCGAAGGTGAACGGATTTATGATCCCGGGCACCCGATGGCCGATCTCAGCGGGCACTATGTCGGGTCGAATGTCAATCTGGTCGTTGAAATCGCCGATGCCCGAGAGGCTCAGCGAAGCTATGAGGCCAATCTCAAGATGTTCGACCAGACCCGTCAGATGTCATCGGGACTCATGGATCTTCTTCGCAAGTAACCCTTTCCAGAATGGAGAAATAGAATGGACGTAAAATCACTCTTTGCATCACAGCAATACGCTGCAATGAAACCCGCAACCAAACCTGATCCGCGTGCGGCGATCGCGCAGAGCTTTGCCAAGATTACCGAGGACTTCGCCGACACCCTCAAAACGACGGAATCCACCGCAATGGGGTCGATGTACGGCGATGCGGATCCGCATGCCTTGGTCGAAGCTTTGTCGCAATCCCAGCTTGCCGTTGAAACTGCTGTGACCGTCCGCAACCGGGTGGTCGAAGCGTATCAGGAAATCCTGCGAATGCCGGTCTGAACGGAATGCTGAGCGAAGGATACGTATTCGACGTGTTGCGAGAGGCGTTGAGAATTGCGGTGGTCATATCAGCCCCGGTTCTTATCGTTGCCCTCCTGGCTGGTGTTTCGATCGGCCTTTTCCAGGCTTTGACCTCGATTCAGGAGATGACGCTCACCTTCGTTCCGAAGCTTGTGGCCATGCTGGCCGTCTTCTGGGTCTCGATGAGCTTTATGACCCGCACTCTGACAGACTTTTTTCACACGATCATCATTCCATCAATTGCCGGAGGCTGACATGGAAAACGCCAGCTATGTAACGCTCACTCGTCAATCGGGCTTGATGCGCGAGATGGAAACCATCGCGCACAATATCGCGAACGCAGCAACAACCGGATTTCGCCAGCAGGGCCTGGTTTTTTCTGAATATATTCAGGCGCTAGACGGCAGCGACAGCCTTTCCATGGCCGCGGCTCGGGTCAAGAAGACGTCTACCGCTCAGGGCGTTCTCACTCAAACCGGTAATGCGCTGGATTTTGCAATCGAAGGATCCGGGTATTTTCAGCTCGAGACGCCCGATGGACTTCGGCTGACCCGATCGGGCGCGTTCAACATGGATGCGACTGGAGACATCGTGAACTCTGATGGATACCGGGTTCTCGACAGCGGTGGCGCACCGATCAACGTTCCAGCAGGCGGCGGCGATGTAAGCGTAGCGCCGGATGGGACAGTAAGCCTTGGCGATCGTTTGCTTGGCCAGCTCGGCATCGTCGAGCCGGAGGTTGGTGCCGATCTCGAACGGGAATCGGGCGTTTTGTTCAAGACCGAAGCAGCTGTTGCGCCATCGGAGGATGGCAAGATTCTCCAAGGTCACCTTGAAGGTTCCAACGTTGATGCGATCTCACAACTCACCCGCATGATCGAGGTTCAGCGTGCGTATGAGATGGGTCAAAAACTTCTCGATATGGATCACGAGCGGTCGAAAACCGCTTTGCAAACACTGATCAAATAAAGGAGGCGACAATGCGCGCCCTGAAAATTGCAGCGACCGGAATGACGGCTCAGCAGATGCGAGTCGAGATCATCTCGAACAATCTCTCGAATATGAATACCACTGGCTATAATGCGCGCCGGGCGGAGTTTTCGGATCTCCATTATCAACAGGTTGCACGCGCCGGTACGGTAAACGCATCAGATGGCACTGTTTTGCCAACCGGTGTTCAGGTCGGGCTTGGCGTGCGTCCGGCGGCGGTATCGATTCACCTTGCCCAAGGGTCTTTGAGTCAGACAAACTCCGATCTTGACGTTGCAATCGACGGCAACGGTTTTCTCGAAGTAGCGATGCCGTCCGGCCGAACAGGATACACACGCGACGGATCTCTCAAACGCGATGCAGAGGGCGTGATAGTTACATCCGAGGGCTTTCCCGTCGCTCCCGAGATCGTGATTCCGCAGGATGCGCGCAGCATCTCGATCAACCCCGAGGGCGAGGTTTACGCTTATTTCGCCGACGCCGCCGAACCGCAAATCCTGGGGCAGATGAACCTTGTCGGCTTTGCCAATGCCAAGGGGCTTGAAGCGTTGGGCGGAAATCTTTTCGGCGAAACCGAAGCATCCGGTGGTCCGATCGTTGCTACACCAGGCGAAGATGGTCTTGGCACTCTCCGGCAAGGGTATCTTGAAGACAGCTCTGTCGATCCGGTGCGCGAACTCACCGAATTGATTGAGGCACAGCGCGGCTATGAGTTGAACGCCAAGGTGATTTCAGCCGTCGACCAGATGCTTGGCGCAACGACACAGGTGCGGTGATGCGACTGACCCTCCCACTCTTATTGGCTATCGGTGCAACTCCTGCGTTTGCGGATACGGTGTTCGCGCTCAAGACCCTTCGGGCGAAAGATGTGATCACCGCCGACAGCGTGCACGTCAAAGACACCGACGTGGCCGGTGCCTTGCGATCTCTCGATGCCGCAATCGGCCAAGAAGTGAAACGCGCGGTTTACGCCGGGCGGCCAATTCTCGCAGCCAACATCACGAAGCCCGCATTGGTTGAACGCAATCAGGTCGTCCAGGCCAGCTTTATCTTGAATGGCCTTACGATCGACACCGAAGTTCGCGCGATGGAGCGTGGCTCGGCGGGCGATATTATTCGCGCGATGAATATGACCTCCCGCGCAACCATACACGCCGAAATTCAAGACGACGGCCGTCTGAAGGTGCTGCCCTGATATGCGCATTGTCCTGTTGACCCTTTGTTTTACCACAGCCTTTTTGGCGAACTGCACACGCCTTGACCACATCGGCAAGCCCCCCGATTTGACACCGCAAACCAAGAGCGTCGAACGTCAGGCGATGATCTACTCCGGCTTGCCCCTGGCAACGCAGGACACGTCACCTTACCGGCGTGCGTCATTGTGGAGCGGCGATCAAAGCTCGCTGTTCGGCGACCGCCGCGCGTCCACCACCGGAGACATCCTCACCGTTCTGATCGAAATTGACGATGAAGCCGAGATCTCGAACTCGACATCTCGCGGACGGTCATCGACGGAATCGCTTGGCGTTCCGCAATTATTCGGCTTGCCGCAACGAAAGAACAAAGCCCTGCCCGACGGCGCGAGCCTGGACAACGCGGTTGAGATGGATTCTTCAAGCCAGAGCGACGGAAGCGGGTCCGTGCGCCGCAATGAAAAACTGACGCTGCGGATCGCAGCAACAATCACGGGTGTTTTGCCAAACGGAGTATTGAGCATAGAAGGCATTCAGGAAGTGCGCGTCAATTTCGAACTGCGCGAATTGCTCGTCTCTGGATTCGTGCGCCGCGCAGACATCACCCGCCAAAACGAAATCACATACGACAAGATCGCTTCGGCTCGTATTTCCTATGGTGGCCGAGGTCAGATCAGTGACGTGCAGCAACCCCGGATCGGACAGCAAGTTCTTGACGCGGTTCTTCCATTTTAAGCCAAGGCGACGATATGATTAAAAAAATTCTACCTCTCATCTCGCTGATCTTGGGCCTCGCGGCAGGTGGCGCCACTGCAATTGTTCTTGCGCCCACAGCACAGGACACTGCCGTTGAAGGTGGAGAAGCCGCGCACGAGCGAAACGATGTACAGGCCGGCGACGATCATGGCTCCACAGCGTCTGACACCGAGATAGTCAAGCTTCCCAACCAGTTTGTCGTACCGGTCATCCTTGATAATCGCGTTCGCGCGATGGTGATCCTGACCGTGGCCCTCGAAGTCGAACCCGACCAGGCGGATCAAGTGCGTACATTAGAGCCCAAATTGCGCGACATTTTTCTGGCGGAACTTTTCGATCTCGCGGCCCTCGACGGGTTTCGCGACGAGTTAATCTCGCGCAAGACACTCGAGTTGGTTAAAGCATCCCTGACCCAACGCGCAAAAGACGTTCTCAATCACAGGAATGTCAGGGTTCTGGTCACAGATATGGCTCGTCAAGACGTACACTAAGGCCGCTTTTTCATCTCGAACAAGGCGTAGGCGCGATCAGCCTCGCTTTCCAGATCCGGTTGCTTCTTTTCCAAATCCTCTAATAAAATTGATACGCCCAAGCGCTTCCGCAAGGCGTCCTTCAGGGCATGCTCAACCGCGCGCCCCTGTAATTCTGCTTTCTTTACCGAAGGCTGAAGCTGGCGTCTTTCAACGGATAACCTGCGCAAACGCAGTTCGTAGAACCGAGAAATCGAAGGTTCGCTTGCTAAGTTGTCGTTCAGAGTCCGGGCCAATAATTGCTCTTGCTGCAAAATTGCGGATTGTTGCGCGGCTAGTCTATCTTTCTGGCGGCGCTCCTGCGCCAGTGCAGCCCCAAGTCTTTCCACCCTGGCATCCAACGCATCCAGTGCTTTTTTCAGCCCGTCGGATTTTTTCATGATTTCTTCATCTTCTGAATGCGGCGTGCGTATCCGATTGCAGCCGCAACGGCTTTGTAGTGATCGTGGTCAATTGTCATGCCGATTTTCACGTTCGCATACAGCTCGCGCGCCGTGGGAGGATCGCGATACAAGGGAACTCCGGATTGAATAGCGATTTCGCGAATTTTCCGGGCTGTTTCATCAGTCCCTCTCGCGACACATTTGGGAACTGACTGCCGATCTCCGGACCACTGTAGCGCAACTGCGAAGTGGGTTGGATTGGTGATCACGACCGCTGCCTTCGGGACATCAAGAAGCATGCGATTGGTTGCGATTTCTTCTGCCTTTGCACGTCGCTGTTGCCGGATATTATCGTCACCCTCTTCGTTTTTATGTTCGTCTTTCAATTCCTTGTGCGACATCCGGTTCTTTTTGGCGTGTTCATGCACTTGCCAGAACGCATCAATCACTGCAAAGACACAATAGGCGGCACCTGTATACCAGAGCCACCTCAGTGCCACCTCATAGATATTGGCGAGCGCCATGTGGGTTTCCCGCAATATCGCCACCTCAAAGAGGCGATACGTATCCGCAGCAAAGACCGTCATGATTCCGGCAAAGACAGTGAATTTCGCGAAGTTCTTGAAAAACTCGAACAATCCAGACGGGCCATACTTCTTTTTGGCGTTTGCAATCACGGAAATTCGGTTAAGTTTTGGCTTTAGCTTGTCTGCTGTGAAAAGAACCCGTTGTGTTCCGATCAGTCCCATCAGCACAACCGCGAACGGTACAAGGAAAAGGGTGATCAAAAGTGGCGCAATCCATCCGGTTACCGCACCAAACACCCCAGCGCCGTTTTGTGCTTCGGGCACCTCGACTGCTTGGGAAATGAACCCTTCGATGTCGCGCACGATCTTCGTCATGGGTCCATTGAAAATAACGTAGATCGCGATCAGAAATAAAACCAGGACGACGAGATTGACCACATCCTGAGATCGGACAATCTCGCCCTTCTTTCGCGCCTGCTCCAGTTTTCGGCGCGACGCCTCGTATGGCTTGTCTCCTTGATCTTCGCCGTCGTCACTCATTTCGCGCTCTCAAACGGCATCATCAAAATCGTCAGCGCTCTTTCCCGCCAAACTGTCAAAAGGAGTTCGTGATGTATCTGCAAGAAATAGATCGAATACAGGGCTACAAATGGGATACCAATGAAAGATACCATGAATTGCGGCATTGCCTTGTTCACAAAACCGATGAAAAGATAATAGACAAAAAACAGGCTGATGAACCCCGATGAAAGAACCACGGCGTTGACGAAAAGAAAGTTGAGCAACTCCGAGGATTTTTCTGCGAAATAACCCCATATTTCGGCCCAAATCGGCAGTTCTACGAAATAGCTGGCCGCAAAAGCATAGACGATTTGATCGTCGAGCGTCGTTGAAAATATCAGCGCCAGTCCAGTGACCGTTAGGATATGGCTCATCACCGGCATGGGTTCAGTGGCATTTCCAAGCATTTGCGACAGGGACACTGTCTGGCTGATCATCGTTCCGGCGAGTTCCAACAGGTAAACGATTCCGCGCGCAAAAAGTCCGATGAAAATTCCGAACGAAACTTCCTTGATTGCAAAGAAAAATAAATCGCGCGCCTCCAGACTTTCCGCGGGCAGGTAGGGCTGTAAAACAGGAGCAATAGCCACCGACAAAAACAGAGCAATAATAAGCCGAACACGCGCCGAGACATAGCTTTCACCATATCCCGGCGCGAGGGAGATGGCGGCAGCGATGCGAAGAAAAACAGCGAATACAAGCCACACCTGATCGGTCAGTTCGCTCAGGAGACTCTCGCTCACCCCTAGGCCGCGATCGTTCCGACCAACGCCGGTTTTGCGTCAAGTCCGATTTCTTCAAACGCCATCACGGGGTTGGCGATCCCTTTTGCGGTCAACAAGCTGCGCAAGAAGCGCCGCCGCCGACCTTGCGTAATCAGTGCTGGAAATACGCCCTTTTGGCCAGCTTTCGCCATCTCCTCGGCGATGCTTTTTGCCAGACGCTCGAAATCCTTTGGAGGTAATGCCACATCCGGTGCGCCACGATCGTTGGACACCTCACATTCCTCAAAGCGCTTTTCCCAGTCCGACGCAAGATGAACCAACGGAATTGTTCCGTCGTCGCGCCGCATCGACGCGACAAGTTGGAAGCCCAATCGCTGGCGTACGTGTTCACACAACGATTCGGCGGTGTGCCCCTGACCACGCGTCTCGGCGATGGCTTCGAGAATAAGTTGGAAATTGCGGATCGAGACCTGTTCGTCCAACAGGAGCTTGAGAACCTGCAACAGCGTGTCGGTCGGCACCTTATCGGGAATCGTTTGTTCGATCATCACGCGATTGGCTTCGGCGCGCGCGGGGTTGGAGAGCGCACTGAGCTCGTCGAGCAATCGTCTCAGGGATTTCATAGTCAACAGCCGTCCCAGATTGCGCTTGACGACTTCAAGAAGGTGCGTGGCCAGAACCTCGCTCGGAGAAACAACCGTCAACCCGTTCATTTGTGCATCTTCGCGTTCGGAAAGCTGAATCCAGCGGGCCGGGGCGCCATAGACCGGCTCTTCAACATCGGTGCCTTTCGGCAACGCCGTCGCACCTTCGGGTATCAGCGCCAGCATCAGATCAGGATGCAGCACACCCCGCGCAGCTTCAACGCCATGAATACGCACGATATAAGTGCCATCAGGCAGCGTCGCCTCATCGGTCAGGCGCACCTCGGGCATGATGGTGCCAAAACTTCTGGCGACATGCGTTCGCATGTTGGTGATGCGGGAATCCAGGCCGCTGGCGGGGTCAAGGACCATATCCACCAGATCGGGCGCGAATTCGAGATGCACGTCGTCAAGGTCAAGCATGTCCCCAATCGGGCGATCCTTGGCAAGAACCACGGGCTCCTCTTGCTCTTGGTCCTCCTCCGCCAATCCGGCCGTGCGAGCGACCCAATATGCCAATCCTCCCAAGATCATTCCGCCGGCGAGGAAAGGAACAAACGGCAAGCCTGGCACCAACGCAAATAGCACCATCAGAACCGCGACCGTGGCCAATGCCGCCGGATGACGACCCAGTTGCGATGTGATGGCAAGGTCGGTGGCACCTGTCGCACCGCCCCGAGCAAGCAAAAGAGCGGCCGCAATCGAGATGATGACAGCCGGGATTTGCGTGACCAACCCGTCTCCCACGGTGAGGATGGCATAGGTTTCAAATGCTGCTCCGACGGGCATACCGTGTATCACGGTCCCCATGATCAGCCCGACCAGGATGTTGAGCAGCGTAATCAACAGGCCCGCGACGGCGTCGCCCTTGACGAATTTCGAAGCGCCGTCGAGCGAGCCGAAAAAGGTGGTTTCCTGCAATTCGGTTTCTCGCCGCGCGCGCGCTTCGGCATGGGTGATCGCGCCTGCGGCCATGTCGCTGTCGATGGCCAGTTGCTTGCCCGGCATTCCATCGAGCGCAAAGCGCGCCCCAACTTCGGCCATGCGCGCAGCGCCTTTGGTGATGACCATGAAATTCACGATCAGCAGAACGCCAAAGACGACAAGGCCGAGAAACACGCTGCCACCCATCACGAAATCGGCAAAGCCCTTGATGACGTTACCGGCAGCGTCCGTGCCCGTGTGTCCCTGCCCGATAATCAGCTTGGTCGAACTGATATTGAGAGAGAGGCGCAGCATGAGCGACGCCAAAAGAATGGTCGGGAATGCCGAAAAATCAAGCGGTCGTTCGACAAACAGCGTGACGGTAAAGATCAGGATCGCCAGCGCGAATGAGGTGGCCAGCCCGATATCAAGCACGAAGGCGGGTACTGGCAGGATCATCATGACAATCACAGCCATCAACGCCACTGCCAAAACGACGGTGGGCTTGCCAAACAGGTCCTTGATGCTCGCGCCCATTAATTTGTCCTGTTGAAGTCGATGAAGGGCGTGCTTCCAGACGCGTTCGCCATAAATAAGGAACCGGGTCGCGCGGTGCCGCTTCGGGCAAACAGGGATTGGACGGGTGCTGGTTTAGGCTTCGCCACTTCAGGCGGGCTCAAACTTGCGACCCGAGTACGGAAATCGCGAAACTTGATTTTGTATCGTTCGGCATATTTCGGCGTGCGACTGTGGTACGCGCCCGCAGCCTCTGTCCAGTTGCCGAATTCGTCGTAGAGGCTTTTGAGAAACCCCGCCGCATGTGCCGCGTTCAGGTCGGGATTGAACATATCATCAAGGCTGCGAAATCCGTCGGAGTGCCAACGGTAATTGATCTGGAAGCACCCGATGTCGATATTGGAGACCCCGCGTTTCACCTTCGAGAAAACGTATGTCCGCGCCTCGTCTTCGGACTTGAACCATGTTCCATCACCGGCGTGGTTCACAGTCCAGGGCCACGGCTCGATACCGCTGCCCCGGCCGGTCTCCAGCCGAGTGATGGCCAACATCACCTCTGCCGGAACACCGGATTCTTGCGCCGCGCGGTAGGCTGCGGCGTCGCAGATGTTGGCCTGCGCAATCGACACGCCAAAACCGCAAATCAGCAATCCCAAACAAACGGATTTCACCCAAGTCGTGACCGGCACAAGAACCCTCGCATTCTGCGGTTTGGCAGAACACTACGTCCGAGTTCGTTAGGATTTGGTTACGGCGCTTGGATCAATTGTCAGAAAAGCGCACCAACGATGGCAACAAAACCACCGCCAACGGCAGCGCCAAAGATAAGAGAAAGCATGATGAGCCTGGCCTTATCTTGGCTCGGCTCTGGCTTTTCCTGCGCCTGTGCAATCAGAAGTTGCTCCATCAGAGTGGGCAGCCGCGGCCCGAACCGTGCCAGAACAATCGCTGTCTTGCCAAGGTCTTTGGCGAAAGCCCGCGGGCCAATGCTCGTTTTAATGTAATCTTCGACAATCGGCCGCGCCACATCCCAGATGTTCATCCTGGGATCAAGCGACCGCGCCACACCTTCGACCACCACCATCGTGCGTTGCAACAGGATCAGTTCCGTTCGCGTCTCCATTCCGAAACGTTCTGTCACTTCAAAGAGATAGTTCAAAAGACGGCCCATTGAGATGCGTGTCGCATCCATTCCGAAGATGGGTTCTCCGACAGCGCGGAGCGCACGCGCAAACGCATCGACGTCGCGATCGGCGGGTACATATCCGGCCTCAAAATGAACCTCGGCGACCCGCTTGTAGTCGCGCCGGATAAAACCGAAGAGAATCTCGGCATAGACTCGGCGGGTGTATTCGTCGATCTGGCCCATGATACCGAAATCAAGTGCGATGATATCTCCGTTCGGCGCAACCTTGAGATTTCCCTGGTGCATATCGGCGTGGAAAAACCCGTCACGCAGCGCGTGTTGCAGAAACAGTTGCAACACCCGCTCGCTGAGCGCGACGCGATCGTGTCCTGCCGCATCGAGGGCCGCATTGTCACCGAGCGGCACGCCTTCGGCCCAGTCCAGCGTCATCATACGACGGCTCGATTTGTCCCATTTGATCGCCGGAACCTGAAATCCCGCATCCTGCGCCGTATTGGCGGCAAATTCCGACGCCGCCGCAGATTCAAGACGCAGGTCGAGCTCGCCCATGACCACGCCTTCGAAATGGGTGATCACGTCCTTGGGGCGCAGACGGCGAGACGATGGCGACAGCACTTCAATCATGCTGGCCGCGAAATAGAAGGCGTCGATATCCTTGCGAAAATCCTTTTCAATCCGTGGACGCAGCACCTTTACCGCAACGGTTTCGCCCGATTGCGCCACAGTGGCTTTATGCACCTGCGCGATCGAAGCGGCTGCAACGGGTTCGCTGAAGTGAGAAAATAGCGAATCGACCGGAACACCAAGTTCGCTTTCAATCGTTTGCTTGGCTTCGGCTATGGAAAACGGAGGAAGCTTGTCTTGCAACACCCGCATTTGCGTCGCCAATTCTTCGCCCACAACATCGGGGCGGGTGCTCAGAACCTGACCGAACTTGATATAGGCGGGGCCAAGCGCCGTCAGCGCACGGGGCACAGGTGGAACCGATGGATCACCGGAATACCCCAACCACTTGAACGGCCAACCCAACAATCGCGCGGCAACACGTAACGGTTTGGGTGCATCAAAGGCGTCAAGCACCACGCCCATTGCTCCCGTACGTTCCAGCGTTGCGCCTGTACGGATAAGGCGCAAGATATTGTGCGGACCGCGCATGTCAGATCTTCCAGCCGGAGTGAAGACAGGCGATGCCCATGCTCAAATTGCGGTACTTCGCGTTCTCGAATCCCGCGCTGCGCACCATGCCCAGGAATGTTTCCTGATCGGGAAACTTGCGGATCGATTCGACCAGATATTGATAGCTGTCGCGATCGTTGGCGATGGCCTTCCCCAACCGCGGAATGATGTTGAAGGAATAAAGATCGTAGACCGTCTGCATCATGTCGTTGGGGATCTGGCTGAATTCCAAGACCATCAAGCGCCCTCCGGGTCGCAACACGCGAAACGCCTCGTTCAGCGCCTCTTGCGGGCGCGTGACGTTACGGATGCCGAAAGAAATGGTGTAGACGTCGAAGGTGTTGTCCTGAAACGGCAGGTGCATCGCGTCGCCCACGACCCAGTCAAGGCTATCGTTCATTGCTGCGGCTTCTGCGCGTTTGCGGCCCTCGACAAGCATCGGCTCGGTCAGGTCCAAAACGGTGGCGTGGCCGCGCCCGGCGCGTTTCAGATACCGGAACGAAATGTCACCCGTTCCCCCCGCGACGTCCAACAGCTTTTGCCCCGCACGCGGTGCCAGCCAATCCATCATGGCGTCTTTCCACAACCGGTGGATACCAAGCGACATCGCGTCGTTCATCACATCGTATTTCGACGCGACAGAGCTGAACACGCCCTGCACACGGCCCGCTTTTTCGCCTTCAGGCACATCCTGAAATCCGAAATGCGTGGTTGTTTTGATTTCGTCTGCCATAAGCCTTGTCGTTTTGTCTGCCAGACTTTCTTATAGAGCGCCCACACCGCGTTACAATGCGACGACACAAGTCAGGATAGCCCAAATGCCCGAATTGCCAGAAGTTGAGACGGTTCGACGCGGCCTGGCCCCGGCGATGGAGGGCGCCGTGATTTCCAAGGCGGAGGTGAACCGCACGGATCTGCGCTGGCCGTTTCCGCAAAACATGGCAGAACGACTTGCCGGTACGCGGGTTCTGTATCTGCGCCGTCGGTCGAAATACCTCCTTGCCGATCTCGACAGCGGCGAAACCGCGCTGATCCATCTTGGCATGTCGGGCAGGATGCTGGTGTCTGGCGATCCGCTGGGGCAATTCGTGCACGATCATCCTGCTGCGCAAAAGCATGACCATGTGGTATTGTACATGGACAACGGCGCACGCATCACCTTCAACGATCCCCGCCGGTTCGGTGCGATGGACCTGTTCGCCACCAAAGAGGGCGACAGCCATCCGCTTTTGGCTTCCCTCGGGCCCGAACCGCTTGGGAACCAGTTCGACGAAGATTACCTCGTCAACGCGCTGGCAAGGCGCAATACGCCGATGAAATCCGCCCTTCTGGATCAAAAGACCATCGCCGGTCTCGGCAACATCTATGTCTGCGAAGCGCTGTTTCGTGCCAGAATTCACCCGACGCGCCCGGCACGCCGCGTGTCGAAAGAGCGCATCTCGCGGCTTGTTCCGCTCATTCGCGACGTCCTGTCAGACGCAATCTCGGCAGGCGGTTCATCCTTGCGCGATTTCCGGCAAGCCGATGGTGAGCTTGGATATTTCCAGCACAGCTTTGACGTGTACGGTCGCGAAGGAGACCCTTGCCGTACACCGGGTTGCCGATCATCCATACGACGGATCGTGCAGTCGGGGCGGTCGACTTTCTATTGCCCGACCTGTCAAAGATAGCTTGAACGCAACGGATCACATGCGTAAGGCTGCACGCCACAGATCACCGAACGGAGCCCATTCCCATGGCTTATGAGACGATTATCGTCGAAATCGAAGATCACGTTGCCACTATCAAACTCAACCGGCCCGACGCGCTCAATGCGCTCAACAGCCAGTTGCTGGGTGAATTGGCAAGTGCGCTGGAAGATGCCGACAAGAACGAGAAGGTGCGCTGCATCATTCTCACCGGTTCCGCCAAGGCGTTCGCCGCTGGCGCGGACATCAAGGAGATGTCCGAGAAAAGCTTTGTCGAGATGTTTATGGCCGATTATTTCGGCACCAAGGCGATGGCGGTTGCACGGACCCGCAAACCGGTGATTGCCGCAGTGTCCGGCTATGCGCTGGGCGGTGGTTGCGAACTTGCCATGATGTGCGATTTCATCATCGCGTCTGATACCGCAAAATTCGGGCAACCAGAGATAAACCTGGGCGTCGTTGCGGGCCTTGGCGGGACACAGCGTCTGACCCGGTTCGTTGGCAAATCCAAATCCATGGACATGCACCTCACGGGTCGCTTCATGGACGCCGAGGAAGCCGAACGCGCCGGCCTTGTAAGTCGTGTGGTTCCGGCCAAATCCCTGATGGAAGAAGCGCAATCCGCAGCGGACAAGATCGCCGAGAAATCCATGCTGGCCATCTTTGCCGTCAAGGAAGCGGTCAATCGCGCCTATGAGACGACACTGGCGGAAGGCCTGTTGTCGGAGCGTCGGCTGTTCCATTCGCTTTTTGCGACCGAAGACCAGAAAGAAGGCATGGAAGCCTTTCAGGAAAAACGCACACCGCAATTCCGCGACAGATAAGCCCGAAAAGGGTCTTTCCATAATGAGCAACCGGGGCTATATGCCCCGGTACATGCGTGTGATGCCCGCTTAGGCAAGATCCGATCCGGTCGATGGTTCCGGGCGTGCTGTCACTATGCAACCCGATTTGAACAAACGAACCAGGATAGATCACATGGCCAATACGCCCCAAGCAAAGAAACGTGCAAAGCAAAACGCAAGTCGTTTCGCCATCAACAAAGCGCGCCGTTCGCGCATCCGTACATATCTCCGCAAGGTCGAAGAAGCGATCGCGTCCGGCGACAAGGATGCGGCAACCGCAGCCCTTCGCGCAGCGCAGCCAGAAATCATGCGTGGTGTGACCAAGGGCGTGTTTCACAAGAACACGGCATCGCGCAAAGTGTCTCGCCTGTCAGCGCGCGTCAAAGCGCTCGGCTAAGCTTATCTGCGCGCCGGTCAGAGAATCGCCGGCTGTCCAAAATTCACCGGAAAATCAAGACGCCGTTCCGTTTGGGGCGGCGTTTTTTTGCCGACTTGCGCCGTTTTGCATCGAAATGCGCGAGATTGTTCCGGTTTGAGATTCTTTTCTGACTTTGCGTGAGTCAACATCGAAGTTCAGTTGATGCAGCCGGATCCATACGGGTAATGTCTGTCTTGCGAGTCACATCGCATTGGGGGGACAGGCTCTGCCGGATCGAAATCACACTTCAAACTGCCAAGATTGAGGTCCGCACCACAGGTTGATTGAAAATCGACCGCCTAGTCCGAATTGACGTCAGGGAAGTACCGAACACCAGTTGCCGGTGTGCGATTCCTATTGTGTGCCAACTGCTCAGCTTGCGCTGAGCGGGTTGCGCGACGTCTATCCCGGATGTGCCGCACGGGAGACAGAACATGTCTCTCTTTTTGGGGAATGACGCGCGAACAACGCGCTGACAGCGGGACACGTAAAATGACGGACGATCAGTGGGGCACAATTAGAGATGAACTTAGTAGGACCCTGGGAGAGAACAGCTTTCAAAGCTGGATCGAGCCACTGACCTTTATCGAAACCGATGACGGCATTGCCCGCTTCGGAGTTCCCACGAACTTCCTCGGAAATTATGTCTCGCAAAACTATGGCGATGTGCTGCTGTCAAAAATTGCGCGCTCGAACCCGTCGGTCAGACGCATCGTGTTCGAAGTTGCTCCCGCAACCCGGCACCAGCCGCCCCGGGACACGTCTGCAAAATCAAATGCCGTTGCCTCTCCTGCCGTCAACACCGCGCCGTCGCCGTCCGATACTCTTACCGGTTCTCCGCTCGACAAGCGCTTCACCTTTGACAATTTCGTCGTCGGAAAGCCCAACGAGCTGGCCCATGCCGCGGCCAAGCGCGTGGCCGAAGGGGGCCCTGTCACCTTCAATCCGCTGTTTCTTTACGGCGGTGTCGGACTTGGTAAAACGCACCTCATGCACGCCATCGCCTGGGAGCTGCGCACCCGGCAGCCGCATCTCAATGTGCTGAACCTCTCTGCCGAGCAATTCATGTATCGTTTCGTGCAGGCGCTGCGCGACCGCAAGATGATGGATTTCAAGGAATTGTTCCGCTCGGTCGACGTGCTGATGGTCGACGACGTTCAGTTTATCGCTGGCAAGGACAGCACGCAGGAAGAGTTTTTTCACACCTTCAATGCGCTGGTGGACCAGCAAAAACAGATCATTATCTCAGCCGACCGGGCACCCGACGAGATCAAGGACTTAGAGAACCGCATTCGCTCTCGCCTTCAAAGCGGCCTCGTTGTCGATCTGCACCCGACGGATTACGAGCTGCGACTGGGCATCCTGCAATCCAAGACAGAGACCTACAGCCAGATGTATCCGGGCCTCGAAGTGGGGGCAGGCATTCTCGAATTCCTGGCCGCCCGCATTGTCAGCAATGTGCGTATCCTCGAAGGCGCGCTGACGCGGCTGTTCGCTTTTGCGTCGCTGGTCGGCAAACCCATCACGATGGACCTGACACAGGAATGCCTGACCGACATCCTGCGCCAATCCGAGCGCAAGGTCTCGATCGAGGAAATTCAGCGCAAGGTCGCCGATCACTATTTGATCCGCCACTCCGATCTTGTCGGCCCTAAACGTGTGCGCACCTTCGCGCGGCCGCGCCAGATCGCGATGTACCTGTGCAAGCAACTGACCACGCGGTCCCTGCCCGAGATCGGACGCCATTTCGGCGGGCGCGACCACACCACCGTGATGCACGGGGTGCGCAGGATCGAAGAACTGCGCAAACAGGACGCGCAGATCGCCGAGGACGTGGAGTTATTGCGCAGATCTCTCGAAGCCTGACTCCCGCAAGGCGCAAATCGGCATCACGGCAGGACTTACTGCACGGCTTGCCCTTGACCCCGCCTTCAATCCGGCCAAAAAATCGCACGACGATAGGGGATGGATCGCATCCCGAATGACGAATACTGTCGGCCTCCGGCCGAGCGGAGGATATGGCATGAAATTCAGCATGGAACGCGGCACGCTGCTCAAGGCGGTTTCGCAAGCGCAATCCGTTGTGGAGCGGCGCAACACCATCCCGATCCTCGCCAATGTCCTGATCGAAGCCGAGGGCGACACGGTTCAGTTTCGCGCCACCGATCTCGATATAGAGGTTGTGGACCGTGCAATTGCGCAGGTTGAGCGCGCCGGGGCCACGACGGTGTCGGCCGTCACCCTGCACGAGATCGTGCGCAAATTGCCCGACGGCGCGCTGGTGTCGCTGTCCGAAGACAGCGCATCTGGTCGCCTGACCGTCGAAGCGGGGCGGTCGAACTTCTCGCTAGCCACTTTGCCGAAGGAAGATTTTCCCGTCATGGCGTCGTCTGAATACAGCGCCAACTTCTCAGCACCAGCACCGGTTTTGCGCCGTTTGTTCGACAAATCCAAATTCGCCATTTCGACGGAGGAGACCCGTTATTACCTGAACGGTGTCTACATGCATGTCGCCGATGGCGAAGACGGCAAAGCCTTGCGCTGCGTAGCCACCGATGGCCACCGGCTGGCCCGGATCGACGCGCCGCTGCCTGATGGCGCGGCTGACATGCCCGGCGTGATCGTCCCGCGAAAAACCGTGGGCGAGATGCGCAAGCTTCTTGACGATGACGATATGCAAATCGCGGTCTCGGTATCGGAAACCAAGGTGCGCTTTGCCACACCCGACATCACGCTGACATCCAAGGTGATCGACGGCACATTCCCCGACTACACCCGCGTCATTCCTCAGGGCAACACCCGCCGCCTCGAAGTCGACGCTGCCGAGTTTGCCAAGGCGGTAGACCGCGTGGCAACTGTGTCCTCCGAACGCTCGCGTGCGGTGAAACTGTCGCTCGACGAAGATCGGCTGATCCTGTCGGTCAACGCGCCCGACAGCGGCGCGGCCGAGGAAGAGCTGGCCGTGGCCTACGGCGACGACAAGCTGGAGATCGGCTTTAACGCCAAGTACCTGCTGGAAATCGCCAGCCAGGTGGATCGTGAAAACGCCGTTTTCATGTTCAATTCCGCTGGCGATCCCACACTGATGCGCGAAGGCAACGACACTAGCGCCGTCTATGTCGTGATGCCGATGCGCGTTTAAGCGGCCCTTGGCAAGGCCCGCGTTTTGCCGCTTCACATAAACCGCCTCACGCTGTCCCACTTCCGCTCGCATCTGTATGTGTCGCTGACGCCCGATCCGCGCCCTGTCGTGCTGTTCGGTCCCAATGGGGCGGGCAAAACCAATTTGATTGAAGCCGTGTCGCTGTTCTCTCCGGGGCGCGGGATGCGCCGTGCCTCTGCACAGGACATGACCCGCCGTCCAGAAGCGTTGGGCTGGAAGATTACCGGTGAAATCACCACGCCCGAGGGTGATCAGGACATCGCGTTCCAGTCCGAATTGGGCCAGCCCCGTCAGGTCAGGATCAATGACAAACCAGCCCCGCAAACGCGATTGGGCGAGCTTGTGCGTATGTTGTGGCTACTGCCTTCTATGGACCGGCTGTGGATCGAAGGCGCGGAGGGGCGGCGCCGGTTTCTGGACCGCATGACGCTCAGCTTCTTTCCCGGTCACGGCGACGCGTCCCTGACCTACGAAAAAGCCATGCGCGAGCGCAACCGTCTGCTCAAGGAGCAGGTGCGCGATCCGCTTTGGTACAAGGCGCTTGAGGCGCAGATGGCTGTATCGGGCGCAGAGATCCACGCCAATCGGCAAAGCGCTCTGGCCCGCATTGCGCAAGCACAGGATCAAGCCAGTACACGATTTCCCGCAGCCCAACTCGATCTGATCCAGACCGAGGGCGAGATGCCGGACGGCGAGGCCGATCTGCGTGCGGCGTTTCAGGAGAGCCGCTTTCGCGATCTCGCCGCTGGTCGCACCCTTGTGGGGCCGCACCGCGCTGATCTTTACGGGGTGTTTGCCGCCAAAGGCGTTCCTGCTGCGGACAGTTCAACTGGTGAGCAGAAAGCGCTGCTGATCTCACTGGTCCTGTCCAACGCTCGTGCGCTGGTTGAGGATTTCGGCGCACCACCCATCGTTCTGCTGGACGAGGTGCCGGCCCATCTCGACGCAACCCGCCGCGCCGCGCTCTATGATGAAATCTGCGCCTTGGGCGCGCAAGCATGGATGACAGGCACAGGCGCGGAACTGTTCAGCGAACTGGGCGAGCGCGCGCAGTATTTCGAGGTCACCGACACCGGAACCGGCACCGCCGTGACTCAGGTTGGCTCTCCCTGACAATGCCTCCGCTCAACCATAGGGGCAACCGCTAAATCTTGTGTCAGCGGCGTGACAACCCTTTGGCTTTCGCGTATAAAACCGACAGAAAAAAAAAGGCGATATTCATGGCAGAACCCGCACAGATCCCGGAAGAATACGGCGCAGATTCCATCAAAGTTCTCAAAGGCTTGGAAGCTGTCCGTAAACGTCCGGGCATGTATATCGGCGATACCGACGACGGCTCCGGCTTGCACCACATGGTGTATGAGGTCGTGGATAACGGTATTGACGAGGCGCTGGCCGGTCATGCCGATTTCGTGCGCGTCAAGATCCACGCCGACAACAGTGTGTCCGTGCGCGACAACGGGCGCGGAATTCCTGTCGATATTCACGAAGAAGAAGGTGTTTCCGCAGCCGAGGTCATCATGACCCAGTTGCACGCCGGCGGCAAATTCGACCAGAACTCCTACAAGGTCTCTGGCGGCCTGCACGGCGTCGGGGTTTCGGTGGTGAATGCGCTGTCCGACTGGCTCGAATTGCGGGTCTGGCGCAACGGCCGCGAACACATCGCGCGTTTCGAACGCGGCGACACCGTGAAGCATCTGGAAGTCGTCGGCGATGCCGATGGCGAAAAGGGCACCGAAGTCCGCTTTCTCGCATCGCTCACGACCTTTTCAAATCTCGACTACGACTTTCACACGCTGGAAAAACGTCTGCGTGAACTGGCCTTTCTGAATTCCGGGGTCCGCATCATCCTCGAGGATGAGCGCCCTGCCGAGCCTCTTAAAAGCGAACTGTTTTACGAAGGTGGCGTGCGGGAGTTTGTCAAATATATCGACCGCTCCAAATCGCCGGTCATGTCGGAACCGATTTTCATGGTCGGAGAGAAAGACGGCATCGGGGTCGAGGTCGCGATGTGGTGGAATGACAGCTACCATGAAACCGTCCTGCCCTTTACCAACAACATCCCGCAACGCGACGGCGGCACGCATATGGCGGGCTTTCGCGGTGCGCTGACCCGCACGATCAACAGCTACGCGCAATCCTCTGGAATCGCCAAGCGCGAGAAAGTCAACTTTACCGGCGACGATGCCCGGGAAGGCCTGACATGCGTGTTGTCCGTCAAAGTTCCTGATCCGAAATTCTCGAGCCAGACGAAGGACAAGTTGGTCAGCTCCGAAGTCCGGCCCGCAGTTGAAAGCCTGGTCAACGAAAAGCTTTCGGAGTGGTTTGAGGAAAATCCCAACGAAGCGAAACTGATCGTCGGCAAGATTGTCGAAGCCGCACTGGCCCGCGAAGCGGCGCGCAAGGCACGCGAACTGACCCGTCGCAAAACCGCAATGGACGTGAATTTCCTTGCTGGCAAGCTCAAGGATTGCTCAGAGAAAGACCCGGCGCAAACCGAACTTTTCCTCGTCGAGGGCGATAGCGCAGGAGGCTCTGCGCAAACCGGCCGAGACCGCCGCACGCAAGCGATCCTGCCGCTCAAGGGAAAGATCCTGAACGTCGAACGCGCGCGTTTTGATCGGATGCTGGGCAGCCAGGAGATCGGCAACCTCGTCATGGCGCTTGGCACCGGGATCGGGCGCGATGAATTCAACATCGACAAACTGCGCTACCACAAGATCGTCATCATGACAGACGCCGACGTCGATGGTGCGCATATCCGCACGCTGCTGCTGACCTTCTTTTATCGCCAGATGCCGCAACTCATCGACGGCGGTTATCTCTACATCGCGCAACCGCCGCTCTACAAAGTGATGCGCGGCAAATCCGAGGTTTACCTCAAGGACGAAGCCGCGATGGAAGAATATCTGATCCAGCAGGGCACCGACGGCGCGCAGCTGGTTCAAGGCAACGGCGAAACAATTCTGGGGCAGGATTTGGTACGGGTCGTCGAAGAGGCCCGTATGCTCAAGCGCGTGCTTGATGCGTTCCCGACCCATTATCCGCGCCACATCCTCGAACAGGCCGCCATTGCGGGCGCTTTCGTTCCCGGCGCTGTCGATTCCGATCTGCAAGGCGTGGCCGACATCGTCGCCAAACGGTTGGATCTTATCGCCCTGGAATACGAGCGCGGCTGGCAGGGCCGGATCACACAGGATCGCGGCATCCGTCTGGCCCGTATCCTGCGCGGCGTTGAAGAAGTCCGCACACTCGACGGGCCCATGATGCGCTCGGGCGAGGCGCGCAAGACCGGCAGTTTCACCGAGAGCCTGCAAGCCGTGTACGACAAGCCTGCCACATTGGTGCGCAAAGATCGGCGACAAACCATTCACGGTCCGCTTGATCTGCTCAATGCCATCCTTGAGGAAGGCGAAAAAGGTCTGACGCTTCAGCGCTACAAGGGCTTGGGCGAAATGAACCCAAGCCAGCTTTGGGAAACCACGCTCGATCCCGACGCCCGGACCCTGTTGCAGGTCAAGGTCGATGACATGACCGAGGCGGATGACCTGTTTACCAAGCTGATGGGCGACGTTGTGGAACCACGCCGCGAATTCATTCAACAAAACGCGCTCAGCGTGGAAAACCTCGACTTCTAAGCGGTTGTAGGTGAGCGCGTATTTTTTCGCTTTGTTGGTTGATGCGATTTTTCGCATTTAACATATATTCAGGGGTCTAATCTTTCCCGCACCGCAGCAGATGTGCAGAGCCTGACAGAAAGGGCAATCGCGCTGCATTCACGGCACCACTTTCTGCTCAAGCAAAACGCTGTTTTTCCACAGAGCCGGCGGAAAATGGTCATTCCCTGCACCGAGTCTCTCATGCACTTGCAGCACCAGCGTGTTCATGCCTCTCCGCATATCGGTTGTGCCACCCGCACGCCCGCCGGAAACGCGATCATTGCCCATCCACCAGTGCCGAGATCCGCGCAAGCGCTTCGGGCTTCATGCCCACTGGCACGGAGCCCCGGCGCCAGTAAAGAAGTGGATGGTTTTATAACCCATCAGAGTGCTATAATCTTCGCGCCGCATTAGGCCCGCCATCTGTTCCAACCATAGGCAACCTCAAGGTCTAAAGGCGTGGCTGCGTGAAGCCCTTGCCAAGAATCTCGCCTGTCGGCAAACCAGTTGGCGATCCGCCCTCCTGCTCGATTGTGATTTCGTAGAGCTGATCAACCGTCGGCGGGGGAAGTTCGGGAGAGCGCAGGACCAGAGACTCAACCTGCTCGATCAAACCGACGGAAACTGGCGGACCGTCGGGATCCGGCTTTGTCCAAACCTGCATGATCCGCCCATTCGGGATATCCACCGCCGACAAGATTGTAACCTGCGTGACGTTTCGCTCATTAGTTCCGATCAGCGCAAAAGGATTGCCGTCGTCGTTAACCAGAACTGCCACGACCTGCGGGTCCGGTTCGGTGACAACCATCCAACCGAGGACCGCCGAAAACACCAAAGACGCGGCCAAGGCATATGCCAGCCACGGCCGCTTGCGCTCAGCTCGCGCTGCCGAGGGTCGACCGCGCGCAATCCCGCGGCCTTCTACCGGCGGCAAAACCGGGCTGTCGTCGATCCCGCTCGATATGTTGCGCCAAAGGTCATCGGACGGTGCCAGAGGGTCTGCCGTATCATCGAGTGGCAGAAATCGGTCACGGCTGCGCCCGACCTCCTGCAAGAATTCCGGATCATTCTGTAAATCGTCCTCGACAGACCCAGTGTCATGGCCCCAAATGCCCAATACATGGTCGTCGGCACGCTCTTGCTTGTCACCGATCATGAGAGGCACTCCCGGAGTTTGCGAAGTCCGCGCGTGATCCAGGATTTCGTCGTGCCAAGAGGTGCATCGATTTTTCCAGCGATCTCGCCATGTGTGTACCCGAAAATATAGGCCATCAAAATGCAGTTCCGGGTGACCGCATTCAGCTGTCCAAGGCAGGTGCGCAACGCGCTGGTTTCCTCAAGCCGGTTATAACTCTGATCCAATAGCTTGGTGCGTTCGGCATGCGCATCAAGGTCTGCAGGTTCGCTCAGGATTTCCCGGCTGTGATCGCGCAGCATATTCAGTGCACGATGCCGTACAATCGTATACAGCCAGCCCCGGCCCGACCCGTGATCCGGATCAAATTGCGACGCCTTCGTCCAAACCTGAAGAAACGCTTCCTGCACTGCTTCTTCTGCCAGATCACGCCGCCTGAGAATGCGCATCGCGACACCGATCATTTGTGGCGCTTCTGCGTCGAAAAGCGCCTTCAGACCGGCGCGTTCGCCGCGTGCGCAATCCTGTATCGCCTGTGCGTGATCAATCACTTAACTGAGGCTCCGTCCCGCTCCGCTAGAGAACAGACGTTAGGGTCGTTTGGATAAAGCCTCAACATGCGATTTTGGTCTCTGGATGCAGGACGCGCGTCTGGCGCGTCCTGCGGTTGCGTGGAGCATCAGACGACAAAGAAGCCATCATCGGTGACCGGCGCGTGATCCGCGATGTTCTCAGCACTATCGGTGAAATCGAGGATCACATCTGAACGATCCACCGCACCGCTTTCGAGCGCATTGGACCAGAAATCAATGCCGGGTTGGTCGGCCTCCCGGTCAAGGATGTTCACGTACAGTAGCTCGAGGAAGCCAGACGTGTCCGTTCCGCCATAGGTCTCGGCGTATTCGCCTCCGGAAATGAAGGTCTCGACGATGAAATCAAGATCGTCATTGGACTCAGCGACGCCGCTCCAGAAGCGCAAACCAGCTTCATCCGGGGAGCGTTCGAACAGATCGTAAAGCCGATAGACCGTCGCGGCATTCTCGCCCTCAAGATCATAGATAAACGCACCATCCTGGAGCGAGATGCGTTCCACATCCACCAGAGTATCGACCCCTGTTGCGGAGGTAACGGTGATAGAGCCGTCGTCCATCAAATCCTGCATGATGTCAGTGCCTGCGAGTTGATATTCGACAACATCGGTTCCGCTTCCGCCATCAATCATGTCGCCGCCGCCTTGCCCAAGGAATTTGTCGTTTCCGTCAAGGCCATTGAGCGCTTCTGCGGCCATCGTCCCGATGATCAGATCAGCATCATCGCCGCCATTGGTGACGGCTCCGCTGGCCGTCAGGACATCAACGGACATCAACCGGCCCTCCTGATCGACGGCGACAGCTTTCGTGCCTTCTGAAACATTCACGCCAAGCCCGGCAAAGGTGTAGTCGTGCATGTCATTGCCGAGCGCCACTGCGTCGTCACCGGTTGCGGTGACGTTCGATCCCACGGCAATGCTACGCGCGCCTTCGGCAGTGGCCGCTTCACCAACCGCAAGACTGCGATCACCGCTTGCATCCGCAAGGTGACCGAAGGCATGCGCACGCTCACCGTTGGCCGACGCCTGCCAGCCAAAAGCCGTGGCAGCCGTTCCCTGCGCGCTGCTTTCCCCGCCGACAGCGGTCGTCGAGGTGCCTGCGGCATCAGCCATATCGCCAATAGCGAGCGAGTCGACGCCTGCTGCATTTGCGCCATTGCCTATGGCCGTGGCGTTGTCAGTTCCGGCCATGGCGGCTTCACCGACAGCAAGCGTAAAATCACCAAGCGCGGTGGCAACGTGACCCAAAGCGTGGGCCCGTTCGCCTTCGGCAAGGGATCGCCAGCCAAACGCGGTCGCTGCGGTTCCGTTTGCCGTGCTTTCGCCGCCAACGGCTGTGGTGGATGTGCCGTTTGCAAGAGCCTGATCACCAACTGCGATGGCATCGCGTCCAATTGCACTTGCGCCGTTCCCGAGCGTAATTGTGCCAGTCGTGTCGGTGGTTTCGCCATCGCCGAGTGACGCGTTTTGTGCGCGCGTTGCTATTGGCTGCATGACAGAGGCGGACCCGGACGCAGATCCCATAGAGGACGCCATCCCGTCACCGAAAGACGCAATCGCGAGTGTGCCGTCTGTGTCGGCGCCGACAAGCTGCCACCCAGAAACACCCACATCGGTGCCCAGCCCCGCAAATGTGTAGGCATGTTCGGAAAGACCCAGCGCAAATTCGTTCGCCTCATCGGCGATGACATTAGAGCCAATCGCCACTGCATTGGTGCCGGTGGCACTGGCAGCCTCACCGACAGCGAGGGTCAAATCTCCATCCGCTTCGGCAATATGACCCAGCGCATGGGCGCGTTCACCTGTCGCGGACGCTTTCCATCCAAAGGCCGTTGCGGCTGTCCCGTTTACAGAGATCTCGCCGCCGACGCCGGTGGTGGATGTGCCGTTTACCGTAGCTGTATCGCCGATCGAAAGCGCATCGACGCCCATGGCATTTGCGGCGTTGCCAATTGCGGTGGTGTTGTCGCCCATCGCATTGGCCGCTTCACCGATGGCAAGGCTGAAGTCACCCTCCGCTGAGGCAATGTGGCCCAGAGCATGCGCACGCTCTCCTTCCGCAGACGCCCGCCAGCCGAACGCCGTCGCGGCTGTTCCGTTTACGCTCACTTCGCCGCCAACTGCGGTGGTTGACGGTCCACCCGTAGCCGATGCGGCATCACCGATGGACAGAGCATCCCGGCCTTCTGCTATGGCAAGATTTCCAACCGAGATCGCACCGACACCATTCGCCGTAGAGACCCCTTCTGATATTGGGGCGCTCATCTCGTCTTGCGGCCGCGGATCTGTCGGCGTGTTCGCTGTCGGAAGTGCAACCGTCGGCGCGGTTGTCATCGGAGCCGCTTCCGCGTCGATCCCAAACCCGGCAATCCCATGAAGGCTGAGCCGCCCGTCGGCATCAACCATCAGGACACCGCCTTCGCCCGAAAGGCCAGCAAGGGTATATGTGGCATCCCCGCTCCCAATCGCGATTTCAAATGCGTCGGCGCTGACTTGGTTGCCAATTGCGATCGCGTAGTCGCCGGACGCACTGGCTGCTTCACCCATCGCAAGGGTAAAGTCCCCGTCAGAATCGGCGAGATGCCCGAAGGCGTGTGCGCGCTCCCCTTCGGCGGATGCACGCCAGCCGAAAGCCGTTGCAGCGGTCCCGTTCGCCATGCTCTCACCGCCAACTGCTGTGGTCGACGGTCCGCCAGTTGCCGTGGCGCTGTCACCAATAGCAATCGCATCGCGTCCATCGGCCGAAGCCGCGTTGCCAATGGCGGTCGCATTGTCACTGCCGGCAGACGCCGCTTCACCGATTGCGAGGCTGAAATCGCCATCCGCATCCGCGAGGTGGCCAAAGGAATGAGCCCGCTCGCCTTCTGCCGAAGCCTGCCAGCCAAAAGCTGTTGCCGCAACACCAAGAGCCGCCGACTCGCCGCCGACGGCCGTGGTCGACGCGCCAGTTGCGTTCGCCTCGTCCCCAAAAGCAACAGCATCCTCGCCAAAGGCACTTGCATCGTCCCCAAATGCGATGCCGCCCACGGGATCGGCCACGGCACCATCACCATCTACCAGCCGGTCTCCACCACCAAGCAAGGCAAGCTTGGCCAGTGCGCCATCGAGGCTTGACCCTTCGATCGATCCTGCCGCAACAGGAAGCGTGGCCTTGAAGCCGCCGGTCCCGTCAACTGCGCCACCCGTACCAGCGCCAACGCCTTCCGGAACTTCCGCACCGTGGATTACGATCTCGCGCAATGGCAATGGCATCAGGTCTTCGGCAGTGAATTCGGTACCGGTTACCGTCGAAAAGAAATTGTCGTCATCGGTCAAGTCATAGCTGTTGAGCGTCAGCATCTCGCCCGCGCTGTTTGCGACCGGATCGTTGTGGATGCCATCGCCCAAATTCTCAAGTGACAACAAGATATCACCGTAGGCGGGAATCCCTTCCAGCACCTCGATATAGCCGTCGCGATCGGCGTCATCAAAGATGGTTGGCGCGGTAGAATCGATTGGGTTGCCCGCATCGTCAAATCGGCCATGAATATGCTGAATGTGCAGTTGATCGGGCGTCAATCCTCGCGCAACCGTCGCAACCGTCAAGGTCTTTCCTTCGATCGCAACGAACGCTGTGGCCTCCACGCCAGAGCTGTTCAGTGCGGTCAAATCGGCCACATAGACGAAATCTGCAGAGTTCAGCACATTTTCGAGTTCGTTGAAGTACGTATTGGACATGAAAGTCTCCCATTTGGAGCGACAGAATTATTTCTGATTTCAGGCGGCTTTCAGGGTCGCAAACTGCGCAGCGCCAGGCCGAGACGTTTTGCGCCCGACACTGTAAAGACACGCGGGCCAAAGGTTTGGATGCAGAAGGCGGAAAATAAAGTTCTCGCGCCTTGGAGAGTCAGCTGTGGCGATTATACCGCGACACTCATACTACGCAGCCGATGATGACGAGTTGAAGAACTCAACGAAATCAACGATCGCGCTCTAGCGGAGTTCGTCGTCCAGTTCGAAGCACTTTTGCTAAACCTTGCGAATGTCTTCCACCGGCATCGGAATGCGGTCAGACACACCAGCTGTCCAATTTATAGTAGACCTTGGCAGACGGATGGGTCAGCGACAGACCCTCTTCACTGGATGCGAAGTTGAACACGGAACGGACCGAACCAAACACACGGGTGATGCTGGTTCCTGCCAACCCCCGCTTGATCAAATCATCACGGAATCTATTGGCATCGGACTTGGTGTACTCGTTCAGAGGCTTGTCACCACAAACATCGATCACGTAACCACAGGATCGTTCAGCTGTCCGCTTGAAGCCTTCAAATCTGTTTCTCGCCTCGAGGGTCAAGTAGGTCAACGCACCCTCTGAGAACGTCGGGATGCTCGAGTTGACCGGATCGGCAATCGGAATCGACGGAGACTGAGCCAGTCCATGCTTCAGAAGATACTTTCTAGGTAGATCGGCATCCTTCGATCTTAGATGGAACCAGAATTCGTCCAACTTGCATGCTGCGTGAGTGGCGCTGGCAGTGGCAACCGACTTTGATCGCGTCCTGAGAGAGTACGAGATTCCTCCAGACGAGTAGTGTCGTCTTAAATCACCGGGAGCTCTTCTGATGAAGTAGAACGTCCCGTCCTTTCGGAAGGTGAAGGGGGCTGTCATGTTCTCCGACATGTTTTACGCCTTGGCTTGCTTCGGGAAACGGCCAGTGCAAATCAATAGGTTGTACGGAGTTTGTGGTGCCGCTGAAGGGACTCGAACCCCCGACCCCATCATTACGAATGACGTGCTCTACCATCTGAGCTACAGCGGCCAATCCTGCGATGCCCGTGTCGGGCGGCGCAGGATGGCTGCTATTAGCATCGGTTTTCAGGCTCGAAAAGATCTATCTTGCGTTTTCGCTCAGGGGCTTTTCCACCACGGGTTCGGCTTCTGTCGTGATGTCTTGAGGCGTCTCATGCTCAACTGGTTTGGGATCCGGAGCGGATTCCGGATCAATGATCTCGACGTCAGGGTCGGTGTCGGTATCCTGCGTCTGATCCTCGATGGACCCGACGATCAGCGGCAGCATTTCGGCTCCGGCGGGGAGGACCGTTTCGCTTTGCGGCGGAGTGGTCCAGCTCAGCGTGTCGAAGCTCTGACAGTTGTTGCAGACGGGAGTCCATTCGCCGTGGATGGTTTTGCAGTTCTCGCACACCCATTGCGGACCGCGTGGGGCGGTCAGGGCGCGCGCGAGCCAGCCGCGCACGACGGCATCGGACGCGCCTTCGCCGCGCTCGATGGCCGCGACAATGGCAAGGACGCGGGTGTCCGGCTCGGTCTCGGCGAGGTCGCCAAGCGAACGTCGTGCTTGCGGGAAATCTTCGGCGGCGAGGTTCAACTCGGCCAGAAGGAGCCGTGTCTCGCGATGCTCGGGGCGGATCGCTGTGAGTTGCTTGAACCGTTTCAGGCGGGCTTCGGCGGATTCATTCGGCTCGATCTCGGCAAACGCGGCCGCGAGATCGGGGTGCGGCTGCGCCTGCCACGCTTTCTTGAGGATGCGCACCGCGTATTTCTTGCGCCCCTGCGCAATGTGGCTCCGAGCCGCCATTGACGCGGCGGGGATCAGATCGGGTGATGACTTGTTCGCCGCGATGGCCGCTTCCTGCGCCTCGATGGTTTTGCCATCATCCAGAACGCCCTTGGCTTCCGACAGCGCCAGCACCGCATCGCGGCGCTTGTGCACATCGCGCGGCAATGCACCGTGCTTGCGTTTGGCCTCCAGGGTTTTTCGCGCGCCGCTCCAGTCTGCCGATTGTGCTTGCAGCCGGAGCAATGTGTCCTGCACTTCTTCGTGCTTCGGCTTGATCGCGAAGGCACGTTCGGCGAGCTTGAGAGCGGTTGTCGTGTCGCCGGCATCGAGCTTTTGCTTCATCAACCCGCGCACGCCGACAAAGCGTGTTTCCTCATGCTGAACAAGCCGCTTGTAGACCTCTTCGGCCTTTTTGCGATCCCCCATCATCTCGGCGGCCTGCGCGGTGATCAAATCCGTCAGTTCAGGTTTATGCAGGAATTTGTCGGCCCGGTTGGCCTTCGCCATGGCGAGTCGTCCTTCGCCCGCTGCCAGAGCTGTCAAACCCTCACCCAACGCCTGAAACCCCTTGCGTTCGCGGTTGCGGTCGAAATAGCGCGAGATCGCGGTTTCATCGCCGTTGATGAACTTCAGCGTCGCGATCAGCAGCGTGATGAGTTTGAGCATGATCCACACTGCAACGATCAGCACCAAGGCCGCGATGACCGATTGAAGCGGACCAAGCGTGTACTCGACACCGCCTGCGGTGATCTGGATGCCGCCGCTGCTTTCCATGAGATAAGCAGCGCCCATTGTCAGGGCGGCGACGATGGCAACGAAAAGTACGATCTTGAGAAGAGACCAAAGCATCGGACGCCCCCTTATTCCTGAAGGAGCTGCTGGACGAGAGCGTCCGCAGCCGTTTTTGTCTCAACGCGTGTCTGTGCGCTGGCGCGCCAGTCCGCAAGTGCGTTCTGCGCCTCTTCGGGCAAGGCAGAAAGTTCGGACAACGCCGCCTCGATATTGCCGGCGCGCACTTCAGCCTCGGCCCGGGACAGCACCGCATCGGGATCGTTGCCCTCGCGCGGCGCAACCGAGCGCGCGCCAAGCTGGTTGGCGAAGAAGGTGGTGACGCGATTGGCGCCCTCGGAGCCTTCTGTCTGCACATTGCGCGCTGCGGATAAGGCGGACCGTGCGGCAGCCGGGAAATTGTCGATCAGCGCGCCTTGCGTGACAACGCCAGTTTGGGCATTCGCAGCGAGTGGCTCCGGTATGTCGACACCATTGGCGGACAGAACGTCGATGGCGTTTGTGTAGCCCGAGCCTGTCTCCAATGCGGCGGTGATTTCGGCCATTGCGGCGCGTGATGCAGCCAATGTAGATTTGGTTTCCGCGTTGCTTTCGGCCTCGACGGCCTCTTTGGCCATCTGAGTGACTTCGGCGCGCTGCGCCTCGACCTCGGCTTGCAGGTCTTCCAATGCGCGTTCGTAGGCGGCAATCGCTTCGGGCGAAACCGCCTGTTCCATCGGACGCTTTTCCAGCGCATCCAGACGAGAGGTTATCTCGTCAAGTCTTGCGCTGGTGTCGTTCGCTGTCGTTTGAAGCGCGGCGATTTGCTCTTCCATCGGGGTGAGATCAACGGTGGGGATCTCGGTGCTTTCAAGAGTCTCAAGGCGCGTCGACAGGTCGGCCAGAGACCCGTCCTGAGTGGCGAGAGTCTCGCGCACCTCGCCTTCGAACGCATCGGGTTCAGTGGATGCAAATGGCCAGACGTCTTGCGATACATAGGCCGCGACCCCGTATCCCAGCGCGGCAGCCGCCACCCCGCCAAGCAGCATGGGAACAAATCCGCCCTTCCGCTCGATGGTGGTTTCCCGCACAACTTGCGGCGCGACAGGCAACTGTGTCGGGTCGTCAGCGGGTTTGGGCTCGGCGGAGGCTGCTTCAACGTTCTCGGCGTCGTTGAGCATTTGCTCGGCTTCATCCTTGGTCAGATGATCGTCGAGCGGCTCGCTCTTGGTGGTCTCGTCCGCCCCGGCATCCTTCTCAGCGGGGTCAGTCTTGTCGGCAGGCTCCGTTTTGTCTGATGTCGTGCCGTCGTCCTCGATGGGCGTGTCCGCCACAGGCGCGTCTGATTTTTCAGGAGTGTCGGATTCGGTGTCAGCCTTTTTGTCGTCCGAGGTGTAAGCATCCACTGCCTCGACCGCCTCGGACGCGGTTTTCATATCTGTGGCCGAGCTTTTCGATGGTTCCGTTGCCTCCACATCCTTATCCGTCTGGGGGGCATTCCCTCCGGTTTTTTCGGAGGTTTTGTTAGTGCTCTTGCGTTTGGCCACCGATACTTCCTTCAAATCTTACAAGTCTGCGCGACAGGACTTTCAATATTATAACGTCATTCCGGCGGTGCGCACGCCTGTGACTGTCTCACCATCTCCGCCACCAACTCCGACATCCCGTCGCGATTTGGGGTCTTGGCCACCTGCGTTCGCGCCGCAGATCCGACCGGCAGGGCATCTGCCACCGCCTGGCTGATCGCGGCAAAGCGGATTGCGCTTATTCTTTCCGATTCGCGGCCCAGTTGCTCCGCGGTTCTGGGAGAGAATACCGGTGCAATGACCGGTCTGTCTTGCGACAAAGCATCTTTCACCGCAGGCTCCAATGGCTCAAGCCTCTGTTTATAGAGAACAGATTCATACGTTGGCACGCCTTTTTCGGTCAATCTTTGCGCAATATCGCCGATTGCATTTTCCCCTCTGAGGTGCAGGAGCGGCCCAGGGTAGCCGCGATCCAGCACATAGTGAACCAATCGATCGGCATTGCCACCTGCAACATCGACCTGAAAACCAAACGCTTTGAGCGCCGATGCCGTTCCCTCGGCCACCGCGATTGCCGGCACCTTCAAGGGCAATCCGCCCAGCGCGTCAAAGGCATGTAGAGCGTTCGAGGATGTGAAGATCAAGCCGTTTATCCCGTCAAATGACGGCAACGGGCCGGTGACTTCGATCGAAAGCAGCGGGTTGATCATCACATCGACTGCGGCGCGGATCGGCTCTGGCAACGCCGCCCAGAACGCGTCTGACGCCGCTTTGGGACGGGTCAGCAGCAAGAGAGGGCGCGTGACAGCCATTCAATCCGTGTCATTGTGAGCAGCATCCGACGGTGGTATCTGCTTCAACCCATAGGTGCAACGGAAAGTCGGATGAACAAGGAAATCACCGTTCTGGGTCTGGAGAGCAGTTGCGACGACACCGCAGCCGCGATCGTGCGCGGGCGAGACATCCTGTCTTCTGTCGTCGCCGATCAAACTGCCCTGCACGCTGCGTATGGCGGTGTCGTTCCGGAGATCGCCGCGCGCGCCCATGCCGAGAAGCTCGATCTGTGTATCGAGCGTGCGCTGGATGATGCGAAGGTGACCCTTAACGACATCGACGTCATTGCCGTGACTGCCGGCCCCGGCCTGATCGGGGGGGTGCTGTCGGGCGTGATGATGGCTAAGGGGCTGTCGGCTGCCACTGGCACGCCGATGATTGGCGTCAATCATCTGGCCGGTCACGCGCTGACACCGCGCCTGACCGACAATGTGGGCTATCCATATCTCATTCTTCTGGTGTCCGGAGGACATTGCCAGTTCTTGCGTGTCGATGGACCGACCGCGTTTTCGCGGCTGGGAAGCACGATCGACGACGCGCCTGGGGAAGCATTTGACAAGACCGCGCGCCTGCTTGGCCTGACCCAACCCGGCGGACCGGCGGTTGAGCGAAGCGCTCTGAGTGGGGACGAGTCACGGTTCGCCTTTCCGCGCCCCCTGCTGGATCGCGCCGGATGCGATCTCTCGTTCTCGGGCCTGAAGACCGCGTTGCTGCGCCAGCGCGATGCGCTGATTGCCGACCAGGGCGGGCTTCATCCGCAAGATGTGTCCGATCTCTGCGCCGGATTTCAAGCTGCGGTGCGGGATGTTTTGGTGGAAAAATCCCGCCGCGCCCTGGACGCCTCGACCGGCATTACCGGTTTTGCCGTTGCTGGCGGTGTTGCCGCGAATACGGAGTTGCGCGCTGCGCTGAAGGCTCTGAGCGCTGCGCGTGATTTGCCCTTCATCGCGCCGCCGCTGGCCCTGTGCACCGACAACGCCGCAATGATCGCCTATGCGGGGGCCGAGATTTTTGCCGAAACCGGAGCGGACGATCTGTCACTTTCCGCCCGCCCCAGGTGGCCTTTGGATCAAAGCGCGCCGGCGGCACTGGGCGGCGGGCGCAAGGGTGCAAAAGCATGATCGGGGTCTTTGGAGCGGGAGCGTTCGGCACCGCCTTGGCAATTGCACTGGCAAAGACCGGCGAGCGCGTCACACTACGCGCCCGGTCGGTGGCGCAGGCAGACGACATGGCAAAGCAGCGCATCAACGCGGCCTACCTGCCTGATGCAACATTCCCTGACACTTTGTCCGTCACTTGCGAGATCGGCGATCTGGCTGCAAGCGATGTGATCCTCGTCGCCGTTCCGCTGCAACAGGTGCGCGCCGCATTAAGCAGCTGCGCATTGCCCAAGGTTCCCATCGTCGCCTGCTGCAAGGGCATCGAGCTTTCGTCCGGCCTAGGCCCCACCGGCGTTATTGGCGAGGTCATGCAGGACGCGGTCACTGCAATCCTGACAGGCCCGAGCTTTGCGACCGACATCGCGATCGGGCGTCCGACCGCGCTGACGCTGGCGTGCAAGGATACGCGGATCGGCGCGAGGCTTCAGGATCAGCTCACCACACCGACGCTGCGCCTTTACCGCACGACCGACACGATTGGCGCGGAACTGGGCGGCGCGCTGAAGAACGTGTTTGCGATCGCCTGCGGTGCGGTCATCGGCGCGGGGCTTGGAGATAGTGCGCGTGCCGCGACGATGACCCGTGGTTTTGCGGAAATGCAACGTATCGGCACAGCGTTTGGCGCGCGGACGGACACGCTGATGGGTCTGTCGGGTCTGGGGGATCTGGCACTTACCTGCACCTCGGACCTGTCGCGCAATTACCGGCTGGGCCTGTCTTTGGGGCAAGGCAAGCCGTTTGATCCAAACGTCACAGTCGAAGGCGCGGCAACCGCGCGCGCGATGGCGGATATAGCGGACAAACGGGGGCTCGACGTTCCTTTGACGCGCACAGTCACACATTTGCTTGACGGATCGACCACGATTTCCGATGCCATAGGCGATCTCATGACTCGTCCACTGAAGGAAGAATGAATGCTTGTCGCCTTGATTGCCCGAGACAGATCCGGCGCCCTGGAAACGCGCAAAGCCAACCGAGACGCGCATCTGGCCTATATCGACGCGACTGGTGTGGTCGAGCAGGCAGGACCGTTGCTGGACGAGGATGACCAGATGATCGGGTCTCTGGTGGTGCTGGATGTCGCGGATATGGCGGCGGCCAGGACCTGGGCCGACAATGATCCTTATGCCAAGGCGGGATTGTTCCAGACGGTTGATCTGATCCCGTGGAAGCGAGTGATACAGAGATGAAATACTGGCTTTTCAAATCCGAACCGTCGGCATGGTCGTGGGACCAACAGGTGGCCAAGGGCGACGCCGGTGAAGAGTGGGACGGTGTGCGGAACTATCAAGCGCGCAACTTCATGCGCGACATGTCGGTGGGTGATCGCGGGTTCTTTTACCACTCGCAGACGGAGAAGGCGATTGTCGGCATTGTCGAGGTGATCGCAGAGGCCCATCCCGAGAGCACAACGGATGATGATCGCTGGGAGTGCGTGGATATCAAGGCGATCAAGCCTGTGAAAACACCCGTGACCCTGAACCAGATCAAGGCAGACGAGCGTCTGTCGGAAATGGTGCTGGTGAACAATTCGCGGCTATCCGTTCAGCCAGTTTCGGCTGAAGAGTGGCGTATTGTATGTGATCTGGCAGGTGTTTCCGCTTAAGGTGCCTGATGGCTGAGCAAGAAATGTACGGGGGGTCGCGGCTTGCGCCGAAACCCCCCGTCCCCGCGCTCCCAAGTCACCACGCGCGTCAACTGAATATGGTTTCGGCCATCCTGACCTTCCCCATAAATCTACCTCGGAAGCTGACTCGCATCAAACAACTAATCCAACGCATTTTGTTCAATTCGAAACGAAAAGGGCGCCCCGGAAAAGGGCGCCCGTGGCACTCTTACCGGTGCCGATCAGCCGTAGACGGATTCCTTGCCGAAATGTTTGGTCAGCATGTAATAAACCACGGCACGGTATTTGTTGCGCTCTGACTTACCATAGGTTTCGATGACCGAGTTGATCGCTGTCATCAATTCGGGCCCGTCGCTCAGGCCGAGCTTCTTGATCAGAAAGTTGTCCTTGACGGTTTCCAGTTCTGATGGCTGAGAACCGGCGACCGTTGCGGCATCTGCATTATAGATCGCCGGTCCGCATCCAATCGTCACTTTCGTCAGCAGATCCATGTCCGGCGTCATGCCACACTTGTTCTTCAAATCGTCCGCATATTGCTCGATCAATTCGTCTCGTTTACCCATGATTTTCTCCCAAATGATTTGCGTCACCCAGAGGAGCAGCCCTCCGTTGCGCGCAAAGGTGGCAAAAACACCTGCTTGGAGCAACGAAAAATACGGTTTTGGCGCTCTGATGTACAATTTGCCACTGGCATTGACCTCAAAGTCACTCAATGCTGGAGCGGAACATGACCGACAGGAGAGATAGATGGGACTTTGGAATTTCATGAAGACCGCAGGGCGCAAACTGTCCGGCGCGGAGGAAGGGCCGACACCGGCCGCGCTTAAGAAGGAAGTGAGCGATCTTGGGCTCGACACCAAGGGCGCCGAGATCAAGGTCGATGGCGACAAGGTCGTCGTCTCTGGCGGGACAATGAATCAGGAAGAGCGCGAGAAGGTCATTCTGGCAGTTGGCAACGTCGAAGGTGTGTCTGCCGTTGAAGCGGAGACATCCGACGAGCCGCTGTTTCACACCGTCGAAAAAGGAGACACGCTCTGGGCAATCTCGGAAAAGGCGCTTGGCAACGGCGCTCGCTATACCGAGATTTTCGAAGCCAACCGCCCGATGCTCAGCCACCCGGACAAGATTTATCCGGGCCAGACGCTTCGGATACCGCAGAACAAGTAAACCGGTCCGGCCCGGAGCACCCCTCCGGGCCGTTTTGCGCACCTATCGCCTAGAACAGCAGCCCCCAGATGATCGGCACGAGAAGGGCTGTGGCCATCGCATTCAGCCCCATCGCAAGACCCGAGAAGGCCCCTGCTGTTTCGTTGACCTGCAAGGCTCTGGCCGTACCGATGCCGTGACTGGCAGTCCCGACAGCCAAGCCGCGCGCACTCCAGTCGGTGACTCCGATGAGGTTCAGGAGGATCGGCCCGAACATGGCGCCGAGGATTCCTGACACGATGACGAGCACCGCAGTGAGTGACGGAAGGCCTCCCAAATCCTGCGCGATCGCCATTGCCACCGGCGCTGTTGCAGATTTCGGCGCAATCGACGCCATCAATGTGTCCGAAGCTCCCAGCAGCCACGCCGTTCCGATCGCCGTGAGGATCGCCACCAGAGACCCCGCCAACAGGCTCGCCCCGATGGCAAGCGCGGAGCCGCGCACCTTATCCCATTGCCGGTAAAGCGGTATCGCCAAGGATACGGTCGCCGGTCCCAACAGGAAGTGAACAAACTGCGCGCCTTCGAAATAGGTTTCGTAATCCGTGCCGATCAGAAACAGGATTGCGACGATCAAAACGACAGCGCCCAACACCGGGTTGAGGAGCGGATTCCGCCCCGCTTTTTCGAAAACCCAGCTTGCCGCTTGGAACGCCACCAGCGTCAGGGTCAGGTGGAAGAGCGGTGAGGCATTCAGATAGACCCAGGATTCCTGCACGCTATTCACTGGAGCCGAACCCGCTCAGCCAGCGCATCATGAGCGCCGTCACGATGATCGTCAGGGCCGTGCTGACCACCAGCGCCGCGCCGAGGGGAACCACCGCATCGCCCAGAAGCCGGAAATGCATCATGACGCCGGTGCCCGCAGGAACAAACAGCAACGCCATCGCGCGCAGCAGCCCATCGGCGGTTTGCGTCAATCCTTCTGGTGCGCGACCCCGCACCAGAAGCAGAATGAAGAGAAGCGCCATGCCAACAACGGGGCCGGGCACCGAGACGGAAAGCGTGCGGACGACGAATTCACCGACAAGCTGGCAAACCAATATGAGCGTGAAGTATCCGATCATCGCTTATCCCTCGCTGCTGTTTCGCTATTTCACGATATGGAATACAATTTGGCGGTGAAGTTCCACAGGTCATTTCTGTGCGACCTCGCGGCCAGACGAATGTCAGGCTTCGTGCAGCATGAAAGCCGCCCGCGTGATGCAGGCGGCTTCAAATTTTTAAGAATGAGCAAGGTTCGACCGGCTCGGGTCGGGTGATATCAGTAGCGATAATGCTCTGGCTTGAACGGGCCGTCGGGGGTCACGCCGATATAGGCTGCTTGCTCGGCTGACAGTTGGGTCAGCTTGACACCGATGCGCCCCAGATGCAGGCGGGCCACCTTTTCGTCCAGATGCTTGGGCAGGATGTAGACCTGGTTTTCGTAATTCTCGCCGTTTTTCCACAGCTCGATCTGCGCCAGAACCTGATTGGTGAAGCTGGCTGACATCACGAAGGACGGATGGCCCGTCGCGTTGCCAAGGTTCAGAAGGCGGCCTTCGGAAAGCAGGATGATGCGATTGCCCGAGGGCATCTCGATCATGTCCACCTGTTCCTTGATGTTGGTCCATTTGTGGTTCTTGAGATTGGCGACCTGAATTTCATTGTCGAAATGGCCGATATTTCCGACGATCGCCATGTCCTTCATCTCGCGCATGTGCTCGATGCGGATCACGTCCTTGTTGCCGGTGGTGGTGATGAAGATGTCGGCGCTGTCGACCACGTCCTCCAGCAGCACAACCTCGAACCCATCCATCGCGGCCTGAAGGGCACAGATCGGATCGGCTTCGGTGACTTTCACGCGCGCACCGGCCCCGGCGAGGGACGCGGCAGAGCCTTTGCCCACATCGCCATAGCCGCACACAACGGCGACCTTGCCCGCCATCATCGTGTCGGTGGCGCGGCGGATGCCGTCAACAAGGCTTTCCTTGCAGCCGTACTTGTTGTCGAATTTCGACTTGGTGACGGAATCGTTCACATTGATCGCCGGGAACGGAAGCTGGCCCTTCTTGTGCAGATCGTAAAGCCTGTGCACGCCGGTCGTCGTTTCCTCGGACACGCCCTGAATGGCGTCGCGTGTCTTGGCGAACCAGCCGGGGGTTTCGGCCATGCGCTTCTTGATCTGCGCCTTGATGACCTCTTCTTCCTCGGATTGTGGCACGGCCAGCACGTCCTCGCCCGCCTCCATCCGCTCACCGAGCAGGACGTAAAGCGTCGCATCGCCGCCATCGTCGAGGATCATGTTCGCGCCCTCGGGAAACTGGAACGACCGGTCAAGGTAATCCCAGTGCTCCTCAAGGCTTTGCCCCTTGATTGCAAACACCGGCACGCCGGCCTTGGCGATTGCCGCCGCCGCGTGATCCTGGGTGGAAAAGATGTTGCACGACGCCCAGCGCACATCCGCGCCCAGCGCGGTCAGTGTTTCGATCAGAACGGCGGTCTGGATCGTCATGTGCAGGGAACCGACGATGCGCGCACCGGCAAGCGGTTTGCTCTCGCCGTATTCGTCGCGCAGCGCCATCAGGCCCGGCATCTCGGTCTCTGCGATGTCGAGTTCCTTGCGGCCATATTCGGCCAGAGTGATATCCTTGACGATGTAGTCTTTGGCCATGCCCGGCGCTCCGCTTATCCTATTTGATTGCAGCGGCACGTAGCACGCGGTTCGGGTTCCGGCAATGCAGGGCGGTTTACAACGAACGAGCCGCGCACTACCCAAGCCGCAAAAACGAGGTGACAATGGCGAAACCACCACGCGCATGGCAACGGATGCTGTCTGGTCGCAGGCTTGACCTGCTGGACCCGACCCCGGTCGATATCGAGATCGCGGACATCGCGCACGGGCTGGCGTTTGTGGCACGCTGGAATGGCCAGACATTCGGTGACTACGCCTATTCCGTGGCCGAACATTCTCTGCTGGTGGAAACCTTGTTTAGCCGCTTGTCGCCCAAGGCAACGGCGTCAGAGCGGCTGACGGCCCTTCTTCACGACGCGCCCGAATACGTGATCGGAGACATGATTTCGCCGGTCAAGGCCGCTGTCGGCCCGAGCTATGGCGCGCTGGACGATCGGTTGACCGCGGCCATTCACATCAGGTTCGGGCTGCCCGCCGTCACGCCGGCGCGTCTCAAGAGACAGATCAAGAAGGCGGATCGGATCAGTGCATGGATGGAAGCCACCCAGATCGCCGGTTTCAGCCGCGCCGAGGCCGACAAGTTTTTCGGCATCCCCGATCGCGATCTGATCGCCGACCTGCACATCGTGCTGCGCCCGCCGGTCGAGGTGCGAAACGACTTTACCGCGCGTCATGAAACGCTCTTGAAGGCTCTGTAGATTCAGCAGTTACCGCGGCGAGCGTTTCGCCAAGATCCGCTGCAAGGTGCGCCGGTGCATGTTCAATCGCCGTGCAGTTTCCGACACGTTGCGATCACACAATTCGTAGATCCGCTGGATATGTTCCCAGCGCACGCGATCCGCGCTCATCGGGTTTTCGGGCGGTGGCGGAAGGTTGTCACCGTTTGCAAGAAGGGCGTTGGTGATATCGGTCGCATCGGCCGGTTTGGACAGGTAGTCTGTCGCCCCGATCTTGACGGCAGCGACCGCCGTTGCGATGGCACCGTAGCCCGTCAGAACGACAACCCTGCTGTCGGGGCGCTTTTCGCGGATCACTTCGACCACATCCAGCCCGTTACCATCCTCAAGACGAAGATCGACGACGGCATAGGCCGGAGGACGCGCGGTGGCGATTGCGGATCCCGCCGTCACCGACTGAGCGGTCTCGACTTCGAAACCGCGTTTTTCCATCGCTTTGGCAAGCCTGCGCAGAAACGGTTCGTCATCATCGACAAGAAGGAGACTTTTGTCTTCGCCCAGATCTTCGGCAGTGCGCTCGCTCACCTTGGTTCCCTTCCGTAGAAATTGCGTTATCCGCCACTATGACGGGCGAATTTTTCAACTTCAACGGCCAAATGATGCGCGACTACGAGACGTCAAGAAAGCATGACGTACGTTCGGCCACCTCTTCGGGGCTCAGGTCGCGGCGGAAGAACTCGACGAACCCGTCTTCGGGCATCACCAGATAACTGAATGTGGTGTGGTCAACGAGGTAGAATTCATCGTCTCCCGGCTGGCGCTTGTAGTAGGTTCGATACGCCTGGCTCGCGGCCTTCACTTGTTCTTCCGAACCGGTAAGACCGATCATATCCTCGTGCATGTTGTCCGCGAATGCGCCCACAACCTCCGGGGTGTCACGCTCGGGATCGACGGAGATGAAGACCGGCGTGACGTCATATCCCTCCTCTGCCAGCACATCGACCGCCTCGGCATTGCGTGCCGTATCCAGCGGGCAGACATCGGGGCAGAAGGTGTAGCCGAAATAGACCAGTGACGGTTTTGTGATGACATCCTGATCGGTGACAGTCTCCCCCTGCCCGTTGACCAAGGTGAACGGGCCACCGATTTTGTTACCACCGTCGGCAATGGCGACCGACCGGCACTCTGCATATTTATCATCGCCGCGTTGGAGCACGCTAACATACCAGATGCCGCCGACCAATGCGGCCAGAACCACCACCGCCGCTATTACTGCCAGACGTTTCATAATATCCTCGCTGTCACCGCGCCATCAAAGCGCTTTTCATCGCAAGAGCCGTGCTTATGCTCTTGACTGGACGAGGTAAGGGTTTTCCCGTCCGACACAAGTGGCGAAAGGGCGCAGATGACGCAATCCGAGTTCCAACTTCTGCAAAAGCGACAACGCGGCAGCTTTATCCGGTTGCGCACGATGATCTGGCTGCGGTGGCTTGCCATCGCCGGTCAGTTCGCCGCGATCACACTGGCGCAGCAATTCTACAATCTGCGTCTGGAGCTCAGCCTGTGTTATCTGGCGATCGGTGTGTCTGTCCTTGGCAATCTTGTCGCGACCTTTGCGTTTCCGGAAAACAAGCGTCTGAACGAAGCCGAGAATTTCTCGATGGTGATGTTCGATTTGCTGCAATTGTGTTTTCTGCTGTATCTCACCGGCGGGCTTCACAACCCGTTCTCCATCCTGATCCTCGGCCCGGTGATGGTGTCGGCCACGATCATGACGCTGCGCTCGACCATCATCATCGGCGCCACCGCGTTGGCACTCGTTACGCTGATGATGTTCTTCCACCTGCCCTTGCGCACAGAACAGGGCTTTATCATGCGCATTGCCGACGTTTTCGTGTTTGGCCAATGGGTCGCCATCACAATCTCGGTCGTGTTCCTGTCGCTTTATGCGCGCAAGGTTACGGAAGAAATGAACTCCACCGCCGACGCTGTCGTGGCCACGCAACTCGCTCTCAGCCGGACACAAATGCTGAACAATCTTGGCGGTGTCGTCGCCGCCGCCGCACACGAGTTGGGCACGCCACTGGCGACGATCAAGCTGGCCAGCGCAGAACTGATCGAAGATCTGGAAGACAGACCCGAACAACAGGACGACGCAAGGCTGATCCGCGCACAGGCGGACAGGTGTCGCGATATCTTGCAGTCGATGGGACGGGCCGGCAAGGAAGACCTGCAAATTCGCAGCGCGCCCCTTCTGGAACTGATCCGGGAAGCAGCCGAGCCGCATTTGAACCGGGGCAAGGACGTGCTGATTGACGGCAGCGGCCCCGATAACGGAGCGTCGTCGCCACCGGATGCGCAGCGCTTTCCCGAGGTGATTCACGGCTTGCGCAACCTCATCCAGAATGCGGTGGATTTCGCGCGCACAAGTGTCTGGGTCGATGCGACATGGACCGACACGTCAATCACGATCCGCATCCTGGACGACGGGCCGGGATATCCGACCAATCTGCTCGGGCGAATTGGCGACCCTTTTGTACGCAACCGTCGCACTGATCGGGATCGTAAATCACGCCCCGAATACGAAGGAATGGGCCTCGGCCTGTTCATCGCCAAGACCTTGTTGGAGCGGTCAGGTGCGACGCTGAGCTTTGCCAATGGCGCCGGGCGACGCCACAACAAACACAACGCACGCGGGGCGTCGGTCGAGGTGGTTTGGCCGCGTGACGCGATAGTCCCGCCAGAAAGGGCCAAGGGTGAAGGGATCGGAGAGAACCAGCCGTTCGACCTTTGAGCGATGGACCATGCCTCCGCTGATTTCCGAGCGCTTAACCATCCGTTAATCATCTCGGTGTTCACTTCATCTGTTTAAGCTGGTTGCAGGTGACGCGATGGATTCTCTTTTGGTGATCTCGGTTCTGGTGGGCCTGTCTTGCGCGGGTCTGACAGTGACCACGCTGCTGTTCTTCACCCGACGCCAGACTGCAACACCAACACCCACCGGTCCTCAGGACATTGCCATGCTGTTCGAAGACGAGCGCCTGATTGATGCCGACACCGCGATCTGGCCTCTCTTGCCTAACACATCCAAAAACCCGACATGGCAAGAAATCAGATCGGCGCTTGCACGCATCGCACCCGATCTGCCGCAAACCCTGCGTGATCCACCGGCAAGCACTGACGACGGGCCCGACGTGACGATCACGCCTGTCGGTCGCCGCACGCGTGTCAGCCTGTCTCCCCGGCCCGACGCCGCGAAAGGATGGTTTCAAGCGCGGCGTCACGAAGTGGCGATCGAGCAAATGCAGCCCGCACTCGATCATTCGCCGAACCCGATATGGGCGCTTGATGGCGACGGCCAGTTCCAGTGGGGCAATGACGCCTTTGCTAAACTGGCCGACACTCACGGCGGTGAATCCGAATTTGCCGGTCACATCTCGACCCTGCTAGGCCAGCCGAACGCCTTGCGCGCCAAACGCGTCTCCCTGGCGAGCGAAGCGGCCCGGCACAGCCGATGGTTCGAAGTGTCAACGCAAAAGACCGACACCGGCATCCTGCATTTCGCAACCGGCGTTGACGCCGTTGTGCAAGCCGAAGAGGCGCAGCGCAATTTCGTACAGACCCTGTCGAAGACCTTTGCCAACCTGACCACCGGTCTGGCGATTTTCGACAGGGATCGCCGGCTTGCCCTGTTCAACCCGGCGCTGATCGACCTTAGCGGCCTGCCGGTCGATTTTCTGAGCGGAAGGCCAAACTTGTTCGAGTTTTTCGACAAACTTCGCGAACGCCAATTCATGCCGGAACCCAAGAACTATGACGATTGGCGCGAACGTATGGCCAAACTTGTCGCCGCCGCCAGCGATGACCGGTTCCGAGAAACATGGAACCTGGCCGGAGGACAGACATTCGATGTGACTGGCCGTCCCTACCCCGACGGGGCAATCGCCTTTTTGTTCAACGACATAACTGCCGAGGTGTCCCTGACCCGTGGCTTTCGAACGGAACTCGAGACGATGCAGTCCATGCTGGACGCGATGGATGACGCAGTGGCGGTGTTCAGCCAGCAAGGTATCCTGACTGTGTGTAACGCTGCTTACAAAGACATGTGGAGCGTTGATCCAGATACCTGCATCGAAGACGCAACCATCACCGACGCCACGCAAGACTGGAAAGCCGCCTTCCACCCAAGTCCGGTCTGGCCAGAGTTGCGCGATTTCGTGACCAGTACCACGGAACGCGCCAGCTGGGACAGCGAACTGCGCTCCAAAGACGGGCGCGAGGTGATTTGCCGGGTGGATCCGATCTGCTTTGGCGCAACGCTCGTACGGTTCTGCAACGCCGCCAGTTTGCGCATGTCCTCGCCGGAAAAAGACGCGTTGCAGATCGTTTCGGGCTAAAGACGCGACTTCCAATCTTGCGACCCGTGGCCGGGCAGGTAGATTGCGCGGCATGACGGATCATCGCGCAGCCTATACCTCCCATTCTCCAGACGAGACTGCGCAACTTGCAGAGCAGCTTGGCACGTCTCTGGTTCCGGGTGATTGCATTTTGCTGTCGGGCGGCATCGGAGCAGGCAAAAGCCACTTCGCCCGAGCGCTGATCCAGTCGCGCTTGGCTGTACCCGAAGACGTGCCCTCTCCGACCTTCACGCTCGTGCAAACCTACGATTTGCCCGAAGGCGAGGTTTGGCATGCGGATCTTTACCGACTGGCGCAAGCTGACCAGATCATAGAACTCGGTTTACTGGATGCATTTCAAACGGCGATATGCCTGATTGAATGGCCTGATCGCCTGGACGATCTGACGCCGCCCGATGCGCTGCACATCCACTTTGATGATCTTCACGGAGACGATAGCCGCAGGATCACGCTTTGTTGGAGCGATGAGAAATGGCTGGCACCGGTCACCAAGGCGATCGCATGACGCGGACATCCACGTTTTTGCACGCTCACGGCTGGGAGAAGGCGCAGCAGATGCCGCTCGCGGGGGACGCTTCGTCGCGACAGTATATCAGGCTCTGCTCAGGCCCGGACCGCGCGATCCTGATGATTGACCCGCAAGACGACACCGGCCGTTTCGCGCAGATCGCGGCACATCTTTGTCGTGTCGGATTGTCCGCGCCCGAGATCATTGCACATGCGCCCGGCCTGATGCTTCTGGAGGATTTCGGCGACGCGCAATTTGCAAGGATCATCACGGAAGCGCCCGGCCTCGAACCCACGCTTTACCGCGCGGCAACTGATGTACTGGTTCATCTGGGAGCAGCGCATGTGCCGGACGGGGTGCAGACCGCAACGCCAGTCGTTCTTGGCCAAATGATCGAACCGGCGATCGCGCATTACATTCCTGCCTTTGGCGGGACGCAAGAACGCAATGCGGCAGACCTCACAGCGCGACTGACTGACCTGCTCGAAACACTCGTTCCAAGAGACACGATCCTGCTGCTGAGAGACTATCATGCTGAAAACATGATCTGGCTTCCAGACCGCGCTGGTGTGAGGCGCGTTGGTCTTCTGGACTTTCAGGATGCGCTTGCCGGTCCGCCGGTTTACGATCTGGTCTCGATGCTCCAGGACGCCCGACGCGACGTGTCGCGAACCTGTACAGACGCGACCTTGACCTATTATCTGACAAGATCGGGCCGCGCGGAACAGGAGGTTTTACCCCTATTTCACCTACTTGGCTTGCAGCGAAACCTGCGCATCCTTGGCGTTTTCACCAGATTGGCGATTGAAAATGGCAAGCCGAATTACCTGACCCTGATCCCGCGCGTCTGGGGCCACATCCAGACCAGCCTCAGGGCACCCGCCAGCGCGACATTGGCGCCGCTGATCGACAGCATGTTCCCGGAACCGACAGTGAGCCGCCTGAGAAAGGTACAAGACCTATGCCAGACGCCGTGATGCTTTTTGCCGCCGGATTCGGTACGCGGATGGGCGATTTGACGCGCGATCGACCAAAACCGCTTGTGACCGTCGCCGGCAAGCCGCTGATCGCACATGCGATGGAAATCGTGCGTGCCGCGAAGTTGAACACGGTCGTTGTGAATGCGCATTACAAGGCTGACCAGATTGTTGATCATTTCGCGCACAGCGATGTTCAAGTGCTGGTAGAATCCCCCGAGATCCTCGATACCGGCGGCGGGTTGAAAGCGGCGCTTCCCGTGTTGAAGGCCGAAACCGTGTTTACCATGAACACGGATGCGGTCTGGACCGGCCCAAATCCCCTGATGATGCTTCAGGATGCGTGGCGCGACGACATGCAGGCGCTGCTTTTGTGTATTCCGAAAGACAATGCCATAGGCCACAACGGCAGCGGCGATCTGGACATTCGCGAGGATGGAACCTCGGTCTGGGGAACGGAGACAATCTATTCCGGTTTGCAGATCATTAGCACCGATATCGTCTCTGACATGGGCGAATCCGTGTTTTCGCTGAAAGAGGTCTGGCAAAACCTGATCGACGCAAACCAGTTGCACGGCATCGTCTATCCGGGCACATGGTGTGACGTCGGGCATCCGGGTGGCATCGCATTGGCCGAGACCATGCTGGGATATTCTGATGTTTGACTCGACCGAAACGGCCCGGATCTTCGGCCTGCCGCCAGGCGCTGATTTCGCTCAAGAGCTTGTGCGGGGTCTGAAGCGACGGCTTGCGGGTCAACCGCCCGACGCGATGGCACGGGTTGAATTGATCCTCAACACCCGCCGGATGCAGCGGCGGATCGAAGCGGTGTTTGATGCCGAGGGTGCTGGGTTCCTTCCGCGAATCCGGCTTTTGACCAACCTCGCCGACCCACTCGATACGGCTTTGCTTCCCGCGGCCGTTCCTGCCTTGCGTCGCCAGCTTGAGCTGTCCGAACTGGTCGCCCGCCTGATCGACGCCGACCCGAGCCTTGCGCCGAGGGCCGCGATCTACGATCTGGCGCAAAGCCTTGGCGCATTGCTTGACGAGATGCAGGCCGAGGGTGTCTCGCCCGACACCATCGCGGCGTTGGACGTGAGCGATCAATCCGGCCACTGGGAACGCGCCCAACGGTTTTTGCAAATCGTCACCCGTTATTTTGACCCCCGATCCGATGCGCCGGACGCTGCAACGGTCAATCGCCTGGCGTTGGCCCTGAAATTGGAGCGTTGGCGCACCGCGCCGCCGCAGCATCCGATGATCGTTGCCGGCTCTACCGGATCGCGCGGAACAGCGTTTCAATTGATGTGCGCAGTTGCGCATCTTCCCCAAGGCGCGGTGATCTTGCCGGGTTTCGACTTCGACATGCCGGGCGCGGTCTGGAACGTGTTGCGCGACAACCTGCGCAACAGCGACGCGATGCAGGGCGAAGATCATCCGCAATTCCGGTTTGCGCGCTTGATGGACACGCTTCACCTCGATCACAGGGCCGTGGCGCAATGGACCAGCACGCCGCCGCCGAATCCGGCGCGAAACGCGCTTGTCTCGTTGGCCATGCGGCCCGCTCCGGTGACGGATCAATGGCTATCGGACGGTCCGGATTTGCCGCCATTTTCGCGAGCGATCCAGTCTCTGACGTTACTCAATGCGCCATCGCCCCGCGATGAAGCCCGCGCCATCGCGTTGCGATTGCGCCAAGCTGCCGAGGACGGGACGACCGCGGCTTTGATCACGCCCGACCGGATGCTGACCCGTCGGGTCAGCGCGCTGCTGGACCGGTGGAACATCCTTCCTGACGATAGCGCCGGCACGCCTGCGCAACTGACCGCGCCCGGCCGCTTGCTCCGCCACATCGCGCAACTGCGCACCAACGGGCCAACCGCCGAGGCATTGCTGACGATTCTGAAACATCCGCTGTGTCATATCGGGGCCGAACGTGGCCAGCATCGCCTTTGGACCTCGGAACTGGAACTGTTCATACGCAAGACCGGCGTGCCATATCCCGATCTGCAACAGCTGCAAGCTTGGAAAAAAGCCGACGATGCGCGCGATTGGTTGGAATGGATCAACTCCTGTCTTCTCACTCCTGCTGAAACCGGCAAGCGACATCTGGCCGACCACATTCAGCACCATATCACTCAGGCCGAGGCAATTTGTGCCGGATCGTGCAGCACCGATTCTTCGGAGCTTTGGGCAAAGGAGGCCGGGAAAACCTGCCGGGAAGCGTTTGACGAGCTGAGCGAAAACGCGGCGTTCGGAGGGGTCATGTCGGCGCGCGATTATGCCGATCTGGTCGATGGTATCCTGCGCGGCAAGGAGGTGCGCGACCGCGATGCACCGCACCCTCACATTCTCATCTGGGGCACCATCGAGGCGCGCGTGATGGGAGCTGACCTGGTCATTCTTGGCGGATTGAACGAACACTCCTGGCCGGATGCGCCGCCTGCCGATCCGTGGCTCAATCGTCGGATGCGGCAGCAAGCCGGATTGCTGCTGCCTGAACGGCGCATCGGATTGTCCGCGCACGATTTCCAGCAGGCCATCGGTGCCAAGGAGGTCTGGCTCAGCAGGGCAGAGCGATCCGAGGATGCCGAAACCGTGCCGTCGCGCTGGCTCAACCGGCTGACGAACCTGATGCGGGGATTGCCACAAACGGGTGGACCGGACGCGCTTGCGCGAATTGCGGAACGCGGGCAGCGGTGGCTTGATCTGGGTCGGGCACTGGAAACTCCGATCCACGCGCCACGCGCGCCGCGCCCATCGCCCGTGCCGCCCGTGATTGCGCGACCGACCGAGCTATCCGTCACCAATATCGAGAAACTGATCCGCGATCCTTATGCGATCTACGCCTCCAAGGTTTTGCGGCTTCACCAGCTTCACCCAATCCAGCACGCCCCCAACCCGATGCATCGCGGCACGGTGATCCATAAAGTGTTCGAGGAATTCGTCTCTAATTCGGCCAATAACGTTGATTTGATAACAGAAGACGATTTGCTGAAGATTGCGCGCGACGTGCTTGACGCAAAGGTGCCGTGGCCGGCCGATCGCATTCAGTGGCGGGTGCGGATCGAAAAGGTGGCGCGGTGGTTTGTTGAAAATGAACTGGCCCGACGCACGGCTTCACGGCCTGTTCTGTTCGAGCAAAAGGGCTGGATGGACATCGCCAAGCCACCTTTTCGCGTCACCGCCAAGGCCGATCGGATCGACATGAACGAGCACGGCGAAGCGCTCGTGTACGACTACAAAACAGGCTCTGCACCGACCAAAGACCAACAAATGTTGTTCGATGTCCAATTGCTTGTCACCGCCGCTCTGATTTGCGAAGGCGGTTTTGAAAGCCTGCGCCCACGCAGCGTCGCGGACGCCCGCTATATTTCATTGTCCGGTGACGGCAAGGAGGTGCCTGCGCCTCTGAACGAATGTCCGCCCGAGCGCACATTGGCGATGTTGCACAAACTGATCGAGGCATACCGCGATCCCGACACCGGCTACACCGCCCGCAACAAGATGCACAAAGACGCCTTTGGCTCTGATTTCGACCAGCTGTCGCGGTTTGGCGAATGGGATGTCTCTGACGCGGCGCGAAAGGTATTTCTGAAATGATCCGCGATGATGCCACCGAAGCACAAGTGCGCGCCGCAGATCCCTCTGCCTCGACATGGCTTGGTGCCAATGCCGGGTCGGGCAAGACCCGCGTCTTGACGGACCGCGTTGCACGGTTGTTGCTGGGCAATGCCCAGCCGGAACACATCCTGTGCCTGACCTTCACCAACGCCGCCGCGAGCGAGATGCAAAACCGGCTGTTCAAACGGTTGGGCGAATGGGCCATGCTGGACGATGCGAGCCTACGCCAGGAACTGATGGAACTCGGCGAAGCGCCTGACGCGCTTGACCGCGAATTTCTGGCACGCGCCAGAACATTGTTCGCGCGCGCGATTGAAACTCCCGGCGGACTGCGTATCCAGACCATCCATGCGTTTTGCGCCTCAATCTTGCGCCGGTTTCCGCTCGAGGCTGGGGTCAGTCCGCAGTTTCAGGAAATCGACGACCGCGCCGCGCAATTGCTCAGAGAGCATATCCTCGACGGGATGGCCCAAGGCCCGGATGCCGGTTTGATCGCCGAGATCGCCCGCATCGCATCCAACAACCCGCTTCACACCTTGGCCGACAAGATCGTCGGCGACCGTGACGGGTTTGTACCATCGCTCAACCACCGTGACCTGTATCACCGATACGGGATAGAGGACGGTACAACCAACGACGACGTTTTGAAGAGTGTCTTTCTTGGAGGCGAAATTGCGTTTCTGGCCGAGCTAGTGCCTGATCTCCTGGCCAGCAGCGCAATGGATCAAAAGCTGGGTCGGGCGTTTCATACGGTCAAACAAGCTGATCTCGCAGCGCTCAAGACGCTTGAATCTGTTCTGCTCAAGGCGGATGGCGCAGCCAAAACAGGCTCTATTCCGACGAAAAAACTGCAAACCGGAGCCTTGGCGCATGCGATGGACACGCTTGATGCCCTGATTCTCCGGGTCGAAGCGGCTCGCGAGTTGCGTCTGGCGGTGGATGCGGTTCATCGCGACGCAACTCTCCACCGCTTCGCCAGCGCGTTTCTGAGGCGCTATGAAGAGACGAAACAGGCGCGAGGTTGGCTTGATTTTGATGATCTGATCTCCCGCACCCGTGCGCTTTTGACAGACACCAAACAGGCAGAATGGGTTCTCTATCGCCTCGATGGCAGCATCGACCATATTCTGGTCGACGAGGCGCAGGACACGAGCCCGGCGCAATGGGATGTCATCAACCAGCTCGCCCGCGAATTCACATCGGGTGAAGGAGCGCGCACCGGGATGCAGCGCACCATTTTCGTGGTCGGAGACAAGAAACAGTCGATCTATTCGTTTCAGGGCGCCGACCCGCAGGAATTCGATCACATGCGCGCGGCGTTTGGCGATCAGATGAAAGCAACCGACGCTCCGCTTCAGGACGGCCAACTCAGCTATTCCTTCCGCTCTTCCGTTCCGATCCTGCGTGTGGTCGATGAGCTTTTCAAAGGGCGCGACAAGGCCGGTTTTCTGCCCGATCAGAGCCATATCTCGTTTCACGACACATTGCCGGGCCGGGTTGATCTGTGGCCGCTAATCGAAAAGCCGGACGAGGATGACGATGATCTGCCTTGGGATTCCCCAGTGGATCGGGTCAGCCCGACGCATCACAACGTCATCCTCGCCCAGCGCATCGCGCGCTTTATCGACACAACCTTGAAAGACGGCACCGCGTTGCCAGTCGGCAAAAACCCAGACGGATCAATCAAGGCCCGCGCGGTTCACGCTGGCGATTTCCTGATCCTCGTACGCAGTCGCGGCCCCCTGTTTCACGAGATTCTCAAAAGCTGCAAGACGCTCGGCCTGCCGATCGCCGGAGCTGACAAGCTCAAGGTCATGGCCGAATTGGCGGTGCAGGATTTGCGGGCGCTTTTGGCCTTTCTGGCAACCCCCGAAGAAAGCTTGTCTCTCGCCTCAGCCCTTCGCTCGCCGTTGTTCGGTTTTGACGAACAGGCGATCTTCGATCTCGCCCATCGCCGAAAGTCGCCCCATCTCTGGGAGGAGTTACGCCGTCGTAGAGACGATTTTGCCGGTGCGATGGAGGTTCTCGATGATCTGCGCAGTCAACTGGATTTCCTGCGCCCCTACGACCTATTGGAGCGCATTCTTATCCGCCACAAGGGCCGCCAGAAACTGATCGGGCGTCTGGGAGAAGAGGCCGAAGACGGGATCGATGCGCTGCTCAATCAGGCCTTGGCGTATGAGCAGACCGACATTCCCAGCTTGACCGGCTTTCTGCACTGGATGGAAACCGATGACATCGAGATCAAGCGCACCGTGGATGGCGCCGGATCGCGCATTCGGGTGATGACAATTCATGGTGCCAAGGGTTTGGAAGCACCGATCGTCATTCTCCCCGATACACACAAGAAGCGCTCGCAATCCAGTCGCGAGATCTTTGTCACGGCAGAGGGCAAGACCCACTGGCGTGGATCCGACAAGACACGTGCCACCTATCAGCGCATCGCCGTGGATCGCGCGCGCGATGCCGAGGAGCAAGAGCGCGACCGTCTTCTATATGTGGCTCTGACTCGGGCCGAACGCTGGCTTGTCGTTGCGGCCGCTGGAACGCCGGACAAGAACGCGGACGCGTGGCATGACCGTGTGAAAGCGACACTGGAAACGGTCGGAGGACTCGAGCATGACTTCAGCTTCGGCGATGACGGTCCGAAAAAAGGTCTCCGACTCGAACACCTGGACTGGCCCGAGGAAGGCGGTGCTTCCCAAGAGGAGAACCTTGCGTCGGAGGTTGAGCTGCCCGAGCTCTTTACCCGCTCGCTAACGGAAGCGCCCGAGACGAAAGCGGCAATCAGCCCCTCCGACCTGGGCGGTGCGAAGGCTCTCCCCGGTGCAGACGGAGATCTGAGCGATCTTGCGAAGGAACGCGGCACGCTGATCCATCTGCTCTTGGAAATCTTGCCGCAGGTGACAGAGCCGGATCGCCAGACGGTTGCGCAAAAATTGCTGAATGGCCATTCGCTTGCAGAGGACATGATCGGCGAGGTTTTGACCGTTCTGGAACAACCGGACCTGTCGCGCTTTTTCGCAGAGCATGCCCTGGCCGAGGTGCCGATCACCGCTTCCATCGCCGCTCTTCCGGACACGGTGCTGCATGGCATTATCGACCGGCTGGTTGTCGGCACTGACAAAATCACTGCTGTCGACTTCAAGACCAACCGCACGGTTCCGAAAAACGAAAGCGAAACGCCTGAGGGTTTGCTGCGCCAAATGGGCGCCTATCGCGCGATGCTGGGCGAAATCTATCCCGACACTCCAATCGAAATCGGCATTCTCTGGACCCGCACCGCCATCTATATGCCGTTGTCCGAAACCCTGACGGCACAAGCTCTCGTGAGGGCACGCCATCTTGACGCCCCTGCGCAGGATACCTAGTCTTCTAGATCGACCCACACATGCGCCAGAACCGCAAGGAGAGACCAGATGTCCACAGTCGCCGTCACCGATGACACTTTCGATGCCGAAGTGAAAAATTCAAGCGTTCCAGTTGTTGTCGATTTTTGGGCCGAATGGTGTGGCCCCTGCAAACAGATCGGCCCGGCCCTCGAAGAGCTTGCCGCCGAATATGGCGATACCATCAAGATCGCCAAGGTCGATGTCGACAACAATCCCAACACCGCCGCGGCGATGGGTGTGCGCGGGATCCCGTCGCTCTTCATCTTCAAAGACGGACAGATCGTCTCCAACCGCACCGGTGCTGCGCCAAAGGCGGCTCTCAAGGGCTGGATCGACGAAAGCATCTGAGGCTCCCCTCTCGTTTCGCAAACGCCCGGCCGTCACTGCCGGGCGTTTCGCGTTGCGGGGTTGTGTGACCTGCCTCTTCGGCCCATATCGACATCAAACGCGAGAAGGACAATCCATGGCTGACAACGAGTTTCCCGGCTGGCACGGCACCACGATCATCGGCGTTCGCAAAGGCGGCAAGGTCGTGATCGCAGGCGACGGGCAAGTCAGCCTCGGGCAGACGGTGATCAAGGGCACCGCGCGCAAGGTGCGGCGGATTTCTCCCGGCGGGTACGATGTCGTCGCCGGGTTCGCAGGCTCGACCGCGGATGCGTTCACATTGCTCGAACGGTTGGAGACGAAGCTCGAGGCGACGCCTGGTCAACTTCAGAGAGCCAGCGTCGAGTTGGCGAAAGACTGGCGTACCGACAAATATCTCCAAAAGCTCGAAGCGATGCTTATCGTCACCGACGGCAAGGATCTGTACGTCATCACCGGCGCGGGAGATGTGCTCGAGCCCGAGCATGATGTGACCGCCATCGGATCGGGCGGCAATTATGCACTGGCTGCCGGACGCGCTCTGATGGAGGGCGATCTTGACGCAGAAGAAGTGGCACGCCGCGCGATGGCGATTGCTGCCGACATTTGTGTCTACACCAATGGCAATCTGACCGTCGAAACCATCGAGGCCTGAATCGACTACGCCCGGTTCCGAAAAGGAAATCCCATATGACCGACCTCACTCCGCGCGAAATCGTCTCTGAACTGGACCGTTTCATCATCGGCCAGAAAGACGCCAAACGAGCTGTTGCCGTTGCGCTGCGCAACCGCTGGCGACGCAAGCAATTAAGCGATGATCTGCGCGATGAGGTGTACCCCAAGAATATTCTGATGATCGGCCCGACCGGCGTTGGCAAAACCGAGATCAGCCGCCGCCTCGCCAAACTCGCCCGCGCGCCCTTCCTCAAGGTCGAAGCGACCAAGTTTACCGAAGTGGGATATGTCGGGCGCGACGTTGAACAGATCATCCGCGACCTGATGGACGCCGCCATTGCCATGACCCGCGATCACATGCGTGAGGATGTGAAAGCCAAGGCACACGAGGCCGCCGAAGAACGCGTGATCGAAGCAATTGCCGGTGAGGGTGCCCGCGAAGGCACGCGCGAGATGTTTCGCAAGAAGCTCAAGGATGGCCTTCTCGATGACACCATCATCGAACTCGAACTTCAGGACACATCCAGCCCGTTCCCGACAATGGACATCCCCGGCCAGCCGGGCATGGGCGGTGCTGGCATGATGAATCTTGGTGATCTGTTCGGCAAGGCGTTCAGCGGGCGCACCACGCGCAAGCGCCTTACCGTGGCCGAAAGCTATGACATCCTGATCGCCGAAGAGGCCGACAAGCTGCTGGACGATGAACAGGTCAAGGAAGCCGCGCTCGAGGCGGTTGAACAGAACGGCATCGTTTTTCTTGACGAAATCGACAAGGTCGCTGCCCGCCAGGAAACCCGTGGCGGTGATGTCAGCCGCGAGGGTGTGCAACGGGATTTGCTGCCGCTGATCGAAGGCACCACTGTCAGCACCAAGCATGGACCGGTGAAAACCGACCATATCCTGTTCATCGCATCCGGCGCATTCCACATTGCCAAACCATCAGACCTCCTGCCCGAACTCCAGGGTCGCCTGCCGATCCGGGTCAACCTGCGCGCCCTCACCGAAGAGGATTTCGTGCGCATCCTGACCGAAACCGACAATGCGCTGACGCTGCAATACACCGCGCTCATGGCGACAGAAGAGGTGACCGTGACCTTCACCGAGGACGGAATCGCCGCCTTGGCCAAGATCGCGGCGGACGTAAACCAGAGCATCGAAAACATCGGTGCACGGCGTTTGTACACCGTCATGGAGCGCGTTTTCGAAGAGCTGAGCTTTGAAGCACCCGACAAATCCGGCGAAAGCGTCACCGTCGACGCGGACTTCGTGGAGCAACATCTGGGCGAATTGACGAGATCCACGGATTTGAGCAGATATGTTCTCTAGGCGCGGTCCAGTTTCTCTTTTTTCAGAATACTCCCGCCGGAGGCATCCTAACACTTCCCGGCGGGCCTGTTTCTGGATATGTGAGCGCCAACAACTCGCAAGAGGCGCTTATGAAACGATCCCGCATCAACGACATCCTGCGCGAAGGCGATGCCTTCATTCGCTCCTTCGGCTACACGCTGCCGCCATTTGCCTATCTGTCCCCGGATGCGTTGCGCGCCCGCGATCATACATGGATCAAGGCACGGCGCATGGGGTGGGACATTACCGATTACGGTGCCGAGCGCTTCGACGAGATGGGCCTGTTTCTGTTTACCGTTCGAAACGGGCTCACCAGCGATCTCGGCAAGGAAAGCGCTATGGTCTATGCCGAGAAAATTATGATTTCACAGCGCGATCAGCTTAGCCCGATGCATCGGCACGACCTCAAGGTCGAGGACATCATCAACCGCGGCGGCGGCACACTGGTGCTTGAACTTTACATGGCTGATCGCTCGGGCGAGATCGACCGTTCGGCAGAGGTGCAGGTGATGGTTGACGGCACATCGCGCAGTCTTCCCGCAGGTGGGCGTCTCAAGCTTGATCTCGGTGAATCCGTGACGTTGTTCCCGAATATATGGCACGCGTTCTGGGCCGAAGACGAAGATGTCTTGATTGGCGAGGTTTCGACTGTGAATGACGATCTGACCGACAATATATTCGAACAACCCATCGGGCGGTTTTCCAACATCGACGAGGACGAGCCACCGTTGCATCTGTTGGTGTCGGATTACGACACGTATCTGTGACGTAAGACGCCCCGCCTGTCGGCAGGGCGTCTTGGTCTTATAGCGGCCTTATGACATCCACCACCGCTCGGCCATCCGGCCATTGTCCATCTGCCAGAGGTTGCCGATAGTCTCTGGGTGGGACACCTTGCTGGCGACCGCTTGCACATAATTCGCGAACATCGGGAGGATCACGCCGCCTTCGTCGCGCAGAATCTGCTGCATCTCGTAATACATTTCGCGACGTTTGTTTGTGTCGAGTTCCGCACGCGCTTCGAGCAAAAGGTTCTGGAACCGCTCGCTGTCCTCGCGGCCCCATTGGGTGTCATTCCACGGCACGCCTTCCTCGTAGGCGCTCGAGAACATCCAGTCCTCGGTGGCGCGACCCGACCAGTAACACGCGCACCACGGCTTCTTGAGCCACACATTCGACCAATATCCGTCAGCCGGTTCCTGCACGACGTTGATGTTGATGCCACCCATCTTGGCCGAAGCCTGATACAGCTGTGCCGCATCCACCGCACCCTCGAAGGCCGCATTGGAGGCTGACATATCCACATCGAGCGAGTCGAGACCCGCTTCCTTGAGGTGGAATTTCGCACGATCGGGATCGTAGGCAATTTGCTCCATCTCGTCGTTGAAAAACTGGTTCGCGGGGCCGATGGGGGTGTCGTTGCCGACACGCCCGTGACCAAGCAGGATCTTGTCGACCATCTCTTGGCGGTTGACACCGTATTTCAACGCCTTGCGCACATTCACATCATTGAACGGCGCAACGTTGGTCAGCATGGGAAAGGTGTATTGCTGGTTGCCGGTAACTTCCTGGATACGGATCATCGGATTGGCGCGCAGCAACGCTTCGGTCTTGAAATCGATCCGGTTGATCGCATCCACCTGACCGGTCATCAGGGCGTTCATCCGCGCGGTATTGTCATTGATCGCGATATATTCGATCTCATCGAACCAGCCTGCGTCACCATCCTTGTAGTGTCCATCGACCCGGCTTGCGACCATGCGCACGCCCGGTTCAAACGACTCGACCTTGTAAAGACCGGTGCCGATCCCCTTGGCGATTGCTTCCTCGATCTGGCCTGCGGGATACATGAGCAGGTGGTAGTCAGACATAAGATACGGGAAATCCGCATTGCCCGCCTCCAGCGTGAATTGCACCTGATGATCGGTGATTTTCTTCATCTCGGTGATGGTGGAGATGATCGGCTGCGCGGCAGATTTCGCACCTTCGGCAACGTGAATTTGAAGCGACTCGATCACGTCATCGGCACCGAACGCCTTGCCGTTGTGAAAGGTCACGCCCTGTCGCAAGTTGAATGTCCAGACCTTGGCATCGGCCGAAGCCTCCCAATCTGTTGCCAACTCGCCTGCCAGCGAACCATCGGCTTTGATCTCGGTCAGGCTATCGAACACCGCACCTTGCGCGCTCGCGATCATGTAGAGATCCGAATGGGTGCGCCCATCCCAACTGTCTGACGTGTTGGCACCCGAGAGTCCCGCGCGAAGGCGCCCGCCCTTCTTGGCCTGTGCGCGCAGCGGCAGGCCGCTGGCTGCCAGAACCCCTGCGGCCGCGCCGGTCTTAAGTAGTCCGCGTCTTGAAATACGTGTCATCGTGTTCTCCCTGTTTTAGTTGGCGGTCTCGTGCCGCCTGACGGCCGTAAACGACCGATTCTCATGTCATCTTATCAATTGCAGCGTCGCCGATGTTATCAACTCCACGTTCATCGAGCAGATTGGTGAGCCAGTCCGGGTCCATTTCCGGAACTGAACTCAGCAATAGATCCGTGTAGGGGTGGTGTGGTGGCACAAACATTTCCGTCTTCGGACCTTGTTCGACAACCTTGCCCTCTTTCATCACCACAACCTCGTCAGCGATCGCCTTGACGGTCGCCAAGTCGTGCGTGATGAACATATAGCTCAACCGCAGTTCATCCTGAAGCCGCGCCAGAAGGCGCAGGATACCTTCGGCCACCAATTGATCGAGAGCGCTTGTCACCTCATCACAGATGATGAACTTCGGCTCTGCGGCAAGCGCGCGCGCGATGCCAACGCGCTGTTTTTGTCCGCCGGACAATTCACCCGGCAAGCGTTTGATATACTCAGACGCCGGCAATTCGATTTGCTCAAGCAATTCCTCGACCCGGCGGCGTTTGGCCTTTCCAGTCAGACCCATGTAGAACCGCACCGGGCGACCGATGATATCGCCAACGGTTTTGCGCGGATTGAGAGCCGTGTCGGCCATTTGGTAGATCATCTGAATCTGCCGCAACTGGTCCTTGGACCGCTTGCGGTAATCTGCGGGCAATGTTTCGCCGTCCAGCTGGATCAGTCCGTCGGTTGGGGGCAACAGCCCTGTGATGCAGCGGGCTGTGGTCGATTTGCCCGAACCGGATTCTCCGACAACCGCGACCGTGCGTCCTTCGTGAATGTCAAAGCTGACATTGTGCAACACCGGCACCTTGCCATAGGAGGCCGACATGTTCTGCACCGAGATAACCGGCGTTGCATCGCGTTTGACCGCTGGTTTTTGCGGACGCTCGAAAGCGCGAACAGCCCAAAGGCTTTTGGTATAGTCTTCTTCCGGCGCCGTTAGCATCGTCCGGGTATCCGCCTCTTCGACCTCGTCGCCTTTGAGCAGAACCTTGATCCGGTCAGCCATCTGGGCCACCACGGCCAGATCGTGCGTGATGTAAATCGCGGCAGTGTCGAATTGGTCGACAATATCGCGGATCGACGCCAGAACTTCGATCTGGGTTGTCACATCCAGCGCGGTTGTCGGTTCGTCAAAGATGATGAGATCGGGCCGACACGACATTGCCATCGCGGTCATCGCTCGCTGCAATTGGCCTCCCGAAACCTGATGGGGGTAACGGAAGCCGATTTCCTCGGGGTTCGGCAATCGCAGGCGGCGGTAAAGCTCGATCCCGTCTTCGATGCTCTCGGCGCGGGTCATCACATTGTGCTGCACCGGTCCTTCGGTGTGTTGGTCGATGATCTTGTGCGCCGGATTGAAACTGGCCGCCGCCGACTGCGCGACATAGGCGATCCGCTTGCCCAACAACGCCCGCTTTTGTGTTGCCGAGGCTTGCAGCAAGTCGATCCCGTCGAATGTGACCGACCCCTTGGACACCCGCACACCATCGCGGGTGAAGCCCATCGCGGCGAGCCCGAGCGTCGATTTGCCGGCGCCGGATTCTCCGATCAGACCAAGAACTTCGCCCTTGTCCAAATCAAGATCGACGCCGTTGATGATCGGCGACCACGCTTCGTCACTGCGCCCTTCGATCCAGAGATCGCGAATTTCGAGAAGCGCGCTCATTCCTTCAGCCCCGAACTTTTGTGCAGCATCCAATCGACGATAAAGTTGACGCCGACAGTCAGCAAAGCAATCGCACCGGCCGCCATCAGCGGCAGCGCCGCGGTCAGCGGTGAAAACGCCGCAAAGTTGATGAACTGAGCGCTGTCGCGCACCATCGTGCCCCAGTCGGCCAGCGGCGGCTGAATGCCGACGCCCAGAAAGCTGAGGGACGCGATTGTCAAAAACACGAAGCAGAAGCGCAAGCCGAACTCAGCCAGCAGAGGCGCAATCGCGTTGGGCAAGATTTCCTTGAAGATCAGATATCTCAGCCCCTCACCACGCAGCTTGGCCGCTTCTATGTAATCCATGACCACGATATTCGACCCCACCGCGCGGGCAAGCCGGAACACGCGCGTGCTGTCAATCACCGCGATGATCAGGATCATGTAGACGGTCAGCAACCAGCGTTCGGACCCTGCCCATGCGCTTGCGATGGTCATCAGCAACAGCGCGAAGATCAGCGACGGGATCGCCATGAGCACATCCACTGCGCGGCTAACGACCTGATCGAGCCATCCTTGCAACGTCGCTGCCAGAAATCCCAAAGAACCGCCCAGAAAAAACGCCAGGCATGTCGTGATGAATGCGATGCCCACCGTATTTTGCGCGCCGTATATCAAGCGGCTCAACAAATCACGTCCGATCTGATCGGTCCCCAGGAGGTGCGCCGGATCGCCTCCGGTGGCTTCGTTTCCACCAGGCAGGACATTCACGCGCGCGAAGATCTCGTCTTGACCATAAGGCGCCAGAACAGGCGCAAATATCGCGGTGATGGCGTAAAGTATAACGACCAAGACGCCGAAACTGGCTGTCAAAGGCATCTGGCGAAACAGCTTCTTGGTGGTCACAGTGCCGACATATTGGCCGAGCCATCGAAACAGGTACGCCGCCACCGCCGCGAAAAGGAAAAAATGCACGGCCCAGCGGAAAAACGTGACCCCGGCCACCGGCGTTCCGGCCTCGGTTTCCGTGGGCTGGAAATAGTAAATGATCGCCAAGACCAAAAGGCTTCCCGCCAGAACATACCCGAATGCCACCGCAAAGGGCATGTCGCGAAACCCTGGGGCGTTTGCAGTGACTTTTTGCCCCGCAAATCGAAACACCATCGCCCCCAAGGCAATCGCGGCAAGCGCCAAACCCGCTGTCATCGGCATGTTCATTTGGGATGCCTCAATCGGGGGTTCGACAGGATCGACATGATGTCTGCCAGTAGATTGAGCAGAATATAGGCTGCCGCGAAGATCAGGCAGCACGCCTGAACCACCGGGATGTCGCGTATCTTCACGCTGTCGACGAAGAGCTGGCCTATTCCGGGATACACGAACACAACCTCAACCACGACGACGCCGGTGATGAGATAGGCAAGATTAAGAGCGATGACGTTGATGATGGGCGCCAACGCATTTGGAAGCGCATGTTTCACGATCACCCGCATCGGTGATATCCCCTTGAGCCGCGCCATTTCGATGTAGGGGCTTGCCAGCAGATTGATAATCGCGGCGCGTGTCATCCGCATCATATGGGCCGTCACGACAAGCGTCAGCGTCAGCGCGGGCAACAACGTCTTCTCAAGTCGTTCGGCAAACGACATGCCATCATAGATGTTCGACAAGGAGGGCAGAACGGGGTTCAGGACCGCGAGAAACAGGATCAGCACGTAGGCCAGAAAGAATTCGGGCGACGAGATCGACGACAGGGTCGTCACATTGGCTGCGCGGTCGAACACGGAATTCCGGTAAAGCGCCGCAAGAATTCCCAGAACCAGCGACAGCGGTACGGCGATACAGGCTGTGACGGCGGCAAGAAACATCGTATTGGCAAAGCGCGGCGCGATCTGCTGTGCGACGGTTGTCCTCACACCGCTATCGGCACCGACGAAGCTGGCAAAGTTTGCTTGCGCGAATGAATTGCCAAGATCGCCTCGCATCGCGCCGGCAAGCCAATCAAAATATCGGACAACAGGCGGCTGATCCAGCCCAAGATCACGGCGGATCGAGGCAACGGCTCCGGGCGTTGCGCCCTGTCCCAGGATCGCCTGAGCGAAATCGCCGGGCAGCATGTTTACCGCGGTGAATATGACGATTGAAACAACAAAGAGCGTGAGCAGTCCAAGCGCGAGACGCTGCAAGATAATGCGAAGGACTGAATGCAAATGCTCGGCTTACACTTTGTTTCTTGGGTGGCGTACAGGTTAGCAACCGGTTCGCGCGAGTAAAACAGAAAAAGGAAAAAACCTCTATCCGTCTGGAATTGCGTCCATAATTCGCACCAGTTCCGCGCTTATGCCCGGTTCCGACAACGCATGTCCGGCGTTTCGGATCATCCGCAGGTCGCATTCCGGCCACGCGCGCGCCAATTCCCAGGCCCTGAGAGGAGGGCAGATCATATCGTACCGGCCCTGCACGATCACTCCGGGAACGCCCGAAAGACGGTGGACGTTTTTGAGAATCCATCCGTCCTCGTCGAGAAATCCGTTATTGATGAAATAGTGGTTTTCCAGCCGCGCAAAGGCACGCGCATATTCGCCGGGAGACTCGCCGCCGGACCCGTTCGAATAGACCGAGGCCAAGGCGTTCTCCCAGGCGGACCATGCCTTCGCGAAACGGGTTTCAGTCCGCAAGTCGCCACTGAACAGGCGATCGTGGTAGGCAGAGATCAAATCTCCTCGCTCGTTTTCGGGAATCATGTCAACGAAGCGCGCCCAGGTTTCGGGCCAGAATTGTCCGGCGCCGCCGCCATAAAACCAGTCAAGCTCCGCCTTTGTCATGGTAAAGACGCCGCGCAACACGAGATGGCTGACCGCCTGCGGGTGCGTGATGGCGTAAATGAGCCCCAACGTCGCGCCCCAACTGCCACCAAAGATAATCGCGTGCTCTATCCCCAAAGTTTTTCGGATGAGTTCGATATCCGCGACCAGATCCCATGTGGTGTTATTTACCACGCTGGCGTGCGGCCGGGAGCGTCCGCAGCCGCGCTGGTCAAACAATATAATCCGGTAGATCTTGGGATCGAAGTACCTGCGCATGGACGGGCTACAGCCGCCGCCGGGTCCGCCATGCAGGACAATCACCGGAATTCCTTGTTCCGCGCCGCATTGTTCGACATAAACCGTGTGCCCGTCGCCGACATCCAGCATCCGCTGATCGAACGGGTCGATGGGTGGATAGAGATATTGCACTGCGCGCTTTTGGCTCGGGAATTTATCCATACCCAAACTATATTGGCACTAAATACCAAAAGACCATGAGGAAACGTCGCATGACCGTGACCAGCACCGTCGATCCCACCGAAATTGCCAAATTCGAGGCTATGGCCGCCGAGTGGTGGGATCCCGAGGGCAAGTTCAAACCGCTCCACATGCTCAACCCGTGCCGTCTGGATTACATCTCGAACCAGATCGCCGCCGAGTTCGACCGAGACCTGACACAGCCATTGGCTTTCAAGGGCTTACGCATTCTTGACATCGGCTGCGGCGGCGGCTTGCTCTGCGAACCGATGGCGCGTCTTGGGGCCACCGTCGTTGGCGTCGATGCGGCAGAGCGCAACATTCCCGTCGCTCGCACCCATGCCGAACAATCGGGGCTCGAGATCGATTATCGCTTCACCACTGCCGAGGCGATGGCGGGTGAAGGAGAGCAATTCGACGTGGTTCTGAACATGGAAGTGGTCGAACATGTCGCTGACCCGTTGGCATATCTCACAGCATGCCAACAACTGCTCAAGCCCGGCGGGCTTCACATCTGCTCGACCATCAACCGCAATCCGAAAAGCTTTGCGATGGCCATCGTCGGGGCGGAATATGTCATGCGCTGGCTCCCCAAGGGCACGCATGAGTGGTCAAAGTTCATCACACCCGATGAGCTCTTTGAGCTTATGCGCAAGGCGGGCCTTGAACCGGTGGATCGCAAGGGTTTCCAGTTCAATCCCGTGACATGGAAATGGCGCTTGTCGGATCGTGATCTGAGTGTGAACTACGTCACAGCGGCGCTCAAACCGGCCTAATCTGCGCTATCGGGTTCGAGTTTGACGCGCAATTCGCGCAGCACAGGAATTGCGGCGCGCACCTTTGCCTCGCCCAGTTCCATCACCATCTCGTTGATCAGCGGCGTAATCGCCTCGATCGCGGCCTCCCGCGCCGTGCCGCCAGCCGGACTGATCGAGACCTGCTTGCGGCGGGCATCGTCCCAGTCGGGGCGAATATGGACATATCCCGCAGCTTCAAGCTTGCGCAGCGTGTTGGTCATTGCGCCCCGCGTGACGTGAAACGTCTTGGCAAGTTGCGCGGGCGTCTTTTCGGCGCCACCCCGCGCCAGTTGGTTCAACACCGAAAAATGCGAGATTTCCATCTTGTTCGGCAATACGCGTGTCAGACGGTTCCGCAAAAGCTGATCTGCGGTCAGCAATTCGCTGAATAGCGAGATGGCAAGAGGGCTGCTGTCGCTCATACCGGACCAGAGTACCCTCTAGGATGCTGTTTTGACGGGGCTGGTATGCACGTCTCTGCCATGTCGCCTAACGCAACGTCAATTGGCATCTTCGTTCCAGCCCGCGCACCGCGCGCTTGACAGCAGATCAACGCGCTACGCACCGGAATTACGCTTTCAACATCGGATCGAGCTTATTCGCACGATCCAAAGCGTAAAGCTCGTCACAGCCCCCGACATGCGTCTTACCGATAAAAATCTGCGGCACAGATGTCTTGCCATTGGCGCGTTGTATCATCTCGGGTTTGCGACTGGGGTCTGACCAGACGTCGATTTCCGTGAACGTCGCGCCTTTTTGCGTCAGCAAACGCTTTGCGGCATGGCAGAATCCGCACAGCGGAGAGGTGTAGATTTCGATGGTCGGCATGATTAATCCCTTTTGTCGTTTGTCAGGGATCTAGGTGGCCTTTGCAACACGCGCCAGAACCGCGATGAAAATCTTGTGCGAATGTAGCGGTCCCAGCGCCAAGGCACAGGCAGCGAGAGTTGCGCCCGACGTCATGACGTCGTCAACCAAAAGGATCGGCCGGCCGTGCAATACGGCCATCCTCTTGGGGTTGATGGTGATCGCGTCCGCCAGTTCCGCAAACCGCGCCTCACGGGATTTTCCGTTGAGCGATGCGGTGCGCCGCGACCGTCGCATCGCATCGGGGCAAAACTCCAGGTCAAGTCGCCGCGCCATCGCCCGGGCCAGCAAGGCCGATTGGTTGTAGCGTCGGCGCAACAGCCGGCCGAGGTGAAGCGGCACCGGAACCACCAGCGTATCGGACGGCGGTTTGATCGCAAGTGCGCTCACCATCCAATCCGCGGCGGTGCCGACAATTTCGTGCCGATCACCATGTTTCAATCCCAGCACCAGCTTGCGGCCCACGCCCTCATATTGCAAAGGCGCGCGGCCCTGATGCCAGGGGCGACCAACGGCTATGCAATCGTCGCACTGAACACCGTAATCGGACGCTCCGGGCAGTGGCACGCCGCACAGATCGCACACCAGTCCGGTGATAAAGGGCGTTTGCGCGAAGCAGTCGGCGCACAGGCCGTTCTCTTGCTCGACCATCCCGCCGCAGGCCAGGCATCGCGGCGGATAGATCATGCGCAGCGCGGTTTGCAATCCGGTGTGCAGCATCCTATTTGCCGATCATGTCCGAAACTCCTCAATTGACCGATCGCGCAGCGCTTGAACTGCACCGTGCCCGCGCGCTGCGTGATCCCGCGCTGTTTCTGCACGAAGAAGCGCTGGCCGAAATTCAGGATCGCCTGAGTCTGGTTAACAAGACCTTTAAGCGAGTGGCGATTGTCACGCCCTTCCCGCAGGTGTGGCAGAGCAGTTTTCCCGACGCGCATATCATCCCTGACACGGACATCCTCGATCTGACCGAGGGTGCACATGATCTGATCATCCACGCGATGGCTCTGCATTGGGCGAATGATCCGGTAGGGCAACTAATTCAATGTCGCCGCGCGCTTGTTCCCGACGGGCTGTTGCTGGTCATCGCGCCCGGCGGGCAAACCCTGCACGAATTGCGCGCGGCTCTTGGGCAAGCCGAGGTCGAGATCACTGGCGGCCTGTCGCCGCGTGTCGCACCCATGGCAGAGATCCGCGATCTGGGCGGCCTTTTGCAACGCGCCGGACTGGCCCTGCCTGTTGCCGATAGCGCCGTGGTGAACACCAGCTACGCTTCGGCCTTGCACCTGATGCGCGACCTGCGTGCCATGGGTGAAACCAACGCGTTGACCAACCGGATCAAGTGCCCGACGCGGCGCGAGGTGATGTTGCGCGCGGTTGCGCTCTATGGCGAGGCATACAAGCGCGACGGTGATCGCATCGCCGCCACGTTTGAGCTTATAACGCTGACGGGATGGGCGCCGGATGCGTCGCAACCTCAACCCCTGCGCCCTGGTTCGGCGGTCGGACGACTTGCGGACGCCCTCAATACGGCTGAAACGCCGCTGAAAGATTGACCTGCCCTGCATAGGGTTTAGGTATCCCAGAAACCGCATATAAGGACGCAGGACAGATGTTGGACGCCACCACACCCGCACAACGCCCGACCCACGCACCCAACGATCATCCAAAGGTCAAGACAGAGCGTGTCGGCATCCTGCTCGCCAATCTTGGCACGCCGGATGCCTACACCTATTGGCCGATGCGCCGCTATCTGAACGAGTTCCTCTCGGATCGGCGTGTGATTGATTACAGCCCCTGGAAATGGCAACCGTTGTTGCAGCTGATCATTCTCTCGAAGCGCCCGTTCACGTCCGGCGCGGCGTACAAATCCATCTGGAACGAAGAGCAGGGCGAGAGCCCTTTGATGACGATCACCAAAGATCAGACCGCCAAAGTGTCCGCCGCGATGCAGGCGCGCTACGGAGATCAGGTGATGGTGGATTTCTGCATGCGATACGGCAATCCGTCGACGAAATCCAAGGTGCGTGCGATGGTCGAGGCGGGATGCCGCAAGATCCTGTTCTTTCCGCTGTATCCGCACTACGCGGGAGCGACATCGGCCACGGCAAACGATGCGTTCTTCCGCGCCCTGATGGATGAAAAATGGCAACCGAGTGCGCGCACCGTCGATCCCTATTTCGACCATCCGCTTTATATAGAGGCGCTGGCCCAGTCGATCGAGCGTGCCTACGCCAAAGCTCCGAAACGCCCCGAGATTCTGGTCATGTCGTACCACGGAATGCCCGAGCGCTATCTCATGGAGGGCGATCCCTATCATTGCCAGTGTCAAAAAACGACACGTCTGGTCAAGGAGCGGCTGGGCTGGGGCGACACGGAAATCACCACCACGTTCCAATCTGTTTTCGGACCGGAAGAATGGCTCAAGCCCTATACCGTGAAACACGTCGCGGAGCTTGCCAAACAGGGGAAAACGAACATCGCCGTCGCCGCGCCGGCATTTTCAGCCGATTGCATCGAGACGCTGGAAGAGATCAACGAAGAGATCAAGGAAAGCTTTGAGGAGGCCGGCGGCGAACATTTCACCTATATCCCGTGCCTCAACGATGACGATGCCCATATCAAGGCGTTGTCGGCCGTAATCGAGGAAAACATGGGCGGCTGGCTTGAATGAAATCGCCGCCGAAACTGTGATCGCTCAACAAAAAAGGCGGTGCAAACGCACCGCCTTTTCCGTTTCGAATAATCCGCCGTGGATTAGTCAGCAGCAGCAGCAGCCAGCAGGGCGATAACGACCAGCGGGATGATGAGGCCAGCGGAAGAAGAGCTGGATGCGGCTTCTTCAACCACAACTACCGGCTCCATTACCACGTCATCTTTTGCGTAAGAACCGGCCATTGCTGTCGAAGCAGCACCAGCAAACGCAGCGGCGAGTACAAGTTTATTCATGTTAACCTCCAGATATTCGCCAATCGGAACGCATACAGCATCACACGACCAGCACCCAAGACTTACCTCGTAAGACTCTCTAACCAGCTTATCCGGGCAATTGCAAACCTATCTTATCACTCAACTTTCTCGCCGGATCGCATTGTCGTCAAATTAGCAACACCTGTGTGCCGACTTTCGCGAGCGCGTAAAGCTCTTCGATATGTTCGTTGTAAAGGCCGATGCAGCCGTTGGAGGAACGACGCCCGATCTTGCGCGTGTCATGGGTTCCGTGGATGCGATAATAGGTCCAGCTGAGGTGCAAGGCGCGGGTGCCGAGCGGGTTGTCCGGGCCGGGGGCGACATAGTCGGGCCACTCGGGATTGCGCTCTTTCATCGACGGAGTCGGGCGCCAATCGGGCGACGGATCTTTCAGCGTCACGCTGGTGCGACCGCGCCGCGTCAGGTCTTCGCTCAGCGGAACCGACGACGGGTAAAGCCGGTAATCGCCATTCTCGGCCCAATAATGCAGAGCACGCGAATCGATGTCGACTAGGATCGCACCATTGTTCAGATTGCTGAAATACGGACGCCAATCGAGCGTGCGGAAGCTTGAGATATTGCGCCGGACGGCCTGCGACAAATCGCGCTCCATCTCGGTTGTAGCCGCTCCATCAACGCTTTGCGCGATGGCTGGGGTTGCAAGAAATGCAGCCGAGCCTGCGAGAAACGCCCGGCGGTTTACGGAGAAACGCGGTGTATTTGCCATGACTGAGGCCTCTTTTGTTGCCAGCGACAGGATTCGAAGTCTTTAGTATATATGACCTGAATGCCGCAGTCGCAATTCAAAGGACCGCGAGATCTGCCAATCTCGCCTTTGTGTGTTTGCTCCGATCCGCTCAGCGGATAAGTGCGGCACTGATAATAAATAGGGTGGCGTAAGATGAAGCGTTCGACATTTCTGTTAGGTATGGCTGCAATGGCCCTGACCGCGTGCGCCGCGGAACCGATAGCACCGACGCTTGGCCCCGACGGCAAACCGCTGCCGCGCGTCTATCGGATCGGGCCGGGCGACAAGGGGCGTATCCAGTTCCGGATGCTCGATGCGATCAACTCTCTGCGCCAAGCCAAAGGTGCAACCGCACTCGAACTGGATTCCCGCCTCAACGCTGCTGCCGCCACACACGCACGTGACATGAGCGTGCAAAACCGGCCGTGGCATTTCGGCTCTGACGGATCGTCGCCCATCACGCGCATCCAGCGCGCCGGATATGACGGGCGCTTGGTGGGCGAAGCGATTTCGGAAACCTATGAGACAGAACTCGAGACGCTTGGCGCATGGATGGAAGCCGCGAATACGCGCACCGTCATTCTTGACCCGACAGCGCGCGATATGGGCTTTTCCTGGTATCAGGAATCCAACGGTAAGATCTGGTGGAACCTCATTCTGGGTGCGCCCGGAGAGTCGGGTTTCATTCCGCTCAACGCGCCGTCCTAAAGGCCGATATTCTCAGGGATTGATCGTGATCGGTGTGCCATCTTTCACCATCGCATAGATTTGGCGAATTTCACGGTTCGATACAGCGATACACCCCCACGTCCAGTCGCGCCCGCCCTTGCGATTCTTCCAGGGTCGGCCGTGAATGAAGATGTCGCCGCCGGGTGATTTGCCCATGGTGCTTGCGATCTCGATGTCCCGTGGACGCGGATAATCAATGCCGATCGACAGGTAAAAGTTGCTGTTGGGATTGCGGCGGTCAATGAGGTACTCGCCTTCCGGCGTTCTGCCGTCACCCTCGACCTGCTTGTGCCCCTCCGGAGCAAATCCGAGACCGACATCATAGCTTTCGAGAACCGTGTTGTGATGCAGCAAATGCATCCGCCGCTCGCCTTTGTTGACGATCACCCGCGTCACTTCGGGCCCGTCATAGGTTTGAAATTTGCTCGCGCATCCGCTCAGGCCCAAAGCCAGAGTAAGTAGAATAATTAGCCGAAACATGCCTGCCACACTGCTCTTGGTTTTTTTGACATGATACACGACCAAGAGCGATTTGGCGAAACGAAAACGCCACCTCACCGCTGATTTAGCTGTTTCTCAATGGCTTCAAGGCGATGCAGCACTTCATCCCGATACGCGTCGGTCTTTTCGTTGGATTCTTCGGCATGCGCGTCTTGCATGGAATTGACGATCAGACCCACCAGAAGGTTCACGACAGCAAATGTCGTGACCATGATGAACGGAACGAAGAATGCCCATGCCCAGGGATAGACCTCCATCACGGGCCGGACGATTCCCATTGACCATGATTCGAGCGTCATGATCTGGAACAGCGAATAAGCCGACTGACCGAGGTCGCCAAACCATTCGGGAAACGCTGCGCCAAAGAGCTTCGTCGCCATCACAGCGCCAATGTAGAAGATCAGCGCCATCAACAGAAAGACGCTGCCCATCCCTGGAAGCGCCGTGACAAAGCCCTCGACCACGCGTCGCAGACGGGGCGTCGCCGATATAACCCGAAGAATCCGCAAGATCCGAAGAGCACGCAGAACAGCGAACCCCTGGGTCGCCGGAACAAGCGCGATGCCCACGATGAAAAAATCGAAGAGATTCCAGCCATTGCGAAAGAAACGCCAGCCATGGGCAAACAGCTTGAGCCCGATTTCGATCACAAAGATCATCAGGCACAAAGTATCGAGCGTCAGGATAACCGGCCCCGCAAGAGCCATGAGCGTGTCAGACGTCTCCATCCCAAGCAGGATCGCGTTGAACACGATCACCCCGATGATGAAATTCGTCACCCATGGCTGCGCCATGAACGCGGCAACCCTGTTGCGCATCGCTTTGCCCTTCACCTGACCCGGCGCAGCAGCGCCACCAGTTCCACATGGGTGGACCATCGGAATTGATCAACCACTCTGACCCATTCCACGTCGAACCCGGCGCCAACTAGCGTTGCGGTGTCGCGCGCGAATGTCGCTGGGTTGCAGGACACATGAGCGATTCGCGATACGCTTGATTTCGCAAGTTCGGCCACCTGAGCTAGGGCACCGGCGCGCGGCGGGTCGATCACCACCGCATCGAAACGTGCAAGTTCGTCAGCCAGTAACGGGTTGCGAAACAGGTCACGGGCTTCATGTGTGACACGCTTCAATCCTTCGGTGTTCCGCCAACCATGATCCAACGCGACTACCATATCCCGGTCACCCTCAACGGCATGAACCGCCGCACGTTCGGCCAATGGCAGCGCAAATGTGCCACATCCGGCGAACAGGTCGGCGATGTGTTTCGCCCCTGTCAGAGCCTGCTTCACAGACTCTACGAGCACCGCTTCTCCTGCTTTGGTGGCTTGCAAGAACGCGCCGGGCGGCGGTGTCACGTGCGCGGTGCCAAGCCGCACCAGCGGTGCGCGGCGCTGCAATGCGACCTCGCCATCCCAGGCGATGCGCGCCAGGTCATATTCCCGCGCGAGCGCGGCAAGCGACTGATGCAAGTCCACGTCAAGCGGCTTGCCGCCGGTGACGGATACGTCCAATCCGGTGTCCGACAACGTCAGAAGAACCGACAGCTCACCCTTGCGCGACGCGGCCAACACGCCCAGCGCTTCGACCATTGGCAATGCGGCTGCCAGATCCGGATGCACCAACTGACAGTTGGGCACCGCGATGATCGTGTCGGAGGCCTTCATGTGAAAGCCCGCCAACGCACCCTTCTTGGTTCGGCGCACGGAAAAAGTTGCCCGGCGGCGCGATTGAGGCGGCGACGTGATCGGCAGGCCCGGATCGGCAGAAATCCCCTGCATCTCCAATGCCTGACGCACCACATCGCGCTTCCATTCCGCAACGAACCTGTCGGAGGCGTATTGCAACTGGCACCCGCCACAGGATTTTGCGTGCGGACACGGTGGTTTGACACGGCTCTCCGACGGCGTGACGATTCTGACGTCTCGCAAGTGATCACCGGCCAGAGTGCCGGTGACCTGCTCGCCGGGCAACGCACCGGGCACGAACACTGGCCCATCCGCGATACCATCGCCCAAATGGCCCAGCCGTTTGATGGTAAGTTCTGTCATGCGCCGGCTAATGCCTTAGCTGAGATGCCGGGTCGAGGCTTATTCCGCAGCATCGCGCAGATTGAGAAAGCCGCCAGATTGCCTGTCCCAGTAACGCGCATATAGTCCACCCTTGGCGAGCAGGTCGTCATGCGTGCCAATCTCGGCGATGTGGCCCTGATCCATGACCACGATCCGGTCCATGTTGGCGATGGTCGACAGGCGGTGCGCAATGGCCAGCACTGTCTTGCCGGTCATCACACGATCAAGCGCGGATTGGATCATCGCCTCGACCTCGGAATCCAGCGCACTTGTGGCTTCGTCCAGAACAAGGATCGGAGCGTCCTTGATGATCGCGCGGGCCAAGGCGATGCGCTGCCGCTGACCGCCAGACAGCTTGACACCGCGTTCGCCCAGGTGAGCGTTATAGCCGGTGCGCCCACGGTGATCCTCCAAGTCCAGAATAAACTCATGGGCCTCGGCCTTGCGCGCGGCGGCAATCACCTCGTCCTCGGTCGCATCGGGGCGGCCATAGCGGATATTGTCCATGGCCGACCGGTTGAACATCGCGGTCTCCTGCGTGACCATCCCGATCTGGCGACGCAAGCTTTCCTGTGTGACGTTGCCAATCGGTTGACCGTCTATTGAAATGACGCCGCTTTCGGTATCGTAGAGCCGCAACAGCAGCGCGACCAATGTTGATTTGCCCGCACCCGACGCCCCGACAATGGCAAGTTTTTCGCCCGGATGGATCGTGAGAGAGATATTCTCGATCCCTCCGGTTCTGCGTCCATAGGCAAAGCTGACATTGTCAAACGTCACTTCGCCGTTGTGCACAACCATGTCATTCGCATCGTGCGCATCGCTGAGCGTGTGCGCCGGCGTCAATGTGCGCATTCCGTCCTCAACCTCGCCGATGTTGGCGTAAAGACCCATCAACGTGAAGCTGACCCAGCCGGTCATCTGTGCAAGCCGCAAGCTGACTGCGCCCGTCGCCGCGATGTCGCCCGCTGAAATCAGACCGCGCGACCAATACCAAAGCGCACCGCCGATCAGAAGGACTGGCAAGACACCAGCCAGCGCCATGAGCCAGAAGCGGAACGCAACAGAAACGTACCCAAATTCAAGATAGCGCTTGCGATATTCGCCCATCGCGCCCAGCGCCGCGCGATCCTCATGGCCCATGTGAGCAAACAGCTTGACCGTCTTGATATTGGTCACGGTATCGACAACCTGCCCCGTCACCATGGCACGCGCCGACGCGCGCGCTTTCGAGCGTTTTCGGATGCGCGGCATGAAGTACCTGATCAAAAAGCCGTAGGCAATCATCCACACCAACAGACCGGCGGCGATCCGGATATCGACAGTGCCAAGCAGCAGGATCGCACCGACGACAGAGGCAAGCGCGAACAATACGGTGTGCACGATCTCGATCACGCTGTCGTTCAACGCGCGCGCAGTCTGCATTTCTTTCTGCGCAATCCGCCCGGCAAAGTCGTTGTCAAAGAACGTCACTGCCTGTCCCAGCGTGTAGCGGTGAATCCGAGACAACACGAGGTTCAGGATATTTGGCTGCATCAAGACGGTCTGCGAATATGCGCTTAAGCCCAAAACGGCAGGCCGCAGGAACAGGAAAAACACGGCCGACGCGATCAGCAGCCCAGAGCCGTCGCTGAAGACGGTCTCGGGCCCGGATTGCAATGCAGAGTCGATCACCTGACCCAACAGAATCGCCGCCGCAACTTCGGCCACCCCGCCAACGATTGACAACGCGCTGGCGAGCCACAGCACCGGCCAGCAGCCGCGCAGTGCCCATCCAAAGAACGCGCCGAGCGTGTTCGGAGGTGGCCCGTCAGCCGGGGCAAAGGGATCAATGAGAAAACGCTTCACTCTGCAGCCTCGGTTTTGCTATCAGTGTCGGTTGCGATGAACCCGCCAGATTGACGGGCCCAGAACCCCGCATATAGCCCGCCTTGCGCCAAAAGCGCGTCATGGGTGCCATCTTCGACAATTCGGCCCTGGTCCATGACCAATATGCGATCCATGTGCGCGATGGTGGACAAGCGGTGCGCAATCGCGATCACCGTCTTGCCCTCCATCATCCCGTAGAGCGTGTCTTGAATGGCTGCCTCGACTTCGGAGTCAAGCGCGCTGGTCGCTTCGTCCAGAAGCAGGATCGGCGCGTCCTTGAGGATCACCCGCGCCAATGTCACGCGCTGCCGCTGACCGCCAGACAGTTTCACGCCACGTTCGCCCACCTGAGCGTCATACCCGGTGCGACCCTGAGGATCGGCGAGATCGAGGATAAACTCGTGCGCCTGCGCTTGCCGGGTCGCCGCGACGATCGCCTCCTCGGTCGCATCCGGACGTCCGTATAGAATGTTGTCGCGCACGGAGCGGTGTAGCAGGGAACTGTCCTGTTGCACCATTCCGATGGCCAGCCGCAGACTGTCTTGGGTGACATGCTTGATGTCCTGACCGTCAATCAGAATGCGACCCTGCTCCGCCTCGTAGAACCGCAACAACAGCTTGACGAGCGTCGACTTCCCCGCGCCCGACCTGCCGATCAGTCCTACTTTCTGGCCCGGCTCGATTTTCAGATCAATCCCGTTCAGCCCACCGGAGGTGCGCCCGTAATGATGGGTCAGACCCTCAAGCTCGATCTTGCCCTTGCCAAGCTGCAACGGCTTTGCGCCGACATGATCCACCAGGGTGATCGGCTGTGCGATCGTCTGCATTCCTTCGGCGACCACGCCAAGCTGGCGGAAAAACGACGTCAGCGCCCACATGATCCAACCGGTCATGGAGTTCAGACGCAGCGTCAGCGCAATCGCCGCCGCAACGACTCCAACGCTGGCCTGCCCATTCATCCAGAGCCAGAACGCCCACCCCACAACAGACACGATCAACAGCCCGTTCAGGATCACGAGGACGACATCCATGATGGTGAACAGCCGCATTTCGTACTGAAAGGTCCGGCGGGTGTTTTCAATCGCGTCCTTTGCGTAGTCGAGTTCCTGAGTGTTGTGGGCGAACATCTTGACGGAATGGATATTGGTATAGCTGTCGACAACACGCCCCGTCACTTCAGAGCGTGCGTCCGACGCGGCTTGCGACGCCGGGCCGACCCGCTTTATCGTCCACACGACCAACGCGCCATAAAGCACAAGCCACCCCAGCATCGGGAGCGCCAACCGCCCATCTGCCTGCCCCAAAAGGATCAGCGCGCCGACGACATAGGCAATCGAAAAAGTGATCGCATCGAACACCTGAAACACCGCTTCCCCCGCAGCGGGCGGCGTTTGCATGATCCGATTGGCGATACGTCCGGCAAAATCATTCTCGAACCAGCCAACGGATTGGCGCAGCACGTGCTTGTGCGCGCGCCACCGGATGAGCGTGCCAAAGTTCGGCAGGATCGTATTGTTCAGCAGCAACACATCCAGCGCCTGCAAGGCCGGTCGGATCAGCAGAATGAACAGCGCCAGCGCGATCAGCCAGCCGCCATATTCGTCCCACACCTGAGACGGCTCACCGTTCAGGATATCAACAACCCATCCCATCGCCCAGATCAACCCGATCTCGATTCCCGCAACGATAACCGACATGATCGCGGCAAGAGCAAATACGCGTTTGAAGGGCTGGGCATAGTCGAGCATGAACGGCAGCAGCTTGGCGGGTGGTGCGTCCTTCTCGTCGTAAGCAACATAAGGATCCACGAGGTTTTCAAAGTAGCGAAACACCGTTTGGTCTCCTTTGGCGCAAATTTCACAGAAGGCGTGCGATTGATCTGAAACGCGCGTTTTGCGCGAAATCGTGTGTTGATCGGCCCGCCGTCGCAACCATAGCCAAGCCGGTCGAAAAATGGAAACTGATCAGTCGAGGAGATCTGACCTGGTGAGCGAAAATCCGGACGCGATCCAGCGGTCCTCAATCTCGCGCAGTTTCTCGCCCAGCGCAACGCCACTATAAACGGGCATCAGATCGGCAGCCTTGACCGGGCAAGTCGCAGTAGAACCGCATTGTGCGGCACTTAACGCCTCTGGTTCGAGACCGGTTTCGAACAAGACCGCGCGCAACACGAGAATGTCGGTCGCGACTTCTGGACCGCGCCGGTAGCCAAGTTCAGACGCGCTTTGAGTGCCCGAAATCAGGCTCTGATACAACGAAAGACGGCGCTGATCCTTCCTCGACAGGCGCAAAGCCGCTCCGTCGACCACTCCGAGGCAGGTGAGGCGACGCACAGGATCGGCAGGAATGCCAAGGCTTTGTTCGATGTGAACAAGTGGCGCAAGAAACCGAGAGTCGGCTCCGGGCAGGATCGCGTGCATAACGCCAGTCTGCGCCATCGACCCCACCGCTGGAGCAGGGTCAAGTGCTGTCAAAAGCTTCATCAACTCCGCTCCGACACGCTCTCGCGACAGGCCGCTCAACCCGTCAAGGTTCTGCCCAATCGCGGCCAGCGCGTCAGCGTCAAAACCATACGCCGGATCGCCGTACCACGCTGAAAACCGAAAGAAGCGCAATATCCGCAAGTAATCCTCGGTGATCCGCGCATTTGCGTCGCCGATAAATCGCACGCGCCGCGCCTTGAGATCCTCGAGCCCACCCAGCGGATCGACAACACGCCCGTCTGCGGCGGCGTAAATCGCGTTCATGGTGAAATCGCGGCGCGCGGCGTCTTCTGCCATGTCGGTCGAAAAACGCACAACCGCATGTCGCCCGTCAGTTTCGGTGTCTGCGCGAAAGGTTGTAACTTCATATCCCACGCCGCCCGAAACGATCGTGATCGTGCCATGATCGATCCCGGTTGGCACCGATTTCAGGCCAGCGGCCTCGGCCAGGAATTGAACCTCTTGAGGCGTCGCACTGGTGGCGATGTCCACATCCGTCACCGCGACACCCATCAGTGAATTGCGCACGCAACCACCGACGGCAAAGGCGGAGTGGCCTTGCTGTGTCAGCGCGGCAAAGACCGCCTGCGCGCCATCCGCTTCAAGCCAGTCGCCCGAGACCTTCATATGCCCTCCAGTTGCTGGGCCAATCCACGCAGGATTCGGGCGGTTGCGCCCCAGATGTAGTAGGGACCAAACGGAACGGTGTAGTAATGGCGGCGCGTGCCGCGCCAGCGCCGCGATTGCACGTTGAAACATGACGAGGCGGTGACGTGGGCAAGTGGCACCTGAAACACCTCTGCCACTTCACCCGGTTCCGGCACGATGTCGAATGGATTTTCGATCCACCCAATGACCGGCGTGACAAGAAATCCTGTCACTGTTTCATGCGCGGGCAGCGTACCCAAAACCTGCACATTGTGCGGTTCCAGCCCAACTTCCTCGCGCGCCTCGCGCAAGGCAGCGGCAATGACGTCCGCATCACCTTCGTCCTGCTTGCCACCGGGAAACGCGATCTGGCCTGGATGGTGTTTGAGCCGGGAGGATCGTACCGTCAGCAACACCTTTGCGCCGTGCACTCCGGCCATGACCGGCACCAGAACCCCGGCCGGACGCAGTTTGCGTCCCGCCGGCAACACGACATCCGGGTTCAGATCGAAATCAGACGATGCGCCCGCATCCCGCTGTGTCGCAATGCAAAGTCGGTCCCGGTCATTCACCAGGCACCTCTTTGGCCTCAAACCCCACGGTCGCCGGATCAAGGTCATAATGGGCGCCGCAAAACTGGCAGTCGGCAGTGACCCGGCCATTTTCGGTCGTCATGGTGGCGATATCCTTGGCCGAATAGATTGACAGGCTTTGGCGTACACGCTCTTCGGAGCAGGTGCAGCCAAAACGCACTGGTAGAGCATCGAACACACGCGGGTTTTCCTCGTGAAACAGGCGGACCAGCAGGTCCGTGGGCGGAAGCGACGGGCCGATCAGTTCCATCTCTTCGACCGTCGCCAACAAATGATTGACCCGGTTCCAGTTTTCGCCTTCGTCCTCGTCCAGAAGATCGTCGGGCAGCAGCAAGCCGCCCTCACCCGACCCTTCTCGAGCGGCACTGGGCGACGCTTTGGGCATATGCTGGATCATGATGCCCCCCGCGCGCCAATGCGACGCGACCCCCGGTTCAATCGATTGGCCAAAGCTCAGAGCGAACCGCGTCGGCAATTGCTCGGATTGCGCGAAATACGCCTCGGCACAGTGCGCCAGCGAGTCTCCACTGAGGCTGGTAATGCCTTTATATGGCTCCATCCCCGACCCCTGATCCAGCATGACCGCGAAATAGCCTTTGCCGATCTGTTCCATCGCGGGGCCGTCGGTCACTCGTTCGGGATCATAGCTGGCATAGGCGCGAATGCGTGCAGGTTCACCTTCGGCCTCGGGTGCGTAGAAATCGGTCGCGATCATGCGCACTGCGCCCTTGGACTGAACCTGCAACGACAGCTTCCAGCGCAGCTTGATCGTCTGACCGATCAACGCCGTCAAAAGCGCCATTTCCGCAACCAGCGCCTCGACCGCCGGAGGATAATCGTGCTGTCTGAGGATACCGCTCAGAACGCCATCAAGGCGGGCCACCCGACCGCGGATGTCCGAACGATCAAGCTGAAATGGCAGGACTGTGTCGTCCCAGACGAGTTTCGATCCAAAAGACATGGAATTTCCTTGCTTGCTGCCCGTGGGCATGTCCGCGACTATATAAGCGACGATCCGGCAGGTCCAAGGGGTGCAAAGGAATTGCTATGCTGCGCAGGTTTGGTGAACCACCGGAAACTGGCCGGATTTACACACTGCGCACCGGCGCTTACGCGATCCTTCCGGGAGAAGACGGGCTCTTGGTGACATACCAATCCGCAGAGAATTCGGAATACCAACTGCCCGGTGGCGGAGTCGATCCTGGCGAATCGCCAACTCAAGCCCTGGTGCGAGAAGTACACGAGGAAACCGGCTGGCGCATCGCCCGGCCACAGCGGCTTGGCGCGTACCGCCGGTTCACGTTTATGCCGGAATACGATCTTTGGGCGGAAAAGCTTTGCCTGATCTACATGGCTCTGCCTGTCATGTGCTACGGCCCGCCGACAGAAGCGGATCATACCGCCCTTTGGATGACACCCGATATCGCGTTGCGCCATCTGGTCAATTCCGGCGATCGAGAATTTGTGCGCCGCTTTGCACTACGCGCCGCCATATTCCAGAAGCGCGGCTGAAATATCATCATCGAATTCGCGCCCAAGCCGGGTTTTCGACTTGAGAGCATCGTACAGCGCGTCGAGAAAATCAGCGCCTGTACGGTGCGAGGGGACGGATTGTACGATCTCAAGTAACCCATCCTCCTCAAGCATCGTACCATCTGCAAGAACCGCCTCGGTAAAGCCGTCGGAATATAGAAGCATCCTGTCACCCGGACAAAGTCGCACGAAGTGGTCTTCATATGTTGCACCCTCGATCAGTCCGATGGGCAGCCCGCCATCTCCGATAAATCCCGCCTCACCATTACGGCGCAGCAAAAGAGGCGGCGGATGCCCGGCCTGCACCAAGCTGACCCGTCCGGAGTGCGCCGCCACCTGCACATAGGCCATGGTCAGATACTCGGTCACACCTTTCTGGCCCACCATCCTCTCGTTCAACCGGCGCGCCACGCATTGTGGGGGCAAGAAACCATAGTCAGACCCATCCGGACACAGAGCCAGATTTTCATCCGGGTATTCCGAACTCAGATATCCGGCAACACGCGCCGTAATCATTGCCGAGGTGATGCCGTGCCCGGAGACATCGAGACTGAACAGGCCAAAATCGCCTGATTCGATCCCGCACATGCCCGCCAGATCACCGCCGACATGACCACACGAGTGCAACATCACGCTGACCCGACTGTTGCCATAGGTCACGCTTCGCGTCGGCATCAGTGAGTGTTGCAAGACACGCGCGCGCTGCAGATCCTTGTCGATAGAGGCGTGAACGGCCTGCAACTCTGACAGCGTTTCCGCGATGACGCCGTTTTTGGCCTTCAACTCCCGCTCCATTGACAGGATACGCGCGCCAGCGCTGATGCGCGCGCGCAATTCGTCCCCGTGAACCGGCTTGGTCAGAAAATCATCCGCGCCCGATTCAAGCCCCGATGCGACCGCTGCCTTTTCGCTCTTCGACGTGAGAAGGATGAAATAGCCGTAGCTTTCCCGCTCCATGTTGCGAAACGCGGCACAAAACTCGACACCGCTCATGCCCGGCATCATCCAATCCGAGATAACAAGGTCCGGCTGAAAGCTCTGGCAAAGACGCATTCCCTGGTAGGCGTCTTCAGCCTCTTCCACCTCGAACCCCCAGCGCTTGAGCATCAGTGTCAAAATCCGACGCTGCGCGCGGCTGTCGTCAACCACCAGCACACGCTGAAGACAGGCGCCATGCACCTCGGGGAACGCCAACTGCGCGTCCTGTAACATACCCATTTTACCAACCCCTACGTTGGCCCCCGACAATGGTTTTAGGGATCGAGTCTTAACGAGGGATGAAGCCTAAAATTGACACCAGTTCGATAATGAAAGTCAGGAGATCTTCATCTCTTATCTTTATTGAGACCTAAATCGAGGAGGTTTTCATGATCGACTGGACGCGTATCGCTGAATTGCGCGATGAAATCGGCGTTGACGATTTTGATGAGGTTGCCGAGCTGTTTCTGATGGAGGTCGAAGACACGCTCTCGCGACTGGACAGCACTGTGGATGACCCGATCCAGTTGCACGAATTGCTGCATTTTCTGAAAGGCGCGGCGTTGAACCTCGGTTTTTCCGATATGTCGAAGATGTGTGAATCCGGAAACAACGGCGCGGGGATCGAATTGGCAGATCTTAAATCGCTCTACGCGGAATCGCGTGCACTGTTTGAAAGGGAATATGGCCAACGCTTTGCGGCCTGACGGCGCAATCAGTGCTAAGCGGTATCAAATCATGAACTGCGACAGGAGATCATCGTCGGTGATATCCTGATAGGTGAACCCACCGGCATCGAGCTTGCCGAACAGACGGTCGAAGTTTTCCGCGTCCCGAGTTTCGATCCCGATCAGGACCGAGCCGTAATTGCGCGCAGATTTTTTCAGGTACTCGAACCGGGCGATGTCATCGTCGGGCCCCAAGAGGGTGAGGAAATCCTTCAACGCTCCGGGGCGTTGTGGCATGCGCAGGACAAAATACTTCTTCAAACCGAGAAATTTTTGCGCGCGTTCCTTGACCTCCGGCAAGCGCTCGAAGTCGAAATTTCCCCCCGAGGTGATGCACACCACGGTGCGCCCGCGAATGGACTGGCCTAAATCCTGCAACGCATCAATCGACAGAGCACCGGCAGGTTCCAACACGATGCCCTCGACATTCAGCATTTCCAGCATCGTCGTGCACAAGCGATCTTCGGAGACCCTCAGGGTATTCGCCAATCCCACGTTCTGAAGCCGGGAGAAGGTTTTTTGCCCGATCTGCCCAACAGCCGCACCATCGGCAAAATTGTTGACACGCTCCAGCCGCACCGGTTTGCCCGCCTCCAGGGCTGCATGCAAACATGCGCCCCCGGCGGGTTCCACGAAGGTATACTGGCACTGCGGGCCAAGGTAACTTAGCATGCCGGCCGACAATCCGCCGCCGCCCACGGGGATCACCAGGTTATCCGGCATCTTGCCCAGCTGCTCAACCAGTTCCACAGCAACGCTCGCCTGGCCTTCAATCACATCCTCATCGTCGAACGGCGACAGAAAATGCCCGCCCGCCTCGGCACAGAACGCCTGAGCAGAGGCAAGGGTGTCATCGAAATAATCACCCGTCAGACGTATTTCGACGCTATCGCCGCCAAACATCGCGGTTTTCTGGATTTTCTGTTGAGGCGTGGTCACGGGCATGAAGATCACGCCCTGCTTGCCGAAATGCTTGCACATGAACGCCACGCCCTGTGCGTGATTGCCCGCGCTTGCACAGACAAACAGATCAACGTCAGGCCGCTTGCGCATGGCATTGAACGCGCCGCGCAGCTTGTAACTGCGCACCGGCGACAGGTCTTCGCGCTTGAGATACACATCTGCGTCATAGATTTCCGACAGATGCGCGTTGCGCAGAAGCGGAGTTGCGGGAAACACGGCACGCATTGCCTGTGTCGCGTCACGCACGGATTGGGCAAAATCACACATATGGCACCCCTAAGCAATCTCGGCCGGATCGCAAGCTGTCAGTCGATGGATCGACCTTCGACGTAGTGGCCGTAGAGCGTGGTCAGAACGGAAATACCGATCATCGTCGCAATCCAGTTCATCACCAGCGCATAGACCAGGTTGATGATCGAGGACGGATCGTCGTTGAACCAGGACGGCAACTGGATGACGATGCTTGCGCCGACAACGATCAGCGCCAGAACCAGAATGGTCGCGCTTTGCCCCTTGGTCGCGGCCCATGCTTCGCCAAGGCGCAGCTTGTTGCCCAGCGCCGCGGCTGGCAGCATGATGCCGAGCCTGAAGAACAGATATGCCGCGAACCCGACCAGAAACAGGGTGAGCAGGCCCAACAGCGCAGGCAGTCCGGCTGACAGCAGCCCGACGGGAACAGATACAATGATCACACCGAACACGATCAGGAAGCCGATCAGGATCGACCTTCCGAGATAGGACAGAATTTCGGAGCCGTGAAACCGCGGAACCCAGCCTCTGACTTGCTCGCCCATAAGTGCAAAACGGTGCCACGCGACGGCAATCCAAAGGCTTGCGATCACCGCCAGTAGCCCAAGCACGATGGTTGGGAGCACCGTTTCCGGAGACATCGTGGGGATTTGCGTACCTTCGACTTCCGTCAACTCCGGCGGGTTGAGGTAGCTGTAGATCGTGTACGCACTTTGAACGAGATAAAGCACCAGCGACAGGCGCAGCGCCTGATCGAGATTGGTCATCACCAGATTGAACGAATGTCGGAATATCTGCCAACCTTGCATCATAACTATCCTTGGTCTTGCGCCGCCTTATTCAAAGGCGGCTTCTTGCCCCTGTCTTCAAAAACAAGTAATCGCCCGATCAAACCCGTTAAAGGAAAACCCATGTCTGCGCCCAAAAAAGTTGTGCTGGCCTATTCCGGTGGCCTCGATACCTCGATCATCCTGAAGTGGCTCCAAACCGAATATGAGTGTGAGGTTGTGACCTTTACCGCCGATCTTGGTCAGGGCGAAGAGCTCGAGCCTGCGCGCGAAAAGGCGGTGATGCTGGGGATCAAACCCGAGAATATTTACATCGAAGACATCCGCGAAGAATTCGTCCGCGATTTCGTGTTTCCGATGTTCCGCGCCAATGCCGCATACGAGGGTGTGTATCTTTTGGGCACCTCCATCGCACGCCCGCTGATTTCCAAACGTCTGGTCGAAATCGCTGCCGAAACCGGCGCGGATGCTGTGTCTCATGGCGCCACGGGCAAGGGCAACGATCAGGTACGTTTCGAACTCGCGGCCTATGCGTTGAACCCGGATATCAAGGTGATCGCGCCTTGGCGGGAGTGGGATCTGTCCTCGCGCACCAAGCTGCTCGACTTTGCGGAAAAGAACCAGATTCCCATCGCCAAGGACAAGCGCGGCGAAGCGCCGTTCTCGGTTGATGCGAACCTCTTGCACACCTCGTCCGAAGGCAAGGTTCTGGAAGACCCGGCACAGGAAGCGCCCGATTACGTCTACCAGCGCACGGTGCATCCCGAGGACGCGCCCGACACAGCGGAGATGGTGGAGATCACCTTTGAAAAGGGCGACGCGGTTGCTATCAATGGCGAGGCGATGTCACCCGCGACGATCCTGACCAAGCTGAACGAACTGGGTGGAAAACACGGTGTTGGGCGTCTGGACCTTGTTGAAAACCGCTTTGTCGGTATGAAATCACGCGGCATTTATGAGACACCGGGCGGCACTGTCCTGCTCGAAGCGCATCGCGGGATCGAGCAGATTACGCTGGATAGCGGCGCAGGTCACCTGAAGGATTCGATCATGCCGCGTTACGCGGAACTGATCTACAACGGCTTCTGGTTCAGCCCCGAGCGCGAGATGTTGCAAGCGCTGATCGACAAAAGCCAGGAACACGTCACCGGCACCGTCCGGGTGAAGCTCTACAAGGGCTCGGTGAACACGGTTGCACGCTGGTCGGATCATTCGCTTTATTCCGAGGCGCATGTGACCTTTGAGGAAGACGCCGGAGCCTACGATCAGAAGGACGCACAGGGCTTTATCCAGCTGAACGCATTGCGGCTGAAGTTGCTCGCGGCGCGGAATCGGCGATTGAAAGGCTGAGCCGTCACGGCGGCATTCATCCAGCCTTCAACGCATTGGCTTTCATTTTGTCGTAATATGGCAAGGCGCGACGCGTTACGTCCTCCAACCGGGGCGACAATTCGGGCAGTTTCTCTTCCGGCCCGGCAAAACCGGTCGTTTCGTGAAGTGATTTGTACCAGATCGGTGCCCAAACGCCGTCATAAGCCTTGGGTCCGGCGGGCCAATTCAGCATCGCCGGATCCCATTGCAGCTCGACTGCATGACACAACGCACGCAACATCGCTTCGGGATCGCGGCGGATGTCGGCGCTGTCGATGACGATGGGATGTTGGCCCAGCGCCATCGCCTCGTCGTATAAATCGGCCTGTTGCCAGAACCCAATATCGTCCAGCGTGACCTGCGGATAACCCTTGGCAAAACTCGCGGTGACGCGGGCGGGGTGGCGGATCAGAAAGACGTTTACACACTCCGCCATGAACTGGCGCGGAACTCCGGCGATCATATGTTGGCACATGTGCTTGTGATAGACATGTGGTTTGCCGCCGGGGATCGGGCCAAGCAGCCTTTGCTCCACCGCATTCGCGTCATGCTGTCTGCTTTGGAGAATTTCGTCGCGCATCGGGTGATCGAGGCCAGTCAACCGGAGGTACGGCCCGTAGAACGGCTCGTCGACGACCGAAAAGTCGTCTCGTTGAGCAAACGAATACATCAGCGCCGTGGATAGATTCCGTGGCCCTGACCACATTGCGAGTCTCATTGATCTCTCTGACCCCTTTTACACCAGACGCTAAACCAAGGACGGTCTCACGCAAGCGGTAACTCACGCTCACCTTCGAGTGAACCGGGGCATTGGCAAATTGCGTTGGGCGCAAAAGCTGTTGCATGGTGACATCAATCAAAGGAGTACCGTTATGCGCCCACTTCGCCAATCTCGCCCTGTCTTGCTGTCCCTGGCCATCATCGCAGGTTGTATCATGCAATCCTCTGCCGCCGAAGCCGCAGAAACCCGCGATATCGTGGTTGCGGGCGGCTGTTTCTGGTGCGTCGAATCCGATTTTGAAAGCGTGCGCGGAGTGAAGGAAGCGGTGTCCGGATATACAGGCGGCACAACCGAAAACCCGACGTACAAAGAGGTTGGACGCGGCGGAACAGGCCATTACGAGGCAGTCAAAATCACCTATGACAGCGGCGAAATTGATCGCGCGCGGTTGTATGACCTTTTCTTTCGCTCGATCGACCCGACCGACGCGGGCGGCCAGTTCTGCGATCGCGGCGAAAGCTATGCAACGGCCATATTCGTCTCTAACCCAGAGGAACGCGCAGCAGCCGAGAAAGCAAAAGCCGAGGCCGAAGCCGAGCTGGGCCAAAAGATCGTCACGCCGATCCTGGACGCGAAAACCTTCTACGACGCCGAGGATTACCATCAGGATTACTACAAGGGCGATAATCTGGTGCTGTCGCGGTTCGGTCCGATCAAGCAATCGGACGCTTACAAACGCTATCGCGAGGGCTGCCGTCGGGATGAGCGCGTCAAGGAGCTTTGGGGAAATAACGCCCCGTTTGTGTCACATTAAGCCAAACGCGCGTCTTCGATATCCTTAAGGTCTGGTATGACATCCGCAGTACCCCGGCGCGTCACCATAATCGCGCCGGCCTGTTGTCCGAGTGAGATCGCCTGCTCCATCGGCAAGCCGCGATCCAGACCCGCAATCAAAAAACCGGTAAATGTATCGCCTGCGCCAGTGGTATCGACGGGGGCGACGGGAATGGCTGGAAATTGTGTGTCAGTCCCTAAATCGGTGTTCAACCAGCGGCAACCTTCACCGCCAAGCGTCACGATGACGTCGCGCACCGGCAAATCCGGCAACGCGACCTTCAGCGACGCGCTCAGCTGCTCTGCCTCGACCGCATTCATCACAAGCATGTCGAGCATCGGCAAAACCGCACGCACCGCATCCGCGTCAAACGGTGCGGCAGCGTAGACAACGCGTAACCCGCGTGCAGATGCCAATGCCGCGCCTTCACGCTGTGCGGATGTTTCGTTCTGAAAGAGGAACGTGTCGCCATCACTTGCGTCTTTCAGAACGGCCTCGATATGCGTCTCTAACACGGTGCTGTTCGCGCCGGGATGAATGAGAATGGCATTCTCGCCCTGAGGATCAACCATGATGATCGCATGGCCAGTCGCTTCGGAGACCTCGGAAATATGACGCGTGTCCACGCCGTATTCGAGCAGTCGCTCCACCGCCCAACGCCCGTCGGTCCCAACCGCGCCGATGTGGACCACACGGGCGGCAGCGCGGGCAATGGCGACCGACATGTTCGCGCCCTTCCCGCCCAACCCGCGGTTATGTGCCGTTGCCGCCAAAGTTTCACCGGGCGCGAGCAGATGCGGCACTTGGTAAAACAAATCGGCGTTGATCGAACCAAGATTGAACACCGTCACGATCAGTTGCCCTTGCACGCGGCAAGCACCGCCATGTTGAGAATGTCATTCGCTGTCATGGTGGTCGAGCACACCTGAATCGACTTGTCGATCCCGACCAGAATTGGCCCGATCACCGTCGCATGTGCGATTTCCTGCATCAGCTTGACCGATATCGAGGCGGAGTGACGCGCTGGCACCACCAGAATGTTGGCCGGACCCGTCAGCCTTTGAAAGGGATAATGCGCCTGTGCTTTGGGATTCAATGCCACGTCGACGGTCATCTCGCCTTCGTATTCGAAGTTCACGCCTCGACGGTCCAGCACACGCGGCGCCAGATACATCTTTTCGGCACGCTCCGACACCGGATAGCCGAAGGTCGAGAACGACACGAAGGCAACCCTCGGCTCCAGGCCGATCAGTCGCGCCACCTCGGCCGCCCGCTCCGCGATGTTGGCCAAATCCTCTTCGTTTGGCCATTCGTGGACCAGTGTGTCGGCGATCAGAACGATCCGTCCATTATAAAGGACCGCTGTAACGCCCGCAGCGCCATGCGCCGCATCCGCGTCAAACACGTGGTTGATCAGCTCAAGGACATGCGCGGATTTGCGCGTCGCGCCTGTCACCAGTGCATCACCATGCCCTTGCTGCAACATCAGCGCCGCAAACACATGGCGGTCGCGCGCTGCAAGTCGGTGAACGTCTTGTCGATCAAGTCCCTTGCGCTGCAATCGTCCGTAGAGGAACTCTTTGTATTGCTCCAGATACTGGGTGTTTGCCGCGTTGATCACTTCGATTTCGCGCACCGCGTCACCAAGACCGGCATCCTCCAGCTTGGTTTTGACGTCGCTCTCACGCCCGACAACCAGCGCTTTGCCAAAACCGGCGCGCTGATACATGACCGCAGCGCGCAGCACGCGTGGGTCATCGCCTTCCGCGAAGATCACACGCGCCTGAGCCGACCGCGCCCGCGCATTGATCCCGCGCAGGATGCTGGCTGTCGGATCCATTCGCGACTTGAGCGACTCTTCGTAAGCCTCAAGATCAATGATCGGTCGCCGCGCTGCGCCGGTATCCATGCCCGCCTTGGCAACGGCTGTGGGAATCCGGTGGATCAATCGCGGGTCAAACGGCGTGGGAATGATGTAGTCCCGCCCAAAGCTCAGGTTCTTGCCATATGCCAGAGCAACCTCGTCTGGCACATCCTCACGCGCCAGTTCGGCAAGCGCCTGGGCACAGGCGATCTTCATCTCGTCATTGATCGCGCGCGCATGAATGTCGAGCGCGCCTCGGAACAGATAGGGAAAGCCCAAAACATTGTTCACCTGATTTGGATAATCGCTGCGTCCGGTGGCAACGATCGCATCCACCCGGACCTCATGCGCCTCTTCCGGCGTGATTTCGGGATCCGGGTTGGCCATCGCAAAGATCACCGGATTGTCGGCCATATTGCGAACCATCTCCTGCGTCACCGCACCTTTGGCGCTGACCCCGAGAAACACGTCGGCGTTCAACATCGCCTCTTCAAGCGAACGTATGGCGGTGTTCACGGCATGAGCCGATTTCCACTGGTTCATTCCTTCGGTACGGCCTTGGTAAATAACGCCCTTGGTGTCGCAGACGATACAGTTGTCGTGCCGCGCGCCCATCTGCTTGAGCAGTTCGATACAGGCTATACCTGCCGCACCGGCCCCATTCAGCACGATCTTCACATCCTCGATCTTTTTGCCCGACAAATGCAGCGCGTTGATGAGACCGGCGGCGCAAATCACCGCTGTGCCGTGCTGATCGTCATGGAACACCGGGATGTCCATTTCTTCCTTGAGCCGCTGCTCGATAATGAAACATTCTGGCGCCTTGATGTCCTCAAGATTGATCCCGCCGAATGTCGGACCCATGAGCCGCACGGCGTTGCAAAAAGCATCCGGGTCTTCCGTATCAAGCTCAATGTCGATCGAGTTCACATCGGCAAACCGCTTGAACAGCACGGACTTGCCTTCCATCACCGGCTTCGACCCGAGCGCTCCGAGGTTTCCCAAGCCCAAGACGGCCGTTCCATTGGAAATGACCGCGACAAGATTGCCTTTGTTGGTGTAGTCATAGGCAAGTTCAGGGTTCTTCGCGATGTCTTCGCACGGCACCGCGACCCCGGGCGAATAGGCCAGCGAAAGGTCGCGTTGTGTGGTCATGGGAACGGTGGCCTGAACCTCCCATTTGCCCGGCGTCGGATCGAGGTGGAACGCCAGCGCTTCTTCGCGGGTGAACTTGGGTCTGGACATGCGTTGGAGCCTCTTTCGTCAAATTCGGGTTTTCCACCCGTACCGGTCGCCTTAATGTCACGCCAAAGCACCGAGGGGAAGCTTGTGAACGCGAATAAATCTGCCGTCACACCCATGATGGCGCAATATCTGGAAATAAAATCTCAGTATGCAGATGCTTTGTTGTTCTATCGCATGGGTGATTTTTACGAATTGTTCTTCGATGACGCCGCAGCGGCGGCTGACGCGCTGGACATTGCGCTGACCAAACGGGGGAAACACGACGGCTCGGACATTCCGATGTGCGGCGTTCCCGTACACGCCGCCGAAGGGTACCTGCTCACCCTGATCCGCAAGGGCTTTCGCGTTGCGGTCTGCGAACAGATGGAAAGCCCGGCCGAGGCCAAGAAACGTGGCTCCAAATCTGTCGTCAAGCGCGATGTGGTTCGGTTGGTGACGCCCGGCACGCTGACCGAAGACACGTTGCTCGAAGCACGGAGACATAACTTTCTGGCCGCATTGGCCAGTGTTAGAGACGAATGGGCGCTGGCCTGGACCGATATCTCGACCGGCGCGCTGCATGTGCTGCCACTGCCGTTGGCAAGGGTCAGCCCAGAATTGGCACAACTTGCGCCGGCGGAAATCCTGATCGCGGAGGGAGACGATGAAGCTTTGGCCGCCGTTCTCGATGATCTGGGACTTGAGCCGACCCGGCTCGGGAAATCCAGTTTCGACTCCATCGGTGCGCTCGCCCGTTTGACGCAGCAGTTCAATGTCACCTCACTTGACGCATTTGGACGATTTACGCGCCCGGAGCTGGCCGCGATGGGCGCTTTGGTTGACTATCTTGACCTCACCCAAAAGGGACGGCTGCCGCTACTTCGCCCGCCGCAGCAAGAACAGATCCACAACGCCATGCAGATCGACGCCGCGACGCGTCGCAATCTTGAATTGACGCATAGCTTGAACGGCGGCAGGTCGGGATCGCTTCTTTCCGTGATCGATCGTACCGTGACAGCCGGCGGCGCCCGGTTGCTGGAGCGGCATCTGTCCACTCCGTCGCGTGACCTCACCGTGATCCGCGAGCGACAAGAGGCAATTACATGGGCGTCGAACACGCCGGCGCTGGCGTCTGATGTCCGTTTCAGGTTGAAACGTGTTCCGGATGTCGACCGGGCGCTCTCACGCCTCGGACTGGAGCGCGGCGGTCCACGGGATATGGCGGGCATCCGAAACACTTTGGCTCAAGCAGAAGGCATTTCTTCCCTTTTAGAGACACTAGAGTTGCCTGCGATCCTCGATGCGGCGCGGACCTCGCTGCGGGGGCACGACGCGTTGATGGCGTATCTTGACGATGCGCTGGTCGCCGATCCGCCGCTCTTGGCGCGCGATGGCGGCTTCATCGCAACGGGATACAATGCCGAGCTTGATGAAGCCCGCACGCTGCGCGACGAGGGGCGCGGCATCGTGGCCGGTCTTCAGGCGCAATATGCGGAACAAACCGGAGTTTCGTCCCTGAAAATCAAACATAACAACGTTCTGGGCTATTTTATCGAAACAACCGCGACACACGCACAAAAGATGATGGCTGCGCCGCTGAACGAGACGTTTATTCACCGCCAGACAACTGCAAACCAAATCAGGTTTACGACGGTTGAACTGTCTGAGCTTGAACGACGCATCATGAATGCCGGTGCCGAAGCAATAGCCATCGAAAAGCGGCTCTATTCCGAATTAAGTGACGCAATTCTGGCCGAACAGGCTGTCTTGAACGCGCTTTCCGCCGGACTTGCGGAACTCGATCTCGCCACATCCCTGGCCGATCTTGCTGCCGATCTGGATTGGACCTGTCCCACCGTCGACAAAAGCCGCGCCTTTTCAATTGAAGGCGGGCGGCACCCGGTTGTCGAGCGTGCCCTCAAGGCGCAAGGGGGCGCGAGTTTCGTCGCCAATGATTGCAACCTGAGCGCCGAAACCGATCATGCGGCGATCACACTTTTGACCGGTCCGAACATGGCCGGCAAATCAACCTATCTGCGCCAGAATGCACTGATCGCGCTGCTGGCGCAAATCGGGGCTTATGTTCCGGCGAAATCGGCGCATATCGGGCTTGTCAGCCAGATCTTCAGCCGCGTTGGTGCCTCCGACGATCTGGCAAGAGGGCGCTCCACCTTCATGGTCGAAATGGTCGAAACCGCAGCGATTCTCAATCAGGCTGATGATCGCGCCTTGGTGATCCTTGATGAAATCGGGCGTGGAACTGCAACCTATGACGGGTTGTCCATTGCGTGGGCGACGCTGGAACACCTGCAATCGGTGAACAAGGTGCGTGCATTGTTTGCGACGCATTATCACGAACTGACCGCGCTGGCGAAAACGCTAGACGGAGTGCGAAATTCGACCGTGGCGGTGCGCGAATGGGACGGAGACGTCATATTTCTCCACGAAGTCCGCGACGGCGCAGCAGATCGGTCTTATGGCGTACAAGTGGCGCAGCTTGCGGGTCTGCCAGCTGCGGTCATCACCCGCGCGCGATCGGTTCTCGACGCGTTGGAAAAAGGCGAACGTGAGAACACGTCGCCGAAAGCCCTGATCGACGATCTGCCGCTTTTCTCGGCGGTGGCGGCGGCGCCTGCCCCGGCGAAACAGGAGCCCAAAACGGAAATCGAGGCGCAGATCAAACATCTGCACCCCGATCAAATGACCCCGATTGAAGCTCTACAGGCGCTTTACGATCTGAAGGCGCTGCTTCAGGACGGCAACTAGGACGCTGGCATCGAGCTCACACCTACCTGCGCGGGCCGCAGCAAGCGATCATAGAGCATGAAGCCTTCGGCAGAGACCTGGATGATCTCGCCAGCCTTGGTTCCCGGCAACGGCGCTTCGAACATCGCTTCGTGATGCTGAGGGTCGAACTTGTCACCGACTTCGGGCTTGATGACCTGAACGCCATGCTTTCCGAACACGTGCAGCAGTTCACGCAGCGTCAGCTCTACACCTTCAATCAGCGCCGCGGACGCTTCACGCTGGTCTTCGGCGATGGCGCCTAAAGCACGCTGGAGGTTGTCGTAAACCGGCAGCAGGTCGCGCGCCAGACGCGAACCACCATATTGCTGCGCCTCGCGGCGATCCTTGTCAGACCGTTTGCGCGCGTTCTCGGCATCGGCCAATGCGCGCATGAACCGATCCTTCAACTGGTCACGCTCAGCGCGCAGCGAATCGATCTCTGCCGCTTCGTCGTCGATTTCTTCCTCAAGCGCTTCGTTTTCTTCTGCCTCAGCCTCGGCCAGGCTATCGAGAAAATCTTTTGTGTGATCTGTTTCCGCCATCTCGTTACCCTTGGTTGCGATCGCCGAGAAGTTTCCCGACGAGCTGCGCGGTGTAGTCTACGATAGGAACGATGCGCCCATAGTTGAGACGCGTCGGCCCGATGACTCCAACCGCACCGATTATTTTACGATCCGAGTTCATATATGGAGAGACGACCAAAGAGGAACCCGAAAGTGAGAAAAGTTTGTTCTCCGAACCGATAAAAATACGCACACCTTCGCCCGTTTCGGTCAATTCAAGAAATTCGGCAATGTCCCGCTTGCGCTCCAGGTCGTCAAACAGCTCTCTGATACGGCCCAACTCTTCGGCATGGGCGTCTTGAGACAAAAGATTTGAGCGGCCGCGCACGATCAGACGTTCGGATGTATCGCCGTTGTCGTCCCAGATGGCCAGCCCCTGTTCCACCAGTGTCGCCGCAAGCGCGTTAAGCTCCTGACGGCGGGCTGCGATCTCTTCGGTCATCGAACGGCGCAATTCCGACAGCGTGCGTCCTTCAACCAGCGCATTGAGAAAATTCGCCGCTTCGCGCATGGAACTCGGCGTTTGCCCCAGCGGCGGTGTGAACAGACGGTTTTCAACGTGTCCGTCAGAAAACACCAGAACCACCAACGCTTGTTGCCCGCCGACATGCACGAATTCGATATGCTTGATGGCCGCCTCGTGTTTGGGCGTCAAAACCAAAGATGCGCCTTGCGTCACACCCGACAGCGCAGATCCGACACGATCCAGAATGGTGCTCACATCCTGGCTGTTGCTGGTGAGCGTTGCGTCGATCTTCTGGCGATCCGCCTGATCCAGATCTCGGACTTCAAGCAAGCCGTCCACGAACATCCGCAATCCAAGCTGCGTGGGAACCCGCCCGGCACTGATATGCGGACTGTTGAGCAATCCCAAAAATTCGAGGTCCTGCATGACATTGCGGATCGTCGCCGCTGAAACCTTTTCATCCAGCGTGCGCGTCAACGTGCGGGAGCCAACAGGCTCTCCGCTCGTCAGATATCCTTCGACCACCTTGCGAAACACCTCGCGAGAGCGATCGTTCATTTCGTCCAGGAGTTTCGATCCGTCGCTCACTTACTCACCTCGCGTCAGCACCGACCGTCCTTGTACAACACTCTGTAATGGGTTGCGAACCCCGCAAGCCTGCCTGTATCGGTACACCGAAATCAAAGGAAATGCCCATGCGACCGTCAGGACGGAAATTAAGCCAAATGCGCGAGGTTTCAATCGAAACCGGAATAAGCAAACACGCCGAAGGATCTTGCATGATCCGGATGGGCGACACCCATGTGCTGTGCACAGCCACAATCGAAGACCGCGTGCCGCCCTTTATCAAGGGGTCGGGCCTTGGTTGGGTGACAGCGGAATACGGAATGCTCCCCCGCTCAACCACCAGCCGGATGCGTCGCGAGAGCTCTGCCGGAAAGCAACAGGGGCGCACCGTTGAGATCCAGCGCCTGATCGGCCGTAGCCTGCGCGCCGGTGTGGATCGCGTGGCCTTGGGCGAACGCCAGATCACCGTCGATTGCGACGTCATCCAGGCCGATGGTGGCACCAGATGTGCCTCTATCACTGGCGGTTGGGTCGCATTGCGGCTTGCGGTCAACAAACTGATGAAGATCGGAGATGTCAAAACCGACCCGCTGATTTCACCGGTCGCGGCCGTGAGTTGTGGGATCTATGCGGGTCAGGCGGTGCTTGACCTTGACTACCCCGAGGACAGCGAGGCCGGTGTTGACGGCAATTTCATCATGCGCGGCGACGGCCAGCTGATCGAAGTACAAATGTCCGCTGAAGGCTCTACTTTCTCTCGTGAGCAGATGACTGCATTGCTCGATCTTGCCGATTCCGGCGTGCAGGAACTTGTCGCGATGCAAATTAAGGCAGCGGAATGACTCGAACGTTCGAAGGAAACCGGCTTCTCGTGGCAACCCATAATCGGGGTAAGCTGGACGAGATCGCGGATCTTTTGAAAGATTACAATGTCTCGGTGGTTGGCGCCGCCGAGATGAACCTTCCCGAACCCGACGAAACCGGCACGACCTTCCTGGAGAATGCGCGCATCAAGGCTCACGCCGCCGCAAAAGCAACCGGTCTCCCTGCCCTGTCGGACGATAGCGGCTTGGAGATCGACGCCTTGGACGGAGCGCCGGGGGTTCATACTGCCGATTGGGCAGAGACCGAAACTGGCCGGGACTTTCAAATGGCGATGGAGCGCGCCAACAATGCCATCCGTGAAACCGGAGCGCCGCCGCCCTGGACCGGGCGGTTCTGCTGCACGCTTGTGCTGGCATGGCCTGACGGGCATGACGAAGTGTTCCCCGGCACTATGGACGGTCAACTGGTGTGGCCCGGCCGAGGGGATCAAGGGCATGGCTACGATCCGGTGTTTCAGCCCGACGGATATGATCTCACGTTCGGTGAAATGGACCGCTGGGAAAAGAACCGTATCAGCCACCGCGCCGATGCGTTTAAAAAGCTCGTTGCGGGCTGCTTTGCCTGAGCTTTGGCAAGACCGCGGCTTTGGCCTTTATGTGCACTGGCCTTTCTGCGCCGCGAAATGCCCCTATTGCGACTTTAACAGCCATGTCAGATCGGCGGTCGATCAAGAAAAGTGGTCCGAGGCGCTTGCGTCCGAGATCAGACGAACCGGCGAGCAGACCGGCCCACGCGTTGTGTCATCCGTTTTCTTCGGCGGCGGTACGCCCAGCCTGATGGAGCCGGAAACCGTTGGCACGGTCCTGTCCGCTGCGCGTGATGTGTGGAGTTTTGCCAATGACGTTGAAATCACGTTGGAGGCGAATCCCACCTCGGTAGAGGCGCACAGATTCGAAGGCTACGCTGAACGAGGTGTCAATCGCGTGTCGCTCGGCGTTCAAGCTCTCGAAGGCGAAGACCTTGCCAGATTGGGACGTCTGCACACCGTCCAAGAAGCGCTATCCGCGTTCGAAACCGCCAAGATGTTCTTTGACCGCGTGAGCTTTGATCTAATTTATGCCCGACAGGATCAAACTCTGGATCAATGGCGCGCGGAACTTTCAAGGGCGTTGGATCTCGCGGTCGATCACCTGTCGCTCTACCAGCTCACACTAGAAGAAGGCACGCCCTTCTGGGATCGCGCGCAGCGTGGCGGCTTGAAAGGCCTGCCCAACGACGATCTCGGGGCAGATCTTTATGAGTTGACCCAGGAGCTGTGTAGCGCGGCGGGAATGCCTGCCTATGAAGTTTCCAACCACGCTCGCGCAGGGGCGGAGTCCAAACACAATTTACTGTACTGGCGCGGCGGGGACTATGCCGGAATTGGGCCGGGCGCACACGGTCGATTGACATTGAAGGACCAGCGATGGGCCACCGAAAGTTGGAAACAGCCCGAAGCATGGCTAAGGCAGGAAGCCTCGGGGTCTGCAATCAAGTGTATGAATCCGCTCTCACCCATAGATGTGGCGGAAGAACGCCTTATTATGGGTCTACGCCTTAGCGAAGGACTATATATAGACGACGTAGCCTCGATTCTTGATCACGCTCGCCTACGCCAACTTGTCGAGGATGGCTATATCTGGCAAAGCGGCGACCGAATTGGCGCGACCCACCAGGGCCGACCCCTCTTGAACTATTTGATTTCGCAATGTGCGAGAGCGTGATTCAACCAGTTGCGCTTAAGACCATACACAAGGCATCCAAATCTTCGAGCGTGTCGTAACTCACGGTCAGCGAACCCGACTCCTTGCCGGGGTCGTGATTGATCGCAACCTTCATGCCGAGCGCGGCTGACAGATCCGCTTCCAGTGCTTTTGTGTCGGCGTCCTTTTCGTCTTGGTGCGACTTGGTTGTTTCTTTACGAACGGTTTCTTTCTCAGGGTTGAGCGCCGATTTGACCAACTTTTCGGTTTCGCGCACGGACAAACCGCGCCGGACAATATCACTCGCAAGCGTTTCTGCATTCGGCGCGGTGACCAAGGCCCGCGCGTGACCTGCGGACAACTTGCCATCCTGAACCATCGTCTTCACAGCGTCCGGGAGGTTCAGCAATCGCAACAGGTTTGCGATGTGACTGCGGCTTTTGCCAAGTGCTTGCGCCAGTTTTTCTTGCGTATGGCCGAACCGTGACATCAGTTGTTCGTATCCCGCGGCCTCTTCGATTGCATTGAGGTCCGCACGCTGGATGTTTTCGATGATTGCAATTTCTAGCACATCTTCATCCGAAAGGTCGCGCAAAACCACTGGAAGTTCGTGCAGTCCAGCAGCCTGCGCCGCTCTCCAGCGCCGCTCGCCGGCTACGATTTCAAATGTCGTATTCGAATTCGGGCTTGGCCGTACAATCAGAGGTTGGATCACACCCTTGCTGCGAATGGAATTCGTGAGATCCTCCAGCGAGTCGGCATCAAAGTGACGTCTGGGCTGATCGGGATTTGGTACCAGATGCTCAATCGGAAGCGTGCGAGCGGGACGAGCTGCCTCTGTGTCCGCGCCCTGGGAGTTCGGTTCAATATCCGCCATCAATGCGGACAATCCACGCCCCAAACCGCGCCTCTGTTCTTTTCTTTCGGACATGATCGACCCCTAAGCTGCCGTTTTGGTTTTGAGATTTTCAAGAAATTCGCGCGCCAACGCGCGGTATGCGGCCGCGCCTTTCGAGTTGGTATCGTATTCTAACACGGGCAGCGCATAGGAAGGCGCTTCGCTGACTCTGACGTTTCTGGGTATGACGGTCTTGAAGACCAAGTCGCCAAGATTGTCGCGCGCGTCGGCCTCAACCAATTGAGACAAGTTGTTTCGCGCATCGTACATCGTCAGGACAACGCCCTCTATGCGCAGATCAGGATTGGCCGTTTGGCGAACCTCACGGATGGTCAACATCAACTGACTCAAACCTTCCAGCGCGAAAAATTCGCTTTGGAGCGGGACGAGGACGGAATGCGCAGCGACCATAGCATTCACAGTCAAAAGGTTCAGCGAAGGTGGGCAATCTATCAGGACAAAGTCGAAGCCGAAATGGTCCATGTCAGCTTGACGCAGGGCGTCGTGCAGCAAAAAACTGCGTTTTTCATTTGCAATCAGCTCAATATCCGCCGAGCTGAGGTCAGTTGTGGATGGCACGAGGCTCAAATTCTCTTGCTGCGTTTTGCAAATGATGTCGGCAAGCGGAAAGTCATCCAACAAGAGGTCGTACGTGGTTGCCCGACGGTTCTCCGGCATAATCCCGAGACCGGTCGAAGCGTTGCCTTGTGGATCGAGATCAACCACGAGAACGTTCTGACCGATTTCAGCCAAGGCTGATGCAAAGTTGATGGCCGTCGTCGTTTTTCCGACCCCGCCCTTTTGATTGGCGATGGCGATTATTTTGGGCCCTTCGGGGCGTGACAAATCATGCACGAGACAGGCCTCCAATTTCCAGGATCGCGGCTTCTGGGTCAGTTTCACTTGTATGCGCGTGATAGGTGAATCGCCACGTTTTTTCGGCCTCTGCGACCTCTTTGCGCCAAGTTCGTCCTTTTGGAAAAAGGGCAGTGCCGCCCTGGGACAGATGGCGGTCGGCATACCCCAACAGTATCGAAAGTGGCGCGAGCGCTCTCGCGGTGATTACGTCCGCTCCGAGTGGAGACAGGGCCTCGATTCTCTCTGCGAGGACGTCGAAACCTACTCCTGTTTCACGTGAAACAGTGCGCAGGAACGTCGCCTTCCTCAAATCGCTCTCCACGAGCGTCACTGTCGTATCTGGCTCACCCGCGGCTTTCATAATAGCAATAACAGCGCCCGGAAAGCCCCCGCCCGATCCAAAATCAATCCAACGATCTCCGTCGACCGAACGAAGTCGCGCGATTTGTTCGGAGTCACGAAAGTGCCGATCGACAGAGTGTTTGAGTGAATCAGCGGAAACCAGATTAATTTTCGGCGACCACTTCTCTAGAAGAGCTAAAAAAATTGCTAAGCGCTCGCTTGTTTCACGTGAAACATTCATCACGCGGAGCGCTTCGTGCTAGACTGCTCGCGAAGATTGGAGAGTATCAACAGTAACGCAGATGGAGTCATCCCATCAATGCGCGAAGCTTGGGCCACATTCCCAGGCTGGTTCAAAATCAACTTCGACTTCAACTCGTTAGACAACCCGTGTACCGATTCATAAACGAAGTCTGACGGGATCAATTGTGCTTCATCGCGACGCAGCGTTTCCACATCCTTGTTCTGACGCTCCACATAGTTTGCGTACAGAGCATCCTTGGACAATTGTTCCCGAACCTCAGATCCAACCACATTAAATGCGTCGGTCATCCGATCTAGAACACCCCATGTCACGCATTCCATGGCCAATGCTTCGAACCCGTTTCTACGGCTTCCATCTTTCGCAACCAGCACCCCAGCATCTGAAAGTTGTTTGGAGGTGACAGAGAAGTTTAGCAATTTCTGCTTCCCGGCAGTCAAATCAGCCAACTTGGATTCGAACCGTCGTTGACGTTCACTTGAAATGCACCCAAGTGCAATTGCTTTAGGTGTCAAACGCTGATCGGCGTTATCCGCGCGAAGCGAGAGTCGATACTCCGCCCGCGATGTGAACATGCGGTACGGCTCGGAGACACCACGAGACGTGAGATCGTCAATCAATACGCCAATATAGCTTTCTGCTCGGCTGAAATGAACTGCTTCGCGACCCTGAACTCGGCGGGCCGCATTCAAGCCCGCAACAAGACCCTGCGCAGCCGCTTCTTCATAACCGGTGGTGCCGTTGATTTGACCGGCCAAAAACAAGCCTTCACAGCACTTCAACGACAAATCCATACCAAGTGAGCGGGGATCTACGTAATCATATTCAATTGCATAGCCGGGCTGGAGAATGTCAACGTTCTCAAGCCCCTTGATGGACCTGACATATTGGAGCTGAACATCCTCCGGGAGTGAGGTCGATATCCCGTTAGGATATACCGTATGATCATTCAGCCCCTCCGGTTCCAAGAAAATCTGATGTGATGGTTTATCTGCAAACCGTACAACCTTATCTTCAATCGACGGGCAATATCTTGGCCCGATACCTTCAATCTGGCCACTATACATAGCCGATCGGTTTAAATTTTCGCGAATGATCTCGTGCGTTTTTTCATTTGTGTGGGTAATGGCGCAAGAAACCTGACGGGCTGTCGGCGACGTCGACATGAACGAAAACATCGTCGGGACGTCGTCGCCTGGCTGCTCGTCAAGTTCGTTCCACGCAATTGTTCTGCCGTCGAGGCGCGGCGGGGTTCCGGTCTTCAGTCGACCGAGTGGAAGATTGAAGCGCTCCAATGCCGTTGCCAAGCCATGAGAGGCACGATCGCCCATTCTTCCGCCAGAGATTTTCCTGTCTCCGATATGGATCACGCCACGCAGGAACGTCCCGGTGGTTAGAACAGTCGAGATAGCGGTAATTTCCGTTTTATGGTCTAGCTCTATCCCACCGATGCGATGTTGATCGCAAATCAAATCAGTCACTTCGCCTTCTATGATACTGATATTATCATATTTCATAAGGCTCGCGAGCATCTCTTGTTGATAGAGACGGCGGTCAGCCTGCGCTCTTGGGCCCTGCACTGCTGGGCCTTTTCGACGATTGAGAAGACGAAACTGAATTCCCGCCTTATCCGCAACCTTCCCGATCAAGCCGTCAAAGGCATCAATTTCACGAACAAGGTGCCCCTTGCCCAAACCGCCAATCGCCGGATTGCATGACATCACACCTATTCCGGCCTTGTTTAGCGTGACAAGCGCAGTCTTGGCGCCCAGGCGCGCGGACGCCGCTGCGGCTTCACAACCCGCATGTCCGCCTCCTACAACGATGACGTCGAAGTCGTATTGTTTCACGTGAAACACTCCTCACTTACCGATGCAGAAACTCGAAAATATCCTGTCCAACACATCTTCCACATCCACCCGTCCAACAAGTCTTTCCAAGGAGAAGATTGCGGCGCGCAGTTCCTCTGATGCCAGATCATAGCGTTCAGGACCACGGGATACAAACACGAGAGAAGACGAGAGATAAGAGTGCGATTCTGCCAAGGCTACTTTCTGCCGCTCATGCGAAACCAGCCCCGCACCCGATAGGCGCGATACCAATTCACGCTTCACGTTGACAACAAGGCGCTCGATTCCTTTCCCAGTAAGGCCTGAGACGCCTTCGCCGCTCTCTAGAAGATCGGATTTACCCTGCACCACGATGTCAAAGTCCTTCGGTACAATGTGGGTAAAGGGCCCTGACCCCTTCAGAAAAATCCGAAGATCCGCCGACTCTGCGCGATCGACGGCACGTTGGATCCCGATGGATTCGACCTCATCCTCAGTCTTACGGAGCCCGGCGGTATCAAGGAATGTGACTGGCAACCCGTCAAGATCCATCCGAACTTCGATCACGTCACGCGTCGTACCTGCAATCTCCGAAGTAATAGCAGCGTCCCGCCCCGCCAAGGCATTCAAGAGCGTCGATTTCCCTGCGTTCGGTGGCCCGACAATTGCGACCTCAAATCCGGTTCGAACCCGTTCGGCCACTCCAAAACCCTTGATTTCGCGATCCAAGGTCGACAACACATCCGACAATAAGCTCAAAACGTCTTCGGAGACGTCCACCGGAACGTCTTCGTCGGCAAAGTCAATCGTCGCCTCAAGCAGAGACAATGCCTGTATGAGGTTTGCGCGCCAACCTTCTGCCGCATCCCGCAAGCGGCCGGAAAACCCGTCCAAAGCCTGTTTGCGCTGCATCTCGGTTTCTGCATCAATCAGATCTGACAGCGCTTCGACTTGTGTGAGGTCGATTTTTCCATTGGATAAAGCGCGCCTGGTGAACTCTCCTGCCAGAGCAGGGCGAAATCCCGGTTGATCTCCCAAAGCACTCAGAACAGCTTGAATGATGGCGATGCTTCCGTGCAGATGATATTCGACGACCGGCTCTCCGGTAAAGCTTTTGCCGTCTTCGAATACCACGACGAGAGCTTCGTCCAGAAACCCTCGGGTCGCGTGGTTTAGCCGGCGCACGCGTGTACGGCGCGGCTCAAAAGGGTCGAATCCGAAAAAAGAACAGCTCTGAAACGCTTCGGGTCCCGACACCCGGATGACGGCGACGCCGGATTTCCCCGGCACCGTGGCGAGCGCAAAGATCGTGTCCATGATATTGCACCCTTGCAGGCCTTAAGTATTCATCGAATCAAAGAACTCTGCGTTCGATTTCGTCTGCTTCAACTTCGAAATCAGAAATTCGATCGCATCCGTGGTTCCCATCGGGTTCAGAATACGGCGCAAGACGAACGTCTTCTGCAAGTCGATCTTGTCGACCAGCAGTTCCTCTTTCCGTGTCCCAGACTTTAGAATGTCCATCGAGGGGAACACGCGTTTATCCGCAACCTTGCGATCCAACACAATTTCAGAGTTACCGGTGCCTTTGAATTCCTCAAAGATCACCTCGTCCATACGGCTGCCCGTATCGATCAAGGCGGTCGCGATGATCGTCAAGGATCCGCCCTCTTCGATATTGCGTGCCGCACCAAAGAATCGCTTGGGCCGCTGAAGCGCGTTTGCATCGACGCCGCCGGTCAGAACCTTTCCGGACGATGGCACCACAGTGTTGAACGCTCTACCAAGTCTTGTGATAGAATCCAAAAGGATCACAACATCTCGCTTATGTTCCACCAAGCGCTTGGCTTTTTCGATCACCATTTCGGCGACAGCGACGTGCCGGGTCGCGGGTTCGTCAAATGTCGACGAGATCACTTCACCTTTCACCGACCGCTGCATATCGGTGACTTCTTCGGGCCGTTCGTCGATCAGCAAGACAATCAGATAGCACTCGGGATGATTTCGCTCGATCGAGTTTGCGATATTCTGCAAAAGAACAGTTTTACCCGTCCGCGGCGGAGCGACGATCAGCGACCGTTGGCCTTTGCCGATCGGTGCGACCAGGTCGATGATGCGGGCAGAGCGATCCTTGATGGTGGGATCCTCGATTTCCATCTTCAGGCGTTCGTCGGGGTAAAGCGGTGTCAGGTTATCAAACGCGATCTTGTGGCGGGCGCGTTCAGGTTCCTGGAAATTGATTTGCGTGCAATCCATCAGTGCGAAATAGCGCTCGTTGTCTTCAGGCGCTTTGATTTCACCATCAATCGTGTCACCGGTGCGCAAAGCGAATTTCCGGATCATCTCGGGCGAAACGTAGATGTCGTCAGGACCTGGCAGGTAGTTCGCCTCGGGAGATCGCAGGAAGCCGAACCCGTCTTGCAGAACCTCAAGGACACCATCGCCGAAGATCGTCCAATCATCGTCCGCACGCTCGCGCAGGATCTGGAACATGATCTCGCCCTTGCGCATGGTCGATGCATTCTCGATCTCAAGGTCCTCGGCGACAGCCAGAAGATCTTTGGGGCTTTTTGCCTTCAAATCGGCAAGATGAAGTTTATCGGTCATGAAAAATCCCGGACCGCGTATCATCGCGGTCTTATCGCTAAGGTCTTAGGAAGGTGCTCATCCAGAACAGGACTGTGCTGCTCTTAGCCAAACGGATCACGACTGTCAAACGACCGCGCTTCTTAAATAAATAAAGAGAAAATTAAGGTTTTTGATGTCAGTAGTGTCGAGCTTTGGCTGTGGATTATAGAACTGTACACGACTTATCTCCACGGGAGGAAATCATCCCACCTCGTGTATAAGTCGACAACAAAAGCCTAGAATTCCGATCAAGTAATTGTTATTATTGAGAGAAATGTTAAATTTTCGAAAGTGGAACCCTGCTTTAGTGGTGGATAATTCGTGGCGATCACCTTTGGTTAACAGCTTCGTGATATCCAATCCACACCCTGTACAAGGCCCGGATTTCTCCTGCGCGATTCCGCGAAATCCGGAACACCTTGCTCAAGCTTGCACTTTTCCTCAAAAACCACACGGATAGAAACCGGGTTTATCCTTAGAGTTGTCCACATGAATCTTGATCTTGTACTGGCTTCAGGGTCTGAAATCCGCGCCGATTTGCTGCGCAACGCCGGTTTGCGGTTCGAGGTTGCCGTAGCGCGAATCGACGAAGATGCCGTGCGCCGCGCGCTTGAAATCGACAAAGCCTCACCGCGTGATATCGCCGACACTCTGGCTGAAATGAAGGCCCGCAAGATCTCGGACAAACGCCCCGGCGCGTTGGTTTTGGGCTGCGATCAAGTGCTGTCGTTCGAAAACCGGATCTTTGGCAAGCCGACGTCGCAAGATGACGCCCGCACTCAACTGAAAATGTTGCGCAATCGGTCGCACAGCTTGTTGTCGGCAGCGGTTCTATATGAAGACGGAGCACCGAAATGGCGTCATGTCGGTGTCGTCCGTCTCCGGATGCGCGATTTTAGCGACACTTACCTTGAAGACTACTTGACCCGGAACTGGCACAGTATCCAGCAGTCCGTCGGCGGTTATAAACTGGAAGAAGAAGGCGCGCGCTTGTTCACACAGGTTCAAGGCGACTATTTCACAGTGTTGGGACTTCCGTTATTGGAGGTGCTGAACCACCTTTCATTGACCGGGCGGATCGACGGATGAGTGAGCAAAAAATTCCATTGGCCGGCGTGATCGGTCACCCGATCGCACATTCCAAAAGTCCCAGCGTGCATGGCTATTGGCTGCGTAAATATGGGCTCAAGGGGTTTTATGTGCCGATTGACATCGACCCCGAGAAGATTGCCGAGATGTTGCCGCGCCTTGCCGATCTGGGGTTCGTCGGCGCCAATGTGACCATTCCATACAAGGAAACCGTGATGGAAATCGCGGATTTGATCACTGATCGCGCGACGTTGATCGGCGCAGCAAATACTCTGATCTTTCGCAAGGATGGCCGGATTCACGCCGATAATACAGATGGTTACGGTTTTATCGAGAATATCCGACAGACCATACCTGACTGGATGCCAAAATCCGGCCCGGCTGTTGTGCTGGGGGCCGGCGGCGCCGCGCGCGCGGTCATTGCATCGCTTCTGGACGTGGGTGTTCCGCATATCATGTTGACCAATCGCACCCGCATCAGAGCGGAAAAGCTGCGCGAGGATTTCGGACCCAAAGTTCATGTGATTGACTGGGTGCAGGCCGGCAATGCGCTTGATGACGCGGATCTGGTAGTCAACTCGACGTCGCTCGGCATGGCGGGCAAACCCGATCTGCGCATTCCACTGGACGGGTTGCGCCCGGGGACGATTGTGAACGACCTGGTTTACACCCCTTTGCGAACACGGCTATTGGCAACGGCGGAGGAGCGCGGCTGCCGGGTGGTTGACGGTTTGGGCATGCTGCTCCACCAGGCGGTTCCCGGTTTCGAGCGCTGGTTTGGGAAGCGTCCAGTGGTGGACGACCATGTGCGCGCGGCGGTGTTACGGTGACGTTCCGGCTGGGGCTGACAGGCTCAATCGGCATGGGAAAATCAACAACTGCGCAGATGTTTGCGGATGCTGGCTGCGCGGTATGGGATGCCGATGCTGCGGTGCATCGCCTTTACCGCAAGGACGGCGCGGCCGTTTCGGCTATCGGCGCGGCCTTCCCCACCGCTGTCATGGATCACGCGGTAGATCGTTCGGCCCTGCGCGAGATCATCGGCAAAGACCCGAGCGCTTTGCGCCGGATCGAGGTAATCGTACACCCTCTTGTTCGCGAGGATCGTTTGGAATTTGCCAACCGCGCCAAGTCTGACATCCTTGTGTTCGACATCCCCCTGATGTTCGAAACCGGGTCGGATTCCGAGATGGACGCCGTTGCCTGTGTCTCTGTATCGCCTGAAATCCAGGAAAGCCGGGTCCTCGAGCGTGGCACGATGACCCGAGAGGAATTTCTCGCGATCCGCGACAAACAGATGCCAAATGCGGAAAAGATCGCACGATCGGATTTTGTGATAGACACCACCACGCTTGAACACGCCCGAGCGCAGGTTCAGGATATCATCGAGGAAATCAAGGAACGGGTAAGCAATGCGTGAGATTGTTCTTGATACCGAAACGACAGGGTTCGAGCCGGATCAGGGCGACCGGATTGTCGAAATCGGCGCGGTTGAGCTGTTCAACCATGTTCCAACGGGCAGGACGTATCATCAATATATCAATCCCGAACGCGCCATGCCGCAGGAAGCATTCGAGGTTCACGGTCTGGGCGACGATTTCCTGCGCGACAAACCGGTTTTTGTCGATATCGCGCAGGCGTTCGTCGATTTCATAGCTGACGCAAAGCTGATTATCCACAATGCGGCCTTCGACATGAAGTTTCTCAATGCCGAGCTGTCTTGGGTCAAACGAGCGCCCATTCCGTTTGACCAGGCGATTGATACGCTGGCCATTGCGCGGCGCAGATTTCCCGGCTCGCCAGCCTCGTTGGATGCACTCTGCCGCCGTTTCGGCATCGACAACACTGCACGCACGCTTCACGGCGCATTGCTCGATTCCGAGATTTTGGCCGAAGTGTATCTTGAATTGATTGGCGGCAAGCAGCCGGATTTCGCTTTGAGCGTGTCGCAAGACCGATCAGCGCAGAGAGACGGCGGACAAAACTGGCGGCCGCAACCGCGCCCCACCCCGTTGCCGCCCCGTCTGTCGGATAGCGAAAAGGCGGCACATGCCGCCTTTGTCGAAACTCTGGGAGAAAGCGCTCTCTGGAAGCGCGCCTGACGTTCAGGCGTCTGCCGTCTCGGACTTTTGCGCGCTTGCCCGGCGGGCCAGTTCGGTGCGATAAAGTTGAACGAAATCAATCGTTTCAAGGTTGAGCGGCGGAAACCCACCATCGCGTGTCACGTCGCTGACGATGCGGCGTACAAACGGGAACAACATCCGGGGGCATTCGATCAGAAGGAACGGATGAAGCTGTTCTTCCGGTACGTTTTCGACGTGGAAGACGCCGGCGTATTCCAGCTCCAGCACGAACAGGGTATCGCCGCTTTCCTTGGCTTTGGATGTGACCTGAACTTTCAGGATCACTTCGAATTGGTGATCAGGCGTGCGTTTCTTGGCATCGAGATTGACCTGCAACTGAACATCAGGCTGCACTTCGCCCTGCACACCTTTTTGAGCCAGAATGTTTTCAAACGACAAATCACGCACAAACTGTGCGAGCACGTTCATCTTGATCGGCGCAGGTTGCTCTGCGGCACCGTTTGCGCCTGTTTCGGGCGTATCAGCCATGTGTCTCTCCCTCGGATCGAGCGTTTCAATAAATCCAGCGATGCTTAACAGCAGCCGTCAGCGTCCTCAATGCTTGGTCCAGCCGGAACTGGGATGGGTCGGCTTTTTCTTGTCGGTAATGTCCTGAAAATCGCCTTCGATGACCACATCGCGCGGCTTCGGGCGCGATTGGCTCGCACGGGGATCGGTCTGTGGACCCATTTCAAAACGCTGAACCGTGATGCGTTTGCGCAGATAGGTGATGACCATATCCCGCACCGGTGGTGCCAACAGCGCGAACCCGACAAAATCGGTGAAGAATCCCGGCGTGAGCAATAGAGCGCCGGCCAGGAGGATCATTGCGCCATGTGCCAATGGCTCTGACGGATCTTCCAGTCGAGAAAAGGAACCGCGCAGATTATCGAGCGCCAAAGACCCTTGGGAGCGGACCAAATATGTGCCGATCACCGCCGTCAGGACCACGATCCCAAGCGTGGGCCAAAGGCCGATCAAACCGCCGATCTGGATGAACAAACCGATCTCGATCAGCGGGACCAGCAAAAAAGCCACAAAAAGCCACATATCGAGACACTCCTTTCGCCGGGCGTGCGGTGGACTATACATCACCCAACACCTACATAAGTAGGCAACAAAGATGTTTCCACTTTTGATCTGGGCGAGGTCCTGATGAATTCTCCGCTGATACAGCTTTTGGTGCTTGCCGGCATTGCCGTTTTTTTGATCCTGCGATTGAAGAATGTCCTTGGCACGCGCGAAGGGTTTGAAAAACCGTCCCTGCCCGAAAACGAAGCAACTCCGACGTCACGGCGCGACTTCGAAGTTATCGAAGGTGGCCCCGATCACGATATCGTTGATCACGTCGATTCGGGCAGTGACGCGGCCGACGCCCTGGCACGAATGAAGCGCGCGGAGCCCTCTTTCAGCGTTGGTGAGTTTCTGGGCGGTGCGCGCGGTGCGTACGAGATGATCCTGATGGGGTTCGAGCGTGGTGATCTTGCAGAGATCAAGCCGTTCCTGTCAGACGAAGTCTATCAGAGCTTTGCCGAAGTGGTCGAAGCCCGCGAGGCACAGGGTCTGACCATCGAGGCCGAGTTCAGCGGCGTGCGCGAAATGACCCTCTCAGACGCAACTTTCCACGAAGAGACGCAGACTGCCGAAATTTCCGTCAGGTTCATCGGTGAGATGACATCGGCCGTGCGCGACAGCTCTGGTGAAATCATCGAGGGGTCGACAACCCAGATGAAGCGACAGAAAGATGTCTGGACCTTTGGGCGTCGCATGGGTGCGGATGATCCCAATTGGCAGCTTGTCGCCACGGGCGAATGATCCGACGGCTCGGCGCGGCCATTTTCCTGAGCGCAATGATTGCAGGACCAGCCGTGCCCGAACAAACGGAACCAACCTATAAAATCCTCGGCTTTGATGATCTGGAGGGTTGGGACAACGACGATCACGCGGCTGCCCTGACGGTTTTCAAGAACACATGCGGAGATCTGGACGGCCCGGATTGGTCATCGTTGTGTGCGCTCGCGTTCGATGCGACCGACGCAAAACAGTTTTTTGAACTGTTCTTCCGCCCCGTTCTGGTCACCGATGGTGCCAATACACTGTTCACGGGATATTTCGAACCTGAGTTGAACGGCTCCCCGATACGCACGGATCGTTATCGCTTTCCGATATTCAAAATGCCGCCCGAAGCCGAAGAGATGCGGCCTTGGCTGACACGGCGGGATATTCTGACAAGCGGTGTCATGGACGGGCGCGGCTTCGAAATCGCCTGGGTCGACGATCCGGTCGAGCTTTTCTTCCTTCAGGTGCAGGGATCAGGTCGCGTGCGCTATCCCGACGGGCGCATGATCCGCGTCGGATATGGCGGAGCCAACGGTCACACCTATCGCTCTATCGGCAAGGAACTCGTGCGCCGCGGCGTCTACCAGGCGCATCAGGTGTCTGCCGATGTCATCAAGAACTGGGTGCGTCGCAACCCGTTAGAGGGCGAAGCGCTGTTGTTTCACAACGAATCCTACGTTTTTTTCCGTGAAGTCAGCCAAGTCCCGTCCGACAAAGGGCCGCTCGGAGCGATGAACCGATCGATCACGCCGATGCGCTCGATCGCTGTTGATCCCGCATTTACCCCATTAGGTGCGCCCGTCTGGATCGAGAAAAAGGGGCGCACCCCATTGAGCCGTCTGATGATTGCGCAGGATACCGGATCGGCCATCAAGGGTGCACAACGGGCCGATGTGTTCTTTGGCACAGGCGATGCAGCCGGCCGGAAAGCAGGCAAGATCAAGGATCCTGGGCGCATGGTTGTTCTTATGCCGATCCAGCGCGCCTATGCCTTTCTGCCCGAGGCGCTGCAATGAGCCGTCGCCGACTGAGAGCCGAGGAGCGGGAGCTTTGGCGCAAGGTCGCCCATTCGACCACGCCCTTGCCGGGATCGCTTCGCCGCGCCAAGGAAACACCCGACCCGCCGGCCCCGCGCGTGCAGGAGCGCGAACCGATGGATTTGCCGAAAGCGTTCGGAATCGGGGCCAATGCGCCATTGCCGCACGGGCAGATCACGACTCCGCAACCTGCATCGCGCAAGCCGAATATGGACAAGAAGACATTCGGCAAGATGCGGCGGGGCAAGCTGGTTCCCGAGGCGCGGATTGATTTGCATGGGATGACGCTGGATCAGGCCCATCCGGCACTAACACGGTTTATCCTGACGGGATATTCACGCGGGTTCAGACTTGTCCTGGTGATCACCGGCAAAGGCCAGCGTGGAGATCCGCACGATCCCATGCCCCGACAGCGCGGCGTGCTGAAGCGGCAAGTTCCCATGTGGCTCAAGATGGCGCCTCTCAACACAGCCGTGCTCGACGTATCAGAGGCCCATACCCGTCACGGCGGAGGTGGTGCATATTATGTTTATCTGCGAAAACCAGGTCGCGGTTAAACGCCCTGCCCGATCATCAGGCCCAATCCAATGCGTCTTCGAGCATCCCCGTCACGCTGATGGTAAATTCTGACGTTTCGGCGGAATTGGCGACATCGGCATGCGCTTCGATCATGTCCTTGACTTCGCACACTGACGTATCTGTACCGTCGAACCCTTGCATCGCGCTGCGCGCAACGTCGACATTGTTCAACCCGTTCACAACCGCGAAATAGGCACCGATCTCGGCCTTGGTTGCCAGATAATCGGCATCACTCGCGCCGCCGGATGGCGCTTTGGCACCGTCGATCATGGCAAGAATGAATTCCGCGCGCTCGACAGCGCCGGAATTCAGCACGTCGACCCAATAGGCAAAGCCGTCCGCGTCGGGGTCGCGACCCAGAATGTTGGAATATACTGCGGTTACAAAGTCAGAATTGCCATTCGCGCCATCGTAAAGCGCCTGAGTCTCGGGCTGGTTGAAAAAGGCGCGGGCGATGTCTTGCATCGTCATGCCGTCGGCAAGACGGGAGCCCCAGAACAAAAGCCCGGCGGAATCCGGTGCCCGGTTGAAGTAGGCGACATACAGTTCGCAGAACGCCAGCATATCGGCGTCGGTCAGAGTGCTGACATTGGTGAATTGCTCCAGCGCAAACGTGCTATCGGCGAACTCCAAAGCTTCGATGCTGTTCAACGTATCAACGCCATCCGCACCGCTGCGATCCTCGATAACGATAGATCCGCGACTGATCGTGATGCCGTAATTTTCGGCGTCGTTCATATAGACGGCCGTATCAAAGCCACCATTGCCAGACAGGATATCGTTGCCGCCCGATCCTGTGAAAACGTCGTCCTGTTCGGTGCCGACAAGGTTTTCTGCGGTGGATGTGCCTACCAATACGCCGCTCGTCTCCACAACTGCTGGCGGTTCTGCCACCTGTTCAGGGATGTCGGGCGTTGTGCTACCGCCGGTCATGGCAAAGTTTTGCGTCACCATGACCGAGAAATAGGTGCCGGTGCTGTAGGTGAAGGTCCCGGTTTGAATGCCGATCCCGACGACTTCCAGCTCGGGAGTCAAAATGTTCTCGCGATGTCCGGTACTGTTCATCAGCGCCAGATGCAGATCGTACACATCGTCGAACAGACCCGAATCGCCCCGTTCGCTTTGCGCTGCAATGTTTTCCGCCGTGCGCCACGATCCGGCAAAATCAAAACCCGCATCTGTCATGCGTTCGGTTGGAGTGGAATTGCCAGCGCCCGTGTGGCTGAACACGTTATTGTCCAGCATCCAAACGGAATGTGCGTCCGCCGATCCGTTCAAAACCTTGTCGAGAACCAAGGCGTTCAGGCCACGGCTCGTGCGTTCTTCGTTGACAAGATCCAGCATGTACCGTTCCAGATCACTGGCGGCAGTAGCAGCAGCAGACATCCCAAACTCCCCAGTTCGAGCCCCACTTAAAGGTTTAGGCATAAACTGGGGCAAGAAACAGGAGCTAATATGTTTAAAATTGGCTGTATTACGCTGGTGACGTACGGGAAATCGCCAAGTCGCCAAGGATTTGAGATGCGTGCTCCTCAAGGTATATGCGCAACCAGGGCGTAAAGCGGCCAGGCTCTCTGCGAACCTCGTGCTCGAGATCGTCGTAACGCTCCCAGCGGGTCTCCATCACTTCCAAGGGATTGATTTTCATGGCAGGGGCCGCATCGACATGTGCCACGAAGATATCCACCACCTCATGTTCGACCAAGCCACCGCCGACATCGGCGCGATATTCCAGCTGATTGCGGTACTCCAGCGGAATGCCCGTGATACCCAGTTCTTCGCTCAACCGCCTCTCGGCACAGTCAAGACTTGGCTCGTCCCACTCGGGATGCGTGCAACAGGTGTTCGCCCAGAGCCCGGGCGTGTGGTACTTTTCCAGGGCACGACGCTGCAGCAGGATTTTGTCGTTCTGCATTACGAAAACCGACACCGCCTTGTGCCGCAAACCCCTTACATGCACGTCGAGCTTCTCCACCGGGACAAGCCGATCATCAAGCCAGGCGGGAATGAATGTCTGCGACATTTGAAGGCGATCTCCAATCTTGCTTCGGCGCGTGCAGGGCAGGGCACTCTCGCGCATTCCTTTACCCGAAACTGACCCTGTATTGCACGTCGCAATCAGAATATGTCTATATATCCAATGATTTGAATATGATCGACATCAATTACAAGCTGTGCCAGATTCGCGACAAGATGAAGCGGAACCCAATGGCCTTTCCATTGGTTTCCAACCCGACCGTGCGCTAAAAGCACGCGAACGATAAAGGAGTTCAACATGAAGTTTATGGTTGCAACCGCCGTCACCGCGCTGTCTTTCGCCGGGGCCGCATTCGCAGAAAGCCACGCCGGATCAGGCGATCCCGCTGCTGGCGAAAAAGAATTCAACAAGTGCAAATCCTGCCACATGATCGTGTCCGACGACGGAACCGAGATTGTTAAAGGCGGCCGCACGGGTCCGAACCTCTGGAACGTCATCGGGCGTCAGGCCGGTATGGTCGAGGATTTCAAAGGCTACGGTGACTCTCTGGTCGCTGCCGGCGAAGCAGGCCTTGTCTGGGACGAGGAAAACTTCGTGAAATATGCCGAAGACCCCAAGAAGTTCCTTGCCGAGTATCTGGACGACAAAGGCGCACGCTCCAAGATGTCGTTCAAGCTGCGCAAGGGCGCAGAAGATGTCTACGCCTATCTCGTTTCCGTCTCGCCAGAGCCGGAATCCTGAGTTAACGAGCGGTCCAGCTGCTTGAAGGTTTAAAAGGGCGCCCCGTCGCGGGCGCCCTTTTTTCATGTCGTGTGGACTGGGGTGTTGACGCCTGTGGCGTGAAACCGCAGAACAAAGTGATTATCAAAGGACGAGTGTATGAAGATTGCGATGATTGGGACCGGATATGTCGGTCTGGTGTCGGGTGTGTGTTTTTCGGACTTTGGACATAACGTCGTGTGCGTCGACAAGGATCAGCGCAAGATTGACATGCTGAATGACGGCAAGGTGCCGATCTACGAACCCGGACTTGAAGCCCTTATGGCCCGCAATGTTGAGGCGGGTCGGCTTGAATTCACGCAGGATCTGGACAGGGCGGTCGAGGGTGCGGAGGCGGTTTTCATCGCGGTCGGAACGCCCACGCGGCGGGGCGACGGGCATGCGGATCTGACCTATGTGATGGCCGCTGCCGAAGAGATCGCAAAAGCCGCCAAGGGCTACATCGTGATCGTGACGAAATCGACGGTGCCTGTGGGCACGAACCGCAAGGTCCGAGAAGTGGTGTCCGCCGCCAATCCGGATCTCGACTTCGATGTCGCGTCGAACCCGGAATTTCTGCGCGAAGGTGCGGCGATTGACGATTTCATGAAACCGGATCGCGTTGTCGTCGGCGTTGAAACCGACCGAGCGGCGGCTGTTATGTCCGACATTTACAGCCCGCTTTACCTGCGTGATTTTCCGATCGTGACCACCGATCTGGAATCCGCCGAGATGATCAAATACGCCGCCAACGCCTTCCTGGCGACCAAGATCACCTTTATCAACGAGATCGCGGCGTTGTGTGAAAAGGTGGGTGCGAATGTCAAACAGGTGTCCAAGGGAATGGGCATGGACAACCGCATCGGCAACAAGTTCCTGCACGCCGGTCCGGGGTATGGAGGTTCATGTTTTCCCAAGGATACCAAGGCGCTGGCGCGTATCGGACAGGATCACGCGAGCCCGATGTACATCACCGAAGCTGTGATCGCGGTCAACGAGGACATCAAGCGCCGTATGATCGGCAAATTGCAGGATCTGTGCGACGGATCGTTCAATGGAAAAACCATCGCTGTCCTCGGAGTGACCTTCAAGCCCAATACGGACGACATGCGCGATGCACCATCGTTGACCATCGTGCCGTCGTTGGTCGGCGGGGGCGCTAAGGTGCGTGTCTGCGATCCGCAAGGCCAGCACGAAGGCGAGGCACTGCTGCCCGGAGTGCACTGGGAGGAAGACCCGTATGAAGCCGTAAAGGGGGCAGACCTTTTGGTGTTGTTGACCGAATGGAACGAGTTTCGCGCCCTTGATCTGAAGCGGATGGCAGAAGATATGGCGCGGCCGGCGATGGCCGATCTGCGCAATATCTATAATGGCGAGGTAGCAAAGGAAGCGGGGTTCGTCGCCTATGAAAGCGTCGGACGTATCGGTTACGCATGATTTGAAGTTAACAGCCCGTTAAGCTTTGCACGGTTATCTTGGCACTTGTCCTGAACCCGAGGCCTGATGCCACGTGCGAAACATCAAAGCGCCAAACCTCAAACGCCTGCTCGATTTATGCGTCGCGCTTCCGATGCTACTGGCGTGTGGTCCGCTTATTGTAACCTGTGCCGTTCTGATCGCTGTTTGCGATCGACATTCGCCTTTCTTTGGCGCGATCCGGATGCGCACAATGGATGAACCGTTCACGATGTGGAAGCTCAGAACCATGCGGGGTGTCGATGACGGTCTGCCAACCGGTGGCAGCAAGGTGCACTTGATGACAGCGCTGGGCCGGTTCTTGCGCCGGTGGCGGTTGGACGAGTTGCCCCAACTGTGGAATGTCCTGATCGGAGATATGTCCCTGGTCGGCCCGCGCCCGCCGACAAGACTGATGGTCAGAAATTTTCCGGAATTGTTCAGCCAAACACTCAAATCACCACCGGGCATCACCGGGCTGGGCACCATCAAATACACTCACCGCGAAGCGCGGGTTCTTGGGTCTGCGCGAACCTCTGCCGAGGTCGAGCGTGTCTATCGGCGAGATATCCTGCCTAAAAAGATGCGGCTTGATCGGTTTTACGCAGACCGCCAGTCGGTCGGATGCGATCTTTGGATTCTCTGGCAGACGGCGCGGGTGATTCTGGCGCTGAACGTCGCGGCAGATCGAGCGCGTGTTGCTGGTTTATGCCGCAATTGCGGCACCATTGATCTTCGCTCTGAACACAGTGACGCTCGTATCTCAAGATTGTTCATCAGGCGGCCTTTGGATCGCGTGAAAGTGGTAAAACCCTTGGCGGCGCGCCACAATTCTGACAAAAGCTATCCCATCGGGCGGGGGCTCGAACACTGGTGATGTCCATGCGTCTGGTCTCCGACCACGTCCATACTCTCTCTTTGCTCACGGATGCCGCGAATCGCGGAACACGGTCGCATGGGACACCCACCGCTGTCGCGCAGGAGCTTTGGTCTAACGGCAGATAACGGCACGCGCGGGGGCGCGACTTTGCAGCTACGACTCGTTATCCGAGGTGAAGTGCTGTGTGCCATGTCAGCGGCGGGGGCCGCGCCAAAGTTCCTGCGGATCCTATAACCTAGCCCGACGTTCCGGATTGCAGAATTGCGCGCAACACCTCTCGGGCATTGTCCGATGCCCAATCTGCATCACCCTGCATCCGCGCGACTTCCTTGCCCTCAGGATTCAGAATGACCGTGATCGGCAGGCCCAAAACGCCCATTTCCCGCCCCAGTCCGGATTTGGGATCGCGGTGCAGCGGCAGGTTGTCGACGCCGATATCCTGGAAAAACGATTGCATCGCAGGCGGCGGATTGCGGCCGGTCGCAATGGTAACCACCTCGAAGTCATCGCCGCCGAATTCGCTTTGCAGCGCTGACAGCATCGGCATTTCCTTGCGGCATGGCGCACACCACGTCGCCCAGAAATTCAAAAGCACCCATTTCCCCTGATACTCGGCCAGCGAAAGCGGGTCACCGTCAAAGGTCGTGAACTCTGATGTTCCGGCATCTTTTGCTTCGCTGTGGAAGGTCAGCTTTTTCATATCCCCGTCGCGCAATGCTTCGGCAGCGGCCAGATCGGCCAAGCCGGGATTTGCAAGCATCACAAGGCCCGTATAGAGCATGGCGGCAAACGTTTTCTTCATTTTCCCTCCGAAGGGCCAGTATATGTCGGACAAATCCTCGAACCAGATGTGGGGTGGCCGTTTCGCCGCCGGGCCGGACGCGATCATGGAGGCGATCAACGCCTCTATCGGGTTCGACAAACGTATGGCAAAGCAGGACATCGCCGGATCAAGAGCCCACGCCGCCATGTTGGCCACGCAAGGCATCGTCAAGGATAGCGACGCCGAGGCGATGCGGGAAGGGCTGCTCACTGTTTTGTCAGAGATCGAGTCCGGAGAGTTTGCCTTCTCGACGGCGCTTGAAGACATTCACATGAATGTCGAGGCGCGTTTGAAAGAGGTGATCGGCGAGCCGGCAGGCCGCTTGCATACGGGTCGCTCGCGCAACGATCAGGTCGCCACCGATTTCCGCCTTTGGGTGCGCGACCAGCTTGATGCAGCCGCGTCAGGCCTGACCGCGCTGATCCGCGCTTTGCTGACACAGGCCGAGGCCGGGGTCGATTGGGTGATGCCCGGCTTCACACATCTGCAAACTGCACAACCGGTGACATGGGGGCATCACATGATGGCCTATGTGGAGATGTTCGCCCGCGATCTTGGCCGCGTCCAGGACGCCCGCAAGCGCATGAACGAATCGCCTTTGGGCGCTGCGGCATTGGCCGGCACGTCCTTTCCAATCGACCGCGATATGACGGCAAAGGCGCTGGGCTTTGACCGCCCGATGGCCAACAGCCTTGATGCGGTCAGCGACCGCGATTTCGCGCTGGAATTTCTGAGCACCGCCAGCATCAGCGCCATGCACCTGTCGCGCTTTGCCGAGGAGTTGGTGATCTGGTCCTCGGCCCAGTTCCGTTTCGTGACCCTGTCGGATCGGTTTTCCACCGGATCGAGCATCATGCCGCAGAAGAAGAATCCGGACGCGGCCGAACTGATCCGCGCCAAGATCGGGCGGATTTTCGGCGCGAACGTCGCTTTGATGATGGTGATGAAGGGGCTGCCGCTGGCCTATTCCAAGGACATGCAGGAGGACAAGGAACAGGTCTTCGACGCCGCCGACAACTGGATGCTGGCGCTGGCCGCGATGGAAGGCATGGTGCGCGACATGACCGCCAACCGTCCGGCGCTGGAGGCCGCCGCTTCGGCGGGATTTTCCACGGCCACCGATCTTGCCGACTGGCTCGTGCGTGCGCTCGACCTACCTTTCAGGGATGCACACCATGTGACAGGGTCACTGGTGGCGATGGCGGAACAGAAAGGATGCGACTTGCCCGACCTGAGCCTGCAAGACATGCAATCGGTTCATGAAACCATCACCGATGATGTGTTCGAGGTGTTGGGCGTTCATAATTCCGTCGCCAGTCGTACAAGTTTCGGCGGCACCGCCCCGGTTCGCGTGCGCGAGCAGATCACCCGCTGGAAAGGGGTTTTGGGATGAAAGTCGGTTTATTGTCATTGAGTGTGTTGGTGCTGACAGCCTGTGGCGCGGATGACCCGCCGATCCGGCCTTCGGTGAACACCACGGTCTCGGTCGGTTCGGACGGCATGCGCACGTCGACAGGCGTTGTTTTGCGCCGCGGCCCCGTTAGCGCCGGAGTCGCGTTCTGATGACGCCGCTGCGCTGGCTCTATCTAGCCTTGGCCGTCTGGGGCGCGATCCATCCGATGGCCTATTTCATCGCATGGTTTCAAGGCAACGGCTGGTCGCTGAGCGCGATGATCGACGCATGGTATGTAAATGATGCGACGACCGGCCTGACCTGGGATCTGACCATTGCCGCGATCACGTTGACGATCTGGATCATCGCTGAAGTGGCGGTTCGGCGAAACTGGTCTGCGCTCATCGCGATCCCGGCGACGTTCGGGATCGGCGTCAGCTGCGGCTTGCCGCTTTACCTGTTCCTGCGCGCGCGCCCGATTGCCTGAGCCGCTTCGCAGGTGGCTCTGGCGGGGTTGGCAGATTAGAAAAGAGAAGAGCAGGGGGGTGGCGCGACGGACTTGTGTACGCTACTGCGACGCGGTCTGTTCTCGGAGGCGACCTTGGATCATTTTCTCTATCGTGACGGCACATTATATGCCGAGGATGTAGCTGTCTCGGATATTGCGGCTGCGGTTGGCACTCCGTTTTACCTTTACTCGACCGCCACACTGACCCGGCACTTCCAGCTTTTCGACGACGCGCTTGCGGGCATGGACCATCTCGTTTGCTACGCGATGAAGGCAGCCTCCAACCAGGCAATCCTGAAAACGCTGGCGGATTTGGGGGCAGGGATGGATGTTGTGTCGGGCGGCGAATACGCCCGCGCCCGCGCCGCCGGAGTTCCCGGTGACCGGATCGTCTTTTCCGGCGTCGGCAAGACACGGCCCGAGATTCGCGCTGCACTGGAAGGCGGCATCCGGCAGTTCAATGTCGAAAGCGAACCCGAGATGCGCGTCATCTCGGAGGTGGCGACAAGTTTGGGCAAGATCGCGCCGATCACCGTACGGGTGAATCCCGATGTCGATGCCAAGACCCATGCAAAGATCGCCACGGGCAAGTCCGAAAACAAGTTTGGAATCCCGATTGCCCGCGCCCGCGAGGTTTATGCCGAAGCGGCGGCGTTGCCGGGGATCGAAGTGATCGGCATAGACGTTCATATCGGCTCGCAACTGACCGATCTGGAACCGTATGAGCTGGCCTACCGAAAGGTTGCCGATCTGACCGAGCAATTGCGCGCTGACGGGCATACGATCAAGCGGCTTGATCTGGGGGGCGGCTTGGGCATTCCCTATACGCGCTCCAACGAGGCTCCGCCGTTGCCCTCCGAATACGGCGCTCTGATCAAGCGCACGGTTGGCCATCTCGGCTGCGAGATCGAGATCGAGCCGGGACGGTTGATTGTCGGCAATGCCGGCATTCTCGTCTCACGGGTCATCTATGTAAAACAGGGCGAGGATCGCCAGTTTCTGATTTTGGACGGGGCGATGAACGACCTTATTCGCCCGGCGATGTATGATGCATGGCATGATATCGTTCCTGTGAAAGAGGCCGAACCCGGCGTCGAGCAGCAACCCTATGATATCGTCGGCCCCGTTTGCGAATCCGGAGATACATTCGCGCGAAACCGTATGATGCCGCCGCTTGCGGATGGCGATCTGGTCGCCTTTCGGTCGGCCGGCGCTTATGGCGCGGTGATGGCGAGCGAATACAACACACGACCCCTCGTTCCCGAGGTTCTGGCGAAGGGTGATCAATTCGCCGTCATTCGCAAGCGCCCCACCTTTGACGAAATCATAAATCGCGATACCATTCCCCCGTGGCTGTAGGGCGCTATCCTGCCATCCCAGCCTCGGGAGATCGGAATGAGAGCACGCGATGACCTGCCTGCCCAGATAAAAGATGCCCTTCGCTGGCCGCTGGCGCTGACACGTCTCGGCATGGGCGCAGAGGCAATCGTGAGGTCATTCTGGCCGCTCTGGTCGCTTGTTTTTGCCGTGCTTGCGTTTCTGATGCTCGGTCTGCACGACATCCTTCGGCTTGAAGTGGTGTGGGCCATATTGGCCGCTTTCGCGTTTGGCCTGATCTGGTCACTGGTGTGGGGCATTCGTCGGTTCCATTGGCCGTCCAGGCCTGCCGCGCTTGCTCGGTTGGATGCGACCATGCCGGGCAATCCCATTCTCGCCACGATGGACAATCAAGCCATCGGCGCTGACGATGACGCATCGCTTGCCGTCTGGGCGGCGCATCAGGCGCGTATGCAAGCGCGCCTGAAAGACGCCAAAGCGGTAGAGCCGAACCTGCGCGTGTCGAAAGCCGATCCATATGCGCTGCGCTATGTTGCCACTTTGGCGCTGTTGGTGGCGTTGGTGTTTGGGTCAGTCATGCGCGTGCAATCGGTTTCGGCGATGGGACCAACCGTATCAGGGCTCGCCTCAGGCCCGACATGGGAAGGCTGGCTTGAACCGCCATCTTATACCGGATTGCCTTCGATCTATCTCAACGACATCACCGCCACACAGCTGGATGCGCCAGAGGGAAGCCGTGTCACCTTGCGGTTTTACGGTGAGGTCGGCGCGCTGGGCGTGCGCGAGACAGTTTCGAATACCCCTGCCTTGGCCGAACCCACTAATGCCGCAATGATGCAAACGTCTCAGGAGTTTTCCGTCGCACAGTCCGGCACACTCGAAATCGAGGGCGCGGGCGGTCGGTCGTGGGATATCGCCGTTATCCCGGATCAGGCGCCCGAGGTGCTGCGAAGCGACGAGATCGAAGCCAGTTACGAAGGCGAAGCACAAATCCCCTTCACCGCGCGTGACGATTACGGCGTGGTCGAGGGCAGCGCCCGGTTTCAACTGGCGCTCGACTCGGTTGACCGACGTTACGGTCTACGCATCGCGCCGGAAACCCGCGCGCCGATCAACGTGCCCTTGCCGATGCCCATCACCGGAGACAGAGCCGATTTCAGCGAAACGCTGATCGACAATTTCTCTGAACACCCTTGGGCCAATCTGCCCGTGACGTTGAACATGAGCGTGACCGACGATGCCGGGCAGACCGGCGATTTGGAGCCAGAGGTGATCACCCTGCCCGGACGGCGGTTTTTCGATCCGATGGCCGCGGCGATCATTGAACAGCGCCGCGCCCTGTTGTGGAACCGCGACAATGCCACCGACATCTCGATGCTGCTGCGCGCCGTTTCATACAATCCCGATTCCGCTTTCCGCTCGGCCACCGATTACCTGCGCCTCCGCGCAATTCTGCGCCGCGTCGAGGCCCTGTCGCGTGTCGAAATGACCGATGATCAGCAGACCGAGATTGCCGAGGCAATGTGGGATTTGGCGCTGCGCCTTGAGGAGGGCGACCTGCAAGATGCGCTTGAGCGGCTCGAACGCGCCCAGGACCGGCTGGCAGAGGCGATGCGCAACGGCGCTTCGGACGAGGAAATCGCCGAGTTGATGCAGGAAATGCGCGACGCCACCGACGATTATCTGCGCCAACTGTCCCGCCAGGCCCAGCAGGACAACCCCGATCAGCAAAGCGCGCAGAACGATCAGAACATGGTGGAGATGAACCAGAGCGATCTTCAGGCGATGATGGATCGCATTCAGGAACTGATGGAACAAGGCCGCATGGCCGAGGCGCAAGAGGCGCTCGAACAATTGCGTCAGATGATGGAAAACATGCAGGTTACGCAAGGGCAGGGACAACAGGGTCAATCCCCCGGCGAACAGGCTATGGAAGGATTGGGCGAAACGCTGCGCGAACAGCAGGGGTTGTCGGATCAGGCGTTCCGCGATTTGCAGGAACAGTTCAACCCCGGTCAGGACGGTCAACAACAACCCGGACAACAGGGCCAACAGCCGGGTCAGCAAGGACAGGGCCAGCAGGGGCAGCCAGGCCAGCAGGGGCAGGGTCAACAGCCCGGACAAGGCGAACAAGGCCAGAACGGTGACGGGCAGAGCCTCGAAGAGAGCCTTGCCGACCGCCAGAATGCACTGCGACAGGAACTGAACCGCCAGTCACGATCCTTGCCGGGTGCGGGAACCGAAGCCGGCGATGCGGCCCGCGAAGCGCTGGAGCGTGCGGAAGGCGCTATGGAAGGCGCAGAACAGGCATTGCGCGAAAACGATCTGGCCGGGGCGATCGACAACCAGTCCGAAGCGATGGAAGCCCTGCGCGAAGGCATGCGCAACCTCGGCGATGCGATAGCGCAACAACAGCAGGGCCAGAGCCAGCAAGGAGTGGCAGAAGGAGCCGATCCGGGACGGCAGCGCGACCCGCTTGGCCGCAGCGTGGGCTCGGACGGCCAGATCGGATCCGATGAAAACCTGTTGCAAGGCGAAGATGTCTATCGGCGCGCGCGCGAACTGCTGGACGAAATCCGCCGCCGCTCCGGTGAAGGAGAACGCCCTGCCGAAGAACTCGAATATCTCGAACGGCTTCTCGACCGCTTTTGATCCTTGTGTCTTCTTTGGGCTCAAAATACCTCGGGGAGCGCGAGGGGCTGGCCCCTCGCTTCTGTCTGATTGGCAATGCCAACCCGAAACCGGAGGCATCATTCTTCTGGATCGACCTTGCCGCGCAGTGATTTCACCTCGCCGCGCACTTTCTTGGCCTTCAACCGCCGTTTCTTGGATCCGTAGGTCGGCTTTGTCGCCACCCGCCGCTTGGGCGGTTTCAACGCCGCGACGATCATCTCTTTCAGCCGGTCACGCGCGATATCCCGGTTGCGGGCTTGCGAGCGTGTCTCATCAACCTGCACGACAAGCGCGCCTTCTTTGGTCCATTTCCGACCGGCGATCCGGCGCAGCCGGTTTTTGACTGGGCCGGGCAGGTTGGGCGAGCGCTCCGCTTCGAAGCGCAATTCAACCGCAGTTGCCACCTTGTTGACGTTCTGCCCGCCGGGGCCGGACGCGCGGATGAACTGTTCCGTCAGTTCCCAGTCCTCAATGATGATGGCGTCGGTAATTTTCAGCATATGGTCAACACCTATCGCCAATCGCGGGACGCAAAAAGGGCCACCGAAAAGGTGGCCCTTCGAGACTTACGGAGGCGGGGCCGGTTAGGTCCTCACCAATTCGTTCGGGTCGTCATCAGGGGCTGCCCTAGATGCGCACCTCGCGAACTGTTCCGACACCTCTCTCCAATACCTCTCTCGACACTGGACACCTCCTTTCAGCTGTTAAAATAAAGCATCTTCAAGGTGGCATGCTTTGGATTTATTGCAAATGTTTTCTTAACCCGACGGCGCGTTCTTGCGAAAACGCAACACCATGAGCCGAAAAGGGATTAATGCAATCAGCGCGAGCGAGAGCTTTACCAGCCAGTCGGCGACCGCCAGAGATACCCATAGGGGCATGAGCGGCCCCGCTCCCAGAACCGGTGTCAGTTCGCCGGCCCAGGACACGTCATTGGCCGGATCAAGAAAGACCAGCGTGCCGGAAAACGCGATGGAAAAGAACAGCGCAGTATCAAGCGATGCACCGACCAGTGTCGATGCCAGTGGCGCGCGCCACCATGCGCCCCGTCTAAGCCGGTCAAAGATCGCGACGTCAAGAAGCTGAGCGCTCAGAAAGGCGACGCCGGATGCCAGAGCGATGCGGATCGTCACCAACGGTCCGAATTCGCCTTGGACTTGCGTGCCAGCCAGGGAGCAGAAAACACCGACCACAAAGCCGGTGAAAACCACCTGCCGCGCGGCACTGGGGCCGTAGAGGCGGTTCATCAGATCTGTGACAAGGAACGCGAACGGATAGGTAAACGCCCCCCATGTCAGCCAGTTTCCGAACAGGAACTGCACCAGAATGTTGGAGGCCAACACGATAACGGCCATCGCGAGGATGCCGGGAATATGTGCGCGGGTCATGTGTGACTCCCGTTTTGCCAAGGTAGCGGGGACTTGATTCCCAACCGGCGGGAATGGCGCGGTGAGTATAGCGGCTCGAGCAGAGGTTCAAGCTATTTGCTCAAAGCGTATTCGACGATCTCGGTCTTTTGGAAAAACTGGAAATTGTCATCCGACACCATTGTCAGACGCAGATCGCCCGTGTCCGTTTGCCAAACCGCAAGCCCTTCCAGATTGTCGTGCTGGCGGATTTTTGTCGTTAAAACGATCTCGCCCGTCTGCAACGACGCCCCATCCGCATCGATCCGGCGCACACGACTGGAAAAGCCGAACCCTCCGAAATGACGCTCCAGAACGTACAGCAAGCCGTCCGGGCCAAAATCGGCCCCCACCGGCAAGAACCCGTCGCTTCGTGTCAGGCGAACCGGAATGTCCCATGCGCCGCTGTCGCGGTAGCGGTAGACCGGGAACGGCGTGTGCAAGTTGCCCGAGGATTCAGGGATCGCGAAGACGGCTCCGTTTCCTGATACGGCCAGCGCTTCCAATCCCTTGTTGCGCGGCAGCGACACGATCTCGGGGAAGGGCGGCAATTTCGACCATGTCCCGTCCAGATCGCGCCGCAGAATGATATTGTCGGTTTCGAGCGAAATATACAGCTGCCCAAGAGCATCATGCGCCATTCCTTCCGTGTCCCACACGTCGACGCCATCGACTGCGAAATCAGTATTGAGCGGTATGGGCGCAGAGCTGCGAATGCCGATGATGCGGTCTTGGTGCCGGGTAATTGTCCCTTCGAGAAGATGCGCGCGGTCGCTCAGCAACTTGAAACGTGTGCCATCCGGAGACAGTGTGATCCCCGAATAGCCGCCGAAGCTCCTGTCGTTTTCCGTCCAGTCGTATGACGACAGAAACTGCGCCTGCGTGCGATTTTCAGTCAAAGCGGAGCGTGCTTCATCGTCAACTCAGTTCGACGTCAGGACAGTGGCGCATTGCGCCGGCAGATCCGCAACCGTGAGTTCCCGGCGCTTGCGCGGCGGCGGCGCGTTGGGGTCGGGCGGTGGCGGGTTGAGAATGTTGTTCACCCATTGCTGGGCGTCCGCACAGCCATCCCCGGCGGGCGGAGCTGCCTGATCCTCGCACCCGCGCATACCCTTCGGGCAGTTCAGGCGCACATGGAAATGATAATGATGCCCATACCAAGGCCGGATCTTGCGCAGGTACGTGCGATCGCCCTTTTCGGCATTGCACATGGCGACCTTGGCGCCGGGAAAGACAAAGATGCGTGCAACACGCGGATCGCTGGCCGCTGCCTTGAGGATACTGTGGTGAGATCTCGTCCACTTATCGTTGGTAAAAGCCCCGTTGGAACGGCGCATCGAGATTGACGAGATGTTTTCGCGCTCGGTCCGCGACAGGTTCAAGCGATCCGGCGGGCGCATCCAGATGTCTGCATCAAGACCGATCTGGTGGCTCGCATGTCCGGTCAGCATCGGCCCGCCGCGCGGCTGGCTCATGTCGCCGACATAAAGCCCGCCCCAACCCGGCTCGCGCGCCGCGACGCGCGACAGATCCTGTACGAAATCCACCGTTATCGGCAATGCCCAATTGCGGTTGCGCGACAGGCGCATGGCCTGCCAGGTCGGCCCGGTTTCCGGCAATTGCACGGCACCGGCGGCACAGCCCTTGGAATACCCACCGAACGCCGCAGACGATTGCTGCGATCCGGTGCTCATCTTGCCGAACAGCTGCTTGGCCTCGCGTGTGCTCAATACGCCGCTGACGCGGGCGGGGGATGCCGCCGCTTCGGTCTTGCGCGGCGGGCTATCACTACCACACGCCGTCAGAAATAATGCCAGTCCTAAAAGAAGCGTAAACCGTTTCATGTCACTGCCCGATGCCCGTTTGGTTTTACCCAGACTAACAACACAAGCCCGATCAGGAAAAGCCCTATCACCGGACTGACCCCCAATTGCTGTGATCCGCTCATGTACGTGACGATACCGATCAGCAACGGCGCGAGGAAACTGGTCGCTTTGCCAGCCAGCGCGTACAGGCCGAAGGCCTCGGTCATGCGGTCCGGGTTGGCTTGCCGCACCATCATCGTGCGGCTGGCCGCTTGCAGCACGCCCCCTGCCGCGCCGATCAGTGCGCCGTTGATGTAAAACGCGATGTCGGGCAGGGCGGAGTCCTGCTCCAACGGAACTCCGAACATCGCATCGCGCGAAATCAGCACGATGGAAATCGCGACGGCGGTCAGCACCAGAATGGCCGTCACGATGACCCGCTTTGGCCCAAAGCGCGCATCTGCCTTGCCACCCATCCATGCGGCAAACGCGCCCGCGATGATCGCGACGATGCCGAAAATGCCGACATTCTGAACGCTCCAGTCCAGAACACCTGCTGCATAGATTCCGCCGAATGCATACATTCCGTTCAAAGCGTCGCGGTAGAACATTGCAGACGCAAGATAGGCAAACAACGATCGCTCCTGCGGCAGCCGAATGATCGTTGCGCGCAATTCTCGTAACGCGCGCTTTACAGCGCCTTTGGGTGCTTTATGCGACTTGGGATCGCGCACCCAGGCAAAGAACGGCACCATGAACACCACGAACCAGATCGCCGTCAGAGGCCCGACAAACCGCGTGCCTTCTCGCATCGCCGGGTCGAGCCCAAAGGCGGGCTCAAGCCCGATCAAGGTAAGCCCGGTGTCGGCATTGTCGGCAAAGAAGGCCAGCATGATGACCAGCGCGACAAGCCCGCCCAGATAGCCGAACGCCCAGCCATTGCCGGAAATGCGCCCGATCTCTTCGGGTGGGCCAAGGTCGGGTAGCATGGAGTTGGTGAACGTTGTCGCAAACTCCATTCCGATCATGCCGATGGCAAAGAACGTCAGGATCGCAATCAGGCTGAAATCGCCGGGCACCGCAAACCAAAGGCCTGCCGCACCGACAACATACATTCCCGAAAACAGCCAGATCCAGCGCATCCGGTTGCCGCCAGTATCGGCCAATGCGCCCAAAACGGGTGCAAGCAGCGCAATCACTAACCCCGCCGCGCCAATGCCGAAGCCCCAGGCCGATTGCGCCGCGCTGCCGTCGCCCATCAGTTCCTTGACGTAAGGTGCGAAGATGAAGGTGATCAGCAGAGTGTTATAGGGTTGGCTGGCCCAGTCGAAAAAGAACCATCCCCAGATGCGCTTGCGCAATGTGCCGTCTGCCATGCCCGATCCTCTTTTCGCCTTATGAGCGGGAAAGCGCGGCGCTGGCAACCTGTCAGGTGTCCTGCATCGGCGGCCAGGGGCGTTTGTCTTCCGCCTCAAGCCAATGCGCGACCCAATCGGGCATCGTGGGCGAAGGGGTTTCCGCCAGCCCCAACGCGTCGATCACACGGTCGGTCGCGACAATGCCGTTCTTGTCAGTCACGGCAGACCGATACACGGCATGGTTGGCGCATTCACCGTTCATCTTCCACATGGATTGCTCGATATACATGAACCGCGCGTCCCAGCACAAAAGACGGCTGCGCATCTCGAACCTCTCGAACGCGCGCACGCGGCGGCGGTAGCGGACGACGACACCGGCCATCGTCAGCCCCCATCCCTCGCGCCGTCCGGCGGCCAGCAGCCCCGTCGCCTTGGCCAGCGGAATCCGCCCCAGATCATAGAGCGTCAGGGTGCGCCCGTTGTTCAATTCCATCCACATGTCGATATCCCACGGCCAGCAGCGATGCTGCGAAACGTAGGTTTCAGTCGCGCCCAGTTTCGGGGTCTTGCGGGCACGCCATAGGCCGTGCGCCATGCGGATAAAAGGATACATCGGCACTCTCCTGTCGCGCGCTAGGGTGACCTTGTCACAGGTCGCGTCAACCGCGACGCTGCGGCAACCGGCTCTTGTCCTTCGCGCCGCTTGCCCCTACCTGTTGGCCAGCCAAAACCCAAGGAAAGATCACCCGATGCAATCGTTGTTTCAAATCCTCATGCTGCTTTTGGACATCGTGTGGTTCTTCATCATCGCGCATGTCATCATGAGCTGGCTGATCAACTTTCAGGTGCTCAACCTGCGCCAGCCGCTGGTGGCGCAGATTTGGGACGCGCTGAACCGTATCCTTGAGCCGATGTACTCCCGCTTGCGCCGCATCATTCCGCCGATGTCGGGTGTCGATCTGGCCCCGCTGGTGGCCCTGATCGCGATCTACATCTTGCGCATCGTGCTGCAAAACAACGCCGGGTTCTTCTATAGTTTCTGAGCGAACCAAGGCTTGTTCACACATCCTTAGTATGAGACTGTCAGAAACAGAGCAGATATAGTAAAAAACCTGACAGGTCTCCCATGCCGCGCGATATGCCCGACGCAGATATCATTCTGCGGGATGTCTTTGGATTCGACAGCTTTCGCCCCGGTCAGGCCGAAATCGTAGAGGCCGTTGCGCAGGGCGAAAACGTGCTTGCGATCATGCCGACGGGCGGGGGTAAGTCGCTTTGTTTCCAATTGCCGGCGCTGGTTCGGCATGGTGTCACGGTTGTCATCTCTCCGCTGATCGCCTTGATGCGCGACCAAGTGCGCGGGCTTCGCGAGGCGGGGGTGGCCGCTGGCGCGCTCACCTCGACAAACACCGAGGAAGAGAATGATGGCGTCTGGGAGATGCTTCATTCCGGCACGCTGAAGCTGCTCTACCTCGCCCCTGAACGTCTTGCCTCTGGCGGTGCGCAACGAATGCTTCAGCAGGCTGGTGTGTCACTGATCGCCGTGGACGAGGCACATTGCGTCAGCCAGTGGGGCCATGATTTCCGCCCCGATTATCTGCGCATCGGCGAATTGCGCCGTGCCCTCGATGTGCCTCTGGCCGCTTTCACCGCCACGGCCGATGCGGAAACGCAGGAAGAGATCGTCAATCGCCTGTTCGATGGTCAACCGCCGCGCGCTTTCCTGCGCGGCTTTGACCGGCCCAACATCCATCTGATGTTCGCGCCCAAGAACAAGCCGCGCCAGCAGATCATGCAATTCGCCGCCGCGCGCAAAGGCCAATCCGGCATCGTCTATTGTGGCACCCGCGCAAAGACCGAAACCCTGGCGCAAGCGTTGAATGCCGAGGGCCATTCTGCCTGTTTCTATCACGGCGGCATGGACCCGGACGCCCGTCGTTCGGTCGAGGCGCGTTTTGCCACCGAGGACGGGTTGATCGTGGTCGCCACGGTTGCCTTTGGCATGGGGGTCGACAAGCCCGATATCCGTTGGGTGGCCCATGCCGATCTGCCCAAATCCATTGAGGCGTATTACCAGGAGATCGGCCGCGCCGGGCGTGATGGTGCGCCTGCTGAAACGCTGACGCTCTATGGCGCGGATGACATTCGCCTGCGCCGCAGTCAGATTGACGAAGGGCTGGCACCGCCCGAACGCCGCCATGCCGATCACGGGCGGCTGAACGCATTGCTGGGTCTGGCCGAGGCGCAGGAATGTCGCCGCAAGACGTTGCTGACCTATTTCGGAGAATCCGAATCCACCTGCGGCAATTGCGATCTCTGTGACACGCCCGCCAAGGTGTTCGACGGCACCGAAGCGGTGCGCAAGGCACTGTCCGCCGCACTTCGCACCGGCGAAAGTTTCGGCGCCGGGCATCTGATCGACATTCTGCTGGGCACGAAAACCGAAAAGGTGCTTGCGCGCAGCCATGATAATTTGCCGACGTTCGGCGTTGGCAACGATCTCAAACGCGGTGAATGGCAGGCAGTGTTCCGTCAGATGATGGGGTTCGATCTGATGCGCCCGGATGCCGAACGCCACGGTGCGCTTGTCATGACCGAAGCCGCCCGCCCGATCCTGCGCGGAGAGGCCGAGATTTCACTGCGCCGTGACAGCATCGAGGCCGCCAGCGAGCGTCGCCCCAAAGTGCGTGCGCTGGTCAGTGATGAAGACGCGCCGTTAATGTCGGCGCTCAAGGCCAAGCGGCGCGCGCTGGCCGAGGAACAATCCGTGCCTGCCTATGTCATCTTCCCCGACAAGACCCTGATCGAGATGGCCGAGAGTCGACCAAAGACATTGGATCAAATGGCGCGGATCAGCGGAGTCGGCGCGAAAAAGCTCGAACGCTACGGACAGGCTTTTCTGACGGTGATCGCCGGTGACGTGCCGCAGGATCACCCGGCGCGGCGCAAGCTGGCCAGTGGCACTGCCGGTGGCGTTTACGATGCGCTCCTGAATGCACAGGCCAACCTGACGCGGGGGCCGTGCGGGACATTGAAGCCGATGTCTTGTGATGCCGGTCAACTCGCCAAGCTGGCCCAGACCAAACCGCGCGATGCGACAGGCGTGGCGCGAATTATCGGTGACCGTCGCGCAGACCGTTTTGCCGGGGCATTTCTGGACGTTCTGCACAGTCCGGACTAGATCGTTCGCCACTGCTCAACAGGAAAGGTGCTGCCATGCTCGTCGTGATATCCCCGGCCAAACGGCTCGACTGGTCGGAACGTGATGTGACCATGACGGAGCCGGTGTTTCAGGACGACGCGAACCGTCTTGCCAAGACGGCGCGCAACCTGACCCTGGGCAATCTGAAATCTCTGATGGATCTGAGCGACGACCTTGCGAAGTTAAATCGCGACCGATTTCGTGACTATGACGATGCACCGAACAATGCCGATCTGCGCCCGGCTGCGCTGGCGTTTGCGGGTGACACCTATCAGGGGCTGGAGGCCGGCACGCTGGATGATAATGAAATGCGCTGGGCGCAGGATCATCTGCGCATCCTGTCGGGCCTGTATGGCATATTGCGTCCGCTGGACGGGATACAGCCCTACCGCCTTGAGATGGGGAGCCGCCTGAAAACCCGGCGCGGCGGCAATCTTTACGAGTACTGGCGCGACCAGATTTCCAAGGAACTGAGGCGCGAGGCGGAGGCATTGGACACCGACGCGCTGGTTAATTGCGCCAGCCAGGAATATTTTGGCGCAGTGCCGCCAAAGGCGCTGGGCCTGCGGATCGTCACGCCAGCGTTCATGGAGGACAAGGGCACCGGAAAGGGGCCGAAGATCGTCAGCTTTTTCGCCAAGAAGGCGCGTGGCGCTATGGCGCGGTTCATTGTCCAGAATCGTCTGACCGATCCCGACGCGATCAGGGAGTTTGATCTTGGCGGCTATGCCTATCGCGACGACCTGTCAGAGCCGGACAAGCCGGTTTTTGTGCGGCCCTACGAAGCCAGTTGAAGCTGCGGACAATAGAGCGTCAGCTTTTCCATCAGCGCAGCCTTGCGCAACGGCTTTGTCAGGTAGTCGGTCAATCCCGCACCGAGGATCATCTCGCGGTCGCCGTCCATCGCGTGCGCGGTCACCGCGATGATTGGCACGTTCGGCCCGTCCCCTTCAAGCGCGCGGATGCGGGCGGTGGCTTCCTTTCCGTCCATGCCGGGCATCGAGATGTCCATGAATATCACATCCGGCCGTTGCGACTGAAAGGACTCCACCGCCTCGAACCCGTCATTGGCGGTGTGCAGCGCGATGGCCAGTTTGCCGACCATTTTCCGAAACACCATCTGGTTGGTCTTGTTGTCTTCGGCCAGAAGCACCTTCGGCAAATCTTGATCTGCCGAAGCCGTGACGGGCAAGTCGGACGTTCTGGCTTGGTCGTGTTCCGTTGCATCGATTGCCGACGGCAGGGTGACGCGGATGCCGAAGCAGCTTCCAACGCCCTCCTGCGATTCGACCCAAACCTCGCCTTGCATCAATTCAACAAGGCGCTTGGTGATCGAGAGGCCGAGGCCGGTGCCTTCGAATTGCCGGTTGCGGTCGTCCTGGACCTGATTGAACTCACCAAAAACGTGCTCAATTTGATCGGGCGAGATCCCGATGCCCGTGTCCTTGACCGAGATATGGAGCGTTGTTTCGCCGTCGCCCGCCGGAACGCCGACGACGCGCAACAGCACTTCGCCCTTGAGCGTGAACTTGACGGCATTGCCCATCAAGTTTGTGACGATCTGGCGGATGCGGCCGGGATCGGCGATGAATTGCTTGGGCAGGAACATGTCATAGTCGATCCTGAGCGTCAGCCCCTTGGCCTGCGCGCTGGGCTGCAAGAGCATCACCACTTCCTGCAGCGTTTTTTGCAAATCGAACGGCACCGGGTTCAGTACCAGCTTGTCGGCGTCGATCTTGGAGTAATCCAGAACGTCGTTAATGATGACCAGAAGAGCCTCGCCGGAATTCTTGATGGTTTCCACGAAAAGATGCTGTTCGCTGTCCAGATCCGTCTCGGACAAAAGATCGGCCATGCCGACGACACCGTTCATCGGAGTCCTGATTTCGTGGCTCATATTGGCCAGAAACGCCGATTTCGCGCGGTTTGCCGACTCCGCCCTTTCGCGCGCTTCGGTCAGCTGTTCCTGATAGCGCACCGATTCGGTGATGTTGAGAGCAAGACTGACGACATCGCCTGACGGACCGCGGCGATCGATCATGCGGATGTGTTCGCCATTCCAAAGCACAATCTCCATCGGCTCGGGCGCCGCCTGCTGCCAGCGTTCCTGCATTCGCGCGCGCCATTCGGCTGGAGGTTCGTCGCCGATGTTGAGAATGCCTTCTTCGGTCAGCAATTGCAGGATGCGGGGATAGGTGATGCCGGGCTGCGCCTCTTCAAGCTCATCGAACACCGCGAGATAGGCGCGGTTGGCGACGATCATCCGGTTGTCGCTGTCGAAAAAGGCAAACCCGTCTTGAATGGTCTCGATCGAGTGCCAGAGGCGACGTTCGGCGATCTGCACCTTTTCATGCGCGACGCCAAGTTCGGTTTTGACCCGTTGGTTTTCACCACGCACCAGCGCCACCTCGGCGCGGGTTTCGACGATTTCATTGCTGAGCTGCTGCGCGTGTGTTCCCAGTTTGCGATTTGCGGCGAACAATTCGGCCTGCTTGAGTTCCAACAGCCGCTCCGCCGCCAATCGCGCGCGGCGTTCCTCGGCCAATTTGTTGGCGAGACTCATCCAGACCTCCGTTTGCCATTGGGTTTGACCTTCGAGGATTATGGTGAAGAAGAAATTAACCCCGCCGCAATTCAACGCGACGGGGTAACATTTTCTGCCAGAGCCGCAGCGTTACAGACGTTCGACGGCCAGCGCGATGCCTTGTCCGCCTCCGATGCACATCGTGATGAGCGCCTTGGAACCGCCGATGCGCTCCAATTCATAGAGAGCCTTGATCGTGATGATCGCGCCGGTTGCGCCAACAGGGTGGCCCAGCGCAATCGCTCCGCCGTTGGGGTTTACCCTTTCGGAGTCAAGCCCAAGCCCTTTGTTCACGGCCAGCGCCTGCGCCGCGAAGGCTTCGTTGCTTTCGATCACGTCGAAATCGCTGATCGACAGGCCGGTGCGTTCGAGCAGGTTTTCCACTGCCGGAACGGGGCCGATGCCCATCACCTCGGGGCGCACGCCGGCATGTGCATAACCCAAGACGCGTGCCTTGGGTTTGAGCCCGGCGCTGTTGGCGGCAGAGGCCGTGGCCAAAACCAACGCGGCCGCGCCGTCGTTGATGCCCGAGGCGTTGCCCGCAGTCACCGTGCCGTCTTTCTGGAACACGGTGCGCAACCCCGAAAGCGTGTCTTTCGTCGTCGCCTTGGGATGTTCGTCGGTGTCGAAGGCAACCATGTCGCGCTTGACCTTGACTTCGACCGGGACGATCTGGCTTTTGAAACGGCCTTCGCTGATGGCTCGCGCGGCGCGGTCCTGGCTGGTGACGGCAAATTCGTCCTGCGCATCGCGGCTTACGTCATGTTCCGCCGCGACGTTTTCCGCTGTCACACCCATGTGGCCGGTGCCGAACGGGCAGTTGAGCGCGCCCAGCATCATGTCGAGCGTCTGCACATCGCCCATCTTGGCGCCCCAGCGTTGCGAGGGATTGATATAGGGCGCGCGGCTCATCGATTCGGCGCCGCCGGCAAGCGCGAATTCGGCGTCACCCAGCATCAGGGATTGCACGGCAGAGACGATTGCCTGCGCACCCGATCCGCAAAGGCGGTTCACGTTCATCGCCGGAGTCGTGTCGGGGATGCCGGCCTGCATGGCGGCAACACGGCTGAGGTACATATCGCGCGGTTCGGTGTTGATGACATGGCCGAAAACCACGTTGCCGATCTGCGCCGGATCAATGCCCGACCGCTCCATTGCCGCGCGTGCGACCGTGGCTCCAAGGTCGATCGGCGGCGTGCCCGCCAGTGATCCGCCAAACGTGCCGATCGCGGTGCGTGCGCCGTCAAGAATTACGATGTCGTCTGCCATAGGTAATCTCCATTAAAGTTCAGTAATCCCGACCATGATGTTGTGCGCCAAAAGCAGTCCATTCAGTCGAGGGTATCATTTGTCGCCAATTGTGAGCCTTCGAGCATTTTGACCTCGCGTTGCGGGAACGGGATCGAGATGCCATTTTCCTGAAATGCATCCCACAATGCCAGATAGACATTGCCACGAATGTTGGTCAGCCCGCCAGTGGGGTCTCGGATCCAGAAGCGCAGGATGTAGTCGACCGAACTGTCGCCAAACCCGACGATATGGCACACAGGCGCTTTGAAGCTGAGCACGCGATCCACGGATTTCGCCGCCTGGATCGCAATATCGCGCACGATGTGCGGATCGTCGCCGTAAGCGGTGCCGAAGAAAATATCGAGCCGCACGTATTCGTTCGAATGGGACCAGTTGACCACCTGCCCGGTGATCAGGTCTTCGTTCGGAATCAGGTATTCCTTGCCGTCGCGGGTGACCACGCTGACATAGCGCGCGCCCAGCGAATTGATCCAGCCGAACGTGTCGCCGAGCGAGATCACGTCACCCGGTTTGATCGACTTGTCGAGCAGGATGATGATGCCGGACACCAGGTTCGACACGACCTTCTGCAAGCCGAACCCAAGTCCGACGCCGATTGCGCCCGACAGGAACGCCAGCCCGGTGAGATCAACGCCGACAAGCCGCAAGCCCATGAAGAATGCGGCACCGTAAAGCGTCACTTGCAGGAACTTGATCGCCAACACCTGCATTGACGGCGAAATGTCTTCGTTCTTTCGAATCGTGGTGGCGGTGGTGGTGCTGACAAGACGGGCGATGGTGAACAAGGCGGTGACAATGACCACCGCTTGCACCACGAGCCAAAGCGACAGGCGCGTGTCGCCAATGCTGAACGCCGCGCTTTCGAGCAGCGATTGCGCATCGTCCGCGGCACCGGTGATCGACAGGGCGACCCAAATCCACGCACCGTAGCGCACGATGCTGCGCAACACCGGGTTCTTGATCAGACGTGTCGCCAGAACGATCGACAGCCAGGCGGTCGAAAGATTGGCAATGATGCCCAGGAGATAGGAGCGCGATGGCCACGTCACTTCGCGCATCACGAAGATGACGATCCAGATCAGCGCGACAAACAGGATCATGCGCAGCCGGCGATGAAAGATCACCAGCGCGCGCATGCGCCATTTGGGCCAACCTTCGCGGGTCCGCATCCAATCGTGAAGGCGCGGTTTGAGAACGCTGGCCAGCAAATGCGCCACGACGAAAACCGCCAGCACGATCAAAAGCTGGTAGGCGTTCCACGGGCGCACCAGGCTGTCGGTGAACCCTTGGATCCACGCGAACAGATCAAGCGTGAATTCGGTGACTGACTCGGTGGTGACTGTGTCTGAGTCCATATGAAGGATCGGTTCCCTGCCTCTTTGGCAAGGTCGCATCACCAGTGCCTTTGCGCAACTGTTATGGGGAGGGGTTCGGGGTGCCCTCAGACGCCTTGCGGGATGGAGGGGCGATGATGTATGGCTCGCTGCATGAAGATGGTCTTCGATATGGATGATCGCGCGCGGTTGCGTGAACGGTTCTTTGGTTCGACGCACACGGTGCGTGCCCGACTACGCACCCGCGCCTGAACCCACGACCCCTTTCACGTTACCTTGCCTCAAGGGAGAGGACCCATGTCCCCCAAAACGCTTTACGATAAAATCTGGGATGCCCATCTGGCCCACGAAGCCGAAGATGGCACCTGCCTGCTCTATATCGACCGTCACCTTGTTCACGAAGTGACCAGCCCTCAAGCCTTCGAAGGCCTGCGCATGGCGGGCCGCACCGTGCGCGCGCCGGACAAGACGATTGCTGTTCCCGATCACAACGTCCCCACGACGCTGGGCCGCGAGAACCCCGACCAGATGACGCCTGACAGTCGCATTCAGGTCGAGGCGCTGGACATCAACGCCAAGGAGTTCGGCATTCATTACTACCCCGTCTCCGATGTGCGTCAGGGGATCGTGCATATCGTCGGCCCCGAACAGGGCTGGACGTTGCCCGGTATGACCGTTGTGTGCGGCGACAGCCACACCGCGACGCATGGCGCATTCGGCGCTTTAGCGCACGGGATCGGCACGTCCGAGGTTGAGCACGTTCTGGCGACGCAGACGCTGATTCAGTCGAAATCCAAAAACATGAAGGTCGAGATCACCGGCAAGCTGCGCCCCGGTGTGACGGCCAAGGACATCACTCTGACCGTGATCGGCGAAACCGGCACGGCGGGTGGCACCGGCTATGTGATTGAATACTGCGGTGAGGCGATCCGCGATCTGTCGATGGAAGGCCGTATGACGGTTTGCAACATGGCCATCGAAGGCGGAGCGCGTGCCGGATTGATCGCGCCCGACGAAAAGACGTTTGAATACGTCAAGGGCCGCCCGCACGCTCCAAAGGGCGCGCAATGGGAAGCGGCGCTGAACTGGTGGAAGACGCTCTATTCCGATGATGATGCTCATTGGGACAAGGTCGTCACGATCAAGGGTGAAGATATCGCTCCGGTCGTCACCTGGGGCACGTCGCCCGAAGACGTTCTGCCGATCACCGCAGAGGTGCCCGCGGCTGACAGCTTTGAAGGCGGAAAAGTGGGCGCGGCGCAAAGGTCTCTTGACTACATGGGGCTGACGCCGGGCCAGAAGCTTTCGGATATCGAGATCGACACCGTCTTCATCGGCTCTTGCACCAACGGCCGGATCGAGGATCTGCGTGCCGCGGCGGAGATATTGAAAGGCAAGAAGATTGCCGTGAAACGCGCGATGGTCGTTCCCGGGTCGGGCCTCGTGCGTGCGCAAGCCGAAGAAGAAGGGCTGGCCGATATCTTTATCGAAGCCGGTTTTGAATGGCGCCTTGCGGGCTGTTCCATGTGCCTCGCGATGAACCCGGATCAATTGTCGCCGGGCGAGCGCTGCGCCGCCACATCGAACCGCAACTTTGAGGGCCGTCAGGGCCGAGGCGGACGCACGCACCTGATGTCCCCTGCAATGGCAGCCGCAGCAGCGGTGACGGGCAAACTGACCGACGTTCGGGAGATGATGTGATGGAAAAGTTCGAAAAACTGACCGGCATCGCCGCGCCGATGCCCTTGATGAATATCGACACCGATATGATCATCCCCAAGCAGTTTCTGAAAACGATCAAGCGGTCGGGCCTTGGTGCGAACCTCTTTGACGAGATGCGCTTTGACGACGATGGCAAGGAAATTCCCGATTTCGTGCTCAACAAGCCGCAATATCGCGAGGCCGAAATTCTGGTGGCCGGCGACAATTTCGGCTGCGGCTCATCGCGCGAACATGCGCCTTGGGCGCTCAAGGATTTCGGCATCAGGGCGGTGATTTCGACATCGTTCGCCGATATCTTCTACAACAACTGCTTCAAGAACGGCATTCTGCCCATCGTCCTGCCGCGCGAGGCCGTCAATGTGCTGATGAAGGATGCCGAGAAGGGATCGAACGCGCGGATGACCGTCGATCTGGAAAATCAGGTTGTGACCACATCGGATGGAGGGAGCTTTGCCTTCGAGTTGGACAGCTTCAAGAAGCATTGCCTGATGAACGGCCTCGACGATATCGGCCTGACGATGGAAAAAGCTGCTGCAATCGACACGTTTGAATCGCAGGCGGCACAGGCGCGGCCTTGGGTCTGAATGTGCTCGACATGACTTGAAAGAGGCCGCTCGAACATGGGCGGCCTTTTTGCTGGATGACCTCCAAAAAAAACGCGCCACAAGATGTTGTGTACGCGCATCCACTGGCCACATCAGACGATCCGATTTGATGTATTCGCGCACCAGTTAACCGTCAACTCCAATGAATTCACGTGCTTGAACGGACACCGCAGTTGAGCCGTCACCGCAATTTGGGCAAAACTGGGGCAAGAATGAGGCAGTCCGTCGATCCTGACGGCACAAATCTGGAACAAGGGTTCGGCATCGTATCGCGCCCGTCCAGTTTGAAGGGAAACCGGAGTGGTCAAGCGGATCATCGGATCAGCTCTGCGCGCGCTGTTGATGGCGCTTTTGGTGGCGATTCCGTCACTTGTGCTGACTGACACGTCCAACGATGCGGCGCAGATGGCGGCTCTGATCGCGATGGTGGCGGCGGTCGTGACGTTTGTTGAGTATTTTAGTGAATACCCAACCTTTCTCGAATTCCGCAACGCGCCGCCGTTCAACAGGCTACGTTTCCTCGCGCTCTTTTTCTGTGTGCTGTTCGCGTCATTGCTGATGCGTTCAGCTGGCAATCCAGATGATGCCAGTTTGTTGAAAGACCTGTCCTTCAGCGCAGCAGCGGTTCTCGACATCCCGTTTTCACCAATTCGACTGGTGACAATTGCGTTTGGCGATCTCTCCCATTTGGTCGATATCTCGACGGTCGCGCGCATCGCGAGCGTCTTGTTTGCAGTGACGGTCATCGTATTGGTTTTGTTCTGGCTTCATGCGCGGTTCATTTTCTGGCCGATCCGCAAGAAAGCATTCAACTTCTGGATCAACTTGCCTTTGTTCGACCCGACCTCTGGCCGCGATGTGCTGTTTCGGCTGAAGCGAGATGCACATGTTAACCTCGCCTTAGGATTTCTTCTGCCATTCCTGATCCCAGCATTGTTGCAGTGGAGCTTGGGCGCGTTCGACGCGGCGCTGTTGGCTGTGCCTGTCGTAGTGATCTGGATACTGTGCGCATGGGCGTTTTTGCCACTGACATTGATGATGCGCGGCATTGCCTTGTTTCGCGTCGCGGCTCTGGTCGAGGAAAAGAGACGCCGCGCCTACGCGCAGGACGACGAGTTGCAAATCGCCTGATCCTGCTTTTGGCCGCGCTGATGACAAGCGCCTCAGTTACGTTTGCGCAGGAATTGCGACTGGCATTGTGGCATGTGCCACTGTCGCGCGACGGGCCGGGGCTGCTGCTGCGCGATCTGCAAAAACGCGATCCTGAACTGGCGGCGCTGGCCGCGGCGCTGAACAATGCGGATGCGGATGTCATCGTGTTGACCAAATTCGATTACGACGCAGCAGGTGCTGCGTTGGCGGCCTTTGTCGAAATGCTTGGTGGAGGCTATGACTTCACGCTGCCTCTGCGTCCCAATTCCGGGATCGCAACCGACTTTGACGCCGACGCCGACGGGCGTCTTGGCGAACCCGAGGATGCTCAGGCCTACGGACGGTTTCCGGGGCAGGAGGGGTTGGCCGTGCTGTCTCGTTACCCGATCCACCTCGAGGGAGTGCGTTCATACAATCAGTTGCTTTGGAGCGAAATTCCCGGCTCGCACATGTCTCGCGAGGATGCCGGATATGGCGCGCAGCGGCTGTCTAGCGGCGGGCATTGGGTGGTGCCGGTCAACGTGGCAGAGAACGCAGAGGCGCCGCGTTACCTGTCCCTGATGATCGGCCATGCCGGCGCGCCGGTGTTTGACGGCCCCGAAGATCGCAACGGGCGGCGTAACTTTGATGAGTTGCGATTGTGGGAACAGATCATGGATGGCGTTCACGGTCCTCCACTCGGCGCGCCCTTGGTGTTCATGGCGAACTCCAATCTCGACCCCGACCGTGGCGAGGGATATCGCGGGGCGATGGGGCGATTTCTGTCGCGACCGGATTTGCAAGATCCTCTGCCGCGCCAGCCGACGGCCCATTGGGACGACCCAGGTGCGATGCGCGTGTCCTATCTCTTGCCGTCGCGCGATCTGACCTTGCGCGATGCGAGGGTCTGGCCAGTGATGCCGGAGCAGGATCACAGTCTGATCACTGTCGACATCGTCGTGCCAGATCCGCCGTTGCCTTGACCAACCGGCTTTGCGGGGCTAGGCGAAACGCAAACCAGATGTTCAAAGGAACCCCATGATGAGCAACGCTTCGCTTCTGATTTTGCCCGGTGACGGGATTGGCCCCGAGGTGATGACCGAGGTGCGCAAGGTTATCGACTGGTACGGTGCCAAGCGCGATCTCAATTTCGACGTGAGCGAGGATCTTGTCGGTGGGGCGGCCTATGACAGGCATGGAACGCCTCTGCACGACGATACGATGGCCAAGGCTCAAGAGGTTGACGCGGTCTTGCTGGGGGCCGTAGGCGGACCGAAGTACGACGCGCTCGATTTCAGTGTAAAGCCTGAACGGGGACTGTTGCGGTTGCGCAAGGAGATGGACCTGTTCGCCAACCTGCGCCCGGCGCAGTGCTTTGATGCATTGGCCGATTTTTCTTCACTCAAGAAAGACGTGGTTGCCGGGCTCGATATCATGATCGTGCGCGAACTTACGTCAGGCATCTATTTCGGAGAGCCGCGCGGCATCTTCAACGAAGGCAATGAACGGGTTGGCATCAACACCCAGCGCTACACTGAAAGCGAAATTGACCGCGTCGCGCGTTCTGCGTTCGAGCTTGCGCGGCGGCGTGGCAACAAGGTCTGCTCGATGGAAAAGGCCAACGTCATGGAATCAGGTATTCTGTGGCGAGAGGTCGTGCAGAAGGTGCATGACGAGGATTACCCGGATGTCGAGCTGAGCCACATGTATGCCGACGCTGGTGCCATGCAGTTGTGCCGCTGGCCCAAGCAGTTCGACGTGATCGTGACCGACAACCTGTTCGGCGATCTTCTATCGGACGCGGCGGCGATGCTGACCGGATCCTTGGGCATGTTGCCGTCTGCGAGCCTTGGCTCTCCGATGGAAAACGGTCGCCCCAAAGCGCTTTATGAACCGGTTCACGGGTCCGCGCCCGATATCGCGGGCCAGGGCAAGGCCAACCCGATTGCCTGCATTCTCAGCTTCGCGATGGCGCTGCGCTATTCCTTCGATCAGGGCGATGAAGCCGCGCGGCTCGAGGCGGCGATCGAGACCGTTCTGGCCGATGGTGCACGCACGGCAGACCTCATGGGCCCGGAAGACGGCACACCGATGTCCACGTCCGAGATGGGCGATGCGATCATCTCAGCGCTTGACGCCAGCCTGTAACGCTAGGGGCCAGTGATGTCATCGAACGTCAAAGGTGCATTGCTGGCCCTTTTTGCCTTCGGGTTGTTTTCGACCCACGACATTTTCATCAAGACGCTTGGCGCGCATTATTCACCCGTCCAGATCGTGTTTTTCAGCGTTCTGCTGAGCTTTCCCTTGGCGACGATCATGCTTATGCGCGACGCCAAGCCCGGAACCCTTCTTCCGGTGCATCCGTGGTGGATGGCGGTGCGCACGCTGGGCGGCGTTATATCAGGAGTGTCGGCATTTTACGCCTTTGCGCATCTGCCGCTCACTCAGACCTACGCCATCTTGTTCGCCACGCCGATCCTGATCACCGTATTGTCGATCCCGATCCTCGGCGAAACAGTGCGTGTGCAACGCTGGTTGGCGGTTATCGTGGGTTTGGCAGGTGTGATGGTCGTGCTCCGGCCTGGCTCGACGGATCTCACTCTGGGCCATGCGGCTGCCATTGCGGCGGCCTTTGCCGGAGCCTTCGCGTCAATCGTTGTGCGCAAGATCGGTGCCGAAGAACGAACGCTCGTGATGCTGTTGTACCCGATGATGGGCAACTTCATCGTGATGGGAGCAGCGCTGGGGTTCGTCTACAAACCCATGCCAGTCGAACATCTGGGAATGCTGGCGATCATCTCAATCCTGGCATGGATCGCGGCGCGCTTCATCATTGCGTCCTACCGCACCGGTGAGGCTGCGATTGTCGCGCCGATGCAATATTCGCAGATTCTCTGGGCGACGGTCTATGGTCTGATCTTTTTCGGCGAAACGCCCGACGTCTATACGATGGTCGGTGCCGGCATCATCATCTTGTCGGGCGTGTTCATCGTGTTCCGTGAAAGTCGGGTCGGTGCGTCACGCAATACACCCGTGTTGCGTACCCGCACCCGCATCGGCACTCCATCGACCTTGCGGTTGAGCGGGTTGATGACCTCGGGGCGCTTTCGCGACAAGGACAAGCCAAAGCCCGACGCCTAGAGTTTTGCAACCGCTGGCCGGCCAGTCTTGCAAAACAAGGCTTGTCAAAGCCGCGGCTGCGCAGTACTCCGGCGCACACGGTCGGGCTGTAGCGCAGCCTGGTAGCGCACCTGCTTCGGGAGCAGGGGGTCGGAGGTTCGAATCCTCTCAGCCCGACCAATTCTTAACCTTCGATCAGTATCATCAGCGCCCCAAAGCGGGAATCGCTCGGCCTTCTGGTCAGCGCGATCTAGGTCCGCGGTGCGATCAGATTTGCCATCAGGCGAAATGCGCCGGGGACGAGGTTGGCCATCTGGTGATGCAGGATCAGGCTGCAATGCGTATGGCGGCCCTTGCCAATCTCGGCTGTCACAAGCGCGCCTTTCAAGGGCTCCTCTTCCGGGTCTGACATGGACAGAAGCGGCACAAAGGCCGCATCCCAGCTCTTGGCAAAATAAAGACCGCGTTCCTTGACCCAGCCCTCCCAATCGTCTGCCGTGATTTCATTCGGAGTTTGCAAGATCGGATGGTATTGCAACTGTGTCACCTCGGCCTGAGCGTCCGTCACGCGCCAGCGCAGCGAAGGCTGGCCAATCTCGAGCCGTTCGGGCGGTACTGCGTCCGGGTCCCAGTTATCACAAGGCCGGTGATAGAGCGTCAAAAGTGTGCCGCCGTCGCGCACCCATGTGTGCAGGCGCGGCATCTCGCTGACCAAGCCGTCGCGGAACCGCAAGGCAAAGATGCCGATGACGATGGTGTCAAACTCCGCCAACGCGCGTTCGCTGTTGATCTGGTCATCCGTCAGGTCGGTAACATCGGCCCCCATCGCACTAAGCCAATGCGCGACACCATCGTGGCCACTGCCGATATAGCCGACCTTTCCTTCCGGTACGGCTACGTCCAAAACACGCACGCGCAAGGCCGCCGGATTGGCGAAAGCTGTGGGGTCGATATGCTCATACGCGATCCGCCGTTCGGTCATGGCCGGATAGGGGCCGACGAATAATGGCAGCGTGTAAAGACCAGGCGCGGTGTCCTTGGGGAGGGTCACTCTCACGCCGCCTTCGCAAACGTCGCTTTTCCAGTTTTCCGGCAGATCGAACGTCACTTTGTTGCCTGCCGGGCTGACATCTCCGATCGCGATCGTCAGGGCGCGCTGATCCGTGTTGAGGTTTACCAAAGCCGAATCCGGGGCCATGAAGGCCACGCGATCAGGAAGCATCACCGGCGGTTCGCGCATGGGCAGGGCGACGCTGGTTGTCCCAAACGTCAGCGACAGGCAAGGAGCCGGCGGGTTGGCCGGGTCATATTCGGTGCGATAGGGATCGGTGACATTGGCGGCGCGCGTGGTCGTTAGCTCATCGTCCTCGTGTTGCCAGCCGACCGGCAGATCAAGCGTGAGCGTCGCGTCGGCCGCATCGCCGGGATCGAATTCAACGGTCAGCGGCGTGCTGTCACCGGGGCGCAGCCAGGTGGCGTCTGTGTGTGCGCTCGCCTCTATGCCGAGGGCAAGGCGCAGGACATGGGACAGTTGCGTTTCCTTGTCGCTCAGCCGGTGCTCGATCTCCGGCGGGCAGTCGTCAAGGACGCGTTGCACGTGTCTCAGTGCGGTTTGCGCGGTTGCGGCCATGTGGGTGAAGTTGGGAAAAGCAGACACTGTTTCGGTGATATAGCCATGCGCGGCAAGCAGGTCTTCGCGCAGGTCAGGGGCCAATTCGACCAGATCGGCCAACGTTTGCGGCAAGCCGGAGGTCAGTGCGGTATCCGGCCCGCTCACATGGGTCTGCGCCAGATGCAGCGGCCAATCGGGGCCGGGGCCAGCGGGAACCCAGCGTCCCATGCCCTGCGTGCGGTGCGCGGCGCGCGACATCTGGCCAATGCGCGCATAGCTCCAGCCGCTGACCGGATCCTTGCCCGCACCATCCACGGTGAGGGTCGTTTCAGGGGGCGGCAGATCGTCGTCATACGCCTGCCCCGCGCCGGACCATGCGGGCAGGTAAAGCTTGCTGATCTGCCAGACAGGTAGATTTGACGAAAACTCTGGGTCGGCGGCAGCCTGCATCACCTCTATGGCAGCCTGCGTCATGGCGCGGTGGTGGCCGTGCTGACCGGGCACGTCAAGAAATGTCGGAAGAAGGATATCGGGGCGGTCAATGCGGATGATCTCGACAAAACGATGCAGCAAGTGATCGCGGTCCCAGATCTCCATCGTTTCATCACCGCTCTTGGAGAAACGGAAATCGGTGATCGTGTCGTCGGGAGAGGTGCCGAGCCAGTAAAGCCGCATGTTGAGTAGGTCGCAGGCGCGCTCCATCTCGCGTGTGCGCAACGCCCCAAGAGCGGGGCCGTTCTCGGTGCCGATATCGTTTTGTCCGCCTTCGCCGCGGGTGGAGCACGCATAGCTGAGGCTGATTCCGTCGCGCAGTGCGACCGCGGCAAGCAGCGCGGTGGTTTCGTCGTCAGGATGCGCCCCGCTGTTCATCAGGCGCACCACGGAGGTCAGCGGACGCAGCGCCCACCAGAGATCGAGCACACGAGGGCGCATCCGGGTCTCGTTCAGACGGGTTTGGTCGGGGGTGGACATTGCATACCTCGCAGCGTCAGGGACGATTTCAGGATCGGTCAGGCGCGCGGCGATTGCAACCGACGGCTCGCGCATATCGCTCGATCTGCGAAAAACCGGGTTTGGGGTTGGCAGCGGGCGCATTCAGCATAGAGTGAGATCAGCTATTTTGTCCGAACAGGGAGGGTTCAATGACATATTTCAAGCTCAAGACAATGGCCGTCGCCAGTGCTGCTGCACTTCTGGCCAACAGTGCAAGCGCGGTAGAGATCGAATACTGGCAGTATTTCTTTGATGCGCGCGTCGCCGCGATGGAAACGCTGATCGAGAATTTTCAGGAGGCAAACCCCGATATCACGGTCAAGATGACCCATTTTCCCTATGCCGACTACCGCACCAAGGTCGCCGCCGCGATTCCGGCGGGTGAGGGGCCGGACGTCGTGCAGCTGTTTTATGGCTGGCTGAATGACTACGTCGCCGCCGAGTTGATCCAGCCTTTGCCCGCAGACGTGTTTCCCGCCGACAAGATCGACGCGGAGTTCTTTCCGATGGTGCAGGCGATGAAGGAGGGCGATCAATACTGGGCGTTGCCGACAGCGGTTCGCTCGCTGGCGCTGTTTTACAATGAACGCCTGATGGAAGAAGCCGGAGTCGAACCACCTACCACGCTCGACGAATTGATGACCGCCGCCAAGGCAATGACCAAGCGCGACGGCGCAGGGAACCTCACGCAAGTGGGTCTGACCGCCGGAATGACGGCGCAGGACCACCACTGGTGGCGCGAAGGTCTGGTGCGCCAGTTCGGCGGCGAACCTTATACCGACGACTACAAGACGGTGAATTACAATTCGGAGGCCGGTCTTGAGGCGCTGAAATACTACACCAGCCTGTTCATGGGCGATGACGCGGTCACCTCGGTCGGGTTCATGGACGAGCCGCAGGCGGCCTTCAAGGCGGGACGTGCCGGGATGCATATTGACGGTTCGTTCCGCATAGGCGCGCTGGATGACACGCGCGGGCTCAAGTGGGGAGTGACCGAGTTGCCCGCAAACGATGATGGCATGCGCTCAAACTACTCATCCTACTGGGTCAACGCGATCACCTCCAAGGCCGAGGGCGAAAAATATGACGCAGCGGTCAAGTTCATGGACTATATCACCTCCGACGAGGCAATGCAGATCTGGCTCGATACGGTGGGTGAGCTTCCGGCGAAACCCTCGGTCGGGATGACGGACGAAAACGCCAACGACCCGGTGTTCGGCCCGTTCATTCGCGGTCTGGAATACGCACACACCACCAAGTTCGTGGATGAAAGCGCGCAGCGCCAGCAAATGGTCGAGATGGTAGAACGCATGACCCTGCAAGACATGAGCGCCGAAGACAGCCTGGCCAAGGCTGCCGAGGCAGAGCAGAAGATCCTCGACGATTACTACAACAGCGCGAACTGATCGCGACGTTCGCAAGCCCCGGCTTCACATCCAGAGCCGGGGCGTTCTCATGTTCGGACACCGCCATGTATCGCAACCTGACCATCCGACAGAAACAGATCGTTTGGGCCTGGGCCTTCCTGGCGCTGCCGATCCTGTTCTATTCGGTGATCCGGTTCTACCCAACCGGCAACGCGATCCTCATCAGCTTTCAGGAATGGAACCTCTTGGGAAGCCGGACATGGACGGGCCTTGATAACTACCAAAAGCTGTTTGCCGATCCTGTGTTCTGGAAGGTGTTCAGGAACACCTTTGTCTATCTGCTTCTCGGCACACCGATCAGCCTGATCGTGTCGTTTGTGATCGCCTACCACCTTGATCAGGTGCGGTTCATGCACGGCTTTCTGCGGATGCTCTATTTCCTGCCATTCATGACCAGCGCGGTGGCGATGGCTTGGGTCTGGCGCTGGTTTTACCAGCCGGTTCCGGTGGGGCTTTTCAACAACGCGCTGGCCAGCCTTGGCATCCCGCAATTCCCGTTCCTTCAATCGACAACCTGGGCGCTGCCCGCGGTTCTTGCCCCGGCGGTCTGGGCGGGCTTGGGCTTTCAAGTGATCATCTTCATGGCCGGGCTGCGCGCCATACCGCGCAGCTATTACGAGGCCGCGCGCATCGACGGTGTGTCAAGCTGGACGGTGCTGTGGGAAATTACGCTGCCACTGTTGAAGCCGACAATCGTGTTCATCGTGGTGTTTTCCTCCATCGGATTCCTGCGCATTTTCGACCATGTCTTCAACATGACGACGAACAATCCCGGCGGGCCGCTCAACAGCACCAAGCCTCTCGTGCTGATGATCTATGAGACCGCATTCAGTTCGTTCGACATGGGCTATGCGGCGGCGCAGACCGTGGTTCTGTTTCTTGTGCTGTTGGTTGTCAGCCTCGTGCAGCTTCGCATTCTGAGGGACAGCTAGATGACCGCCACCGAAATCCGCCCCACCACGGATGCGCTACTCAACACCGAGGCACCGAAAAAGCCCGCCAATATGGGCCAGATCCTGCGCTGGATGCTGCTGTTTCTGGGTGGCGTGGCGATGGTGATGCCGATTGCCTACATGATCTCTACGTCGCTGAAATGGCCGCACGAGGTCTACAATCTCAAGCTCATTCCGGATGAACCGCATATCGAGAACTACACCTATGTGCTTGAAGACGGGCGCTTTTACTGGTGGTTTCTCAACTCGATGGTGATCGCGGTTGTGACGACGATCTGCAACGTGATCTTTGACAGTCTTGTCGGCTATACGCTGTGCAAGTTCCGGTTTCCGGGCCGCTATATCATCTTCATCGCGATCCTGAGCACCTTGATGATCCCGACCGAAATGCTGGTGATCCCGTGGTATCTGATGAGCCAGCAGTTCGGCTGGCTCGACACCTACTGGGGCATCATGTTTCCGGGTTTGATGACCGCATTCGGCACCTTCCTGATGAAACAGTTCTTCGAAACCGTGCCCGACGATTTCATCGAAGCGGCGCGGATTGACGGGCTGAATGAATTGCAAATCTGGTGGACCGTAGCGATGCCGCTGGTCAAACCGGCATTGGCGGCGCTGGCGATCTTTGTCTTTCTGGGCAATTGGACGGCGTTCATCTGGCCTCTGATCGTGACCAATTCGGTCGAGATGTACACGCTGCCTGTCGGCCTTTCGTCCTTCGGCGATGAGGCGGATGTGGCGTGGGAACTGATCATGACCGGAGCCGCAATCTCGACCATCCCGACGCTGATCGTGTTCCTGATCTTCCAACGCTACATCATTCAGGGCGTGGTCATGGCGGGGCTCAAGGGATGATCGGCGGTTCTATGCCAGCGGCTGTGTTGGAGTATGTCTTGAGAGAAGAAGCATGGAGTGCCGCGTATGACCGATCATAGCGTCTTTCCCGATCCGACCTATCGCGACACGGTGCTGACGCCGCTCTTTGAGGGGGTAAAGACGCATTTTGCTGGCCACATGGGCGCGATCAATCGGGCGCATCTGGTGATGCTGTCGGAGACGGGCATCCTACCGCCTGACGATGTGCGTTCCATCGCGCAGGCGCTTGCCGCGATCGAGGCGGATACCGAGATTGCGTCACTTGAATACACCGGCGAGCATGAGGATTACTTTTTCCTTGTCGAAGCCGAACTGAAACGCCGTCTGGGCGATTTGGGCGGTGCGCTGCACACCGCACGGTCGCGCAATGACATGGATCACACGCTGTTCAAGCTGGCGCTACGGGGCAGAGCGGGGGCTTTACTGGATCATGCGTTGACCTTGACGGACGCGTTGATCGCAAAGGCCGAACTGGAGAAGGCGACTCTGATTGTGGCCTATACTCACGGCCAGCCCGCGCAGCCGACGACTTACGGCCATTATCTCGGGGCCGTCATCGAGGTGCTCTTGCGCGATATAGCGCGGCTCAATGCAGCTGCCGACGGGCTGGAGCATTGCCCGATGGGTGCGGCGGCGATCACGACCAGCGGTTTTCCGATTGACCGTGCGCGTGTGGCCGCGCTGCTGGGATTCGAAGGGCCGCTGCTCAATTCCTATGGCTGCATCGCATCGGTGGATTATGTCACCGCGCTTTATTCCGCGATCAAGCTGATGTTTCTGCATCTGGGCCGCGTCATTCAGGACATGCAATTCTGGACCGCGTTCGAGGTGGGGCAGCTTCATGTGCCCGACAGCCTTGTGCAGATCAGCTCGATCATGCCGCAAAAGCGCAATCCGGTGCCGATCGAGCATCTGCGCCATCTTGCCAGCGCCACCGTCGGCCATTGCGACACGATCACCAACGTGATGCACAACACGCCGTTCACCGATATGAATGACAGCGAAGGCGAGGTTCAACAAACCGGCTATGCCGCGTTCGCCAGCGGCGAGCGGGTGCTGCAGTTGCTGACGGCTCTCATTCCGGCCTGTTCCATCAATGCCGACAGGGTGCGGCGCACGAGCGATGCGGCCTGTATCACGATCACCGAACTGGCTGACACCTTGGTGCGCGACGAAGCGCTGAGCTTTCGCGCCGCACACGAGATTGCCGCCGCGACCGCCAAGGCGGTGATTGCCGAAGGCGCGCCTTTGGGCCAAGGCTATACGGCCTTTCGAAAGGCCTTTGGCGCGGCAACGGAACGTTCGCCGAAACTGGACGAGGCGGCGTTCCAAACTGCGGTTGCGCCGGAAACGTTCGTCGCCCGTCGTGACCGCGAGGGTGGACCTGCCGAAGCTGCGCTGACGTCTGCGCTGTCGAGCTATCGCGACACTGCGAAGGTCGAGCGTGCAAATTTGCAAGCGCGGCAAGGTCGACACCAAACCGCCCAACAGGCTCTGAATTCCGCGTTTGACGCGCTTCTTTGAAGGACGACACATGGCCGATCTCGCGATCCGCAATCTGGTGAAACGCTATGACAAGACCGAGGTGCTGCACGGCATCAGCCTTGAGGTCGAGGATGGCGAATTCGTCGTGTTCGTCGGGCCGTCGGGATGTGGCAAATCCACCACTTTGCGCTTGATCGCCGGTCTGGAGGATGTGAGCGGCGGCGAAATCCTTATCGGCGGTCGGGTGGTCAACAATCTGGAACCGAAAGAGCGCGACATCGCGATGGTGTTTCAGAATTACGCGATCTATCCCCACATGACCGTGCGCAAGAATATCGGGTTCGGTCTGCGCACGTCCAAGATGTCCAAGGCGGACAAGGAAGCGCGGATCGAGGAAGTTGCCGGCATTCTGGGCATGACCGATCTTCTGGGCCGCAAACCCAGCCAACTGTCCGGGGGGCAGCGCCAGCGCGTCGCCATAGGCCGCGCGATGGTGCGTGATCCTGCGGTGTTCCTGTTTGACGAGCCTTTGTCGAACCTAGATGCACAATTGCGCACCCAGATGCGCCTCGAGATCAAACGTCTGCACCAGCGCGTCGGCAACACGATCATCTTTGTCACCCACGATCAGGTCGAGGCGATGACGATGGCGAACCGTATCGTGATCATGAAAGACGGTCATATCCAGCAGGTCGGAACTCCGGCAGAGGTATATCACCAGCCGGCCAATACCTTTGTCGCCCGCTTCATCGGTGCGCCGTCGATGAACATGCTGACAGGCACGGTGGTCGGCTCCAAATTGCGTTTGGCGGCGGGCACGGAGATTGATTTGAATGTGGCATTGCCGGAAGGGCGCGATGTCATCCTGGGCGTGCGTCCGGAGGATCTCCACCCCGGCGACGGGCCGGAATTGGTGCGTGGTCCGGTCTTGGTGCAGGAACCGCTTGGACATGAAACACTGATTTACGTGGGCGTCGAGGGGCAGGAGATCATCGCCAAGGCAGACGGCCGCACGCCGCCCGCTGTGGGGCAGGAAGTGACGCTGACGGCAGAAAAAGAGAACCTGCACCTGTTCGATGCGCAGTCCGGAACCGCGTTGCCCTAAGCGGGGATGACCGCCCACCGGATCGCATACGCCACCACGGCCAGAGCGGCGACGCTCGCCACCCAGATCAGCACGAACCAACCAACGCGCCTCATCCACATCAGTGATACCCTTCCTTGGGGTCGACCTTGCCGCGAAACACCCAATAGGCATAGCCGGTATAGATCAGGATCACCGGCAGTAGAACCAATGTGCCGATCAGCGTGAACAGCAGGCTGCTGTCGGGCGCTGCCGCCTCTGCGATGGTGAGGCTGGGCGGAACGATATGTGGATAAAAGCTGATGCCGATTCCTGCAAAGCCCAGCACGAAGAGCGCCAGAGCGGAGAGAAACGGTGAAATGTCGCGCTCGTCACGCAATCCGGTAAAAAGTCGCCAGACCGCCAGCGCGATCGGGATCGGCACGAGCAGGCTGAACCCCATATACGGCCAAGTGAACCACCGCACCCAATATTCGGGATCAAGGAAGGGCGTCCAAATGCTGACCGCAGCCATCGCAATGACGGTTGCGATACTGGTTGTAAAAGACAGGCGTCGCATCTGATCCTGTATCCGGCCAGTCAGCTTCATGTTGAGCCACGTCGCGCCCAGCATCGCATAACCGACCACGACGGCGAACCCGGTCAGCACTGAGAACGGTGTCAGCCAGTCCCACGCGCCGCCGACATAGGCCCGGTCCTCGATTGCGATCCCCTGCACCAGCGCACCGAGCGCAAGGCCTTGGCAGAACGCGGCCAGAAACGAACCGACAGAAAAGCCGAAATCCCAAACCTTGCGCAGTCTTTTCGTGCGCCAGCGGTACTCAAACGCAACCCCGCGAAAGACCAGCGCCAGCAGCATCACAATGATCGGAATATACAATGCAGGCATGACCACCGCATAGGCGAGTGGAAACACTGCGAACAAGCCGCCGCCGCCAAGCACCAGCCAGGTTTCGTTGCCGTCCCACACGGGTGCGATGGAGTTCATCATCACGCTGCGATCGGCCTCTTCCTTGGCCACGGGAAACAGGATGCCGACGCCGAGATCGAACCCGTCCATGATGACATAGACCAGGACGGCAAAGGCGATGATGCCGGCCCAGATGAATGAAAGCTCCAATCCAATCATCGCGTCACTCCGTCCGGCCGAGGAATTCATCGTCGTGCTGAGGCGCCGGTGTGATCCCGGCACTGCGCGTTGGCTTGTCGCGCAGTGATTTCTCCTCGGCGCTTCCGGGCAGGGCGTGCATCATTCTCAGGATGTAAAACGCGCCAGCCCCGAACACGAAGAAATAGACGACGATAAATGCCAGAAGCGATGCGCCAACAGTGCCCGAGGACACCGGAGCCAGACTGTCGGATGTGCGCAGTACGCCGTAAACCGTATACGGTTGGCGCCCCACTTCGGTCGTGACCCAGCCAGCCAGGACCGCGACGAAACCCATCGGAGACATGATGATTGCCGCTCTTTGCATCCAGGGAGAGTCGAACAAAGTGCCGCGATAGCGGCTCCATGCGGCCCATAACCCAAGTCCGAGCATCGCAAACCCGAGGCCGACCATGATGCGAAATGAAAAGAACACGAGCGCGACGGGCGGCTCTTCATCGTCGGGAATTGTGTCCAACCCGTCCAATGGCGCGTTCAGATCGTGTTTGAGGATCAGCGAAGACAATTTCGGGATTTGGATGGCGTAATCGACACGTTTTTCCTCGGCGTTCGGCACGCCGAACAAGATCAGCGGGGCGCCGGCCTCGTGACTGTCGTAGTGTCCTTCCATCGCCATGACCTTGGCGGGTTGGTGTTCCAGCGTATTGATCCCGTGAAAATCTCCGGCCAGGATTTGCAAAGGAGTGACTGCGATCAGCATCCACATCGCCATCGAGAACATCTGCTTGACCGGCACACTCCGATCGCCCCGCAGCAGGTGCCAGGCACCTACACCGCCGACGACAAGTGCCGTCGACAGGAACGCCGCCAGCACCATATGCACCAGGCGGTAGGGAAACGACGGATTGAAAACGATCTGCCACCAATCTTGGGGAATGAACTGACCGGCCTCGTTGAAACCGTATCCCACTGGGGTTTGCATCCAGCTGTTGACGCTCAAAATCCATGTCGCGGAAAGCAACGTGCCGAAGGCGACCATCGCGGTGGCAAACATATGCAGGCCGTCACCGACCCGTTCACGACCAAACAGCATGATTCCGAGAAAACCGGCTTCGAGGAAGAACGCTGACAAGACCTCGTATGCCATCAATGGTCCGACCACCGGACCAGCGCGATCCGAGAAGACGCTCCAATTGGTGCCGAACTGATACGACATGACGATACCGGAAACGACACCCATGCCGAAGGCAACGGCGAAGATCTTGCGCCAATAGTCAAAGAGAGTGAGGTATTTCTGCTCTCGCGTCATCAGCCAGCGCGCATTGAGCACGGCCAGAAAACTGGCAAGACCTATGGAAAACGCCGGAAAGACAATGTGGAAACTGATCGTGAAGGCGAATTGGAAACGCGCCAAGAGTTCGGCCGTAAACTGATCGAACATACCCGAACCTCCTTTCAAAAGCGTCCCTTCGGCTACGATATGTCACTGAATAAGGAAACGAAACACAACAAGACCGATCCAGAGAGAGAGACGAGACGAATGGAGCGCACCGGGACAGTGTCATTGCCCGACGGTTTTCTTCATCGCTATAACGCTTGTACTGATCGAGAGGTCCCGCGCGCTATCCGAAAAGGCTTTTGATGACTTTTGCTCTGATCCTTCACGGTCTTTTGGTGCTGACCTTCACGGCGCGCATTCTCCTGCGCGATGATCTATCGCCGCCAGCGCGGCTGGCCTGGTTTATTGTGCTCAATTTGCTGCCGTATTTCGGCAGCATTGTCTATTTTCTGTTTGGCGAGATTGACATCGGCAATCGGGTGAACCGGCGGCATGGTGAAATCTTCGAGGAGATCCGCAACAAGGCCGCCCATTTCATGGGTGCGCCTGAAAACGCGGAACACCTGATCGATCCGAAATATCGCCCCGGCTTTCGTTATGCAGGCTCTATCAACGGGTTTCATGCGACGGACGGCAATACCGCCGAGTTGATGGCGGACGGAGATGAGACGCGCGCCCGGATCGTGGCCGATATTGATGCCGCGAGCGATCATGTGCATGTGCTTTACTACATCTGGCTCACTGACAATACCGGCACCGATGTGGCCAACGCACTGATCCGAGCGGCACGCCGGGGTGTCACATGCCGCGCGATGGCCGACGGGATGGGGTCGCGCGCCATGATCAAGTCTGAACTATGGAGACAGATGGAGGAAGCGGGCGTTCAAACTGCGACGGCCCTGTCCTTCCGCAATATCATTCGCACCGTTTTGACCAGCCGGATCGACCTGCGCAACCACCGCAAGATCACGGTGATCGACAGTCGCATCACCTATTGCGGCAGTCGGAACTCTGCGGACCCGGAGTTTCGCGTCAAAGAGAAATATGCGCCTTGGGTCGATATCATGCTGCGATTCCAAGGCCCGGTGGTGACGCAAAACCAGTTGTTGTTCGCCAGCGACTGGATGTTGGAAACAGGAGAGAACCTCGATGGGATCGCGCTTGAGTCCGAAGTGATCGAAAACGGCTTTCCGGCTCAGGCGATGGGGGTTGGACCCACCGAGCGGCACGGCGCAACGCCGCAGCTGTTTGCCAACCTGATCGCGTGCGCGGCGTTCGAACTGACGCTCTCGACACCGTATTTCGTTCCCGACGCGACCGTCCTCGAAGCGCTCTGCGCCGCCGCGCATCGCGGCGTCAGGGTCACGCTGATTTTTCCCGAAAGAAACGACAGCTGGATCGTGGCGGCCGCAAGCCGGAGCTATTATCGTCAGCTGTTGGATGCAGGGTGCGTCATAAACGAATTTCAAGGCGGTCTGCTACACGCGAAAACCCTGACAATCGACAACAAGATCAGCCTCGTCGGATCTTCCAATCTTGATCTCAGGAGCTTCGATCTTAACTACGAAAACAACATTCTGTTGCAGGATGAGGCAACGACCCAAGCCATTTTCCAGCGCCAGCAGGATTATATCGCACGCTCGGTCCGGGTGTCGTTACCGACGGTTCTGAACTGGCCGTACCACCGCCGAATCTGGAACAACGTGATTGCGACAATCGGTCCGATCCTGTGACCGATCCCCTCCTCAGAGCGCAACCGGAAGACCTGACTCCAGCGACTGAGCCGCAGCATCAGCCAGCATCTGCGCGCGCAGCCCATCTGTGATTGACGGTGACTGTGCTGCCCCTTTTTCAAGTGCCGAGATGAATTGAAGCAGCTCTGCCCTGTAGGCGGCCTCGTAACGCTCAAGGAAAAAGTGCTGAGCGGGCGCGGTGCGAAACCCGTCCGCCGTTGCGATTTCGACAGTGTTTTCGCGCTGGTTTTCGGCGCGCAACATGCCTTTCGACCCATGCACCTCGATGCGCTGATCATACCCATAGGTGGCGCGGCGCGAATTGCTGATCTGGCAAATCTTGCCCGACTCGGTGGTAAGAGTGACCGCCGCTGTATCGACATCGCCCGCCGCACCGATCTCCGGATCGACAAGCGCCGATCCAACGGCAAAGACCGTGACCGGTTCCTCGCCCAATAGAAACCGTGCCATGTCAAAATCATGAATCATCATGTCGCGAAAGATGCCGCCCGACGACGTGATATAGCTGACCGGGGGCGGATTGGGGTCGCGCGAAAGGATGGTGACGATTTCGACATTGCCGATAACGCCCTCAACAATTCGGGCCTGCAAATGGGCAAAGTTCGGATCGAAGCGGCGGTTGAATGCGGTCATGAACGGCGTGTCGTTTGCTGCCACCACATCCATGCAATCGCGGATACGATCAGCCGACATATCAACGGGCTTTTCGCAAAAAATCGCCTTGCCCGCTTTGGCGGCCGCATGGATGATATCGTAGTGCGTGTCGGTCGGAGTGCCGATGATCACGGCGTCGATGTCGGAATTTCCAATGATGTCGTCGGTCGTTTGTACCGATGCGCCGGTCTTTGCCGCCAGCGCCTGCGCTGCGTCATCCACAAAATCCGACACCGCGACGAGTTGTACGTTGGCCAGTCGCATGATGGTTGCGGCATGAACCTGCCCGATGCGGCCGCAGCCAAGGATACCGATCTTAATCATTGCGTTACCTTTGATTTGGGGCGCCGAAGGCGCGAAGAACCTGTCTGGTGGCCGCGACAAGCGGTTCATGTGTCTCTTTGAGAATCTGCACGCGGTCGAACCGCTCTGGGTCGCTGTTCACAGCCTCGCGAAGCGCCGCCCCGAAGGCCATGCGCAGCTCGGTCCCGATGTTGAACTTGCAGATTTTCGAACGCTGCGCGAGGCGCTGCCGCTGTTCGACCGGCACGCCGGAGCCGCCGTGGATGACCAGTGGCACAGAGGTCACGGCCTCGATCGCGCGGATGCGATCCTCGTCGAGCCCGCCTTCCTTGTCTTGTTGCAGATGGACATTGCCGACCGAAATCGCCATCGCATCAACACCAGTGGCGCGCGCAAAGATCTCCGCATCGCCCGGATGTGTTCCAGCCGAGCTTTCCCCCTTGGCATAGCCGACAAACCCGATCTCGCCCTCACAGGAAATACCCGCCGCATGCGCCATTTCGACAATCGCCGCCGTTTCATCGATGTTCTGCTGCAAGGGCGCACGCGAGCCGTCATACATAAGCGATGTAAAACCAGCTTCGAGCGCCTCGCGGCATTCATTGAACGTGTAGCCGTGATCCAGATGGGCGACGACCGGCACGCTTGCCTGTTCGGCCAGATGGCGAAACATCTTGCCCAGGACGGGCAGGGGGGTATGGGCGCGACAGGATGGCCCTGCCTGAAGGATGACCGGGCACCCCTCGGCCTCGGCGGCGGCCACATAGGCGCGCATGTCCTCCCAGCCAAGCGTGACTAGTCCAGCCACCGCATACCCGCCCCTCAGCGCGGGCTGCAGAACCTCTGACAAAGTGGCGAGCGTCATTTGAACTTGGCCACCATGTCCTTGATGCCGGGGATGGTTTCGACCTGCGCGGCATGGGTCGGCTGGAAATATTGCACCAAAGACCGCTGGCTCAGCCCGCCGAGGATGGTGAAATAATACATTTCGTAACCAGGCATCACAGCACAGGGGTGATACCCCTTGTCGATGCAGATCGTAGAGCGATCCATGAGTTGATAGGCATCTCCCGGCTTGCCCTCTTCGCGTTGCAGGATCTGCACGCCAGAGCCGTGGTTCGGCTTGAAGCGGAAATTATACGTCTCGTCGTGGCGCGTTTCATCGGGCAGGCGGTCGGTGTCGTGCTTGTGCGATGGAAAGCCGGACCAGCCGCCCTGGCCCACGGTGAACAACTCGCTGACCAAAAGACGCCCGACCTTGTCGTGCTGCTTTTGGCCAAGGATATGCTTGATTTTGCGATGCGTCTTGGTGTCGTCACTGCCGTATTGCACCTTGTCGAGATCGGCCACGCGCACGTCGAAGGGATCAAGCACCTTGTCGTATTTTGCACCGGCGATGAAAGTCTCTGTGTCGCGGGTCGCGACGATGCGCGCTTTCGCTCCGACAGGCACATACACCCCTTCGGGCTCTCCGTCCCAGACGTCCTCGGTGCGGTTGCCAAGGGAGTCGAACGATACGCCTTCGACCTCCACATCGACCGTGCCGGTCGCGGGAACGATGCAGGTCTCGTAACCGGGAACCTGATATTCGAACGCCTCTCCTGCTTTGAGCATGACGATGTTGAAATAGTTGAGCGGCACGGTCGGATCGTCGGCATCCACGATGGGTTTATTCTTGTTGTCATGGGGGGCGATATGCATGGGAAAGGCTCCTTAGGCAGCTTCGGTTGGGCCGGGATGGGTGGCGAGAAAGTCTTCGAGCTCTGCCGGTTTGGGCATGGCCGGGGCGCAGCCCGGTTTGGCCACCACGATCGCCGCGCAGGCAGAGCCGCGCAAGACAGAGGCTTCCAGATCATGACCGCCCGCAAGCGCGGTCAGAAAACCGGCCATGAAGCTGTCGCCCGCACCGGTGGGTTTGAGCGCGTTGACCGGATAAATGCCGGTGCGCAGTTCGCCGCCATTGTGAAAGGTGACCGCGCCGTGTTCGCCCATCTTGTAGACGACGATACTCGCGCTGGTCGCGGCCAGATCGCGCGCCTTGGCAAGCCCCTTGTCTTTCGCGCCCGCCATGAACCCGAATTCATCATCATTGCCGACGATCACATCCGACATGGCCCCGGCCTTGGACAGCACCTCTTCGGCCACTTGCGGGCTTGGCCAGCTATAGGGTCGGTAATCGACGTCAAAAATGATCGGCAATCCGGCTGCTTGGGCCAATTCGAATGCGCGGAACGTCGCGGTACGGGACGGTTCAGCGGCAAAGACGGTGCCGGCGGTGATCAGCGCGCTGAACTTGCTGAAATCAATCGCCTCGACATCGGCGGTCGTCATTTCGAAATCGGCAGCACCGTTGCGATAGATAACGGACTGATGTCCTTCGACGCGGCTTTCATAGAGCGCCAGAGAATTGCGCGCCTCTCCGCCAACGGGTGTGACGTAAGTTGTATCGACGCCATACCGTGCAAGCTTGTTCAGACAAAACCGCCCGACTGCATCGTCCGACACCCGGGTGACGAGCGACGCCTGCCCGCCCAGCTTGACGATACCGGCGGCAATATTGGCCGAAGATCCGCCCATGTCAGCGGTAAAGTTCTCCGCATCCTCGGTCGCGACACCGGGCGGGGGATAAAGATCCATCCCGACGCGGCCCACCACGACAAAGCGGTTTTCTCTTATGGCAGCGATCACATCCATCAGACGCCGGTCCGCTGCTTGGCGCGTTCAGCTTCGATTTCGGCGTGCTTTTCGGCGACCTTCGGGTTGTCGGTCACGTGCGGCGTGCCAACTTCCCACCAGGCGTGGCCCTGCGTCGTCCAGCCGTCGTAAGGATCGACCTGCATCACGATCACGCTCGTCTTGTCAGCTTCCTTGGCCCGCTTGAACGCCTCTCCCAGTTCGGTGGCGTTCGAGACGGTTTCGGCATGTGCGCCCATGGAGGCCGCATGCGCTTCGAAATCGACGGTAAAAGGTGCGGGCATAGTGGGCGTGTCTGCGATGAGGTTGTTGAAACTCTCGTTGCCGGTGTTGTTTTGCAGCTTGTTGATGACGGCAAAACCGCCGTTGTCGAGCACCAGAATGATCAGCTTGCGGTCGGTCAGAACGGATGAATAGATGTCGGAATTGAGCATCAGGTACGATCCGTCGCCGGTGAACACGATGGTGTCCTTGTCAGGCTCGCGCTGGTGTTGCGCGATGCGCGCGCCCCAGCCACCGGCGATTTCATATCCCATGCAGGAATAGCCGAATTCAACGTCAACCGTTCCGGTGTCCTTGGTCTGCCAATGCGCCGTGACCTCGGCCGGAAGCCCACCCGCCGCAGTCACGATCCGGTCGCGCGGATCGCACAGGTCGTTGACCGCACGGATCGCCTGCGCATAGGAATTTGGGCCGTTGCCCACCTTGGTAATCTCGTCGGTGTAAGCCACCCACTTGGCGCGCTCGTCCTTGGCAAAGTCGGTCCAGCTGCCCGGCGCAGTGTAATCGCCCAAGGCGTCGTTGAGAGCGGTGATCCCAAGCTTGGCATCCCCGATGACAGGCATCGACAGGTGCTTCATCGCGTCATGGCGGCCAACGTTCAGGCCAATGATCCGCGCATCCTTTGCGAACGCGGTCCATGATCCGGTGGTGAAATCCGGCAAGCGGGTGCCAACGGCCAAAATCACGTCTGCGCGCTCGGCAATCGCATTTGCGCTGTCCGATCCGGTCACGCCGACCGGTCCGATATTGAGCGGATGATCCTGAAGCAGGTTGGCGCGTCCGGCGATGGTTTCGACAACGGGAATGTCATGGCGCGTCGCGAAATCGGTCAATTCCGTCACTGCGCCGGAGTATTGCACACCGCCGCCCGCGATGATTATCGGGCGTTTGGCGGTCTTCAAAAGCGTGGCGGCGTCTGCCACTTCATCGGTGTCGGGCGCTTGCCGGCGGATGCGGTGAACGCGCTTGGCAAAAAAGCTCTCGGGATAGTCGAATGTCCAGCCCTGCACGTCCTGCGGCAAACCGATAAACGCGGGGCCGCAATCCGCCGGATCGAGCATCGTGGCCAGCGCGGCGGGAAGGGATTGCAGAATTTGCGCCGGATGGGTGATCCGATCCCAGAACCTCGTCACGGCCTTGAATGCGTCGTTCACGCCAAGCGTCGGGTTGCCGAAATGCTCAAGCTGTTGCAGCACCGGATCGGGCAGGCGGGTGACGTAGGTATCGCCACACAACAGCAACACGGGCAGACGGTTTGCATGTGCCAGAGCGGCGCTGGTCAGAAGGTTCGATGTGCCCGGACCCGCGCTTGCCGTGCAAAACATGAACCTTTGGCGCAACCATTGTTTGGCGTAACCGGCGGCAGCGAACCCCATGCTTTGTTCGTTCTGTCCGCGATAGAGCGGCAGCGTGTCCTGCACGTCATACAGGGCTTCGCCCAGACAGGTCACATTGCCATGACCGAAGATTCCGAAACCGCCGCCGCACAGGCGCATTTCCTGCCCATCGACGACGATGAACTGATTGGCCAGATATTTGATGATCGCCTGAGCGGTCGTCAGTCGGAGCGTGGACTCTGTCATTCGATTGTCTTTCTCAATTCCGGCGATCCGCGCCGGGCATCCGCGATTGCCGCTTGCGTGGCTTCGAATCTGAAGATACAAATTTTGCAACCGGTTGCAAACCATATTCCAACAACGGAGGCGCGACATGGCGGAAATAGGCATCGGCATTGTTGGCGGCGGCTATATGGGCAAGGCCCACGCCGTTGCCATGTCGGCCGTAGGCGCTGTCTTTGATACGGCGCTGCGTCCCCGGTTGGAAATGGTCTGCGCGAATTCCGCCGAATCGGCAGAGAGATATCGCGCCGCCTATGGGTTTGCGCGCGGCACAGACAGTTGGGAAGCACTGGTGAATGATCCGCGCGTCGAGGCGATTGTTATCGCTTCGCCGCAACACACGCACCGCCAGATCGCCGAAGCCGCGTTTGCCTTGGGGAAACCCGTACTGTGTGAAAAGCCGATGGGCGCGTCGCTCGAGGACAGCCGCGCAATGGTTGCGGCGGCGCAGGGTCAGACCAACATGGTCGCGTTCAACTATATCCGCACGCCCGCCAGCCAGTTTGCCCGGCAACTGATTGCCGAGGGCGCGATTGGTGACATTACATGGTTTCGCGGTGAACACACCGAGGATTTTCTGGCCGATCCCAGGACTCCGGCGAACTGGCGTACGGTTGGCGACGCGAACGGTACGATGGGCGATCTTGCGCCGCACATGATCAACGCGGCGCTCGCGCTGATCGGGCCGATCGGATCGCTGATCGCCGAAGTGGAAACGGTCCATCCGGCCCGCCCTGGCGGCGCGGTCACCAATGACGATCACGGCCAGATGATGTGCCGGTTCAAGGGCGGCGCGATGGGGCAGATGTATTTCAGCAGGATCGCCCACGGCCGCAAGATGGGCTACGCCTATGAGGTCACCGGAACCAAGGGCGCGATCCGTTTCGATCAGGAAGACCAGAATGCGATCTGGTTCTACACAATGGATGAACCCGAGGCGACGCGTGGCTTTCGCAAGATCCTCACCGGCCCGGCGCATCCTGACTATCTTCCCTTCTGTCAGGGGCCGGGGCACGGAACGGGCTATCAGGATCAGATCATCATCGAGGCGCGAGATTTCCTTCACGCGATCGAATCGGGAAAACCCGTCTGGCCGACGTTTCAGGACGGCCTTGACGTGAACGAAGTGGTCGCAGCGACGATGGTGTCGTCGCGTACCAAAGCATGGGTCAATGTGACCCCGGAATGAATGTCTGAAAGGCACGCGAATGACTATCAAGATCGGAAACGCCCCGTGCTCGTGGGGTATCGAATTTGCAAGCGATCCGTCTTATCCCACATGGCAGTCGGTTTTGGACCAATGCGCCGCCGCTGGCTACAAGGGTATCGAGCTTGGCCCCATCGGGTACATGCCCGAAGACCCTGCGATCCTCGCGCCGGAGTTGGCCGAACGGGATCTGGAGATCATCGGTGGCGTGATCTTCCGCGCATTTCACGATCCGGAAAAGTGGGATGACGTGATGGACGCGAGCGTGCGCACCTGCAAGGCGCTGGTGGCGCATAGGGCACAGCATCTGGTGCTGATCGACAGCATTTCACCGCGCCGCGCGCCAACGGCAGGGCGCTCTGGTGAGGCCGAGCAGATGGACGATGCAGAATGGGGCGCATTCCGCGACCGGCTTGCCACGATCGCCAAGATGGGTACCGAAGAATATGGGCTGACCGTTGGCATCCATGCCCATGCCGCCGGCTTTCTTGACTTTGAGCCGGAACTCGAGCGTCTGCTTGACGAGGTCGACGAGAACATCCTGAAAATCTGTTTCGACACCGGCCACCACTCCTATGCCGGTTATGATCCCGTGGCCTTTATGAAACGTCACATGGATCGCATTTCCTACATGCACTTCAAGGACATCAACCCGTCGGTGAAAGCCGATGTCGTCGCCAACCGAACCGATTTCTACAAGGCGTGCGGGCAAGGAATATTCTGCAATCTCGGACAAGGAGATGTTGATTTTCCCGCGGTGCGCGAGGTGCTGCTTGATGCCGGATTCGAAGGCTGGTGCACCGTCGAGCAGGATTGCGATCCGTCGATGCCGGGCACGCCGCTCGAAGACGCGCGCGCCAATCGTGAATACCTTCAATCCATCGGTTTTTAAGGACGATTTGACATGGCAAATCTGAAATGGGGTATGATCGGCGGCGGTGAGGGCAGCCAGATTGGCCCCGCCCATCGCCTCGGGGCGCAGGCGGACGGGCTGTTTGACTTCACCGCAGGTGCGCTTGATCACCGTGCTGATGAGGGCCGGGCCTATGCGCAGCGTTTGGGCATTGCGCCGGACCGCGCCTATGGCGACTGGCGCGAAATGCTGGCAGGTGAGAAAGACCGCGATGACCGTGTGGACCTTGTCACTGTTGCCACGCCCAACGCCACCCATTTCGAGATCACCAAGGCGTTTCTCGAAGCCGGGTTCAACGTGCTGTGCGAAAAGCCGATGACGATGACCGTCGAGCAGGGCGAAGAAATCGTGCGCGTCGTTGAGGCGACCGGCAAGATCTGCGCGGTGAACTATTGTTATTCGGCCTACCCGATGGTGCGTCAGGCGCGGGCCATGGTGCGGGCGGGCGAGATCGGCAAGATCCGTCTGGTCGTGACCAATTTCAGCCACGGCCATCACGGCGACGCGAGTGATGCCGACAATCCGCGTGTGCGCTGGCGCTATGATCCGGCCATGGCTGGCGTGTCGGGCCAATTCGCCGATTGCGGCATTCACGCGATGCACATGGCCAGCTTTATCTGTGACGACGAGGTTGAAACGCTGTCCGCCGATTTCGCCTCGACCATTCCCAGCCGTGAACTGGAAGACGATGCGATGGTCAATTTCCGCATGACAGGCGGCACCGTCGGGCGGCTTTGGACATCGTCCGTGGCGATCGGGCGACAGCACGGGTTCGACATTCAGGTGTTTGGTGAAACCGGCGGGTTGCGATGGGCCTCAGAGCAGCCGAACCAGTTGGTCTATACGCCCGTCGGCGGGCGGACCCAGATCATCGAGAAAGGCGAGGCTGGCTTGCACGAAGACGCGCAACGCCTGTCGCGCGTGTCCATCGCGCACCCAGAGGGTTTCCCGCTCGCCGTGGCGAACATCTACTGTGACCTTGCCGACGCGATCCGAGGCGAGACGCGCGACGGGTTGCCAAGTGCCGCTGACGGCGTGCGCTCGATGGCGGCTGTTCACAGCGCTGTTTCATCGGCACAGTCCAAGGGTGCCTGGGTAGACGCGCGACCGCCGATGTTCAGGTGATCGCCTCAGGTCGCGCGCGCAAGGTCGCGCGCGTGACCACTTCGCACGGAAACAGCCGTGCTTCCGGATAGCGTTCCGGGTCGTCCAGCATGGCGACCATCAATTCGACGGACGAGGTGATGATTTGCTTGATCGGCTGACGAATCGTCGTCAACGCGATGTTTTCCCAGCTTGCCATCTCCATATCGTTGAAGCCGATGATTCCCACATCCTCTGGCACGTTGCGACCCACATCCTTGAGCGCGCTGAGCGCCCCGATGGACAGCACGTCGTCACCGCAAAAATACGCCTGCGCCAGATCACGTTTCGCCAGTTCAAGCATCGCCGCGCGACCGGCTTTGAACGAATAGGCATCGGCAAAGCTATGGCGGTGTGACACCCCCGGATGCTTGGCAAGTTCCTCTTGAAACCCCTTCAGGCGGTCTTGCGTCGAAGTTGCGCTTTGCGGACCGCCCAAAAAGGCAACGTCGGTGTAGCCACAGGCCACAAGTTCCCGCGCGGCCATGCGGCCGGCGGCGATGTTATCTATGCCCACAACGTGCACTTCAGGGCTGCTGAAATAGCGGCCAAACGTGTTTACCACCGGGATCTTCTTGTCGCGAAACGCCTTTGAAAACATTGGCGGCAGCGTGGACGAGGCAACGATCACGCCATCCACCGAATATTGGTGCAGCATCCGCACCGAGTTTTCGGGGTCTGTCTCATTGCTCAGGTTCACCAGCAAAGGCCGCAATCCGCGATCCTGCAAGCTGCGCGTGAACAGGTCGAACACTTCCAGGAAGATCGGGTTGTGAAAATTGTTGGAGACGAGGCCGATCAGCTTGGTGCGACGGGTCGTCAGACTGCGCGCCAGGAAGTTGGGGCTATATCCAAGTTCAGCGGCGGCTTTTTCCACCTTGCGGCGCATTTTGACGGACACCGACGCGCCATCGGTGAAAGCGCGCGACACTGCAGACGTGGATACGCCGGCTCTGTTTGCCACATCCTTGAGCGTTGCCGCCATCTTGAGACCCATCTTTCTGTTTCGAGGCATGTGCTTAAAGCACGAGCGCTCGGCCCGCAGTAAAAATCTAATCGATTCTTTTTGCAACCGGTTGCAAAAAATCCGAATCCGTGCTTGTTTTAATCTACGAGAGAGGCACGCCCATCTCTGTTGCCAAGATTATTGGTGTCCTTGGGAGGAAGAAGAATGAAATCCATAATGAAGACTTTAATGCTGACAGCGGCAGTGATTGCGTCGCCACTCATGGCGAGCGCGCAGAGCGAGGGTGATGACCTGACCTATATCCTGGTCAGCCATGCGCCCGATTCCGACAGTTGGTGGAACACCGTCAAGAACGGAATCGCGCTGGCCGCCGAGCAGATGGGTGTGACCACCGAATACCGCAATCCGCCGACGGGCGATCTGGCCGATATGGCGCGGATCATCGAACAGGCGACGGCAGCGGCGCCAGACGGCATCATCACCACGCTGGCCGATTACGAGGTCTTGTCCGGTCCGATCCGCTCTGCGGTGGATCAGGGCATCGACGTGATTATCATGAATTCAGGCTCACCGGAACAAGCGCGCGAACTTGGTGCGCTGATGTATGTCGGCCAGCCCGAATATGACGCAGGTCTTGCCGCCGGTCAGCGTGCCGCTGGCGATGGTGTCGGCAGCTTTTTGTGCGTGAACCATTACATCAGTTCGCCATCGTCGACCGAGCGGTGTCAGGGTTTTGCCGATGGTCTGGGCGTCGATCTTGGCAACCAGATGATCGACGCTGGGCAGGATCCGTCTGAGATTAAGAACCGCGTTTTGGCCTATCTGAATGCCAACCCGGACACCGACGCGATCCTGACGCTGGGTCCGACATCGGCTGATCCGACCTTGCTTGCGCTTGATGAGAACGGTTTGGCGGGCGAGATTTACTTCGGCACGTTCGATCTTGGCGAGAACATTGTTCAAGGCATCAAGGACGGCGTTATCAACTGGGGAATCGACCAGCAGCCTTTCCTGCAAGCTTATCTGCCGGTCGTCGTTCTCGCCAACTATGACCGCTACGGCGTTCTGCCGGGCAACAACATCAACTCCGGCCCCGGTTTCGTGACCGCCGACGGTCTTGAAAAGGTCGAGCAGTTCGCGGGCGAATTCCGCTAACGTAAATTCAAGGCGGGCCGGATCACCCGGTCCGCCTTTTACCTTCCGCACGAAATTTTGGGAGCCCGGCAATGTCCGAGACACTTACCACCGACGAACGCGTCAAGGAGATGTCCGGCCTGCGCCGCGCGTTGATCCGCCCAGAGTTGGGCGGCATCGTCGGCGCGGTAGCGGTGTTCACGTTCTTTTTGCTCTTCGCGTTCGACAGCGGCATGTTCAACGCGCAGGGCGTTTTGAACTGGTCCACCGTGTCCGCCCAATTCATGATCATTGCAGTCGGCGCCTGCCTGCTGATGATCGCCGGCGAATTCGACCTGTCCGTCGGCTCGATGATCGGCTTCGCAGGCATGATGGTCGCTATCTTCGGCGTTGTTTTGGGCTGGCCGATGTGGGCCGCCATTCTGATAACATTCGCGATCTGCGTCGCGTTCGGCGCGCTCAACGGCTATATCGTCGTCAAAACCGGCCTTCCCAGCTTTATCGTCACCTTGGCCACGCTGTTCATCCTTCGTGGCTTTACGATCTTCATTCCCCAGACCATCGAAAGCAAAACCATCATCGGTGGCATTCGCGAAGCGGCGGAGGGCGACTGGCTTGCTGCGTTGTTCGGGGCCAAGATCGGGGGGCCGATTTTCCAATGGCTGGGCGACGCGGGCGTAATCGGCGTGTTCGATCGAGGCAATCGCGCCGGAGAACCTGTGGTTGATGGCATCCCCATGCTCATCATCTGGGCGCTGGTGCTGGTGATCGGTGGTCATATCGTTCTGACCCGTACACGCTTTGGCAACTGGATCTTTGCGGCCGGTGGCGATGCCCAAGCTGCACGTTACGCCGGTGTTCCGGTCGATGCCGTCAAAATCAAGATGTTCATGTTCACCGCATTCTGCGCAACGGTGTTTGCGGTTTGCCAGGTAATGGAGTTCGGCTCTGCCGGTGCCGACCGCGGATTGCTCAAGGAATTCGAGGCGATCATCGCGGTGGTGATTGGCGGCGCTCTGCTGACGGGGGGCTATGGCTCGGTGATCGGAGCCGCGCTGGGTGCGTTGATCTTCGGGGTCGTGCAACAGGGGCTGTTCTTTGCGAATGTCGAAAGCTCACTGTTCCGCGTGTTTCTCGGGGTTATCCTGCTGCTCGCAGTAATCTTGAACACCTATATCCGCCGCCTGATCACGGGAGAACGTTGATGGACCCGATCATTCAGATGACCGATATCGAAAAGCATTTCGGCTCTGTCATAGCGCTTGCCGGTGTCACGATTGATTTTTATCCCGGCGAATGTCACTGCCTTTTGGGCGACAACGGGGCCGGTAAATCGACGTTCATCAAGACAATGTCGGGCGTCCACAAACCCACTCACGGAGAGATCAAGTTCGAAGGCAAACCGATGCACTTCGACGATCCGCGCGATGCAATCGCTGCCGGGATTGCCACGGTGTATCAGGATCTCGCCATGATCCCGCTGATGTCGGTCAGCCGGAATTTCTTCATGGGCAATGAGCCGATCAAGAAGATCGCCGGATTGCCGTTCTTCGATCACGACCATGCCAACGAGGTCACGATGAAGGAAATGCGGGACATGGGCATCAACCTGCGCGGGCCCGACCAGGCGGTCGGGACGCTGTCTGGTGGTGAGCGCCAAACCGTCGCCATCGCCCGCGCGGTGCATTTCGGAGCCAAGGTTCTGATCCTCGACGAACCGACATCGGCTTTGGGTGTGCGCCAGACCGCGAACGTGCTGGCGACTGTCGACAAGGTGCGCAAACAGGGCATTGCGGTGGTCTTCATCACGCACAATGTCCGGCACGCAATGGCCGTCGGAGACAGGTTCACCGTGCTCAATCGTGGCAAGACGTTCGGCACCGCCAACAAGGGTGAGATCACGCCCGAGGAATTGCAGGACATGATGGCCGGTGGTCAGGAACTGGCTCAACTGGAAGGCTCGCTCGGCGGCACGGTTTAGGTGTCGTTCTCGAGTTCCTGACTATGGCTCAATTCAAATAAAGCCGTCATAGGCTTGGTAGTTTACCGTATTGGCAACCATGCGGGCCAAAGTCACGAGGTCGAAAATAGGCCGTGACAGAGCGTGTTGCAGGGTGTGGGCGTAGGGCGGCAAGTCGGTGCACTCCAGGACGATTGCGCCAATTTCCGGCGCGCGATCACACAGGGCGCGGCCGGCCGCGATAACCTCATCCGTCACCTTGTCGAGATCCATCGCTGTGCGCTCGTTGCGCAAGATGACGGACGCGAATTCGCTGGTGTCGTCCAAGCCCTGAATTTCGATCGGGATATCGTTCGCCCCGACGTTTTTCAAATGCTCTTCCGTCAACGCCGACGCCGAAGCGGTCAGAATTCCGACAGGTGCAGCTGTCATGTAATAGACCATCGGCACGTGAATCAGCGCCGATACGAAAACCGGTATGGAAACGGCAGCCGCAATGTCTTTCTGGAACAGGGCAAGAAAGCCGCAGGATCCCGTGATCGCACGCACGCCCTTGTCCTCAAGCCGTCGAGCGGCGGCAATCACACGGTCCTTCATATCTCCGCTCGGGTTATTCAAAAGCTCCGGCACGGTGATGCCGTCAAGCATTTCGTAGATGACGGAAAACGGCAGGCTTGAGGGGTTCTTGATATGTCCGGGAGGCTTTGGAAAGTAGCTCTCCAGCGCCAGGACGCCGATTGAGACGCCGCAGATATTTTGTCCGCCTGGATAAGTGACCATCTTGGGCCTTCTTTCAAAATCGGTTTGGACGATAGGGCGAAAGGTCGATGTTGGGGCGTCCGCCAGCGGCGAGTTCTGCCACGATCCGTCCGGTTTTCGGCGCCATCATCAGCCCGTAGTGGCTGTGCCCGAAGGCGGCGATAAGATCTGGAAACCCGTCGAATTCGCCGATGCAGGGCAGGCTGTCGGGCAGGCTTGGGCGCTGTCCGGACCATTTGGTGAAGGCGTTTGCGTTCAGGTCTGGCGAGAGTTTCCCGGCAAGTGTGACGAGCCCCGCAAGGCGTTTTTCGTTGATCGGCGAATCAAGCCCGGCGAATTCGGCAGTGCCGGCAACGCGCAAGCCGTCCTCCATGGAGGAGGCGACGAACTTCATGTCCACATCCATGATCGAATTGTTGAGAGTGATGCCCGGCTCGGTAAACGTCACGTGATAGCCGCGTTCGGATTGCAGCGGAACCTTGATGCCAAGCGGCCGCAGTAGTTCCGCGGACCAGACACCCATCGCCATGACAAGCTTGGATGCGGTGTGCTCGCCATCGTCGGTCACATAACGCCAGCCGCCAGCTTCCATCGGTTGAATACCGTGGACGGTCGCGCTTGAAAAAACGCCGCCCAAGTCTTTGAACTTGTCAAAGAGAACCTCGCCGATCCGCCCCGGAGCCAGCGCGCGGGCCTGTCCCTTGATCACGATGGCGGCCTCGAACTCTTCGGATAGGGCGGGCTCGATCTCGCGCAATGTATTGCCGTCGACGCGCTCGAGATCCGCTCCGGCGGCACGGCGTAATTCGTTGTCGAACGAGTCGAGCCGCGCCGCGTTTCCATCGCGGAAGGCATGGATGTAACAACTGTCGCGGATCAGACTTTCATGCCCCGTTCCGGCCAGATGGTGACGGTAGAGAGAGATGCAGTCATGGTTGAGCGTGTCCATCGCCGCTGAAATCTCGCGCACCCGCTCTCTCTTTCCCTGCGCCAGAAAGCGCAGCCCCCAGCCAGTCAGCTGCGGCAGGTAGGACGGCTTGATCGACACTGGCCCGAGGGGATCCATCAACCAGCCGGGAATCTTCTTCCACACACCGGGCATGGATTGCGGGACGATCGACCAAGGTGAAATAACACCCGCATTCCCGAAAGACGTGGCCTGCCCCGGATCTCCCCTGTCGACAAGACGGACGTTAAGCCCGCGTTCGATCAGCGAGAGAGCGGTGCATATACCGACAATCCCCGCGCCCAGGACAGTGACATCGCGTTCCATTGCCTCAGGCCACCTTCTCAAGGCGCTTGCGCTGAACCACCTGACTGATGATCGCGGGGGCCGCAATGATGAGTGCCGTCAGATCGGCTTGCAGGGATGGCGCTATGAACACCAGTCCGGCAAGAGCCATCAGCCAGCGGTAGATCGCACCCATCGGCACCAGCCAGTATCCGACGACCGCAGCCGAGAGAGCGATGACTCCGGCGATGCAACTTGCCGCCGTGTACGTGAATTGCCAAAAATCGAACCCTGTCGAGGACACGAACAGCAGCACCGGCGCATAGACAAACGCCATCGGGGCCACCACCTTGCCAAGGCCAAGCGTGAAAGCCGACATGCCGGTGCGAAACGGGTTGGACCCTGCAATCGCCGCCGCGGCATAGGCCGAGGTGCAGACCGGCGGTGTGATCTCGGCGACCACGCCGTAATAGAGCACGAACATATGGCTGGCGATGGGCGGGATGCCAAGTTGCGCCAGAGCCGGCTGCGCGACCGAAACCAGCATGATGTAGAGCGCGGTGGTCGGCACACCCGCGCCCATCAGGATGCAGGCCAGAGCGATGAAGACGAGGCTGATGAAAAGCGTGAGATCCGCAATCGAGAACAGCTCCCAACTACCGACGGTGAAAAGCCAGTGCAGATCGGTGCCAAGGTTCGACGCGGCCTGCGTGACCATGAAGCCGATGCGAAAGCCGATGCCGGTGGTGTTGATGACACCGATCACGATGCCGACGGCAGCAGCGGCAGCGCCGACAGCCAGGGCATACTTGACGCCCGTTTCGAAGGTATCGGCCATCTCCTTGATCGTGGTGCGCTGCTGAGGATTGAACGATGCGATCACGGCGCCTGCGATCAGGATGGCAGACATGCTCAAATCGAACCCACCACCCAGATATTTCCAAATGACAAAGGCGATGAACGCCGCGGCATAGGCCAGCGTCACGGGATTCCTGATGCGCGACATACCGGCGATAATCGACAACGAGATGCCGCAGAATGCCGACATATAGGGTGTGTACCCTGAAAAAAGCACCACGAGCAGACCGATCAGCGGCACGATGTTCGCCCAGCCACTGGTCCAGACGGCCTTGAGCCTCGGCAGTTGATCCGCAGGCAGACCGCGAAGATCGAGACGCCGCGCCATGAGGTGCACTACGGAAAAGACACCGACATAGTGCAAAAGCGCGGGAAAGATCGCGGCGATGACGATGGTGGTATAGGGGAGTTCGAGAAACTCGGCCATGATGAAGGCGGCGGCGCCCATGATCGGAGGTGTGATCTGACCCCCCGCCGAAGCCGCCGCCTCGACGCCGCCTGCGAAATGGCCGGGATAGCCCAAGCGTTTCATGTTGGGAATCGTCAGTGCGCCGGTGGAGACCGTGTTGGCCACCGAGGAGCCGGAGATCGTGCCGAAGAAGGCCGAAGACACAACCGATACTTTCGCCGGCCCGCCGGTATAGCGCCCAGCGAGAATGGTGGCGTTGTCGATGAAGAGCTGACCCAGCCCCGTGCGCTGGGCGATCACGCCAAACAGGACAAAGTGAAAGACGATGGTCGAAACGACCCAAAGCGTGACGCCGAAGATGCCCTCTTGCGGGAAGTACATCGAGCCAATGAAAGTCTTGAAATTTACGCCCGGATGCTGAAGCAGACCGGGAAAGATGGGTCCAAACAGTGCGTAGGAGATGAAAACGCAGATGATCAGGGGCAAAATCCAGCCCAGTGTGCGCCGTGCAATATCCAGAACGAGGACGATCAGGATGCAGCCGAACACCAGATCGTAGGTGTTTGGATTGCCCATGCGGAACGTCTGTTCCTCGATCCCGAGCCATTCGATGCCGCGCCAGGCGAGCCCAAGATAGAGCGCCGAGGCAGTGCCGAGGATCATCAGAAGAATATCTGTGTAAGGCACTCCACCAAGACGAAACCTGCTTTCCCTAAGCTCGAAAGCCGACGATGTCTTGAACATCGGAAACAGAGCGTAGGTCAGAATGAACAGGCCCGACAGATGCCAGCCCATGTGCCAGTAATCGGTTGGCAACGCCAAACCTGCCGTCAGGTAATGATAGGTTGCGAAGGCGAGCGCGACGTAGCGAAGGAACTTGGCCATTCCGGGAGCGATCTGGCGCGTCGCTGCCCCTTCGTCGTACTTTTTTTCGATCTCCGCCAGGTCTTCGGCGGAAAGACCACGCGCCTCGTGCTCGGCTGTGTTCGTCATTGTCCGCTCTTTCGCAATATTCAGATATTGGATCGGCGGGCGACTGACAGATCATGCCTGTCGCCCGGTTTCGATCTGCGCGCAAAGGCCGGGCGCTTATTTCAGCAGGCCGGCTTCCTTGTAGAACTTCTCTGCACCCGGATGCAGCGGCACGCCGAGCGACGCGACGCCGTCAAGCGCGGTTTCCGGTGTGATCTGTTTGCCCTTGGCGTGTCCGTTGTCCAGAAGCGTGCGGGTATTGTCGTTCCATAGCGCCTTGGTGATGCCGTAGACCAGCTCTTCGCTGAGATCCGACGAAACGATCAAGAGTGCGGATACGGCTGGGGTGTTCACCTCGTAATCCACGCCGCTGTAGACGTTCGCCGGGATCTTGGACGGAATGTAGGCCGGAACGATTTCATTGATCGTGGCAAGGTCTTCATCGCTGAAGCTGTGCAACTCCATTCCCTTGGTGGTGGAAAGTTGCACCATTGCCGACACGGGCCAGCCAGCGGCATAGAAATATGCGTCGATCTGACCGTCGGCCAGTCGCTCTGCGGACTGGCTGTTGTTCAACTCGGCCTCGTCGATATTGTCGCGCGTGACGCCCCAGTGTTCAAGCATTTGAAGTACTGCGACCTGTGTACCCGATCCGGCCTGCGCGATGCCGACGCGCTTGCCCTTCAGATCGGCCAAGCTGTCGATTGACGCGCCATCGGGTAGGACAAGATGCAAATCTTCTGGGTAGAGATTGGCAACAATGCGCAGTTTCTCATGCGGTTTGCCGTCGAATTTTCCCTCACCCAGATACATCGAGCGCGTCACGTCCGCCGCGGCCATTCCGGCCTCGAGCTCTCCATTCTGAACCGCGGTGTTGTTGAACACCGACGCGGTGGTGGATTGCGCGATAGCGATCAGGCCGGGCACGCCGCATTGGCCGCCCTCATCGCATGGCCGCGATCCCGGAGGGGCGGAAATGCCGTTTGCGATGGTGCCGCCAATGGGGAAGTAGGTGCCCCCCGCAGACCCTGTACCGATGCGGAAAAAGGTTGGATCTTGAGCCATCGCCATACCGGCGGTCAACGCCGTGGCGAATGCCGCTGCAGTGATTTTTGTCAGGACGCTCATGTTTTTATCTCCCTGTTTTAGGCAAGGCTCCGGGGAGCCTTCAAACTCAGTTTAGTTGAGCACAAGGTAATCTAGACGGTATCTTCCTGATAAAAGCAAATTTGAAATTTCTATGTTTTCCATAATTGATCTTATATGTATCGCTTATGAACTTGCAGCAGTTGGCGGTCTTCCGCGAGATTATGAACACCGGCTCGATGAGTGCCGCCGCACGCAATCTGAACCGGACCCAACCCGCGATCAGCGCGGCGTTGAAATCTCTCGAAGCCTCGCTTGGCATGGATTTGTTCTATCGCGAGGGGCGTCGCCTCGTGCCGGTTCCCGAGGCGTATTATTTTCTCTCCGAAGCGGCTGGAATTCTGGATCGTCTGTCTGCCACGCTGTCGAACATGGAGGGTTTGCGAAACCGCACGAGCGGCGCGCTTCGCATCGTCGCCATGCCCGGCCCCTCGGCCTATCTGCTGCCTGATTTCGTAAGCCGCTTTACCCGCGATAAGCCCGACATCCGGATTACCCTGGCAACGCGCAGTTCACCGCAGGTCCTGAACCTGATTGCAGCGCAGAACTTCGATGTGGGATTTGGCGACCTGAGCCTGAAGGGAAGCATTGCCGAAGACCTCGGAAACGAGCTCTTCGAGACGATCACTTTGACCCACGATTGTGTTTGCGCCCTGCCGGCCAGCCACCCGTTGGCGGCGCAGGATGTCGTCACCGCAAAAGACCTTGACGGCCAACCGATGGGTGCGCTGCAACCGGGCCACAATACGGTGAGCGACACGCAAGCCGCTTTCGATCAGTGCCGGGCAACGTTAAACGTTTGCGTCGATGCGCAGTATTTCATGCCGCTGCTGCACTTCGTCGAGGCACGTCAGGTTTGCGCTATCATTGACCCTCTGAGCGCCCAGACTTATTGCCTTCAACATCCTAATGAACGCACGATCAGGTTCGTCCGGTTTGAACCGTCGGTGCGATTTGAATATTCTCTGATTACACCAAGACGACGCCCGCAATCCCTTCTCGCGAAAGATTTCGCAGGGCAATGGTTGAATTACGTCAATGACATTCTCGCCGCGACCGATACGATCTGCTCCGGGTAGGTCAGGTGTCGAGCCGTTTGGCGGCGATGCTGAGTTCACGCCAGAGTGCCTCCGCCAAAGATCTGAGCCCCATGACCGTGAGATGATCATCAGCGCGTCGAACAAGAAATACGGTCATATGCTTCAGTCCGGTCCGTGTGGCGCAGCCGGGACACAACAGCGTCGGGTCAAGGTTAACGAGCTTGGACATCAATGCCGCAATCAAATCCGCGCCGGTGTTCGACACTATGTCGAGGACGACGAAACCGTCGGTCTGCTCGGTCACCGCGCAACCGGGTGCCTCTTGTTTGACAGCGGCGGCAAAGTCGGCGGCTTCAGTCTCTGCGCGTCCGATCAACCATTGATTACTTCCGATCCAGAGCGCGACCGCATCGCCACTGAAAGTCGCTGTCCCGGCTGAGGGCAGGGTCATGCCGAACGGTTGAGGCGCGCTTCGATCTCGCAGTACGGCCAAGGACGCCAGAGCAAGATCGACATTTTCACTGATCGTGAGAGCGCCGAAGGTTTCGCGGCGCGGCGTTCGCCCACCAAAGGCGGAATTCGGAAGCAAATCAGTCACGAAGGCGCCCTCCTTCCGGATCGACAAAGCATGGCGATAGCACTTCGACGTCGAAGTTCTGGCGCTCTATGGGGTTGGCTGCAATGATCACTTCGCCCATGCGCGTGTCACCGTTTTCAAGATAGCCGAGGGCGATGTGGCTGCCGACCGAAGGGGAGTAGCAAGCGGACGTGATCCAGCCCTGATCGGTTTGCAGATTTTGCACATCGCCTCTCGTAAAGAGATGCGCGCCTGCTGGCACGGGCGAGTGTGGGTTGAGCGGTTTGAGACCAACGAGACGGCGCTCGTCCTCGGCAAGACCTTCGCGGCGTGACATGATTGCGCCAATCGCATCCTTCTTGTGCGATACCATTCTGGCCAGGCCAAGCATTGTCGCGGTTGTCTGACCGTTCAATTCGGCACCCGCCGCATGGCCTTTTTCGATCCGCATCACACCAAGCGCTTCGGTGCCGTAAGGTGTGGCGTACAAGTCCGAGCCGCGTTCCATCAACCGTTCCATCAAAGCGTTCGCGTATCGCGCCGGGACCGCGATTTCATAGGCCAGTTCACCTGAAAACGAGATGCGAAAAAGCCTCGCGCGCAATCCGCCGCAGGCTGTAAGCGCGCAACAGCCCATGAAGGGCAATGCGTCGTTTGAGATATCCAGGTCGTCGACGATACGACTGAGAAGCTCACGTGAGTTCGGACCTGCCACAGCGATTTGCGCCCAGGCGTCGGTTGTCGAAATCAGATGGACGTCCAATTCGGGCCAAAGGCACTGCCGCGCAAATTCCAGATTGCGATAGACGGCACCGGCGTTCGCGGTGGTTGTGGTGACCACATATTGATGCTCATCGAGACGCGCACAGGTGCCATCGTCAAACACGTGGCCGTCCTCCCGCAACATCAGACCATATCGGACCCTGCCGACCTTCAGCGTTTCCATCGTATTGGCGTAAACACGGTTGAGAAATTCGCGTGCACCGGTGCCTTGCACGTCGATCTTTCCGAGTGTGGAGACATCGCAGAACCCCACTCCGCGACGGACAGCATTGACCTCGCGGTCGACAGCCTGTCGCCAGTGCGTTTCGCCTGACTTCGGAAAATACTGCGCGCGCATCCAAAGCCCGATTTCGACAAATTCCGCGCCCTGCGCCTTTGCCCAAACGTGGGTCGGTGTCAAACGCCTTGGTCGAAAACGGGTGCCGGTGTCACCGCCGCCGAGAGCCGACAACGACACCCCTGTATAGGGGGGGCGAAACATGGTCGTGCCCACTTGCGGGATCGTCCGGCCCGTCAGTTCTGCCATCACAGCAAGAGCAGAGACGTTGGAGGTCTTGCCCTGATCGGTCGCCATGCCAAGAGTGGTCCAACGCTTCAAGTGCTCGACGGAGCGCATGTTCTCTTGGGCTGAAAGCACAATGTCCTTGACCGTCACGTCATTCTGGAAATCAACCCAGGCACGCTTTGTGCCGGGCGCATGCCAAAACGGAGCTTGTCTGACGCCGCGATCCTCTGCCGTCGGCAGAGCGATCGCCTGTGCGTCGATGCCCAGATCGGACACCGCCGATAGCGCCGCGTTCATGCCATCCTTCAGCGCAAGCGTTGCGCTGCCCCGGCCCATCGCGGCGCCTGCCGCAATCATTCCACGGGGGCCACGCTCGCCCGGCACGAAAGCCAAGAGATCGTCTTTCCAGACCGGGCGTCCGCCATGCTGAGACGCGAGGTGGATGTTCGGATTCCAGCCACCCGAAACGGCAAGAGCTCCGACGTTATGCCAGGCCGATTTGCCGTCTGACGAGATTTGGATCGCCTTCAGACCAAGACGCCCTCGCGTGCCAGTGATGGTGCCATTCGCGATCAAGCGGTAATCTCCGAACTTGCGCGCGTCTGCTCGCGTGTCGATCACGCCAAGAACATCGATGCCCTTGGCGATCATGTCCAAGGCGGTGCGGTGCCCGTCGTCTCCGTTGGTAAAGACAGCAACCGTATCAGATCTGGACCGCACGGGTGCCGCAGCCCAACGATTGACGTAAGCGCGCATCGCACCGCCAAGCATGATGCCGGGACGGTCGTTGTCGGCAAACGGAATGTGCCGTTCGATCGCCCCCGCTGCCAGAACCGCACGTTTGGCGGTGATCCGCCAGAGCGTCTGGCGCACCTTGTGACCCGCCTCTGGCAGGTGGTCTGCCACGCGTTCGACGGCACCGTATATGCCGTGATCATAAACCCCGAAGACTGTGGTTCGCGGCATGATGCGAACATTGGACAGGCTTTCGAGTTCGTCCTCCACCGTCGCCACCCAGTCGGCGGCGGGCGCATCATCAATGGGATCGCTCTCCAACAAGAGCCGCCCACCCAACCGGAAATCGTCATTGACCAGAATGACGCGCGCACCCGCGCGACCGGCAGTCAGCGCTGCGGCCAGACCCGCCGCGCCACCGCCGATGACCAACAGTTCGCAGTGCAGAAAGCCTTTGTCGTATTCGTCCGGATCGGGCAGCATCGACAGCGCACCGAGGCCCGCCGCCTTGCGAATTGCCGGTTCATAGACCCTTTCCCAGAAGGCGCGCGGCCACATGAAGGTCTTGTAGTAGAACCCTGCTGCGAAGAACGGCGCGACGCGGTCATTGAATGACAGAAGGTCTCGTTCGAGCGATCCGACATTGTTTTGAGATCGCGCGACCAAGCCTTCGAATAACTCGACCGTTGCAGCGTTTGTGTTGGGTTCGGTGTGTGCGCCATCGCGGATGGTCACCAGTGCGTTCGGTTCTTCGGACCCAGCCGAGAAAATCCCTCTGGGGCGGTGATACTTGAAACTGCGCCCAACCAGCTGCACGCCATTCGCGAGGAGAGCGGAAGCAAGAGTGTCGCCGTAATGACCGGTATAGGCCGTTCCGTTAAACGTGAATTGTATTGCCTTTTCGCGGTCGATCAGACCACCGCACAGACGGCTCATGCCATATCCCGCAATACGAGTTCCGTTGCCAGTTCAGCATCAAGAATTTCATGCGTTATCGTATCGCGCGTCACGACCAGCCATGAACGGTCGCCCTGTTCGTGAAACCATAGTTCGCGGTGCAGACCTGCCAAATTGTCACGAAGAAACACATAATCGCAAAACGCGTGTTCGGCGTCGGCTGCATCGGGATTTGGCCGCTTTAAGAGCCTTGCATCGCCGAGATACGTGAATTCCTGACTGTCTCGCAGACCAAGAAGCGGATGAGGGATCAACATTCCGGGTTCCTCAATGCAAGTTCGGCTGGGCGCCAGCGCCCTTTTCATCAATGATATAGCCGCGCGCGAAGCGATCCATCCGATACGCTGCGGCAGTCTCGTGCGGGCGATCGGTGGCCAGCAAATGCGCGAAGGCGTAGCCGGACGCGGGCGTCGCCTTGAACCCGCCATAGCACCACCCGCCGTTGAAATAGAGGCCGTCGATTTCGGTTCGGTCGATGATCGGTGAGCCGTCCATGGACATGTCCACGACGCCGCCCCAGCTTCTCAACAGCCGGGCGCGTCCGATCATGGGCATGAGCGCTGTGCCGCCTTCGACAACATCCTCAACAACCGGCAGACCGCCGCGTTGCGCGTAGGAATTATACCCGTCGATATCGCCTCCGAACACCAACCCGCCCTTGTCGGATTGGCTGACATAGAAATGTCCCGCGCCGAAGGTGATGACTCCCGGAAGTGTCGGCTTGAGACCTTCGGAGACAAAAGCCTGCAACACATGGCTTTCGATGGGCAGGCGGATGCCGGCCATCGCCATCACCCTTGACGATGATCCGGCAACTGCAACGCCTACCTTTTTCGCGCCAATGTAGCCGCGCGAGGTTTCAACTCCGACCATCCGACCCTTGTCGCGCCGCAGCCCCGTGACCTCGCACCCCTGGATCAGGTCGACACCGTATATGTCGGCCGCACGCGCGTAACCCCAAGCAACGGCGTCATGGCGTGCGGTTCCGGCGCGCTTTTGGATGAGCCCGCCCTTGATCGGGAAGCGCGCGTTGTCGAATTTGAGAAATGGCAGCAATCCTCGCAGGTCGTTGCGCGACAGAAGCTCTCCATCAGCGCCTGACAGATGCATCGCATTCCCACGCCGCCGAAACGCATCGCGCTGGCCGTCGGTATGAGCAAGATTGATGATCGAGCGTTGACTGACCATCGTGTTGAAGTTGAGATCCTGTTCCTGGGTTTCCCAAAGCTTCATGGACATTTCATAGAATGGCTGGTTTCCGGGCAGCAAGTAGTTGGATCGGATGATCGTCGTGTTTCGGCCGGTGTTGCCGGAGCCCAACCAGTTTTTCTCGAGCACGGCTATGTTGCTCTGCCCGAAACGGCTGGCCAGATAGTAGGCCGTCGCAAGCCCGTGGCCGCCGCCGCCGACGATCACGATGTCATAGGATTTTTGCGGTTCGGGATTTCGCCATAACGGCTTCCATCCCTTGTGGCCCGTCAGCGCCTCTTTCGCGACTCTGAAACCCGAGAACTTCATGCCCTTGCTCCTCCCGAATCCCTGATGTCACAGTGAATGCGACCTGACGGCGGTGATCCACGAATTCACCTTAAGCCGAGGTTGTCGATGACCGCAAATGGGTGGGGACGGATTTGGATGGGCGGAAAATCTTGAACCAAATAATTGCCATTCGCCAAACTAGCCCGGCTTCTGATATCGTCAAACCTTGGAAACCTGCGCTTATGATGACGATCTGAAATAGGTTTACGGGTTCGTTTTTATATCATACCAATGCTTTGGTGCAGCGATCCGCGATTGCTGCGTCCTGTGAATGACGCTTGGATTTCCGTCCGTGGGATCGGAGTCATATCACACACCGGATCATTCCGGCACGAAATCTGGGAGGATATAACGTGACAAAATCTGATATCATGGGCCGTCGGTCCTTTCTCAAGAGAACCGCTCTGGGCGGGACCGCCGCGGGTGTCGGCGCTTTGGCTGCACCGGCTGTTCTGGCGCAATCGCCACAAGTTCTGAAGATGCAAACAGCCTGGCCATCGTCCAATATCTGGCAGGAAATGGCGCAGGATTATGTGACCCGTGTCGAGGCGATGTCGGGCGGTCGACTGAAGATCGACCTGTTGCCAGCCGGAGCGGTCGTCGGGGCGTTTCAGGTTTTGGATGCGGTGAACGACGGCCTGTTGGACATCGGCCATGACGTGCCGGTTTACTGGTACGGCAAGAACAAGGCCGCGTCGCTATTCGGCACCGGGCCGGTGTTTGGTGGCTCTGCGACCACGATGATGAACTGGTTCTACGAGGGTGGCGGCAAGGCGCTTTATGACGAATTGACCCAGGATATCATGGGGCTGGACGTTGACGGCTACATGGCATTCCCGATGCCCGCACAGCCCTTTGGCTGGTTCAAGGATCCGGTAACAACCGTCGCTGACGTGCAGGGCTTCAAATACCGCACGGTCGGTCTGGCCGCAGACCTGATGACGCGGCTCGGCATGTCCGTTGCCCAGCTTCCCGGCGGCGAGATCGTGCCCGCCATGGAGCGCGGCGTGATCGACGCCTTCGAATTCAACAACCCGTCGTCGGACCGCGATTTCGGCGCTCAGGACGTTGCCAAGAACTACATCCTGTCCTCATATCACCAGGCCTCGGAGAGCTTTGAATTCCTGTTCAACGGTCTGCTGATGGAAGACATGGAGCCTGATCTGAAGGCGATCCTGATTCATGGCGTCGAAGCGGTATCGACGGCCAACACCGCCAAGGCGGCGCGCCGCTATTCGGCGGACCTCAAGTATCTGCAAGAAGAAGCCGGTGTCGATGTGCAGCGGACCTCGCAGGAAATCCTTGCGGCGCAACTGGAAGCTTGGGACCAGATCATCCCCGAACTCGAGGCTGATCCTTATATGAAGAAATGTCTCGACAGCCAGCGCGAATGGGTGGACCAAGTCGTTTATTACGAGTTGATGAACTCGCCGGACTACACCCTGGCCTACGAGCATTACTTCCCCGGCCGTCTCAAAATGTAATGGCCCCACGGCCCCTGTGTTCTGACAGGGGCCGTTTCACTTTGCGGGAAGTTTTTCATGCTGCAATATATCCGGTTTGCGGACGCGGTGTCCGCGTGGTTCGGCAAAACCTTTGCCTGGCTCATCGTATTCATGTCGGTCGGCACTGGCTACGAGGTCTTCGTGCGCTACGTGATGAACAAACCCACATCCTGGGCGCTTGATGTGTCGTTCATCATGTACGGCACGCTGTTCATGATGGGCGGGGCCTATACGCTGTCCCGACGCGGGCACGTGCGGGGTGATTTCCTCTATCGCCTCTGGTCGCCACGCTGGCAGGCGCGGGTCGATCTGGTGCTCTACATCATCTTCTTTTTTCCCGGCGTCAGCGCCCTGATCTTCGCGGGCTGGAAATACGCGTCGCGATCGTGGGAATATGGCGAAGTTTCGGTGAGCAGCCCGGCAGGTATCCCGATCTATCAATTCAAGACAGTCATCGTCGCCGCAGGCATATTGCTGTTCATTCAAGGCATCGCCGAAGTGTTTCGCTGCATCCATTGCATCCGCACCGGTATCTGGCTGGAACCGGACGAAGACGTGTTCGAAACCGAAGACCTACTTATTCAACAGGCCAACAAGGCCGAAAAGGATGCCCATCCATGACCGATCCGCAGGTCGCCCTGATGATGCTGGGGCTGTTTATCGTCTTTGTGTTCCTGGGCTTTCCGATTGCATTCACCCTGATGGCGATGGGGATCGGGTTCGGCTACTACGCCTATTTCGACGAACGCCGCATGTGGCGCGCCTATGACAGGCTCGACGCCGAGGCGGCAAGCTGGTGGGACAGCACCAGTCTGTGGTTGGAAGGGTTGTTCAACAACCGAATATTCGATCTATTCGTAAACCAGACCTATACTGTGATGAGCAACGAGGTGCTGACCGCAGTGCCGTTGTTCTTGTTCATGGGCTATATCGTCGAACGAGCCAACATCGTTGACCGGCTGTTCGATACGCTGAACATAGCCTCGCGCCGGGTTCCGGGCAGCATGGGTGTGGCCGCTCTCATCACCTGCGCTCTGTTTGCAACCGCTACCGGCATTGTCGGGGCCGTCGTGACCCTGATGGGACTTTTGGCCCTGCCTGCGATGCTCAAGGCGCGCTACGATCCGGCCTTCGCGTCCGGTATCATCTGCGCGGGCGGCACATTGGGTATTCTCATCCCGCCATCGATCATGCTCATCGTCTACGCCGCCGCGTCCAACGTCTCGATCGTGCGGCTTTATTCCGGAGCGTTGCTGCCGGGCCTGACTTTGACGGGGCTCTACCTGATCTACGTCATCGGCCGCTCGATCCTGCAACCCAGCGTCGCCCCCAAGCCGACAAAGGAAGAGGTGCCGGACGTACCCTCAGGCAAGTTGCTGATGATGATCCTGACATCCTTTGTTCCCTTGGCCGTGCTGATCTTTGCGGTGCTTGGTTCGATCCTGTTCGGCCTCGCAACTCCGACCGAAGCGGCTTCCATCGGTGCGCTGGGCGGCATTCTTCTGGCGTTCATCTATCGCGCGATGACGTGGCAGCGCATGCGCGAAAGCGTGTATCTGACGGTGCGCACGACGGCGATGGTCTGCTGGCTGTTCGTCGGCTCCTACACCTTCAGTTCGGTCTTCTCGTATCTGGGCGGCGAACACCTCATCAGCGAGTTCGTGCAATCGCTCAACCTCACACCCCTGATGTTCCTGTTGCTTGCGCAGTTGATCATCTTTCTGCTGGGCTGGCCGCTGGAATGGTCAGAGATCATCATCATCTTCGTGCCGATCTTCCTGCCGCTATTGCTGATCTTCGAAATCGACCCGTTGTTTTTCGGCGTGTTGGTGGCGCTGAACCTGCAAACCAGCTTCCTGACCCCACCGATGGCGATGTCGGCCTATTACCTCAAGGGCATCGCCCCGCCCGAGGTCAAGCTGACGCAGATCTTCGCGGGCTGTCTGCCGTTCCTGGTTTGCGTGATCATCTCGATGGTGCTGATGTATATCTTCCCGCAGATCGTGTTCTACCTGCCGAACCTGTTCTATGGGAGCTGATCAAACCATGACTGACGCCGTAGCCTTGCGCGACCGGATCGCGCGAGGCGAACTTTCAGTGACCGACCTGGCCGCGCATTACATTGACGCGATCGAGGCAAGTGAGCCCGAAATCGCGGCCTTCGCCTGGTTTGACGCCGAGTTTGTGCGGCGGCAGGCCGAAGCGCTTGATGCGCAGCGCCGTGCCGGACGGGTGATCGGTGCGCTGCACGGGATACCCGTTGTGCTGAAAGACGTGATCGACACGGCGCGCATTCCTACTGAAAACGGCGCCAGCAACGATGCAGGCCGCGTGCCGCGCTCCGACGCGGCACTGGTCGAACAGCTTAAATCGGCAGGCGCCCTGATCCTTGGTAAAACGGTCACCACGGAACTGGCGTTCATGAACCCGCCGCACACACGCAATCCGCATAATCCCGACCGCACACCGGGAGGCTCGTCTTCCGGTTCGGCGGCCGCCGTCGCGGCGGGCATGGCACCTCTGGCAGTGGGCACGCAAACCGGCGGATCGGTGATCCGACCCGCGTCATTTTGTGGCGTGACGGGGTTCAAACCCACCTTCGGCGCGATCTCGACGCAAGGCGTGCTACCGCAATCGCCAAGCCTCGACACGGTTGGTGTCTTTGCCCGAACTCCCCGCGAAGCCGCGCTCTTGTGCGACGTGCTGTTCGCGCCAAAGCAGGGCGATGTCCCGGTGCCGGCGCCTGCATTGCTGCGCACCGTCGACGCAGGCGCGCCGCTGAAACCGGTTCTGGCCCTGTTGCAACCGCCCGGATGGGAGCGCGCAAGCGAGGACACGGTTGCCGCCTTTGATGAACTTGGCGCGGCGCTTGGCGAGCAGGCGTTCGAAATCACATTGCCCGATCTTTTCGCCAAGGCCGAGGCCGAGCGTCGCCGGATCAACGTCGCGGAGATGGCACGGTGTTATCACGGCTATGCGACACGCGGCGGCCTGTCCGATATTCTGAGCGAGGCCATTGCAGAGGGCAATTCGGTCCTTGCGCGTGACTATATCGCGGCGCTGGACTGGCCCGATGTGCTGAACGCGATGCTGGACGAGGTATTTCAACGCTGCGATGCCATCCTGTGTCCCGCAGCGACCGGGCCCGCCCCCGGACGGGACACGACAGGCGATCCGATCTTTAACGGGTTGTGGACCCTGTGCGGCACCCCGGCCGTGACCGTCCCGATCCTCACCGTCGATGACATGCCGATGGGCGTGCAACTGATCGGTCCCCGCGGCGGCGATGCGCGCTTGCTCCGCACCGCGCAATGGCTCTACGATTGGGCCGAAACCGCAGGAGAGACAACATGAACTGGATTCTGGCCGCCCTCGCTTTTGCAGTTTTCGCAGGCTTCATCGGTATCCTGATCTTTTCCGTGCCCAGCCCCGACCTGATAGCCGTTGCCGCGTTGACGCTTGGTCTGGTGATCTATGACCTTGTGACATCGGTGCGCCGGAAGGACTGATCGCGCTGGCGCGTCTCTCAAGCACACATTTTTGTTCCATTTTAGACTCCGTCATGGTCCACTCAGTGAAACTTCGCGGTTTCTGGGGAGCGAATCACGCCGATGGAGGGACAACGCGCCATATCGGTCCAAACCGTTGGCCGGACAGCGCTTGTCCTGCGCGCTTTGGCCGAAGGCGCGAGCCAGGGATCACGTCTTGCGCGGGTGGCCGATGCCACTGACCTGAGCAAAGCCACTGTTCTTCGCTTGCTCAAAGCGCTGATAGAGGTCGGGTATGTCGAATATGATGAGGCGACCAAACTCTACAGGCTGGGTTACGCGCTTTTCCTGCTCGGTCAGTCTGCGCGTCGCCTGCATATCATAGATCTCGCGCGCGCCAGTCTGGACCGCTTGGCTTTTGAAACAGGCGACACTGTCTTTCTGTCAATCCGGGACGGCACGATGGCGCAGTGTGTCGACCGGCGCACAGGTTCCTATCCCATCCGCAGTCTGACCCTGTCGGTCGGTGATCGGCGTCCCCTTGGCGTTGGGGCCGGGTCGCTGGCGTTGCTGGCCTTCGAAAGCGCTGATGAAATTGCCTCGGTTCTCACTGCCAACGCTGCCGAACGAAACGCGTTCGAGAGGTTTGACACCGACGCACTGAACCAGATGATCGCGGCGGCGCAACGGTCTGGGTACGCCTATAACGACGGGCGCATCGTGGCGGCGATGAATGCCGTTGGTGTGCCGGTCATGGACGGAGAGGGACGCGTTGCAGCGGCAATCTCGGTTGCTGCTATCCACGAGCGCATGAACCCGGAACGTCGGCAGATGATTGTCGACCTTCTCAAACGCGAAGCGGCCAGTGTCGGGCGCGCTCTCGATCAAAGACATCGATCCGGCGCCAATTCCGCCCCGGTCCGGGCTCGGGAGCCGATCGAATGACCCAGACCGCCAATTTCGACAGCGACCGGTCCACCACGATGCTTGCCCTGATGCACCGCATTCGCGCGTTCGAAGAGGCGGCAATCACAGCGCAGAAGCAAGGTCTGGTGCTCGGTGCGATCCACCCGTCCATTGGACAGGAAGCCGTTGCGGCTGGCATTTGCGCCAATCTCGAACGCGCCGATCTGATGCTGTCCACCCATCGCGGTCACGGCCACACACTTGCCAAGGGTGCCGATCCCTTGGCCATGATGCGCGAACTGTTCGGGCGCGCGGGTGGCACATGCGGCGGCAAGGGCGGCTCGATGCATATAGCGGATTTCGGTGTTGGCATGCTGGGTGCAGACGGCGTGGTTGGTGCAAATATTCCGATTGCGACAGGTGCGGCGCATGGGCTGAAGCTGCAAGGCTCGCGCCAGATCGTGACCTGCATCTTCGGTGACGGCGCGATCAACAGAGGGCCGTTTCTTGAAGGCCTCAACTGGGCGCGGGTGTTTGATTTGCCGGTCCTGTTCGTCTGCGAAGACAACGGATTTTCCGCGACCACCCGAACCTCGCACATGACTGGCGGCGCCGGGGCTGGCGCGCGCGCCGAAAGCCTTGGCATACCATCGGTTGCCGTCGATGGTAACGATCTGGTGGCCCTTGATGCCGTTGCCCGAAACGCAATCAGCGACATTCGCGCCGGCGGCGGACCAATGTTCTTGCATGCCAAAACCTATCGCATCACCGGACACACTGCTGTCGATCCCGCGACCTATCGACCGGCAGACGAGGTCGAAGCGCAGCGTGCCAACTGTCCGATTGCACGGCTTGAAACCGCACTCGGCTTGTCCGGCGTCACCCCCGAGACCTTTTCCGCACTGCGAAACGATGCAGCGCGTGAAATGGCCGACATCGCAGCACAGGCGCAGGCAACCGACTGGCCCGATGCCGCGCTTGCCTTCGTTGATGTGCAGGATGTCGGGTCTCCTCGGCAAAGGCCTTTCTGATGGCGCGCGACACCTACCTGAACGCGGGACGCCGCGCCGTGATCGAGGAAATGCAGCGCGACACCGCCGTCTGGGCTTTGGGCGAAGACCTTGGCCGTGGTGGTGTGTTCGGCCAGTACAAAGGCATGCAAGAGTTGTTCGGCAACGCGCGCATTGCTGACACTCCTATTTCCGAAGCGTGTATCATGGGCGCGTCTGTTGGCGCTGCCATGACCGGCACACGTCCCATCGTGGAGATGCGGTTTTCCGACTTTGCGCTGTGCGCTGTGGACGAACTCGTCAATCAGGCGGCAAAGGCGCGTTTCATGTTCGGCGGGCAGATGCGCGTGCCGATGGTCGTGCGCGAGCCCGTAGGCATCTGGCGATCCTCTGCGGCGCAACATTCGCAATCGCTCGAAGCGTGGTACACCCATATTCCGGGGCTGGTGGTGGTCGCGCCCGCGACGCCCGCTGACAACCTTGGACTGCTTAAATCAGCAATCCGCTGCGACGATCCGGTGGTCTACATGGAACACAAGGATCTCTGGGCGCTGGAGGGCGCGCTGCCCGACGGGGATCATCTGATCCCCGTCGGGCGCTGCTGAAACTGCGCGCAAGGGCGACGCGCTCACGCTCGTGACATGGTCGGCCATGCGCCACGTCAGCCTTCGCGCCGCCAAGTCACTGGCGCAATACGGTGTCGAAATCGAAGTGATCGACCTGCGCACGCTTTGGCCGTGGGATCGGGAAACGGTGTTCGCATCGGTGTGCCGCACGGGGCGTCTTTTGGTGGTGCAGGAAGCAGTCAGCGTATCGGGCTTTGGCGCTGAAATCGCGGCCAGCGTGGCCGAAGCGCTGCATCACGAACTGCGTGCGCCGGTTCGCCGCCTTGGCGCGCCGCGTATTCCGATCGCCTATGCCCCGCCGTTCGAAGAGATGGCTCGGGTTAGGGAAAATGCCATCATTGATGCGGTGCAGAGCATGATTGCCCCATGTACCGCGGCTTAAAACCGACGGCATATGCCGTCGCAACATTTAAAGGGAGGAAACCAATGAAGATTTTCACGAATATCGTTGCCGGTGTGGCCTTGGCCACCATCGGTGTGACCACCGCGGTGGCGCAGGAGTACAAAGACGAATACCGCGTCTCGACTGTGGTGCCCGCGCCGTTTCCGTGGGGAATCGCCGCCGAGAAATGGGCCGAGCTGACGGCCGAACGCACCGACGGGCGCATCAACCTCAAGGTCTATCCCGGTGTCCAGCTGGTGCAAGGCGATCAGACCCGCGAGTTCACCGCGATGCGGCAGGGCGTGATCGACATGGCGGTCGGATCGACGATCAACTGGTCGCCCCAGATCACCGAGCTGAACCTGTTTTCGATGCCGTTCCTGATGCCCGACTATGCAGCGCTTGATGCTCTGACCCAAGGTCCGGTTGGCGAGAAGATCTTCGAGATCGTCCAATCCAAGGGCGCGGTGCCTTTGGCATGGGCCGAAAACGGCTTTCGCGAAGTCACCAATTCCAAAACCCCGATCCGCAAGCCGGAAGACATGGCTGGCCTGAAACTGCGCGTCGTCGGCTCGCCAATCTTTAGCGACATGTTCAGCGCGCTCGGTGCCAACCCGACCCAGATGAGCTGGGCCGACGCGCAGCCTGCGCTGACCACCGGTGCGGTCGACGGGCAGGAAAACCCGCTGACCATCTATTCCGTGCTCAACATGCACGAGCTGGGTCAAAGCAACGTGACGCTCTGGCACTATGTGGCCGATCCGCTGATCTTTGCTGTCAATCAGCAGGTGTGGGACAGCTTCACTCCCGAAGATCAGGAGATCCTGAAACAGGCCGCGGTTGATGCTGGCGCGCATGGCATCGAGGTCGCGCGCAAGGGTCTGACCGAAGATGACCAGTCCTTGATCGAAGAGATCAAGGGTCACGGTGTCGAGGTTGTGACGCTCACCGATGACGAGCGGCAAGCGTTCATTGATGCAACGCGCCCGGTTTACGATGCCTGGAAGGACAAGATCGGGGCCGATCTTGTCGATATGGCGGAAGAGTCGATCTCGAACCGCTGACAATGCGATACCACGTTGCCGGGCCTGCAATCGGGCCCGGCATATGGCCCAGGAGAATAGCCAATGGACCCGAGCGCGCCTGATCCGGACGCCGAGACTGGTACTGACCACACCATCGTGCCGATCCGCATCGAAGAAGCGCTCGGAGCTGCTGCGATGGCGCTGATCTGCCTGATCTCGTTCGCCAATGTTGTCGCCCGTTACGCCACCAACGTGTCTTTTGCCTTTACCGAGGAATATTCGGTGTTCCTGCTGGTCTTCATGACCTTCGTCGGCGCTTCGGCCGCATTTGCCGCCAATGAACATATTCGCATCACCTTTCTGGTCCAGCGACTGCCGCGACCGCTGCAACAGCTCTGCGGCGTGATCAGCCTGTTGGCCACGACGACGCTGTTTTCGCTGATCGTCTATTACGGCGGGCGCGTGACCTATGCGGAATGGTACTGGGAGGAAACGACACCGGGGCTGGGCAATCCTTCATGGATCTACACCATCTGGTTGCCGATCCTGTGCATCGCGATCCTCGGCCGCGTGCTGGGCCGGGGCTGGGCGCGGTGGCGTCGGGGCCAAGTGTTGTGATCTTCGCAAATGTGATGCTGCTCGCGGTGTTTGTCGGGTTGATGATGATCGGCACTCCGATTGCCGTTGCCTTGGGTCTGGGCGGGGCCGTCGGTGTCTGGCTCGGCCTTGATCTTGTATCACTCGGCATGATCGGGCCGAACACATATGCTGCTGTCGCCAAATATCCGTTGATCGCCATTCCGCTCTTCATCCTGACCGGCGCTGTGTTCGAGCGTTCCGGCGTAGCCGCGCGACTTGTGGAGTTTGCGCAAGCGCTGATCGGCCCTCGCCGGGGCGGTTTGGCGATGGTGGCGATCCTCGTCTGCATGATCATGGGCGGCATGTCTGGCTCCGGCCCGGCCGATGCCGCGGCTGTTGCCACCGTGATGTTACCCTCGATGGTCAAGGCGGGATATCCAAAGCCGTTCACCGCATCGGTCATCGCCGCCAGCGCCTCAACGGCCATCCTGATTCCGCCCTCCATCGCGATGATCGTCTATTCGGTGATCATCCCGGGCATGGATCTGCGCGCGCTGTTCGCTGCCGGTCTGATCCCCGGATTGCTACTGGGGCTTGCCATTGCCGTACCCACGATGATCCTGTCACGCCGCCACGGTTTTGGCGACAACGAGCAACCCGAACGTTCGCCATTCTGGGCCAGCTTTCGCCGCGCGGCGCCGGGCCTCATGGCACCGGTCATCATCCTCGGCGGGTTGCGCTCTGGCCTGTTCACACCGACGGAAACCGCCGTTGTTGCGGTGTTCTACGGCCTGTTCGTCGGCACGGTGCTGTATCGCACGATGGGCTGGCGTGATGTATACAACGTGCTGGCCGAAAGCGCGCGCATCTCGGGAGTGTTGATGATTATCCTGTCGCTCGCCGGATTGTTCGCCTGGGCCGGGTCAACGATGGGTGCGTTCACGGCCACGGCCGATCTGATCCTTGGTGTCAGCGACAACCAATGGATCATCCTGATCCTTGTGATGATCGTCATGCTGCTAGCGGGAATGGTGCTCGACGGGGTGTCGATCTATCTGATTACACTGCCGCTGCTGATCCCGATCATCAACGCCTTTGGGTGGTCCTATGTCTGGTTCGGCGTGGTCATGGCGATCAACATCGCGATGGGGCAGTTCACACCTCCCGTTGCCGTCAATCTGATGGTCACTGCCAAGATCGCAGGCGTGCCGCTGGAGTCGACCTTCCGCTGGGTCGGCTGGCTGCTGCTGGCAATGGCTGTCGCGCTGGCGCTGATCATCATCTTTCCTGAAATCGCCCTGTGGCTGCCACGGCTACTGGGCTACCGCGTGACATGAGGCAAGCATGACAGATACCAATGAAATGACCGGCGGCGAGGCTCTGGCCCGCACGTTGCTGGCGCATGAGGCCGGGCCGATCTTTGGCATGGGCGGCTTTCAGTTGCTGCCGTTCTACGACGCGGCGCGGCGGCTGAGGCTGAACCATCACCTGATCAACGACGAGCGCTGCGGCACCTTCGCCGCCGACGCCTATGCCAAGGTGTCCGGGCGGGTCGGGCTGGTGGATGCCACGCTCGGACCGGGTGCCACCAATTTGGTCACCGGTCTGGTCGAGGCGTTGAACGCGGGCTCGCCCATTGTGGCCATCGTTGGCGACACGCACCGCGATCACGCGTGGAAGAACATGACACAGGAAACCCACCAGGCCGAGATCCTGCGCCCCGCCGTCAAGGAAGTGATCCGCGTCGAGGCGGTGCATCGTATCCCCGAGCTTTTGTCGCGCGCGTTTCAGGTGGCCACCACGGGCCGTCCCGGACCGGTTGTTCTGATCGTGCCGGAAGATATCTGTCACGGCACGCACTGGTTCAGTGATGATGAGTTTCTCTCCGATCCGCGTTATCAGGCGGCTCCGGCGCTGCGTTGCCGGCCCGATGCAGACAGTCTTGCGCAGGCAGTTGCGATGCTGGCTGTTTCGGATCGCCCGCTGATCCTGGCGGGCGGCGGTGTTCATATCTCGCAAGCGAGCGATGACCTGACCGCGCTGGCCGAGGCCGCACAAATCCCTGTCGCCCACACGATGAGCGGCAAAGGAGCAATCGCCTGCACCAGTCCGCTCTCGGCTGGATTGTTCGGGCGCTATGACCGCATCGCCAACGAGTTGATCGACGCGTCCGACTGCCTTCTGGTCGTGGGCTGCAAACTGGGTGAGATTGCCACCAAACGCTATACCGTTCCGGCGCCCGGCAAGACGGTTATCCATCTCGAAGCGGTGGCCGAGGAAATCGGCCGCACCTATGCTCCCACTTTGCCCCTTTGGGGCGACGCCCGCGAGGGGCTGCGCGACTTGCACGCTGCGCTCAAGGATTGTCCGATTCCGGATGCGCGCAAGGCGTGGTGCTCCGGTATCGAGACGAAGATGCAAGCCTGGCGCGACATGGCGCGCGACAGGCTCGAAAGCGAGGAGGTGCCGGTCTCAATGGGGCGACTGATGGGCGAGTTGAACCAGCACCTGCCGGCCGATGCCATTCTCATCGCAGATGGTGGCTTTGCTGCGCATTGGGGCGGTTTGCTTTATGACAGCAAGGTTGCAGGGCGCGGTTTTGTCCCTGATCGCGGGTTTGCCTCGATCGGCTATGGTCTTCCCGGTGCCATAGGTGCCTGCATGGCGGCACCCGACCGCCCGGTCTTTGCGCTCACCGGCGATGGTGGGTTCAACATGGTTCTCGGAGAGATCGAAACCGCACGCCGCATGCGGCTCGCTCCGACGATCATTGTCGTCAACAACGCGGCGTCGGGTTATGTAAAGGCGCTTCAACATCTGATGTACGGTCAGGATGCCTATCAATCCAGCGATCTGACCGAGACGGATTACGCGAAGGTGGCCAGCGCAATGGGCTGTCTGGGCATTCGCGTCGAAACGCCAGATGCGCTGGGCGATGCGATAAAACAAGCGCTGGCGGAAAACCAACGGCCGACTGTGCTTGATGTGGTCGTCACGCGCGATCCGGCCAAGATGCTGCCCGCCGCAGACAGCCGTGCCGTGAAGGTCAAGAAAGGCGACAGAATTGCCTGATCACCCGCCCGTTCTGGCCGATAGCGTGACCAAGCTCGACACCAGTGCTGCTGGTCGGGTCATCGTCACCGGTTCGCATGGCGGAGTTTACGCGGCCTACCTCGCGAGGCGCGCCGGAAGTCGCGCGGCGATCTTCAACGATGCGGGCGTTGGTATGGGCAACGCAGGCATCAGTGGACTGTCGTGGCTCAATGAACAGGGAATGGCCGCCGCTGCGATTGATTACACAAGTGCGGATATCGGCAATGCCGAGCAAGCATTTGCGCAGGGCCGGATCTCTCACGTCAATCAAACCGCAGAGCGCGTTGGCGTGACGCCCGGCATGGCCTGCGCCCAAGCTGCAACACGTCTGGCGGCTGCAGACATGCCGCACGCACCGTGCCCCGACATCACCGAAAGCCGTGACGTGATCCGCCCGAAAGGCGCGTTGTGCAAACTGGTACTGATTGACTCCGCCGCCTTGGTTCGCCCCGAAGATGCGGGGCAGGTTATCATCACCGGTTCGCACGGAGCTCTGTTTGGCGATGATCCGTCAAACGCCCTCAGGGTGGATGCTCTGCTGGCCCTGTTCAACGATGCAGGCGGGGGCATTGGCACAACACGTCTGCCCGCCCTTGACCAGCGCGGAGTCGCTGCGGTCACTGTCGCTGCAAGCTCGGCGCGGATCGGAGAGGCGCATTCCAGCTGGAAAGACGGTGTGATCTCGGCGGCGAATGCTTCGGCATCTCGTTTTGGCGCGAAGGTCGGAATGCCGGCGCGCGATCTGGTCCATTCGGCGCTGACTGCGCCGCAGTAAGCGTCTCACTGGCTCTTGAAGCCTTGAAAGCGGTGTGAACAAGTGAGAGAGATGCCGCATATTCAGAAAGACACGTCCCATGACGATCGCCGCCCGCCCCGGAACTCATTTGACAGTGCTGATGGTTCTTGGTCTGACCCATCTGCTGAACGATCTGATGCAATCCCTGATCCCGGCGGCGTATCCGATCCTGAAAGAGATCTATGACCTCGATTTCGTTCAGATCGGTGTCATAACCCTTACGTTCCAGATCGCGGGCGCAATGCTCCAACCGGTGATCGGCATGGCAACCGACCGTTACCCCGCGCCCTATTCCCCAGTCGTCGGCATGATGTTCACGCTGTCGGGCCTGTTCAGCCTCGCCTTTGCGCCAAGCTATGCGATGATCCTGGTGTCTGTCGCGCTGATCGGAATCGGATCGTCGATCTTTCACCCCGAAGCGACCCGTATGGCGCGCTATGCGGCCGGGCGAAATCAGGGCTTGGCACAGGGGATCTTTCAGGTTGGCGGACAGGCTGGCGGAGCTTTGGGTCCGGTCTTTGCCGCATTGATCATCGTGCCCTGGGGGCAGCCCAGCCTCGCGTGGTTCGCGTTGACCGCGCTATTGGCGATGCTGCTGCTGACGTGGATCGGCAGCAAGCAAAACCAGATCAGGGCCGAATTCACTGCAATGCGTGCGCGGGGGAAGGCGAGTACCGAAACCACCAGTCACGCCGCAGCGACCATCGCGATCGGGCTTGTCGTGCTGACTTTCCTGATGTTCACCAAGAATTTCTACAGCGAAAGTTTCCGCTCGTTTTATACGTTCTACCTGATCGAACGCTTCGGCCTCAGCATCCCTGCCTCGCAGATGATGCTCTTTCTGTTCCTGCTCGCCGCGGCTGTCGGGGTCTTAATCGGCGGTATCATCGGCGACCGGATCGGGCGTTATCGCATCATCTGGATCTCGGTTCTTGGCCCATTGCCGCTGACCCTGATCCTTCCTTATGCGGATCTGTTCTGGACCGGGGTTCTGACAGTGATGATCAACCTGATCATGGCCAGCGCCTTTGCTTCGATCCTGATCTACGCGATTGATCTGCTGCCGAACCGGATTGGCCTGATCGGGGGGTTGTTCTACGGGCTGAACTTCGGACTCAGCGGTGTCGCCGCCGCCTTTCTGGGAATCCTTGCCGACAGCTACGGGGTGGAAACTGTTTTCTGGTTCTGCTCTTTCCTGCCACTTGCAGGATTGGCCACATGGTTTCTTCCGCGAATAAACGACGAGCCAGACTAGGCCGGCATATCTGCGATCTCTCCAGAGGTTGAAAACCGCACGGTCGCGGCCACCAAGACCTGCATCGCATCAAAAACCGGCACGATCGCTTTGATCTCCTTTGCCAAGAGCGAAAACTCGGTGCAACAGATGCAAATCACGTCAGCGCCCTGATTTTCCATATCCGCCGAAACATCGCTCAGAATACGCGCGGCGCGTTTGGTTGGCCCCTCGGCCTTGATCGAGCGAATGGTTGCCAGCACCTGCTCGGCATCTTGTGCATAGACCGGCGTCATCCCCGCAGCGCGCAACGCTGGTTCGAATACGCCAACGCGCTGCAAGGCGGGCGACCCCAGCAGACCAACCTTGCCTTTCGGGGCCAGACGCGCCGCCTCGGCACTGGCAAGATCAACCATGTTGAGAAACGGAACATCGGTCGCTGCGGACACCTGCGCCGCATAATAATGCGCGGTATTGCACGGCATCACCAGCGCCTGCGCTCCGGCCGTCACAAGACGTGCAGCCATGTCGGCCAGGACCGGACCCGGGTCTTCGTCTCCGCCGTCAAGGATCGCCGAAATGCGGGATGGCACCTGCGTATTGTTGTCCACCAAAAGCGGCACATGATCAGCATCATCCCGCGCCGAGACCGCGCCAACGACCTGCTGCATGAAATAAATCGTCGCTTCGGGGCCCATGCCGCCCAACACACCAACTGTTCGCATCCTTGACCCCTGTTTGTAGCCTTTGCCCCCAGAATATTCCTTGTGTCTGCCATAGGCGCGCGGTCCTCAAGACCAAACGACAAAGCGATGCTCGCCGCACAAGCCGCCCATTGGCTGCCTGGGCCGGAATGGAATGTCGAATTTGGCTCGACTGAGCTACTCCCCATTTATTGGACAGCATCTAGCGTAAATTAAGCTACTCTTTGCATCTGCTGATTTTTTTGCTTCGTTTCGCCGCCAGTAGATCACAGCGGGTGGTTTGCCGCCAAGGGCGGAATGCGGGCGCTTATGGTTGTAGAAGTCGATCCACTTCCTGACGCCTGCCTTCGCCTCTGATCCGGTTTCCCAGGCATGCAGGTAGACGCATTCATACTTCAAAGACCGCCAGAGACGCTCGACAAAGATGTTGTCGAGGAAGCGGCCGTTGCCGTCCATCGAGATGCGCACGCCGGATCGCCGAAGCCGGTCTGTCCACGCAAAGGACGTGAACTGGCTGCCCTGATCCGTATTCATGATTTCTGGCGGGCCAAACTTGTGAATGGCTTCATTCAGCGCATCGACGCAAGTTTCAGGGGGTCGCACAGTCAACCCGATAGTTTTTTAGCGCCAAGCAGCTAGGCGCCGCAAGTTCACCCCCCAAGGATAGCCTTTTCATCCCCTTCTAGGTTGACTTACTCAAAACCCCTTCCGTGATCTGGCCTGTGTACGGTAATGGGGATGCCCTCCCCGGCACTCGCGTCCCCCCATGCCATGCCCGTGAGCTAGAATGCTCTGAGAAGTATCCCGTTTGTCACACAGATAGCTATCGTCGTGATTCATATTTGTAGGCCCCCAGTCGGATGAGATCGCGCTGACGGCTTCAATAGCCCTGTACGACTCTCTGAGGACTCCTGAGGGGCATACCTTTCAAGGCACCCTGATTAGGATACTCCATGATCGACCACGAAAGGCCCGTGTCCGTGGACCGTAGCACAAATCGTCTAACAAAATGCTCCTATTGACCGTGAATCCACGGAACTGGTAGGCCTTGTTTTGCTGATGCAAGCAGCGTGTCTGTACCGAATTTGTGCCTGAACCCGGAACCAAACCCATGTCCTGTCCAGACTTCACCCGGACAATGCACGGAAACCAGTCCCTTCAGCGGCACCACATGTTCCGGTTCATCCCAACGCCTTCAACCCGGTGCGCACTGCGCGGTTCGGGTTTTGCTGTAGGATGTATTCGCCCAGCGTTTTGGCAAGCGCGGTATGCCCTTTATCGAGCGCCCGGTTGAACAACTCGCGTTGATAGCGCGGAAAGCTGCGTCGGGTGCGCAGCATTTGGTAATACGCTTCGCTGGTGAGCGTGCCGTTCAACGCGCCGAGGATGATCGGGCTGAGGATACCCATCTGGTTGAGCGAACTGCCCAAGCGGTGACCCAGCAGCGGGGCACGCAGGTTTTGAACGTTCTTGTTGGTGAAGCGCGCCGCATGCTGCGCGTCAAGAGGCTCGTAGGGATCGAACAGGATCGACACGCGATTGGCCGCCTTGCTGACCTTCGCAGCATCGCCATAGCGCCCGCTGAAATCACGATCCCAGACCACCTTGTAACGCGTCTCCCAGGGGACCACCGACTTATCGACGGTCGATTGCGGTGAAATCGCCACCACGTCGCACCCCGGCGCCGCGGGCGAGAACGCACAAGCGGCATAACCGCCCATCGACGCCCCGTAAAACACCACACGTTTGAACTGTTCGAAAAACCCCGATGCCTTGAGATCGTCGAACTGGTCATAGACCCAAGGTTCGCGATACCATGTCCAGCCGCCCGCCAGAACGCCCAGCATCGACCATCCCTGATCCTCGATAAAGCTGTACCCCCAGGGCCGGCGGTCCTCGCGCTTCGTCATCGCGATATCGAGATTGTCGAAAGTGACGACCAATGTCTCCGGATCGCGCGGCACATAGAGAAAGCTGTGGCCATTCGTGCCGGGTCTGTACCAGCCATCCTTGCCCGCAAGTCCGGTCGCAATCTCGTCCCAGCTTTCATCCGCCACTGGCTCTGGGGGTTTCGGCGTCACGCAGATGCGGGTGATGTGCTGACCGTCTTCCTCACGTGTCGAAAGCGGAGTGTTGCTGCCATAGACCTTGAGAAACGGGAACGCGCCGGACCCGCGCCGCACGTCCATGAACACTCGCGTGTCGGAATGGATGCACCGTTGCAGAAACGGCTCGAGAAATGGCACTTTCCAACGGTCACCAAACCCTTGCAGATTGCACAGCACATCAACCGGGCGCAGGGCGTTTTCGGAACGAACGACTCTGATCCGGTCGGCATCCACCTCGTTCGCTGTCAGAAAGGCGATGTAATCTGCAAGCCACGGCTGATCGTCGTCCTTGAATTTCGCACGCCGATTGGTGTTCACCAGATGAATGTCGCAATCGAACCGATGATGCAGCGCCAGAACGAAACTGCGCGCCGTGCCGGCAAGGTCGGCCACGCTGCTCACCTCGGCAAGATCCAGATGGTCGATCAGGGCGCCATCGAACGTCGCGGTGCCGCGCCCCTTGATCGGGGCAAGCGCGGGGGTGATTTTGTGCTCCTGCACCAGGCGTTCAAGGTAGGATCCTTTCGGCGGCAAGCCGTCGTGCAACTTGCCCAATTGCCGCTTGTTCGACGCCCAGAGATGCAGGGCGGTCGTCTCGTCGGTGATCAACCCTTCGGCCAGCTCCGCTCGACGCATGAACTTGGTCCGTTCGCGAAAGGTAATCGGATAAAACGCGTTGAGTGGCTGGACATGATGCTCCAGCCCAAGCTCATGCACATAATTTGTGACCATCATGGGGCCCCACACACCCCAAGGCTGTTGCGTGACATGGACCGGCTTGCCCTTGTCGGCCTTCTTGCGCATCTCGGCCTGGCGCTTTTTCGGCAAGAAGGGCGCGATAGAGTAACGGTCGTCGGTAAATGCCAGCATCTGCCGCAAGGCTTCGCTGTCTGACGGCAGCCCCAGAATAGCGTTATTCACCCGGTGCTCGCCCGGCAGTTCATAACCGAAGACATAATCGCTGTCATACGTCATCGGGCGATGACAATAGACATCCGTATCCACCCAGATCATGCCGGGGTTCTGGTGGATCATGTGCAGGCGAAACCAGTCGGCAAACAGCGCGAAACTGTTCTTTTGCTCGTATTTGATAAAGTCGTCCGTGTCGATGATCTCGCGCCCGTCGCGGCGTATCACCCCATCCGGAACGTTGGGAATATCCTCATAGCTGAACAGCGTGATCTTCTGGCCCTTGTCCACAAAGGATTTGAGGCAAAGCTGTTCCATCCAGCTAAGCGGCCCGCCGATCCAGAGTGTTCCGACCTCGCGTGTGCGTGGCATCTGCAAGTCCTCAATCGCGCCAGCCTCGTGATGATGGGCGGCGTCGTGACACAAGTGTTACGCAGATTGCCGCGTTTTGGGTAGCCTGCGTGAATTCTGACTCAGTTTTTGCGGCATTCGTGCCTTTGCGGCCATGTCGCTTGCACGTCATAGCGACGCCGCGTTAATTTTTGGAAAAACAGAACAATAAAGCGGGCCACGACGTCCGATCATGGGGCAATGATGAGCAACGAGAGTTTCACAGTCGTCTCGACGATGAAGAACGAGGGTCCGTATATCCTCGATTGGGTGGCGCATTACAAAACACTCGGTTTCGATCACATTCTGGTCTGCACCAATGACTGTACCGATCCCACGGTCGAGATCCTGTTGCGATTGCAGGAGATGGGGCTGGTCACGCAGCATGACACCATCGTGCGCAAGGCCGGCATCCACCGCAGCGCGCTGCGGCAAGCCAGCCGACGCTATGATGTCGTGATGAATGCCAAATGGGTTTTTGTCTGCGATGTCGATGAATACCTGAACATTCACCTGGGAGACGGGTCGGTTCAGTCGCTCGTTGATGGGTCAGGCGAGGATGCCGATGTGATCTCGGTTCCCTGGCGCATCTTCGGCCCATCGGGAATCGAGAAGTTTGCCGACAAGCCCGTGACGCAACAGTTCAGGATGGCAGAACTTGAATGGGATGCGGACACCCGCCCCGAGACCGGCAAATTCGTCAAATCACTCTACACCAACCAGCATAAATTCCAGCGCATGGGGCTGCACGCGCCGGTGTCGCTTGAAGACCATCTCCACGACACGCGCCGCGTCTTGCCCGGCGGAACAGACTATATCGTCAACGGAGAGCGTACCGATGCGCCACCGCTTTTCACCGATGCGCAGGTCAATCACTACGCGCTCCGTTCAATGGACAGCTTCCTCGTCAAGCGCGCGCGCGGACGCGCCAATCATTCGCATCACGTTCTGGGAATGGAGTACTGGGATCGATTCAATCTCAACGATGAAAAAGATATGTCAATCGACCGCTACAAGACCAAAACCGCTAAGCTGGTGAAGGAATTAAAGGCCGATCCGGTGCTGAAAGACCTGCACGCCCGCGCCGTCGACTGGCACAAACGCAAAGCCGCTTCGCTCCGCATGGACCCTGAAATGGACGGGTTGGTCGAAGGTCTGAAGGCCGCCTTGTGAAAATCAGACACCCTCGGCCCAAGCGTTGTCGTTACCGCCGTGCAACCCTACTTGCCGCTCACTGCGCCGTAGTCTGCCACCGGTTCACATAATCTGTTTGATAGACCTTTGTATTCGCCGATTGCGCCTTCATGGGCTTTCGAACGGCATAGTTGAGAATGATGCCACCGGGCGAAAGGTCACCCGATAAGCGCGGGCGCGCGCCTGTTTCGTTGGGGTTGGTGGTTGTGACCACCTTGTGCGCATACATCGGCATCAATGGCTGTAATACACACTGCAATACGGTGTAATTCATGGTCTTTTCCCAAAAGCCATACACCATCTCCGGGTTGATTTGATAAAAGGAATGATTGACCCAGTTATTGCAGGGAGAGTGGCCAATCAATACGCCGCCGGGTTTCAGCATCTTGTGAATGTTGCGGTACGCCGTCGGGAGGTCGAATATGTGTTCGCACGTGCCTCCGTCGTAAATCACATCGAACTTGCGCTCGAGCGCTCTCGGCAGCTTGTCGCCAAGGTCCTGTATGATGCTCGCGTTCTCAAAGTCGGAGAAATCGATGGACTCGACTTTGGAGAACCCGATCTTCCTGAAGAACGTTTCCGAATATTCATCGTCGGAATTGGCCAATTCCTCTTCGGTCACGCCGGGGAAATAGGTTTCCAGTGTCTTTTCGAAGAGCGCCGCAGACCGTTTGCGCCGTTTTCCGACCCAGCGTTGTCGTCCCAACATCGCAATCGAACCGGACAGGTCGTTGTCCTTGACCGTCTCGATAAGACGCGCCGCAAGAGTATCGGGGAGAGCCATCAACCGCACCTTCTCAACATTCTGACGTCTGACGCGCCGATTGCGTGCCAGATTACACGCAACGGACTGCCAGCGCACAGATTTTCCGTTCTGTTGGTTTAAATGTTGCAAACGTCTGTGACCCGTTTGCACGCGTCAGCGCCACAGATCCCCTTTCATTACAAAGACCTTTCCGCTAGCAATTGTTGTCAAAACAAGAAGATACTAACCTTCAGGCGTTGGAATTTCCGGGCGTCCGAGGTGACGGGGCATAACATGGAACGCGTGATCACCCGACGTTTGGCGGGGCGCCGAACCGGCGCTTTCACGGTGTTGGATGCAGTCAGACACCAGCATGGCGATGAACAGCGCGTCACGCTGTTTTTCGCCGCGGGCACTGATGTTGCTGCGTTGTCGCCTGTCAACAATGACAGCGGAATATCGGTGCAAAGCGTCGCTGGCGCGCCGTGTGTGACCTATGTCAAAGGTATCTCACCCGAGTTTGGCGAGCACGAAACGGACATTGTCTCTGACGCAGAGTTGCATCTCTTCGAAGGCAAGAATGCTATCGCCGCTGTCCGGAACGGCGAAGATGCCGATGTGGTTGCGCTGTGGCTTGCGCATCATGTCAGAACCCAAGACCTTCAGGCCGCGTTGATCGTCGACAGAGCCGAGCCTGTTTCGTCCGAGGCGTTTGCCAGCACGCTTGAGGACAGGATCGCGGCGCTGGATCTGTCATGCCGCGTGCTTGTGCTGTCCAGTGAGCTTCCGCTGGGCAAGCCTGACACCCCGCCCGAGGCGCACCCGATCTGCGTGCCGGAGGCTCCCGGTAAAGACCGGATGGAGCCGCCGGAGCCATCGCCGTGGGATGCCCCATTGGGGGAGATGTCGCTTTACGAAATCCTGCGCACGCGATTTCTGGCCGACGCGCGGGCGGTGGCAAATCTTGATGTGCACGACCTGATCCCCATTGACATCCCCAATATATTCGACAGCGCAGTGACGGCCGAGGGTGGTGTGATCGCTCTGGTCGGGCGGCACTGCTATCCGTGGCGGGTGCGAAAGGACCAGCCGACTGTCTTTGCCGATCATGTCTGTGTCCAGTTTGACGCGACAAGCGGGCGGCAGCGCTGGTGCATCGCTCCTGCCAAAGCGCCGCAGAATGCCGTGTGGCGGATGATCCGGATCGGCAACGCAGTCCCGGATCGCTCCCGAACCCAGTTGTTCTACCGCCACATGGCGCTTCGTCACCCAACACCGTCGATCTCCAAGATCGTGCCCAAGACCTCGCTGATCGAGCATCCGCCGCTCCTGGACATGTCGCAGCAGTACTGGGGGCACAAGCCGGTCCGGATGCCCGAACTTGAACCGGACGCAATCGCCAAGGGAAAGGGCCGCCGGGCGATTGTCACCACGATGAAGAACGAAGGCCCGTTCATCCTTGAATGGCTGGCCTACCACCGCGCCATCGGGTTTGACGATATTCTGGTCTACACCAATGACTGCACCGATGGCACCGACACGATGCTGAAGATGTTGCAGGAAAAAGGCCTGGTGCAGCACCGCGAAAACCCGTTCCGCGACAGCGGACTGAAGCCGCAGCACGCGGCCTTGCAGGCGTCCGAAGATGAGCCGGTGATAAAGACTGCCAAATGGGTGACCTGCATTGATGTCGATGAGTTCATCAACATCAAGACCGGTGACGGCACGCTGGACGCGCTGTTCGCCGCCGTTCCCGATGCCAACATGATCGCGATGACGTGGCGGTTGTTCGGCAATAACGATGTGCATGAATTCAAAGACCAGCCCATTACCGAGCAGTTCCTGCGATCCGCGCCGGAATTTGCCCGCAAGCCGCATCAGGCCTGGGGGTTCAAGACGTTGTTTCAGAATATCGGATTGTTCAAGAAGCTGGGTGTGCACCGCCCCAAGGGGCTCAACCCGCAGCTTTGGGAGGAGATCAACTGGGTTAACGGTTCGGGTCAGCCCTTGCCGCGCGAGATGTATCGCAACGGATGGCGCTCCACGACCGAGACCTATGGCTATGATCTGGTGCAACTCAATCACTACGCCGTACGCTCGGCCGAAAGCTTCCTCGTCAAGCGCGATCGCGGGCGGGTGAACCATGTGGATCGCGATCAGGGGCTCGCCTATTGGTTCCGCATGAACAACAACGCCGAGGAGGAGCGTTCGATCCAGAATAGGCTTGGGATGATGAAAGCCGAGATGGCGAGACTGCTGGAAGATCCGGACATTCAGGCAGCGCATGACGCGGCCGTTGCGTCACATCGCGAGAAGATTGACGCGTTGAAGGCAACCGAAAACTATGCGGCGTTTTATGCGGATTTGACGGGAAAGCGCTTGGAAACGCTGTCGCGCTTGCACGCTCATTTCGGATCGAACGTGTTTCTATCCGGTCCGGGCGTGGTGCCTGACGACGTGATGGGGCAAGATCCTGACCAGGACTGGTTTTTCACCGTTGATGATGTTGATGAAACTGCCCACTAGGGCATCCCTGATCTGAACGCCTGCAACCGGCTCGCAGAGGCGCAGCGCTGCTCCGGTGTTATTTGAGGCCGCCCGTCCTGGGCGGCCTTTGGGCACCGACGGTGCGTTGTGGACAATTCGTCCTTAATTCACGATGGATTGCACTTGACGGCGCTTTTCGCCCTCGCTGTCACCGGAGTGGATGACCGACAGCAGGATGTTCACCTGAGCATCGGTAAGAGAGGACACGTCAGCGTTGGGCGCATATTGCTTGATCTGGGATGTGTCGGGCATTGCAGACGCGATACCGGCGAAAGCAGTGAGTGCGAGAGCGGTTGTTGCGATGAGCTTTTTCATGTGAGTCGTCCTATCTGTGGTGTCATTTCCCACCATTCGCCGGCGGGTTGAGACGTTTCGTTTGTGCCGGTCTGTGTGTGCCGACACTCATCAAGTTAGGGGCGCAGGTAACGGGTTGAAATTCACAGATCGCGCATAGCGGCTCTCTCAAAATTGACCTTGAAGAAAAGTTTTTCCGACACGTCGTTGCGCAAAAATGCACAACTAACGTGCGGATCAAGTAATGAAGGTGCGTCAGCTCACGAAATACGCGCGTGGGAACACAGGCTCATGAACGGCTTCACGCGATTGGCTATGTCACAGGACATATCAACAAAATGTGTACCAGCCAAAACCGCGGTTTGTTTCAGCGGTCTGACCGCATTGCGAGGCGCGCACAGGGTTTTTGTGAGGGAAAGTGTGCAGTTGGCGGCGATTCCACAGCGCTACAACGCGGTTCTTGGAATCAGTTTTCGCCAAAAAGAAGGGCCGGGCAAAGCTGCCCGACCCAAGATCGGTCTAGCCGATAATCGCGTTCAGTGTCTTGGAGGGGCGCATCACATCGGCGGTCTTGTCCGGATCGCCGTGATAATAGCCACCGAGGTCTACCGACTTGCCTTGCGCAGCGGCCAGTTCCGACACGATCGCGTCCTCATTGTCGGCCAGTTCTTTTGCGATGGGCGCAAAATGGTCGGCCAGTTCGGCGTCCTCGGACTGCGCCGCCAGGGCTTCGGCCCAGTAGCGCGCGAACCAGTAGTGGCTGTCGCGATTGTCCGGCTCGCCCACCTTGCGCGAAGGCGAGCGGTTGTTGTCGAGGATGCCCTGCGTTGCCGCATCCACCGCCTTGCCCAGCACCCGCGCCTTTTCGTTGTCGCGTGCATCGGCAAGGAATTGCAGGCTCTCGCCCAGCGCGCAGAACTCGCCCAGAGAGTCCCACCGCAGGTGGTTTTCTTCCATCAATTGCTGAACGTGCTTGGGCGCAGACCCACCCGCACCGGTTTCGAACAATCCGCCACCGTTCATCAGCTTGACGATGGACAGCATCTTGGCGCTCGTCGCCAGTTCGAGGATCGGGAACAGGTCGGTCAGGTAATCGCGCAGCACGTTGCCGGTGATGGCGATGGACGTCTTGCCATTGCGGATCGTTTCCAGCGACGCGCGGGTTGCTTCGCGTGGCGCCATGATCTTGAACTTGTCGGCCACGCCCTTGGCGTCGAGGATCGGCTTGACGTATTTGATCAGCTCCGCGTCATGCGCGCGGTCCTTGTCGAGCCAGAAGATCGCCTCGCAGTCTTCCGCCTTCTGGCGGTCGATGGCGAGTTGCACCCAATCCTCGATCGGCGCCTTGCGGGTCGAGGCAGAGCGCCAGATGTCACCTTCTTCAACATCGTGCTCATGCAGAACCGTACCGTCCGCCAGTACCATCCGTACAGTTCCCGCGTGCGGAATTTCAAAGGTGGTCGGGTGCGATCCGTATTCCTCGGCCTTCTGCGCCATCAGGCCGATGTTCTGCACGGTGCCCGCGGTCGCCGGATCAAGCTTTCCGGTTTCCTTGAAGTAATTGATCGTCTCGTCATAAACCGGCGCATAGCTGTTGTCGGGAATGATACAGTTCGCGTCATGCTCCTTGCCATCCGGACCCCAGCCCTTGCCGCCAGCGCGGATCAGCGCAGGCATGGATGCGTCGATGATGACGTCTGACGGAACATGCAGGTTGGTGATGCCCTTGTCGCTGTCGACCATGTACATCGGCGGGCGGTCTGCCATCACCTTTTCGATCTCGGCCTTGATCTCGGGCTTGTCCTTGACGCGGTTGAGCAGATCACCGAGGCCCGAATTGGGGTTCACGCCTGCCGCCTTGAGCTCGTCACCGTATTTGTCGAACACCGGCTTCAGGAACGCCTTGACCGCGTGACCAAAGATGATCGGGTCCGAGACCTTCATCATTGTCGCCTTCATGTGCAGTGAAAAGAGCGTGCCGTCTTCCTTGGTCTTTGCGATTTCGTCTTCAAGGAACGAATCCAATGCCTTGGCCGACATGAAGGTGGCATCGACGACGGTGCCGGCCGGATAGGACAGACCGTCCTTCAGGACCGTTTCCGTGCCGTCCTTGCCGACCAGAACGATTTTCGCGCTGGTTTCACTGTCCAGCGTTGCGGATTTTTCGTTGGAGAAGAAATCGCCGCCCGACATGGAGGCCACACGGGTTTTGCTGTCCTTGGCCCAATCACCCATGCGGTGCGGGTTGTTCTGGGCGTAGGATTTGACCGGCTTGGCGGCGCGGCGGTCGGAGTTACCTTCGCGCAGCACCGGATTGACGGCGGAGCCCTTGATCGTGTCGTATTTGGCGCGCGTGGCTTTTTCGGCCTCGGTCGACGGAGATTCCGGGTAGTCGGGAAGCGCGTAGCCTTGCGCCTGCAACTCTTTTACAGCCGCCAGCAATTGCGGCACAGACGCCGAGATGTTGGGCAGCTTGATGACGTTCGCCTCGGGCGTTTTCACCAACTTGCCAAGTTCGGCCAGATCGTCGGACTGGCGCTGGTCGGCGGTCAGTGCTTCGGGGAAGGTGGCAAGGATGCGCCCGGCGAGCGAGATGTCCTTGGTGCCGACGCTGACGCCCGCGGCGCGGGCGAATTTCTGGATGATCGGCAGAAATGAGGCCGAGGCCAGTTCGGGTGCTTCGTCAACCTTGGTGTAGATGATGTCGGGGGTGTTCGTATCAGCCATTTATCAACCCTTTCGTGATTTTCCTCTGCCATAGGCCATCAGGGGTGAGTCGTAAACCGCATACAGTGGTATACATTGCCGCAATCGGCGTGCGCTGGTGGAGGTTCGAACGGCGTGCTACGTCAATCTGAGACAATTCACATTGCCAAAGAGCGCCTCAATGAAACGTGTCCTCGTCACCGGCACCGCCGGCTTCATCGGTTACTATCTTGCGCGGCTGCTGTTGGATGAGGGTTTCGTCGTGCATGGCTACGACGCGATGACCGATTATTACGATGTGACCTTGAAAGAACGTCGCAACCAGATGCTGCTGCAAAGCGCCGGTTACAGCTTTACGCACGCCGCTCTGGAAGAGGAAGGCACCTTCGAACGCATTGCCGACGAGTTTGCGCCAGACATCATCGTGCATCTGGCCGGGCAGGCAGGTGTGCGGTACTCGCTGGAAAACCCCCGTGCTTACCTCGACAGTAACCTGGTCGGGACGTTCAACGTGATGGAGGCAGCACGGCAGCAGAAGGTCGCGCATCTGCTGATGGCGTCCACGTCCTCGGTCTATGGCGCAAACGAGGAAATGCCCTTTCGGGAAACCGACAAGGCCGACACGCCGCTGACGTTCTATGCCGCCACCAAGAAGGCCAACGAAGCGATGGCGCATTCCTATGCCCATCTGTGGAACATTCCGACGACAATGTTCCGGTTTTTCACCGTTTACGGGCCGTGGGGGCGGCCCGATATGGCGTTGTTCAAGTTCACCAAAGGCGTGTTCGACGGCACCCCGATCGATATCTACAACCACGGCGACATGCACCGCGATTTCACCTATGTCGAGGATCTGGTGCGTGGTATTCGGCTGTTGATGGACGCGGTGCCGGGCGGGCCGGAAACCGCCGTGGACGGCGACACGCTCAGCCCTGCTGCACCCTATCGCGTGGTGAATATCGGCAATTCCGACAAGGTGCGGCTGATGGATTTCATCGAGGCCATCGAGGCAGAGACCGGGATTGAAGCCAAGCGCAATTACATGGACATGCAGAAGGGTGACGTGTTCGCCACCTGGGCCGATGGGTCGTTGTTGAAGGCGCTGACGGGATATGCACCGCAGACCGACATGCGCGATGGAGTGGCGAAGTTCGTGGCGTGGTATCGCGATTATTATCGCGTCTAGAACAGGCGCGCAAAGAACACCGCGCTCATACCGAACCCGACAATGGCGACGATGATGCGAACCGCGTTTTGCGGAATCGCCTTGGCCACGCGTGCGCCGAAATAGCCGCCAAGCACGGAAAACACCATCATCAGCAGCGCGGCGGGCCAGACAATGATCCCTGCGACTGCGAACGTGGCCACGGAAATGGCTGAAAGTGCGAAGGACAGCCATGTCTTCAGACCGTTCATCCGGTGGATGTTCTGCCAGCCCCAAAGCGAGAACAGCGCCAACAGGACGATGCCCAGCCCGCCATTGAAATAGCCGCCGTAAAGACTGACCATGAACAGGCCGACCGCGCCCTCGGCAGAGATGTTGGCGCTGTGCCTAGCCGCCCATTGGCGCAATTTCGGACCGTAGAGAAACATCAAGGTCGCGAACAGCAGCAGGAACGGCACGATCAGGTTGAACGCGTCATTCGAGGTGATGAGCAGCAACAGGGAACCGACCAGCCCGCCGAGCAGGGTGATGAGGGTCAGCCGGATCAAGGATGCGCGCGTCAACTGGCGCAATTCTTCGCGGTATCCCAGCGCACCGCCAAGATAGCCGGGGAACACAGCGACGGTGCTGGTGGCGTTCGCGGCGATTGGCGGCACGCCCGTAAGCACAAGTGCGGGAAACGTCAGAAACGTGCCGCCCCCAGCGATCGTGTTGAGCACTCCTGCACCAAAGGCAGCGAGTGCCAGCAAAACCATGTCGAACATCGGGATTTCCTTGCGGTTTGGCGCGTTGCATCAGGCGCGCGCTTCATCGGCCATGATTGGCCGATGTGCAAGGTCGGTTGCCGTGCTGAACGGCGGTGCGGCCTAAAGCACCCTCTCGAACAGGTCCCGGGTGTTGGCCTCGGTCATCTTGACCGGGTTGCCGCCCGTCGATGGATCGTTGAGCGCATCGCGGACCAACACGTCGAGATCGGGGTTTTCGACGCCGAGATCGGTGAGGGTTTTCGGAATCGCAAAGCTGTCGTTGAACCGATCGACAAAGGCTTGGAACCCTTCGAATCCGCCGTCTATGCCTAGATATCCTGCTGCACGATCAAAACGGTCGCGGATGGCGTCGGCATTGAACTTGAGAACCGCCGGCATGAACACCGCGTTGGTGGTGCCGTGATGGGTGTGATGGTGCGCGCCAATGGGGTGGCTGAGAGCGTGGATCGCGCCAAGGCCTTTTTGGAAGGCCGTCGCTCCCATCGCAGCGGCGCTCATCATGTTGGCGCGTGCGTCGAGGTTTTGAGGGTCGCTATAGGCTGTGGGCAGGTTCTCGACGACAAGGCGCATCCCTTCCAGCGCGATGCCTTGGCTCATCGGGTGGTAATGCGGGCTGCTGAACGCCTCGACGCAATGCGCAAAAGCGTCAAGCCCGGTGCCCGCGGTGATGAATTTCGGCATCCCGACCGTCAGTTCGGGGTCGCAGATCACCACGGAGGGAAGCATCTTTGGATGGAAGATGATCTTTTTCTCGTGAGTCTCGGAATTGGTGATGACACTGGCACGGCCGACTTCCGAACCTGTGCCGGCAGTTGTCGGCACCGCAACGATAGGGTGAATGCCTGCGGGGTCGGCGCGCGTCCACCAATCGCCGATATCCTCAAAATCCCACAAGGGGCGCGACTGGCCAGCCATGAAGGCCAGCGTCTTGGCAAGATCGAGGCCGGACCCGCCGCCGAACGCCACGACACCATCGAATCCGCCCTCGCGGTAGACGCGCAGACCCTCTTCGACATTCGTCTCGTTCGGGTTGGGGTCCACATCCGAGAATATAGCGCGGCCCAAGCCCGCCGCTTCGATCAGGTCGAGCGTTCTGGTGGTGATGTCCATGTTCGCCAGCCCGCGATCGGTCACCAAAAGAGGCTTTGTGATGCCGGCAGCAAGGCACGCCTCGGCGATTTCCGAGATGCGGCCCGCGCCGAAGCGGATGGCGGTGGGGTAGGACCAGTTTCCGGTGAGGTGCATGGTTACGCTTTCTTGAGATGGTAGGATTTGGGGCGCGTCAGAGCCTGATACGCCAGTTTCGACAGGCCTTGCCCGCGCCCGGTGTCCTTGCAGCCAGTCCAGCAAAGCGCCGGATCGAGATAGTCGCAACGGTTCATAAAGACAGTCCCGGTCTCGAGTTGGTCGGCGATGGCTTCGACCGCTTGCGCGTCCCTGGAGAAGATCGCGGCGGTAAGGCCGAAGGGGCTGTCATTCATCAACGCGATGGCTTCGTCATCGTTCTTGACCGACATGATGCCGACCACCGGGCCGAAGCTTTCGTCGCGCATGACGCGCATCTTATGGGTCACGTTGGTGAGGATTTGCGGCGTCAGGTACGCGCCGCCATCGTCAGCTGGCATGGTTTCGATGTGGGCTTTTGCGCCATCCGTCAGCGCCTCGTCGATCTGCGCACGCACCTCTTTGGCAAAGCGGATGTTGGCCATCGGACCCATCGTTGTGTCCTGCTCCAGCGGGTTGCCAAGCTTTTGCCCCTTCACCCATGCGACGGCCTTCTCGACAAATTGGTCATAGAGGCTTTCGTGGACGTAAATCCGTTCGATGCCGCAGCAGCACTGCCCGGCATTGAACATTGCGCCGTCCATCAGCCCATCAACCGCTGCCTCCAAATCGGCATCGGCGCGGACATAACCGGGGTCCTTGCCGCCCAATTCGGTGGACACTGGCGTGAAGGTACCAGCGGCGGCGTGTTCCATCGCCTGACCGCCACCGACCGACCCGGTGAAATTGACGAAGTTCACAGCGCGCTCGGCGATCAGCGCAGACGTGGTGTCATGGTCCAGAACGAGGTTCTGGAACACGTCCTGCGGAACGCCCGCTGCGTAGAACGCTTCGGCAAGATGATCGCCCACGGCCAGCGTCTGTGCGGCGTGCTTCAGGATCACCGTATTGCCTGCAATCAGCGCAGGCGCGACGGTGTTGATCGCCGTCATGTAGGGGTAATTCCACGGCGCCACGACCAGAACGACGCCCCAGGGCACGCGCTTGATCACGCGGCGGGCGGAGGTGCTGTCCTCGACTTCCATCGGGGCGAGGCTCTCTTCGGCGACATCGGCCATGTAGGTGAGCCGTTCGTTGAACCCGCCATATTCACCGCCGTAGCGCACCGGACGACCCATCTGGTGCGCCAGTTCAGTCGTCATGCGATCCTGCTGCGCACCGATGATCTCGCCCGCCTTGCGGACCAGCGCGACGCGCTCCGAGACAGGGCGCGTGGCCCACGCGGCTTGTGCGGCCTTCGCCCGCTTGGCCGCGTCGAAGGCGGCCTCTTGGCTCAGGACGTCGCGGCTCAGATAAACCGATCCGTCGATGGGCGAAATGAGGTCTTGGGTCTTGGTCATGGTTCAGGCTCTTTCAAATCCACGCTGGATTTCCCAGTCGGTCACGGCGGCGTCGAACATTTCCTGTTCGACCTCGGCGCAGCGCGTGTAGTGGTCGATCACATCGTCGCCCATCGCCTTGCGCAACATCCTGGATGAGCGCAACGTTTCAGTGGCGGCGCGCAGCGTGTTGGGGATTTCGGGAATTTCCGTCATGTTGTAAACATCGCCCGTGACAGGCGCGTCGAGCGACAGCTTTTCTTCCATCCCGGCAAGACCGGCGGCAAGCTGGGCGGCGCAGGCGAGATAGGGGTTGATGTCAGAGCCGGGGATGCGGCACTCGATCCTCACACCCTTGGTGCCGTCGCCGACAAGCCGATAGCCTGCTGTGCGGTTGTCGACCGACCACGCGATCTTGGTGGGCGCGAACGTGCCCGGCAAAAAGCGTTTGTAGCTGTTGACGTAGGGCGCCATGAAAACCGTCATGTCGGGCGCATATTTGACCAGCCCGGCGACATAGGATTTCATCGTGTCCGACATGTTGAGCTTTGCGTCGGCGTCGTAAAAGACGTTTTCGCCATCCTTGAACAGCGATTGGTGAATATGGGCGGCGCTGCCCACCTTGTCGGCGCGCCACTTCGGCATGAAGGTCACCGCATGGCCCTGCATATGGGCGATTTCCTTGACCGCGTGTTTGGCGATGGTGTGATTGTCGGCGCAGGCCAGCCCATCGGCATAGCGGATATTCAATTCGCCCTGTCCGGTCTCGGCCTCGCCCTTGGTGTTTTCAACCGGCACACCGGCCGCGACCAGATGGTTGCGCACCGGGCGCATCACGTGTTCTTCGCGGGTTGTCTGGAGGATGTTGTAATCCTCGTTAAAGCCGCTGATCGGGGCCAGTTTGCGGTAGCCGCCCTTGCGAATTGCATCGAAGCTCTTTTCGAACAGGAAAAACTCCAGTTCAGTCGCCATCATCGGGACCAGCCCAATGTCGCTCAGGCGGGCGATCTGGGCCTTGAGGATCTGGCGCGGCGAGTGTGGAACAGGTTTGTGCGTCGTGTGATCCATCATGTCACAGAGCACCATTGCGGTGCCCTCAAGCCACGGGACCGGGCGCAGGGTGTCGAGGTCGGGCTTCATCACATAGTCGCCGTATCCGGCTTCCCAGCTGGTCGATTTATAGCCGTCAGGTGTGTTCATTTCCAGATCGGTGGCCAGCAGGTAATTGCAGCAATGCGTTTCTTTCCACGCGCTTCCCAGAAAGTTCGAGACGTGAAACCGCTTGCCCATGAGGCGGCCCTGCATGTCGACAAGGCACACAAGAACGGTATCAATCTCACCGCTTTCGGCTTTGGCTCTCAGATCGTCTAGGGTCATCTTTGCCTCCCGGCGTGGTCTGGGTGCCCAACTCCTTGCACGGAGTTGGGCGTTTCTTTTGTCAGGTCAATCGAACGTATAGGGCGCACCGGCCTGGTTGATGACGCCGTTATAGTCACGGAAGATGTTGATGATCTTCTGATGCACTTCGCCTTCCTGGGCAATCTCGTCCCAGAATTCGATAGCGGCGTTTTCGACCTCTTTCCACTCGTTTGCAGGCACCTGGCGCAAGGCCAGTTTCTCGCCATTGGCGCGCAAGGCCGCTTCGCCACCCCAGTACCACTGATTGCGGTAGGTGTGGCCTGCTTCGGTCGCGGCCATGACCAGTGATTTGAGATGGTCCGGCAGCTCCGCCCAGCGCCCTTGGTTGACAAACCAGGATCCGATCCAGGCGCCGGAGATGTTGTTGGTCAGGAAATAATCGGTCACATCGGCCCAGCCGACGGTGTAATCCTCGGTAATGCCCGACCAAGCCATGCCGTCAAGCTCGCCGGTCTGCACCGCGACCTCGGCATCCTCGTAAGGGATGTTCACCGGCACCACGCCGAACTTTGACAGGAAGCGCCCGGCGGTGGGGAAGGTGTAGAGCTTCAACCCGTCCAGATCGGCAACCGAGGTGATTTCCTTCTTGGTGTTGAAGTTGCACGGATCCTGCCCTGCGGCGGAGAGCCATTTGACCCCGACCTTGGCGTATTCCTCGTCCCAGATCTCGGACAACCCGTACTGGTTGAAGAGCACCGGCACGTCGAGAATGTGCTTGGTCGCAAACGGGAAATAGCCGCCGAACACGCGCAAGGGCGTGGGCGAGGCCATTGAATCGTCGTCGGAATGCACGCCGTCGATGGTGCCGCGTTGCAGCGCCTGGAACAGCTCTCCAGTTGGTACGATCTGGTCGGCGTAGAACAGTTCGACCTCAAGCTCGCCGTTGGAATTGGCGTTGATATAGTCGATGGCCGGTTTGGTGACGTGTTCGCCCAAGGCCGAACCGGCATAGGTTTGAAAGCGCCACTTGATCGCGTCCTGCGCCCGGACGATGCCGGGGCTGGCAAGGGTGGCGGCACCGGCGATGCCGGCGGATGTCAGGAATGTGCGTCTTGTCGTCATTTTGGTCTCCTCCGTTGGGTTTGGGTTGATGCTCCTTGATCGGAGTCTTGGGGTTAGTTCCCGTAGATGTAATTTGGCAGCCAAAGCGCAATTTGTGGAAAGATCATGATAACGGTCAAGGCTCCCACCATGACCAGCACGAACGGAATGATGGATGCATAGATGTCGCGCAGCCCGATTTCCGGCGGTGCCATCGCGCGCATCAGAAACAGGTTATAGCCAAACGGCGGGGTCATATAGGCGATCTGCGTGGTGATCGTGTAAAGGATACCATACCAGATCAGATCGAACCCAAGCGCGCCTGCCAGCGGCACGTAAAGCGGCGCAACGATCACCAGCATCGCGGTGTCGTCAAGGAACGTGCCCATGACGATAAAGCTGAGCTGCATCAGGATCAGGATCACCCAGGGGTTCAACGCCAGCTTTTCGGTGAACAGGCTCTCAATCGCCTTGACCGCGCCCAGCCCGTCAAACACCGCGCCGAAGGCGAGCGCGGCAAGGATGATCCACATGAACATGCACGAGATGCCGAGCGTGTTGCGCACGGTGTTCTCGAACACTTCCCGCGTCATGCGCCCCTTGAGCACCGCCGCCATGAACGCCGCAATCGCGCCGATGGCAGAGCTTTCGACAAGCGAGGTCCAGCCGTTCACGAAGGGCACCATCATGATGAAAAAGATCGCCAGCGGCAGCAGTCCGGCACGCAGCAGGCGGAGTTTCTCCTTCATCGGGATATCGCGCTCGTCCGCTGGCAAAACCGGCCCCAGCGCCGGGTTCAGCTTGCAGCGCACCACGATGTAGATCACGAACATCGTCGCCATCATCAGCCCCGGAATGACTCCCGCGAGCCAAAGCTGGCCCACCGGTTGACGCGCGATCATCGCATAAAGCACCAGCACCACCGACGGCGGCACGAGGATGCCCAAAGACGATCCCGCCTGTATCACCCCGGTGACCATGCGCTTGTCGTATCCCCGCCTGAGAAGTTCGGGCAGGGCGATTGTCGCGCCGATGGCCATGCCTGCCACGGACAGCCCGTTCATCGCAGAGATCAGCACCATCAACCCGATCGTGCCCACGGCCAGACCGCCGGACAGCCCGCCCATCCAGACGTGGAACATCTTGTAAAGATCGTCGGCAATGCGGCTTTCGCTGAGGACGTAGCCCATGAAGATGAACATCGGCAGCGTCAGCAGCGGATACCATTTCATCAGCTTCATCGCCGCCGAAAAGCCAAGATCGTATCCGCCGCGATCCCCCCAGAGGAAAAACGCGGCCACGACGGCAACAAAGCCGATCGCACCGAACACCCGTTGTCCGGTGAGCAGCATCAGCATCATCGTCGAGAACATCAGGATCGCGATCAATTCGTAGGACATCAGAGCTTGGCTCCCATGTCGTAACCCTTGATGCGCAGGATGTCCTTGCACAGCTCCGACAGCGCTTGCAGCAGCATCAGGAAGATGCCCACCACCATGATGACCTTGATCGGCCAGAGGTAGGGCCGCCACGATGTCGGGCTGCGCTCCATGAAGCCGAGCTCGCTTTCGCCGGTGAGGAAGCCTGCGAAAAAGCTGATCGGTTCGGAGCCGAAATAGCCGAAGGAATAGGCGGTCGAGGCGATACCGCCATAGAGCAGAAACAGCAGATAGATGAGCAGGAAGAATACGGTGACCGCATCAATCGCCGCTTTGCGCCGGGTCGACATTTCGCCGTAGATCAGATCCATGCGCACATTCGATCCCATCTGGATCGAATAGGGTCCGCCCAGAATGTAATAGGCCACCATGGCGAACTGCGCCATTTCCAGCGTCCAGAGCGTCGGTACGAAGAACGCCTTGGAGATCGATGACCAGAGCAGGATGCCCATCATCACGAAGATGCCGTACATCACGATCCGCCCGATGAGGTGATTGACCGGATCAACCGCCGCGACAAAGCCCTTCATCGCGCGGATCATTGCGCCGCCTCGCGGTTGAGGGCGCGTGTCAGCATGTCGCTCAGGAGTGTGGCGAACCGGGACACGCCTGCCGGGTCGGAGATGAGATCGTTGCGCACCTCGATCATGACGTTTTGCAACCCGCGCGCGATGCCGTGTTCGCGCAAGGTGTGGGTGACGCCATCGGTCACGGAATACGGCGCATTCAATCGTGCATCCAGGTCTTCGGGTGCCGCTCTCAGCATCGCGAGGGCGAGCGTGTCATCGCTGTCATGCAACAGGCCAAGCTCCACATCGCGCGGCTCTCCGAACCAGACCGGCGTGAAGGAATGGACGGTGACAAGCGCGGGCGGGGTCGCAAACCCGTCAAGCGTGGCGCGCAGCAGATTGCGGAACGGGTCATACACCTCGCAGATTCGCGCGGCGCGTTCGGTCTCGGTCAGGTTCAGATTGCCCGGCACGTCGATGGCTTCCGATTTTTCGGGGATCGCCGCGGTCGCGCTGGGTGGACGATTGCAATCATAAACCAGCCGCGAGACGCGCGAGGCAACAAGAGGAGCATCCAGCCTGTCAGCCAGTGCCACCGCCAGATCACGACCGCCGATATCCCATGCAGCGTGGCTTTCACGGTGCTCCGGGGCGACCCCCAGATGGTTTACGGAAGCCGGGAAAAACGCGCTCGCGTGCTCGCACACGAGGCAGATCGGCGCCGTGCCGTCGGGGTTTATCACCTCCGCAGCGGGGCCTTCGTCCTCCCCCAGAACCTTATGACTTGCCTTGATGCTCACGCACCGCATTAGGCGCAGGGGTTTGCCACCTGTCAAGAAAGTTCGTTGAATTTTGTACCAACATTTCCTATGCTGTAACGAATTCTACAAAGCGAGCCGCGCAATGCCCAAACCCCTTTCGGTCCGGGACCGTCTGCACGATCAGGCCGGGGCTCTGACACCGGCAGAGCGGCAATTGACCAGTGTTTTGATGCGCGACTATCCAGTGGGAGGGCTGCAATCCATCACCCGCATCGCGGACGCGGCCGGGGTATCGACGCCGACTGTGATCCGCCTCGCCCGCAAGCTTGGCTTCGATGGTTTTCCAGAGTTGCAATCGGCCATGCGCGACGAGGCGTCGGCGCAGTTCAAGACCCCCATCGGCAAGCGTGAGGGTTGGGGCGATGCCAAGCCGGGATCGGCGGCATTCAAGGCATTTGCCGAGGCGGTGTTCGACAATCTCAGCCGCACCATCGACCGGCTCGAACCCAATACGCTGGACGCGATTGCGGGTGTTCTTGCCGATGCGCGGCGCCCCTTATTTCTCTCTGGCGGCCGTATCACGCGCTCGAATGCGGACTACCTTTTCAATCATCTCCAGATCATCCGCCCTTCGGTCACGCTGCTGGGGGGCTCGCCGAATGTCTGGCCGCAATACATTCTGGACATGGACCGTGCGGCGGTCTTGATCCTGTTCGACATCCGCCGCTACGAGCGCGATCTGGAACGTTTGGCGGAACTGGCCAAGGAGCGGAAGGCGGAGATTGTTCTGTTCACCGATCAATGGGGCTCGCCGATTTCCCGGCTGGCCGACCATGTGGTCAACGCCATGATCGAGGTGCCCTCGAACTGGGATTCAACGCTGGCGATCAACCTGATCATCGAGGCCCTGATCGCCGAGGTCCAAACCCGCGTGTCGGAAAGCGCGCGCGACCGGATCGAGGCGCTGGAAGACATGTTTCAATCGACCCGCATCTTTCGCAAGTCAACCTGACGCACCGGGCACCGGGTCGTCCGTCAGCCTGCTGTCGAGCAACTGCCCCTCGCGCCGTAGGATCGGATGCGCCACGGTGACGACCCAGGAGTGCATTTCCTTCAGCGTATAGGCGGTTTCGATATGAACGTCGCTGGAGCCGAAACTGGCGTCATTGCCCGCACTCAATCGCTTTAGATGCGCCTTGCGGGTCCGGCGTTCGAGCCGCGCCATTTCAGCCTTTTCCTCCAGCAACTGTCGCGCGCCGATCAGGTCATTGCTGACCAGAACGCTGGACGCGGTGGACAGGTTCTGGCTCAGTTTCATGTGCAACTCGGACAATTCCGCGAACCCTTCGGGAGAGAATTGCAGCGCGCGATCCGATTTTTCCCGCGCCAGTTCAAGCAACCGCTTGACCAACAGATCACCCGACGCTTCCAGCGCAATGGCATAATCCACCAGCGCGCGCAGTTCCCGCTTTTGGTCCTTGGGCATTGCATGGGTCGGCAGATCGGCCGCAAAGACCCGGATGTCGTCAAGCGCCTTGTTCAGCACCTCGTCTTCGTCAAAGATCGCGGCGGCGCGCAGCGCGTCGTAATTCTGGTAGAGATCCATCAGCGGCGAAAGCATCTCGGAAAGGACATCCGCCATGCGGATCACCTCGCGCCGCAAACTGGCAAGAGCGCGCACCGGCACATCGGTCGTGCCGGGATCGAGATGCGATTTGTGCAAGGGTTTGGCCGCGTGATCGAAGGGCGCATCGGGTAGCATGCGATGCAGCAACGACTCCATCGGCACGCCAAGTGCGATCAGCGCCAGGACCGCCACGTTGAACGCGATGTGCACGGCAACGAGCACCTGGCTGTTGCCGATCGATTGCAATTGCTCCGGAAGGCCGAACATGTCGATGGCGGTTGCCGCAACCAACGCGGCGCTTCCGCGCAGGATCAGGTTGGCCACGGGAATGCGGCGGGCCACAGGGTCTGAATTTCGGGTCAGCCAGACCGGGATCACGGTCGAGCCGAGGTTGGCGCCCAGAACAATCGATACGCCGGCCGCCAATGGCAGCGCGCCCAATCCGACCACTGCCACCGTCATCAGAATTGTGGCGACGGAACTGTGCATGATGAACGCCAGCACCGCACCGGTGAGGAAGGCTGTCACAAAGTCACGTTCGAAATATCCCGCAAGGGCAGGCAAGACCGCGCTGTCTCGGATCGGTTCGACCGCTTCGCGCAAATAGCGCAGGGCAATCAGGATCAACGCGATCCCGACAAGCACACGGCCGACCTGTTTCCAGCGTGCAGTGTTGGCCTTGAGAAACACCAATCCGCCAATGGTAAGCAAGACCGGCACGAGCGCTTCGAGATGGAACGAAAACAACATGATAAGGATCGCCGATCCGAGGTCGCCCCCAAGCACCATCGCGAGGCCCGGTACGAACCCGATCCCGCCTGAGCCTGCGAACCCGGAAACCAACAGCGTCACCGCCGCCGAACTTTGCAGCACCATCGCCATCAATAGACCCGAGGCCATCATCGTCACCGGAGAGCGGGTCTTGCTGACCGCGCGATGCAACCGGGGTCCGGACGCGCGTTCAATGCCTGTGCGCACCATGCGCACGGCAAACAGCAGCAACAGCACTGCACCGGAGAGTTGGGTCAGAAAATAGAGAATTTGCATAGCGTAACCAGCTTGTCAGGTTACAGTGAGGATTACCGCGCCGCAAGCGGCTCCTCGGGTCGCAAACAATGATGATTATCGGATGAGACGGCGGTCGCGGGGCAAATCGTGCCCGCGTGTCAGAGCCTAGCTGTCGTGCGCCGGTCTGAGCGTGCCATGTGTTCTGGCCCGTCTGAAATCCGCCGCGAGTGTCGGGCTGAGGCTCAAGGCGCCGCTGGGCGTGAGACGCGTTGAACTGACATAATCGCTTGATAAGCCACCACGCGCGTCACAGCGCGCTTCGGAGCAGAACACCGGCCATGTGTCGACATATCTCACGCGTCCCGTTGCAGCGAGTTTGCCAAACATCCGGTCAACACTGGCTTGCCGGTTGGCTGCGTCACGTTGCGGAACGAAATCGGACATCTCGGGCATCGAGCGGTAGAGCCAGTGTCCGGGGGCGGCTGCGCGGGCCGCAATTTCCGCATCGAACCCCGGTTGCGCCGGGACCTGGCGGATCACTGAAACATGAACGCCGCGTTCCAACAGCGTCTCTATCGTTTGTCTGGCTGCTGTCTCGATATATTCGAACTGATGTGCAGTGTCGATTGGAGTGCCATCGACCGGGCCAAGCCGCACCGGTGCGCGTGCCTTGAATTCGGCGGCAGAATTGCCGGTGTAATGCAACCAATCCGCCACCAGCGTGACGTGGCGGATAGTGTCGAGATGCGGTAGCGCCTGAAGCACCTGAGCGGAGTATTGATCACAGCTGCGGCCGGTGTGATTTTTGGCATCGGTCAGGCGGGTTTGCAGTCCACCAAGGGGAATGCAGCCGGAATTTGCGATCACCAGCGCCGACACGTCTGCGCGGCGGGCCGCCTCTTCGATGCCTGCGTGCATCGCGCGCAGTTGATGATCGCCCCAGACCAGAACCGTTGGTGGCCCGTTTCGCCCAACCTGACAGACCGCCAACCCGGCCAAAGGCCCGTCGGTCTGCGTAGGGCACGCGCTGGCATGGCTTGCCGCGTCAATCGCATGGATGTAGGCTTTGGCGGTTTCGGGATAGCGCATCTGCAATCCCTGTCCGGTGAGTGCGATGACCCCGCTGGCCAGCAAAAGCCCGGCTATCAAAGCCGAAGGAGTGACGCGGGAGAGATGCACGGTTTGCTCGACCCGCTGCCAAATCGACCAGGACATGATCGAAAGCAGAACGCATGGAATGATCAGCGCGGTATAGTTTGCCGCATCAGGGTTCACGATATCCAGCGCCGCCGTTACCTGCGCCAGCGGAACCATCCACAAGAACATATGGAGCGCCATGCCAAACCATCTGCGCCGGCGGGTCGTGTCTTCCTCGGGCGCGTGGTGCTGGCGGCTGCCCAGATACAAGAACGACACACCCAAGGCGAAAAAGATGCGTGCAAAAATGGTGTCGCCGGAGACCGAAACCGTCAGGACGCCAGCGAGAAGATTGATGATGCCCAGAAGCAAGGCGTGTCGCAGGACCGGGTAACGGTTGGCGGCGAAGAACGGGATCGCGCCGCACAGGAACGTCCAGAATTGGCCGACAGGCAGCAAATGAACAACAACGGCGTCAATCGCCGAAATCGCCAGAGATGCCAGCGCGGTGAGCGACAGCACCAGCAGCAGAGCCCGCGTATTGCGATGTAGCACCCAGTAAAGCGCAATCAGAATCGCGCAGGATTGCGCAATGAGCGCGGGGACCCAAAGATGATCGAACACGCCGTCAAATCTCAGCGCATTGGACGTAGGCAGAAAAGCGAGTTCAAAATTGGTGGTGAACGTGGCTGCGAACATCAGGGAATGACCCAGATGGACGTATTCGCTGGGCAGGAAGACCATCCAGCCGACAATAAAAAGCGCGATGGAGCAGCAAAACAAGCCAATGAAATAGGCTTGCAGGACGCAGATTGCCTGTTCCTTGAACACGGAGGGGCCGCGGATCAACTGGTTGGCGCACCATGCGCCGCACAGCACCAGCACGATGTCGGCGGCAAAGGCCCGTGGCCCGGTATCGCTCGTTCCGAGCGTCGACAACACAAACGCGAGTCCGGCGAGCGCCATCAGGAATTGGCGCACTTCGGAACGCGCCGACGCGGTGTTGGGCACGTGTAGTATCGCAGGATGTGAGTTGCCAGTCCGGGTGTTCACAAAACCACTTGTTGCAAGTTACGGCCCCACACCGATGGGCCAAAATACCTAAAGGGGCATTAATTCCGCAACAATGAATGTGGAAACAGTTTGTTATGCGGATGAGTGGAGTGTTTCCTCTGGCATTAGAACGCGATCATAGACAGCGCGCACCTGTTCGGCCTTGCGCGACCAAAGGTATTTCTCTTGCACAAGCGCCCGCGCGTTTTCCGCCTTTGTGGCCAGTTGAGACGGATCATCAGCCAGCCGTTCAAGATGTCCGCGAAACGCCGCGATGATGTCTTCGCGCGTGCCGCATGGCACCTTGTAGCCCGTTGCATCCGAGACCAGTTCGCCCGGGCCAGCGTAATCCACGACAAGCGGAACAACGCCCAATGCCATCGCCTCCAGTACCACGCCGCCGCCGAATTCGCGGATGGACGGGAAGCTGAGGATATGAGACCGACCGAGAATTTCCTGCACGTTCTCGTGCGGAATCCACTTGTGAAACGTCAGCCCGTGGCCGCACTCCAGTGATATCGCCTGTTCCGTCAATTGCCCCAACATCGGGCCATCGCCGATGATATCGAGCGTCATCCGCCCCGCGCGAAGCAAGTCCGCCACCGCAGAGATCAGCATATCCGCGCCCTTATAGGGCACCAGTCGGCCAACGAAACAAGCCTTCAACAGATCGCCGCGCGGGCGGGCGGACCCTTGATCGAACCGCTTTGGATCAATGCCGTTTTCGGGAATGTAAACGGTTTTGTGCCGAACGCTTGCGGGCATTTCCCCTTCAGTGTGGCGCGAGCCGACGATGATCGCCGCGGCATGTTTCAGCGTGCTGGCGCGACCGGGCAAATGCTTGTAGGCGCTGCGAAGATAACTAAGCCATTCCTTTTCAGCCCGCCGCTCTGCTTCGAACTGGCGGGGCCAGGGCACTCCGCCGTTGAGAGGACCGAGGACGAACGGAACTCCCGATGCCGCAAGCTTGCCGGCGATCGGCGATGCGATTGTCGGACTGAGCGGGGTCACGCGGTGAACGAGGTCAAACTCGCCCGCCTTGAGCGCGGATTTGAATTGGGTCCAGACAAGATTTTCGAACCACGGGTAGATCAGCGCGTTGATCGCCTGGAGTGTGGTCCAGCCTTTGCCCTCTCCCATGCGCAGCTTTTCGGCCAGCGCCCATAGGGGCCGCGCGACCGTTTCAGAGTCGATTGCGGTGAAATCCCGTCCCTCGACACGTCCGGTGCGCAGAATGGCATCGCGATTGCGGATTTGGGTGACGAGATGCACATCCGCCACCTCGCGCAAAGCCTCGGCCAGCGACCAGCCCACCAGAGGCACGCTGACCCATTCGGGGTTGGCAGCCTCTGCGATGACAAGCACGCGCGGGCGACTTGCGCGAGGAGATGTCATTTCATCGCTCATCGTCTACAGGACCGGACGCCATTGCAGGCGCTGAGCGGACTTGTAAGCGTCCCGGCTGTGCCGCAGGGATTCCGCGTACCCGGTCGATGCGCCGGCCATCATCCAGGTGAGCGGCGTCAGCGTGGCGTTCGGCAGCATGTCGAACACGTTCACGGCCAGTATCAGCGACAGTGGCACGATCAGCGCCGAATAGCCGTCAGGCGTGCGATACCGCGTCTCCCGCCAGACGAAAAACACCGGAAGCACCAGAAGCCCGAACTCGGCCAGAAATCCGAGCCAGCCGAACTGACCGATGAGAAGCACCCAACGCCCATCGGTGACGGTTTCGACCTCGCCAGAGGCGCTGTCGATGATCTGGTTGCGGTTGTAATTGCCCCACCCGAACAACGGTTTCTCGTGCGCTCTCTCAAGCAATTGGTTCTCGTTGCCAAAGCGGAATGCCAATGACGCCGCGCGGTCGGGGTCGATCTTCTCCACGGCATACAGGATGCGGTCCTGCGGCAGGACGTTGATGCCTTTCAGGGCCGGATAGGCGATTGCGAACGATACGATGAGAACCGCCAGACGCATCTGCCAACGTGCGTTCAGCAGGACGACCGACGGGATCAGAACCGCGGCGAACAGCCACGCGCCAAGTGATTTTGCCAGCACCAGAACGCCGGTCAGATAAAGCGCGATGAACAGAAGCTTCCAATTGGCGCGACGCTGTTTGGTTTTCCAAAGCGCAAATGCCGACAACACGGCCATCAACATGAAAAACGCGACCCAGATGCCGTGATACAGAAAAACAGTGGGTCGGAAGCCGCCAAAGCGGATCGTCTGAATGAAATCGTGCTGATAGTACCCGTAGACCCACAAGTTCAGCTGTGGCGAGAGCCGGATTTCGAGGAGCATCGGAAGGGAGTATAGCAATCCGCCGATCATGAAGGCGTACATCAGGTCACGCTGGTCCTCGGCGCGCCAGAGGAAGCGGCGGGCCAGCAGGAACGGAATCACCAAAAGAACTTGCTGGATGACCAACCCGAGCGCGTCCTTCGGCACCATCGCCTGAATGTGGAACACGCCCCAATGGATCGCTTCGCTGTTCAAGAGGGTCGTCGCAATCGGAGAGGCGATGAAAACAAAGAGCAGAAGATTCACGACCGGGGATCGTGGCAGAAAATTGCCTTCGTGACCGTAAAGCAGAAACCACATCACAAACGCGCTGAGTGCGGGAATGGTGTGTTTTTGCAATGGCGGGATCAGGGGAAAATCAAAGCCGGCGGGAGGTTCGGGCAAAAACAGATATCCGACCAGCAAGGCTGCGATCACCGCGCGACCGGGCGGCAGCTTCAGGAACAGCGCCGCTGTCACAAGAGGCCATGCCGCCAAGATCAATGTGGCCAGCGCGTTGGGCATTCAGCATCCTGCCTTTGCCCCGACATCAGGGGCGCAGTTGAAATTTCGGGCGGCGCTCTCGGGCAAGCCGTGACAGGTGAAGACCTGTTTCTCCGGTTAGCATACTGCAATTCAAATCCGGCACAAATGGCACCGGAATGTAGCAAATGCATGATCCGCCCGAGGTCAGGCGGCGCGTAGTAAGCGGTATCGCTCGCGAATTGGTATTAAGTGGATGGGCGATCTGGCCCTATTGGCAAATGCTGCTCATCGCTACTGTCGCGCTCAATCGCGCCGCCGCTCTGGTCGGTGCCATTTGATCCGGAGAGCCCCCATGAAAATGACCACCGAAGAAGCCTTTGTCAAAGTCCTCCAGATGCACGGCATCGAACATGCGTTCGGGATCATCGGATCGGCCTTCATGCCGATTTCCGATATTTTTCCCAAGGCGGGCATCACGTTCTGGGATTGCGCGCATGAAGGTTCGGGCGGCATGATGGCCGACGGCTATACCCGTGCGTCTGGCAAGATGAGCATGATGATCGCCCAGAACGGGCCGGGAATCACCAACTTCGTGACTGCTGTAAAAACCGCTTATTGGAATCACACGCCGCTGTTGCTGGTGACGCCGCAGGCCGCCAACAAGACGATCGGGCAGGGTGGCTTTCAGGAAGTCGAGCAGATGAAGCTGTTCGAGGATATGGTCGCCTATCAGGAGGAAGTGCGCGACGCTTCGCGGGTCGCCGAAGTGCTGAACCGCGTCATCTTGAACGCCAAGCGCGCGTCGGCACCGGCGCAGATCAACATGCCGCGCGATTTTTGGACGCAGGTGATCGACATCGACCTGCCCGAGATTGTGGAATTCGAACGTCCCTCGGGCGGCGACGAGGCGATTGCGCAGGCGGCGGAGTTGCTGTCGAACGCGAAGGACCCGGTGATCCTCAACGGTGCCGGTGTCGTTCTTGCCGGTGCGATCCCCGCGTCGATGGAATTGGCCGAGCGCCTGACCGCGCCGGTCTGCGTTGGTTATCAGCACAACGACGCTTTCCCTGGCTCGCATCCGCTGTTTGCCGGTCCCTTGGGATATAACGGCTCCAAGGCGGGGATGGAGTTGATCTCGAAAGCAGATGTGGTGCTGTGCCTTGGTACGCGCCTCAACCCGTTCTCGACATTGCCGGGCTATGGAATCGACTATTGGCCCAAGGATGCCAAGATCATTCAGGTCGATATCAACCCCGATCGTATCGGCCTGACCAAGAAAGTCACCGTCGGAATCGTCGGCGACGCCGGGAAGGTGGCCAAGGGCATCCTCGCCAAGCTGTCCGACACCGCTGGTGACGAAGGCCGCGAAGAGCGCAAGAACACTATCTCCAAGACGAAATCTGCCTGGGCGCAGCAACTGTCCAGCATGGATCACGAAGAGGACGATCCGGGAACGAACTGGAACGAGCGTGCGCGTGCCGACAAGCCGGACTGGATGAGCCCCCGTATGGCGTGGCGCGCCATTCAATCGGCGCTACCGAAAGAGGCGATCATTTCCTCCGACATCGGCAACAACTGCGCCATCGGCAACGCTTACCCGGAGTTTGACGAGGGGCGCAAATATCTGGCGCCGGGCCTGTTTGGTCCCTGCGGCTATGGCCTGCCTGCCGTGATCGGTGCCAAGATCGGCTGCCCGGACGTGCCGGTGGTCGGCTTTGCCGGCGATGGCGCGTTTGGCATCGCGGTCACGGAGCTGACGGCGATTGGCCGTCCCGAATGGCCGGCGATCACCCAGATCGTGTTCCGCAACTACCAGTGGGGCGCGGAAAAGCGGAACTCGACGCTTTGGTATTCCGACAATTTCGTTGGCACCGAGCTGGATGAAAGCGTGAGCTATGCCGGGATCGCCAAGGCCTGCGGATTGAAAGGCGTCGTCGCCAGAACGATGGAGGAGCTACGGGATGCCCTGAGCACCGCGATCACCGACCAGATGGAGCATGGCAAAACCACCCTGATCGAGGCGATGATCAACCAGGAATTGGGCGATCCGTTCCGTCGTGATGCGATGAAAGCACCCGTTTCGGTAGCCGGGATCGACCCGTCCGACATGCGGCCGCAAAAGGTCGGATGATTTGGCCAGCTGTGCGGATAGGGCGGCGGATCAGGGGGCGAGCAATCCGGTGATCAATGTGGCGGCGACAATATCGTCCGCCACAGCACCCCGGCTCAGGTCGCAAACGGGACGCCTGAATCCTTGCAGGATCGGGCCGATCGCCTGCGCGCCGCCCAACTCCTGGCATAGCTTGTACGCGATATTGCCGGCATCGAGCGACGGGAAGACCAGAACATTTGCGTCGCCGTTGCCCATTCCCTTCTTGCCCGCGATGCCGGCATTCAGCGCAGCGTCGGCCTGTATCGGGCCGACAAAGCCGGTCTTGTCAGCAACCTCCTGCACCATGTCGACGCTCGCGCCCGCGCCGCTTGCGCCCGTGGAAAACGACAGCAGTGCAACGCGTGCCTCGCCCAAAAGCGCCGTGCCGGTACGTGCAGAGGCGCGGGCGATGGCGTCCAATGCGCTGGCGTCTGGCGCCACGTTGACGGCGCAATCGGCAAATATGAATTCACGCCCGTCCGGAAAGACCATCAGGAAAAACGATGACGCAACCGCGACGTCATCGGCAAGACCGATCCCGATGCTGGCTGCTTCGATCACGCGGCGCGTTGGGTTTGTCGCTCCAGCGATAAGGATGTCAGCCTCGCCCGCGCTGACCATTGCCGCGGCGCGATACAAGGGTTTTTGCAACATCCGTCGGGCCAGTTTTTCGGTGGTGTCACGCACCGACAAAAGCGCTTCGACCTGTGCATCGCTGACATCGTCCGACACGGGCACCGGCGTACACAACCCTTCGCTTTCCAGCCGCCGCGCCGCTTCGGCGACGCGCGGATCATCAAGTTCGGGAAATACCACGCGCCGGTCTGTTGAGTGTGCCGCCGCGCGTGCCGTTTGCAAAACGCTCATGTCAATCTCCATTCCACTGCCGCCAAGGAGCCCGTTATGACCGAAGCCGTCAAGATCAACCGTGGTTTGAAAGGGGTCTATTTCGACCGTTCCGGCGTCAGCGATATCGACGGATCGGCCGGAACGCTGCACTACCGCGGATATTCGATTCACGATCTGGCAACCCAAGCCACGTTCGAGGAAGTCTGCCATCTGTTGATGAAGGGTGAATTGCCCACCGCGACAGAGTTGGCGGAGTTCGATGGCATGATGCGCGCCAATCGCGCGGTGCCCGATGCAGTGCTCGACATCATCCGCACGTGTCAGAACGGGCATCCAATGGATGTCTTGCGCACCTGTGTTTCCGCACTGGCGGCGCTCGACGCTGACAGTCAGCAAACCGGCGAGGAGGCGTTTCTGCGCAACGGCATGAAGCTGACCGCTCAGGTGCCGACCCTGATCGCGGCGCACGAGGCGATCCGCAATGGCCGCGATCCGGTGCAACCTGACGACAGCCTGAGCCATGCCGCCAACTGGTTGTGGATGCTCAAGGGCGAAAAGCCTTCGGAGGATGCCGCGCGTCTTGCGGATGTGGATTTCGTGCTGCACGCAGAGCACGGTGCCAACGCTTCGAGTTTTGCGGCGCGTGTCACTGTCGGGACGGGTGCCAATCTTCATGGTGCAATCGTGACTGCGCTGTCCACGCTGGCAGGCCCGGCGCATGGCGGTGCGGCAGAGGATGTGATGAAGATGGTGCGCGAGATCGGCGCGCCCGAAAACGCCGCCGCCTACGTCAAGGCCAAGCGCAGCAACCGCGAGCCGGTCACCGGCTTCGGCCATCGCGTCTATCGCGCCGAAGACCCGCGAGCGCGTCACATGCGCGAAGGGGTGCGCAAATTGGGCGAGGAAATGGGCGCGCCCGAATGGTACGAGATCCTGCAAGGTGTCGTCGAGGCGATGAAACCCTATAGCCGGCATGGCCTGAACGTGAACGTCGATTTCTATTCCGGCGTGATCTATCAATTGCATAAGATCGCGATGGACCTTTACGTTCCGATTTTCGCCATCGGGCGGATGCCCGGCTGGGTGATCCAGTGCCTTGAACAGCAGCGTGGCAACATCCTGATCCGCCCGCTGACGCTCTATAACGGGCCGGAACCGCGCGACTGGACGGCGATTGAAGACCGCGGCTGACGCCGGTTTGTCATTCGTCGTGATGGCGCGCCGGTCTGCTATCCCTTGTATGCGAGATCCTTTGATGGTTTTGTCCCTGCTAAGACCGTCGGGACAAAACCCTGTTCCGACATTTATAGGGTGAACAGTGCGAAGCGGCTTCGCATCGCTGAGGGAGGTTGCATGGGCCAGCCGAAGATCGACACATCCCCCAAAGTCTCGGACGAGGTGCGCAAGACGACCTGCTACATGTGCGCCTGCCGCTGCGGGATCGACGTGCACATGAAAGACGGCAAGGTCGCCTATATCGAGGGCAACCGCGACCATCCGGTAAACAAGGGTGTGCTCTGCGCCAAGGGCAGCGCGGGGATCATGCAGCATAACGCACCCGCGCGGCTTCGCGCGCCGATGAAGCGGGTCGGGCCGCGCGGATCAGGCGAGTTCGAGGAGATCAGCTGGGACGAGGCGCTAGAGATCGCGACGGACTGGTTGAAACCATTGCGAGAGAAAGCGCCTGAAAAGTTGGCGTTTTTCACCGGACGTGACCAGTCACAATCCTTTACCAGCTTCTGGGCGCAAAATTTCGGCACGCCGAATTACGCTGCACATGGTGGATTCTGTTCCGTCAACATGGCCGCTGCCGGAATCTACACAATGGGCGGTGCGTTCTGGGAATTCGGACAGCCCGATTGGGACCACACCAAACTGTTCATGCTGTTCGGCGTGGCCGAAGACCATGACAGCAATCCGATCAAGATGGGGCTGGGCAAGATCAAGGCGCTCGGCGCCAAGGTGATCGGCGTCAACCCCATTCGAACCGGCTATAACGCTATCGCCGACGACTGGGTCGGTATTACACCGGGCACCGATGGTCTGTTCATCCTGTCGCTGGTGCACGAATTGCTTCGGGCCGGGAAGATCGACCTCGACTATCTGGCGCGGTTCACCAATGCGCCGGTCTTGGTAAATGGCGATCCCAAGTCGGACGAACACGGCCTGTTTCTCAAAAACGAGGCTGGCAAACCGCTGGTGATGGACCGTGAGACCGGCAAGCTCACGCCATTTGATCAGCCCGGTGTCAAACCGGACCTTGCCGCCACCTATCGCCACGCCGGAGTGACGCACCGGCCTGTGATGCAGCTCTTGGCCGAGCGTTATCTTGACAAGAAATACGCGCCGGACGCGGTGGCCAAGACCTGTGGCGTCGCGGCGTCCAAGATCAAGCGCATCGCGGCCGAGATTGCACATGTCGCCTTCGATCAGGCCATCGAGATCGCCCAGCCCTGGACGGACTTTCGCGGCGATCGACATGAGAGGATGGTGGGCCGCCCGGTCAGCTTCCACGCCATGCGCGGCATCAGCGCCCATTCCAACGGCTTCCAGACCGCGCGCGCGTTGCATGTTTTGCAGATCCTGCTGGGCAGCGTGGAAACGCCCGGCGGCTTCCGGTTCAAACCGCCCTATCCGAAACCGGCCACTGCGCATCCCAAGCCGCATTGCAAAGTCACACCCGGCAAGCCGCTCGATGGTCCGCATCTGGGCTTCGTGCAGGGGCCGGATGATCTGTGCCTGACCGAAGACGGCACGCCCGCGCGTATCGACAAGGCGTTCACATGGGAGAACCCGATGAGCGCGCATGGGCTCATGCACATGGTCATCTCGAACGCGCATGCGGGTGATCCCTACAAGATCGACACGTTGTTCATGTACATGGCGAACATGTCGTGGAATTCGTCGATGAACACCGGCGGCGTGATGAAAATGCTGACGGACACGGACGTGACCGGAGATTATATCATCCCGCGGATCATCTATTCCGATGCGTATTCATCAGAAATGGTCGCTTACGCGGACCTGATCCTGCCCGACACCACCTATCTGGAACGCTACGATTGCATCTCGTTGCTGGATCGCCCGATCTGCGAGGCGGATGCGGCGGCCGATGCGATCCGCTGGCCTGTGGTGGAGCCGGACCGCGATGTGCGCGGCTTCCAGTCGGTGCTGTGCGAACTGGGTGCAAAGCTCGATCTGCCGGGATTCGTGACCGAAGACGGCAGCCAGAAATTTGCCGATTACGCGGATTACATCACTCACCACGAGCGCCGCCCCGGCATTGGCCCCTTGGCGGGCTGGCGCATGGGCGAAGACGGTTTGACCAGCGGGCGCGGTGATGTGAACGAGGCGCAACTGGACAGCTACATCGCCAATGGCGGGTTCTGGACGTCGCATATTCCCGAGGAGGCCGCGTATTACAAGCCGTGGAACATGGCCTATCAGGAATGGGCAGTCGAGATCGGTCTTTATGATGCGCCAGCGCCCTATATCTTTCAGCTTTACGTCGAGCCGATGCGCAAGTTCCAGTTGGCCGCCGAAGGGCATGGTGACCGCCAACCGCCAGATCATCTGCGCGAGCGGATCAAGGCCACGCTCGATCCGCTGCCGATCTGGTATGCGCCGCTCGAGGATGGCCATGTCGACCCCGAGGAATATCCGATCCACGCGCTGACCCAGCGGCCGATGGCGATGTATCACTCCTGGGGGTCGCAAAACGCGTGGTTGCGCCAGATTCACGGGCATAATCCACTGTATTTGCCGACCAACCTTTGGGAGCGGCACGGCTTTGCCGAGGGCGATTGGGCGCGCGTGTCGTCAACTCATGGCGAGATCACGGTGCCGGTCGCACATATGGCGGCGCTGAATGAAAACACCGTCTGGACGTGGAACGCCATCGGCAAGCGCAAGGGTGCCTGGGCTTTGGAGAAAGACGCGCCGGAGGTCACCAAGGGCTTTCTGCTCAACCATCTGATCCATGAATTGCTGCCACCCAAGGGCGACGGGTTGCGCTGGGCAAACTCTGATCCGGTGACAGGACAGGCCGCGTGGTTCGACCTGCGGGTGAAGATTGAAAAAGTTGCGGCCCCTGACGAGGCACATCCGATCTTCGATCCGCAGGTATCCCCCGTAGGCACCGGACCGGACGAATTGCGCTGGAAGGTGGGATCATGAGCGGCGCGATGAAAACGACGTTGGCTCTTATCGCCGTGGTGATGTTCGGCATGGTTGCGTCGTTTATCTGGTTCGTCGCGAACTGGGACAAGGATGCAGAAGCGTCTATCGTCCTTGCCCCTGTCTGGCTGCTTACGGAGGAGCGTATCGCATGACCCAGCTTCCTGAAACCACCCAGCGCAAGATGGGCCTAGTGATCGACCTTGATACCTGCGTCGGGTGCCATGCCTGCGTGATTTCCTGCAAAGGGTGGAACACCGAAAACTACGGTGCGCCGCTGAGTGATCAAAACCCCTATGGCGCCGATCCATCCGGCACATTCCTGAACCGGGTACATTCCTACGAGGTACAGCCGGAAAGTGGTCCGGCGCAGTTGATCCATTTCCCCAAGTCCTGCCTGCATTGCGAAGATGCGCCCTGCGTGACCGTCTGCCCGACCGGAGCCAGTTACAAGCGTGTGGAAGACGGGATCGTTCTGGTGAACGAAAGCGATTGCATCGGCTGTGGCCTCTGCGCCTGGGCGTGCCCCTATGGCGCGCGAGAGATGGACCGCGCGGAAGGCGTGATGAAGAAATGCACGCTCTGCGTTGACCGGATTTACAACGAGAACCTGCCCGAGGTGGACCGCGTGCCTGCCTGCGTGCGGACCTGCCCGTCGAATGCGCGCCATTTTGGCGATCTGGGCGATCCCGAAAGCGCTGTCAGTCAGCTGGTGGCCGAGCGTGGCGGGGTGGATCTGATGCCCGAGCAGGGCACCAAACCGGTGAACAAATACCTGCCGCCGCGACCCAAGGACAGGCTGGACGACGAGATCGACATCCTTGCGCCACTGCTCGCGCCGGTGGCCGAGGAGCCGAAGGGGTTTCTCGGCTGGCTCGATAAAGCGCTGGAGAAACTCTGATGCATCCAGCCCCATCTATCATCGCATTCAGCACATTTTCCGGCCTTGGCCTTGGCTTGCTGTTCTGGCTGGGCGTCGATCAGACCGCGCCGACAGGCTGGGTCGCTTTCGCGTTTTTCGCCATCGGGTATCTTCTGGCGGTCGGAGGTCTGGTGTCCTCGACGTTTCATCTTGGCCGACCGGACCGCGCAATCAAAGCGTTCACGCAATGGCAAACCAGCTGGCTGAGCCGCGAGGCATGGGCGTCGGTTGCCGCGTTGGTGGTGATGGCGCTGTATGGGCTGGGGCTGGTATTCTTCGATGCCCAATGGATGATTTTGGGGCTTCTGGGCGCCGGGCTATCGATGCTCACGGTCTATACGACGTCCATGATCTATGCGCAGATGAAGACCGTACCGCGCTGGAACACCGTTCTGACGCCCGTTCTCTTCATCGCGCTCTCACTTGCAGGTGGCGCGCTCTTGTCGGGGCGTATCGCTGTGGCGCTTGTCCTGTTGATTGTGGCTGGCGTGTTGCAAGCGATCTGGTGGGTTCTTGGCGACAAGAGCCTGACGCAGAGTGAGACGACGATGGCCACCGCCACGCGTCTGGGCGACATCGGCACCGTACGCGCGTTCGAGCCGCCGCACACCGGAACGAACTATCTGCTGGATGAAATGGTCTACAAAATTGGCCGCCGTCACGCACAAAAGCTGCGCGTGATCGCGATCGTGTTGATGGTGATCGTGCCGATCATTCTGTTGCTGTTGCCTTCACCGCATATCTTTGGCGTGCTGGCCCTCCTCAGCCATATCGCCGGGGTCCTCACTTCACGATGGCTGTTCTTTGCCGAAGCGGAACACGTCGTGGGGCTATATTACGGAATGCGCTGATCCGGGTCCGGCTACTTGGACCGCCAACTGTCCAACCACCGCCGGAACCCGCTGCGCCGCCGGGCAAAGCCGTCGCCAACGGATTCGAACCCGTGCCCGACATCTTCGAGTACCGGATCGACCCGCGCGCGACGGAACCGCCGCCAGCGCACCCAGATCGCCCAGAACAGAGCGACCAGCACCACCAGAACGATGATCGTGACCCACGGAATGACCCGGGCATCCGGCCCGGCTACCGGTTTGATGCTGATCGCGTTGGGAAAGATCGACAGGAATTCGTTGCGCCAGCCGTAATGCTTGACCGCGTACCACTCGGGCGCGGCCCGGTCCGAGATCGCGTCATTCGCCTCGGTGTAAAGATTGGCGGTGTCGAACTTGAAATACGGCGGCCAGCCCCAACCGGTGTCTTCGTTGCGATAGACCATCGGCTTGCCGTTTGGCCGCACCGCCTGAATAAACTGCACGTCCCGGTTGGCAAGGTTGACCGCCTGATCGTCGGGAAGCGACCAGAATATCCGGGTCCAGTCGGTCAGGTCCTGACGTTCTTCGTAGGTGTTGACGATCCGCACGACATCGTTCTGCGGCAACGTATAATGCAAAAACGCACCCAGTACGGCCCAGAACAGGAGGATGATCGTCCACTTGATGTAACCCACGGCCCTGTTCCCTAATAAAAGTTCGTAAAGTAGATGACCGCACACATAAGCGTAAGCGGCACGATATACACCCCCAGAAGAAGCTTGCGTCGCAGTGATCCGTCATACTCGCGCAAACCGCCCTGAACATAGGTGTCACGGTTGCCTGCCCGGATCTCTTCGTCCCATTCCTTTTCCAACTCTTCCCGCCGCCCGGCGCGGCAATAGAAGGACAGAGAGAAATAGACCACGGTCAGGACAAGAAATCCGATCACCACCAGCCGTCCAAGTGCAAGCATACCCTACCTCCGAACCGCGCCCCAGGGACCGACGCGCGTGATGATATCGTCGCGGATATGTTGCGGTTCCACAAGCGGCGCGTCATGGCCGAACAACGCTTCGCGCGCGCCGACCTTGTCGGCCACGTATTCGCGGGTCAGGAAATCGACAACATAGGCGCGCTTGGTGTCGCTCCAGCTACGATAGGCGCCATAGAACGCCTCCTTGTGACAGATATAAAGCTGGCGGATATCCTTGGGCGACAGCTCCGACAGCAGCATGTTGACCAAGGTCGCATCCGGCGTGTCACTGGCGCGCAGCGTGTAGAAATAGGCCGGATGGTCGCTGGCGATCCGGGGCCATCTGGCATCGCCATCCGCCCAGAGCACAAGCTGGTTGAGCGCGTGCCACTCGGGCGGCAATCGGTCGGAATATCGCCGCGCCAGCCCTCTGATGTCCCGCCGGGTGGCACCGGTCAGGTCGATCTCGGCCTCTTGTGCGATGTCAACGACGATGAAGTCCATCTTCTGCCGCAAGATCGCACTTGCGTCGATGCCGCGCGCCTTGACGATGGGTTCGACCAGCCCGTTGAGGTCAAGAAACTTCGCCACCTTGTTCCGATCGTCCAGCGCGAACGTATAGGCAATCGGCAGCCCCGGCACCGCATCGCCCGCGCAGATCGCCGCCGGATGCTCCACCCCGCGAAACACATAGATCCCGCCGAAATGGCTGGTGTGGAAATTGTCCTGCCTGAACGACATCCGGTCGAGCTTCACCGGATTGCGCACAACATCTCCCGTGCGTTTGGCAAGGGTGATCATGTCGGCGATCAGCACGTCATCGTGCCAGCCGCCTTCCTCGGTGGTAAAGCGATCCACCAGCGCCGCCAGCTTGCCCGCATCGCGCAGCGTGCCCGTTGTCGTGTCCGCCTCGATGGTGATGGTGTGAATGTCGAACAGCCGTTCGGGATTGCTCACGTCGAACACCGAGTTGACCAGTTCTCCGGCCACTGCGTCCCTAGCCGTGAGCGCGAAAAGTTGCGGCTCGTTGGCGTTTATAAACTGCCTCAATATACCGCGCGAGGTCGAGAACTTCGCCTCCAGCAGCGGCGCGGTCTTCTGCTGCGTCGTCAACAGAATGAACTGCCGGTTCACCCCGTTCTGGTTGAGGTAGAGCGGGTCATTCAACTCATCCCCCACCTCGGGCGAGAAGCCGGAGATGTCGATGTGGAAATCCGTCTGAGTTGTGGTCTTGCCGGTGAGGTGCAGGAGCGCCCGGTTATACCGCTCTACGAGCGCGGGCGAGGCGACATGGATCAGGTTGCCGAACATCAGACCGGATTGGATGAGGCGGTTCATTGGTTAGCCATCCGCAACAAAAACCGGTTTTATAGAGCCAGTATTTTGAACTTTGAAAATGAAAGGTGCTTTGTGGTTTTGAGCCAGAGCTATGATGCGTTCATGCGTTCGCATAAAAATGGCTAAAGTTTTCCACATCCCAATCTGGGCATCAGGAAAGTAAAAGCACCGAATATTGTGCTGTTTCAGAGCTTGAACCTCATGTTCGATTAGATGGAATTTGAGGTCTTGGGTGAGAACTATCCAATTTTTGCCACCAACTTTTTCCATCCACTCGTCATCCGGCATATCTTGAGCGAACCGTTCGCCTTGATGCCAGCGAATTTCTACAGGAGGACGAAGCTTGTAAAGTGCGTTAGGAAGGCGCTTTCCAAAGTTCCTATCAAAGTAAAAAGTTAATGCATCCATCGAGATAAACGAACTTCGCTTGGTTCAATGCCTTCGAAGGTGAGTGCTTGTAGGACCTGTTGCTCGGACAGCGAGAAGTCTTCAGCGATCTCGTCTACGTCTTCACCTGCTACCCAACGAGCCTTCAAAATCCCTGTCTTAATTCCACCAATTTGCGGCGCACCAAATGCTAATTTTGGGTTGATCTCAATATCCTTGTCTGGTCCAGCGACTTTCCAGGCTATGACTGCGCCACTATCGTCATAATTAAATTCCTTGAATCTCGAGGAAAGCATTTCGGTCCAAGTGTATTGTCCCCCGTGGTTTGCCGATAGAACTTTGTCTTCGATGACTTCCCCCAAAGCCCCCTCAATTTCGCTAAACACGTCTGCGCCGTCACTCTTGAATCTTAGTTTTGCAAAGGGAAATTCGAGTCCAGTTTCTTTTTTGAAATATGCCCGAGCCAGCTCAATTTCGTGCAGCTTAACACCTAGCTTGCGCATGTCAGCCACAACCGCAAGCTCAATGAGTTGTAGGAAGGAAATCCCCTCGCGCGGCTTCTTCTCGCTGAGCAGTTGAGGTTTGCCTGCTATTTTTCTCTTGTGCCAAGCCGTGACGGTCTGTGGAGCAACGCGAGCATAGGAAGCAGCTTCACCCACTCGGTAAGAGGGGATGTTCAACCGTGTTTCCCATAATTGACGCGCTTCCGCAGGCATTTTTTTACTCCTTGATACCAAGTAGAATGTAGATGGGGTCTTTGGCAACGACTATGAAGTCACCCCTTCCCCTCCAAATACCGCCGCTTCGCCTCTTCCTGACGCCCGAAGTCGCGCACCATCCCCTCAATCGCAACCTCATCCGACTTGTCCGCATAGCGGAACTCGGAATCCGCGTAGCGGTTGATCTCCTGGATCACCATCTCGACCGTGATCGGCCGCCGCAGGTCTTCGATCATCGCCGCCTTCTCGTCATACGATTTGAACAGGAAAAGCTCCGGCTGCTCCATCCATTCATCCGGCAGTTCGAAATCCATCGCGCGAACCTTTACCGCGTCGGTGATGTTCTTGATCGCGCGGCCGGTAAAGCGCGGGTCGGCCTCCTGAATGGCCTTGAGGTAGGTGCCCATCTTGGCAATCGTGTCGAGCGCGCCGATCCGCGACGACACCCGATCATAGACCTCCAGCAACCCCGCCTCCTTGGGCCGGTTGTGCGAGTCAAACGACGCAGCCACCGCCTTCTTGATCTGCTGCGCCGCGTAAAGCTCGTGATCACCCAAGGGAATGTCGTGCTTCTTGCCCATCAGCAGCGCAAGGATGTCGATGTAATCCTCCCGCGTTTGTGGCCCGTCCACGAGGAACCGCGCGCCCGCCCGCTGGCGCAGGGCGTCGTCCACGTTCTCGGGGTAGTTCGAGAACATGCCAAACGTACAGCTCCCCCGCACCACCGTATTGGCCCCGGCGAAGGCCTCCATGAACACCGCCGTGACCTCCTGCTGGCCCGCGCTCGACTGCCGGTCGCCGCGCCGCCCCGCGATCTGGTCGATGTCGTCGATGGTGCCGAACCCGATCACCGACGGGTCGAGCACATTGGTCACAAAGGCCTTGGCGTTCTGGCCGGATTTGCCCTGATAGCTGTCGATATTGTCGATACCGAAGTTCTGATAGCGGAACGGATAGCCCGCGTTCTGGCAATAGTCGTGAATCAGCCCCGCCATCATCTGGATCAGTGTCGTCTTGCCGGTCCCCGGCGCACCGTCACCCATGAAGGTGAAGATGAAGCCGCCAAGCTCCGCAAACGGGTTGAGACGCCGCTCAAAGTCATAAGCCATCAGCATCTTCGCCAGCCGCATCGCCTGATACTTGGCGATATGGTTGCCCACCACCTGATTCGGTTTCTTGAACTGCATGGTGAGGACCGTACCCTTGGCGCGGGAGGCAGGCGTGAAGCCCCGGATCGTCAGGTCATCCGCCTCCACCCGCCAGTTGGCGCCGGTGAACGCGCCCGTCCGTGCGCCGTTCTGGGCGCGCAAGGCAACCCGCTCCATCAATTGCTCGGTAAAAGCCAGAACGGTCGCCACCATCCGGGCTTCGTCACTGGCGTGGGTGGCGATCTTCTGATCGAGTTCCCAAAGCGCCCCCTGCAAGGCCAGCGGCGCATTGTCAGTCAAAACTTCCTGCACCTCGCCCACGTCGGCGCTCACCTCGCTTGCCTGAGAAGCCAACAGATAGGACGTGGCGTTAGCAAAGACATGCAGAACCGCCAGCGCCTCGGCCTCCAACAGCGCACTGAAATCGGCCTTTCGATCCGCAGCCAAGGCACCTTGCAGGTTCGCGCGCTTGAGATCGGCCAGGGGCGTCGCTTCCGAAAACGCCTCACCCATTGCCAATGCGATCGCAAGGGCGCGGCGCAACCCGTGCATGACGACGGCCTGCGGCGGCGAAATCAGCGGATCGTCCCCATCGGCAGACGCGATCCGGTCCAGCAGGTGCACCCCCTCCGGCCGCGCGGTCGAGCGTGTTACCAGGCCCGGCGTTGTGCTGCGAAACCGACGCCGCGTGCCAATTCCCGAAGATCGCTCCACCCGCTCAGGCGACGCCGACCCATTGCGCGGCGTATGGTCAAACCCCTCGAGCATCGCGGTCGCGGCAGAATAATGTTTGCGGATCGCGTCTTCGCGCAACTCCATCAGGTCGGACGTCACACTCATCTCACCACGCTCCTAAACTTCATCTTGCCAAGTAAACTCCCGCCGGAGGCTCCCGCACGCAGCAAGAGCGCAACGCTCAATACCGCAGAACAGGCCCCGCATCGCTCACCACGAATTTGCGCACGTTTTCAAACCCCGGCGGATTGCGTTCTGCCAACACCTGAAACGGCCGCTCGGGCATGACGATCATCCGCTCCGTTCGCGTCGCGCCGGTTTCGGCGCCGCGGCCCGAGAACGGATCAAGCGCGAACATCTCGCGCTCCACGGTCGAAAACCAGCCGGATTTCTCCTGCCGCACATCTTCGCTTTCCAGGTCCTCCACCGTCCAGACCAACGCCCAATCCTGCCCGTCCGGCGCGCTTGCCTGTTCAAGAACCTCGCGGATCGGTCCGCTCTGGTGGGTAAACCCGTGCACATACATGGGGCCGATATGAAACCGGCGCAGACGCTTGGGGTGCAGATCGTCAAAGGTCTGGTCGAACCCTTGTGCAATGGTCAACAGCTTCAAACCGCTCAGGCTTTGCGCCATGAGATGGGCTTGCGCCTCGGGCCAGCGGCGCTGGTCGCGCGGCAGCGGATCGCGGCCGGTATCCTCGACTTCCATCAGGTAGACCGTCGGCAGGTTCATCTGAGTGTCGTAGATCGCCCAATGCAGCAGATAGCGCCGTCGCTCCTCTGTCCCGCCAAGCCACTGGCATTGCGGATCGTTGCGCGCCCAGAACAGGTTGCCGCGCAGCAATTCCTCGTAATACAGCCGCTGGCTCAAGGTGAATTGCAACCGCGTCGGGATGCTCTGCTCGCCGATGATCTCGGCCACCATGCGTTTCTTCAGCGTGCCGGCGTCGGGCAGCGTTTCAAGATGGCGTGCAGCCTGAGCTGCATCATTGGCCATCACCATCAGTTCGGTCGCAGTGGGAAACCCGCTTTCGTGCGTGTCCATCGTCAGCGCGCCAAAAACCTGGCCGGTCTCGCGCCCGACCAGCATGTACTTCATCGACAATGCGCGAAACGTCAGGTTGAGGCCGGTGACGTAGCGCGCCAGCACATCGACCTCGTCCTTGCTCAAGCGCCCTTCGGCATGCAGCAGCCCCGCAACCCGCGAAAGATGCGCGATGATCGCGTCGAACTTGGCAAAGTAGCGGCGGCTGACGTGCGTGTCGGTCAGGCCGCGATGGTCACTGGCAGGCTCTGTCATGCCCCATACAGGTTCTTGTCATGTTTCTCGACAATCGCCTGAAAGCGGCGCGCGAACCGTTCATCGGCCTTGGCCTTGGCTTCAAGCACCTCGCGGGCAAAGATCATGTGATCCTCGTGCCCTTCGAGCATATCGGCCATACGCTGGTTGGTGGCCGCGCCAATTCCGGCCATTGCCGATTGCGCTTCCTTGTCCGTCTGGACGCCGATTTCGTTGATCCGGTGCGCCACATCCTGTTGCTGTGCGGTTTTCAGCGATTTGGTCAGCGCGTCATACAGAACCACACGCTGCTTGGTGTCGGTCTGCAATTTATTGATCAGGACCATCTGCGTCGCCGCCTGGTTCTGCAGGCTGTCGATCCACGTCTTGCCCTTTTCGATATAACGCTCAAGCGTCTGGCTTTTGGCCAGCTTGACCTGCTCGTCCTGCACCAAGGCATTATAAGCGGCATTCAGTTCCGCCAGTTCGGTTTCCAGCTTGGTGCGGGCTGCGGCGTCTTGTTCAACGCTGATCTTGTTCTCGAGTTCGATGATCCTCGGATCCATATCAAGGATTTCAGCGCGCACGGTTTCCAACTCGCCGACCGTCGCCTCGCGCTCGTCCAGCGTCTCGGACAGGTTCACCTCGACCTTGTCCTTCTGCTCGTTGAGCATGTTCAACTGGCCTTGCAGAAGGGTAACGATAACGTCCGACTTGGCGATCAGATCCTGCAACTTGTCGTCAATCGACGCCGTGCGCATCCGTTCTTGCCGCATTGAATCGGATTTGCCCTTTGAGAAGATGCCGACAAAGCTCTCCCAGCCGGTTTTCGACCGCATGTCGTCGAAATCCTTGGAAAAGGCAGAGGTCACATCGTCAAGCCCCATGATCAGTTCCGCGATATTGGCGTTCATCACATCGGTATGGGCGTGCACATCGTCCAGAGTGGCGTTTTCAATGTCGAACGTGACATCGTCGCCGCTTTTCATCTGCGATCTGGCGGCTTCAATCCGTGTGGTCAGTTCGGCAATCTTGGCCTGTGCTTGCGCCACCTGAGCCTGACTTTCACGCACCTGAGTGTCAAAATCCGCCATCCGAAAAAATCTCCAATACGTATGCTGGGGCTCGAAAGCCGGGGATGTGACCATCGGGTCCGATGGCAGTGGAAAAACTTTTGCAAATACCCGCTTGAAAGTGAAGCGCAGATCGTATGCGGTGTTGCCTTAAGGTCAGCGTTTGGCGACGCTGGGAGTCTGGTCAAGGACGGAGTATTGAGATGAATCGTTTTGTTTCCGCAGCTTTGGCGCTGTCTCTGGCGCTTCCCGCCATATCGCACGCCGATGAGATTTCCGACACGTTGCAGGCCGCGCTGGAGGCCTACAACGACGGCGATGTGCAATATGCGCTCGAAGAGCTCGAGTTCGCGCGTCAGAAGATGAAGGCAATTCAGGCGGAGGCGTTCAAGCAGTTCCTGCCGGAGGCACCGGAGGGATGGGACCGACAACTAGACGATGACATGCAGGCCGGGCTTGCGATGATGGGCGGCGGCATGGGCGCGGGCGCCAGTTATACGTCCGAGGATCGCTCGCAATCCTATTCAATCACCATGATGGCCGATAACGCAATGGTGTCGACGATGGGAGGCATGGTCACCAACGCCGCCGCGATGGGCATGAAGCTTGAGCGGATCGGCCGCCAACGGGTCGCGTTGAACGACGGACAGGCTATGGCCTTGGTCAACAATCGTATCCTCATCACGATCGAGGGTCAGGACGAGGAGTTGCTGATGGACGCGATGGGCCGGATCGACTTCGAAGGCCTGTCGAATTTCGGCCAATAACCTTCAGGAAACTCGATGTTGGAAAAGGCGCTGTTCATCCGGCGCCTTTTTTTTGGCTTGCCGCGTCGCACCGTATCGCGCACCAAGCGGCAACGTGAACTGAAAGGAACAGGCATGGATTGGTCGCCGGATAAAACGCAAGTCAAAAGCTGGAATGAATGGGATACTCTGCGCCATGTGATTGTCGGGCGCGCCGATGATTGCCACATCCCACCCGAGGAACCGGCGCTGGATGCCAAGGTGCCCGAGGACAGCGACATGCGAGGCCAGTGGGGCCGCCGTCCGCAAGAAACCATCGACCGCGCGAACGAGCTGCTCGACACATTTGCCGACACGTTGTCCAAACGCGGCATTCGCGTGGACCGTCCGACACCGACCGATTTCAGCCTTCCGGTGACGACGCCCGATTTTCACACCGAAAGCCAGTTCGGCTGTATGCCGCCGCGCGACGTGCTGCTCACCGTCGGGCACGAGATGTTGGAAGCGACGATGTCCTATCGTTGCCGATGGTTTGAATATCTGTGCTATCGTCCGTTGATGCAGCAATACTTTGACGAAGATCCCAACTTCCGCCACGAGTCTGCGCCGAAGCCCCGCTTGAGCGATGCTGATTATCACGACGATTACCTGTCCGACAAAATCGGGATCGAGAAACGCCTAAAGTGGACGGCCGAAAAGCATTTTGTCACGACCGAAGAGGAACCGCTTTTCGATGCTGCTGACGTTCTTCGATTTGGCAAGGACCTGATCGTCCAGCACGGCTTTACCACCAATCTGAAGGGCATCGAGTGGCTGCGTCGTCATTTCCCCGACCATCGGGTGCGTGCGGTGAATTTCCCCGGCGATCCCTACCCGATCCACATTGACGCGACCTTCACGCCGCTGCGCCCCGGTTTGATCCTCAACAATCCCAACCGCCGTTTGCCCGATGATCAGCGGGACTATTTCAACAAGAACGATTGGGAGATCGTCGATGCCGCGCAGCCGGCGCACAACACGCCGCCACCGCTGTGCTATTCGTCGACCTGGCTGTCGATGAACGTGCTGGTACTCGACCCCAAAACGGTCTGCGTCGAGGCATCGGAAGTGTATCAGGCCGAGCAGATGGACAAGCTGGGGCTAGAGGTCATTCCCGTGGAACTGCGCGACGCCTATGCCTTTGGAGGCGGTCTGCACTGCTGCACGGCGGATGTGTACCGCGACGGTGTTTGCGAGGACTACTTCCCAATCCAGTAACCGCCATCGCGTCTTGTAAACTCTCCAGAGAGCCGCCCGACCGGCTCCTGGCAGGGGGCCAGATTCCGCCAGAAAACCATATCCTCGTCACAAGATTTTCACGGTTGCGCGCTAGGATGACGGGGCATGCTTTTTGGAGTGTGGATCAAGGTGATGATCGGTTCGGTGACGTTTCGGAAAACTGTGGCCGATTATCCTCATTTCCTGGCGAAACGTAAGATATTGTTTTAAACCGATGTTCGCTTCGTCACGGTGTGGAACGGTTCCGCAGCAGGGGCGTTGAACCACGTAAGGCACCTCTTTATAAATAACAGGCAAACCCGTTATGACCCGAAACGCGCTAGAGTATCCGCGCCCTGTGTGTGGCGCACCGATCCCGGATGAACGGTTGGCCGGCGCATTGGTCAAACCGATCTAGCGTCTTATGTCACCTGACCGATCAAACCCCTCCGACACCACAGCGGAAGACGCCGAGAGCAAGACTTTGACTCAAAGCCTCGTGGTGCGGATCGCCTTGCTGTTGTCGCTGGCGTTGTTGCCCATCGGTCTGGTGGCGATGAGCCAAAGCTGGCGCGCAATTGAGGCCGCCAACGAAAACCTTGAATCATCGCTGCACGCGCGAACCAGCACACTCGTCGAACCCGAACGGCGCGAGTTGCTGATGAAGATGGGCGTGGCAAAGGGGCTGGCCGAGACTTTGGGGGCAACAGAACTCAGCACCGAACAATGCACGGCGATCATGCAGCGGGTTCGGGTGTCGGGTGAACAATTCGAATTCGTTGGCGTCATGAACAGCGAATCCCGGTCCGTCTGTAACAGTGCCGGTACGGAACTTGAGTTCACACCCGGCCCGAGAGCCGCGGATCTGTTCCAGAATCCAGAGCCGTTCATCGGATTCAGTGCACGCGGCTCTGTTTCGGAATTGCCGGTGATCACGGTTTTACACCCGATTTTTGACGTCGAGGATATGCTGACCGGGTTCGTCGCATTATCCTTCGCGGCCGAGCCTATGGAGCGCACGGTTGAGCGGATAGAAGACGCCGGCGACGTGTCGATGGTGATGTTCAACAAATACGGCGAAGTTCTGTCGTCATCCTCCAACGGCGACTTCGAAGACAATTTGCCAGAAGGTCTGGCTCTGGAAGGGTTCGTGAATCAAGAGGGGTCGTTCTTTACAGCAACGAGCCGCGCGGGTGATCCCCGCCTGATTTCCGTAATCCCCATTTTGCCGGGCGAAGTTTACGCATTGGGCAGTTGGGGCCGCGAGGCGCTCAAGATGATGTCGGCCCCGTGGTTTACAGGAACGACGCTGCTCTTCCCCTTCGTGATGTGGGCGGTCGGCATTATCGTCGCCGTGATATCACTCAACCGTCTCGTGCTGCGTCATATCAGCGATTTGGGACGGCGTATGCGCCGCTTCGCTGACGAAAGGAACATTCAGTCATCCAAGGAGATTCAGGAAGCGCCAAACGAAATCCAGACCATCAACGAGACGTTCGAGTCGATGGCCGATCAGCTGTTGAGAGACGAAGCGGACCTGCAAAACGCGATTTATGAGCGCGAAGTGCTGCTGAAAGAGGTGTATCACCGCGTCAAGAATAACCTTCAGCTTATTTCCTCGATCATCAACATGCAGGTTCGGCAACTGAAAAGCCCCGAGGCCGTGACAGCTCTGCGCCAGTTTCAGGACCGCGTGAACAGCCTCGCCTCGGTTCACCGCGCCTTGTATCAGGAACCTTCGCTGACCAAGCTCAGGGTGGATGTTCTGATCGGGGAATTGGTGACGCAAGTTGCCAATATCGGTGCGGCATCAAAAACCTCGGTCGATATCCGCAAAGACCTTGAGAAAGTAACCTTGATCCCGGATCACGCCAGCCCTCTGGCAATGGCCACCACCGAGGCGCTTTCCAACGTCTTCAAATATGGCGGGCCGGGAAAAGACGGCGTTTTCCGACTGCGCATCGCTCTCAAGAAGCTGGAAATCGACGGCGAGGAGCATATCCGCCTGTCGATCGGCAACAGCGTGATGCCAACCAAGGACAGGGTTACGGGAACCGGGCTTGGCAGACGGCTGATCGCGGCGTTTTCCAGCCAACTCGAAGCTGATGTCCAAGAAGATGTGCGGGAAGACTGGCACGATCTCACGATCACGTTTCCCTACCAGCCGTATCTTCCCGAGCAGGCCTGAGTGCCGCACATGAAAAAGCGGCGCTGCCCATGATGGGCAACGCCGCTTTCTATCTTTGAATGTAAAAGACCCTTACGCTTCTTCAGCGTTCGCGCCGATGAACCAAGCATCCTTGTCGATGGCGCGGCTTACCTCGGTGAACAGATCGGCGGTATCTTCATCACCCGCGTCGCCTGCCGTCTTGGCCGCTCCACGCACTGCTTCACCGACTTCGAGAAACCGTTCTTTCAGAGCTTCGATATGCTCAGCAATATCGGTGGCTGCTTCAGGGTACGGGCTGACGCGCGTTTCCTTTGCGGCGGCTTCGAGTGTGCCCTTGGCGATACCGCCAAGAATGACGGCGCGCTCTGCCATGAGATCGGCGCCGTTGCGAAGGCGATCGGCCACCTCATCAAGCAACTCGTGGACGCCGATAAATCCGCGCCCCTTCAAATTCCAGTGCGCCTGTTTCACTGCGAGAGTAAGCGCAATGGCGTCAACCAGGTTCTCGTTGAGAAGGTCGACCATTTGGCTGCGCGTGTCCTGATTCAGGCCACCGGCAAAATTCGTAGGCATTGTAAACTCCTGTTTCTGGGGTTGGTGTTCTCAACGGGCGGCGTGTTGACCGGCCGTTGAACGAAAGTCGCGCCCGTCAGTCCTCTGACGTGCGCTCTGTGGATATCGGGAAACGATAAACTCGGCACACGGCTCGTAAGCCGCGCACCGGGAGCAGGTTTTCAAATGTCTTTCCTTGCCATCTCAACAAGCGACACGGCCTTGGGTTTGGTCGCAAGGATGAAAAGGAATTGGACAAGAACGAGGGCGAAAAGCGCCAAGGTAATTTGAACAGTCATGGTGTTTCCTTTCATTAAGGATAACCCCGAACACTCGCTGAGGTTCCCGCGTGAGGGCCGTCACATGCAAATAATTGCGTGTGTCCGCACTGGCACCGGGAGTCGGTCGCTCAGGGACCAGCATTGCCTGCGAATTAGGCCCCGGACGGAAAGATCGCATGCATCAGCGGGCTGTCAGCCTCGGTCAGCGCGTCGATGACATCGAAATGATGCTTGCCCGGATCGACGATGATGTTACAGCCCCACGCATCGGCAAGCCATTGCGCCTGATCCAGAAACACCGGCCGCTCGGCGCCGCCGACCCACACGGTCACATCCGTGGGCGGCGCGTCTGTGAGCACAGGGCTCTCGGCTGCGGCGGATGTCTCGTCCAGCTTGAAATCGTCGTTCATGCGGGTGTTCATCAGCGGGCGCAGGTCAGACACTGGCGAAATCGGTACGCATTTCTCGATCCGCTTCATGACATCCTCGGGCAACACGTCCGGTGCCAGCATTCGAGCGACCAGATGGCCACCTGCCGAGTGCCCGGCAAGCCGCAACGGTCCGTCGAACTCGTTCGCGACCACGCAAATGGCCTGTGCGATCTGGCGTGTGATGTCGGCAATTCGCACTCTTGGCGTCAGGTCATAGGTCGGCATGGCGACCGCCCAACCCCGATCCAGCGCGCCCTGCGCAAGGTGCGACCAGAGAGAGCCGTCAAACTGCCGCCAATAGCCACCATGCACAAAAACGAACACGCCTTTTGGAACACCGTCGGGGAGGAACAGGTCCACGATCTCGCGCGGGCCATGACCATACATCATCCCAAGTCGGGCGCGCCCCGAGACCGACAGCCGCTGCCGGAACGCGTCGGCCTCGGCCCGCCATCTGTCTGGAAACTCTTCACTGTTCGGAATGTAGGGCGCATTTGCATAGGCGTCGTCCCAATCCACGTTCCGTTCTCCTCAAAGATCAACACTTGCCTTACCATCTAGCAAGTGATCCACCATTGTCAGCATCTAATTCGGAGGGACCCATGCTCGATCAAAATACAAACCTTGCCAGCCTTCTCAACGACCCGTCGCTGTTGGAAACGCGCGCATATGTAAATGGTGAATGGATCGACGGCGATGATGGCACGTTTGCCGTCGAAAACCCCGCCCGTGGCGATACGATTGCCGAGGTCGCTGATCTGTCGCGCGCACAAGTGGCCGATGCCATAGCTGCGGCTGAGGTGGCCCAGAAGGACTGGGCCAAGTGGACAGGTAAAGAGCGTGCCGGCGTGTTGCGCAAATGGTTCGATCTGATGATCGAGCATCAGGACGACCTCGCCACAATCCTCACCGCCGAGCAGGGCAAGCCGCTGGCCGAGGCCAAGGGCGAGATCGGATATGGCGCGTCCTTCGTCGAGTTCTTTGCCGAAGAGGCCAAGCGCGTCTACGGAGAGACCATCCCCGGCCACCAGCGCGACAAGCGTCTGATGGTGATCAAACAGCCGATCGGCGTTGTCGGCTCGATCACGCCGTGGAATTTTCCGACTGCGATGATCACCCGCAAGGCAGGGCCGGCCTTGGCCGCCGGATGCAGCTTTGTCGCCCGTCCCGCCGCCGAAACACCGCTCTCGGCCATCGTTCTGGGCGTCCTGGCCGAACGGGCCGGCATTCCGAAAGGCGTGTTCAACGTCGTTCCATCCTCCTCCTCCTCCGAAGTGGGTAAGGAGTTCTGCGAGAACCATGCGGTGCGCAAGCTGACCTTCACCGGCTCGACCGAAGTGGGCCGCATCCTGCTGCGTCAGGCCGCCGATCAGGTGATGAAGTGTTCGATGGAGCTTGGTGGCAACGCGCCGTTCATCGTGTTCGACGATGCCGATCTCGATGCCGCCGTCGAAGGCGCGATCATGTGCAAGTTCCGCAACAACGGCCAGACCTGCGTCTGCGCCAATCGCATCTATGTGCAGGCGGGTGTCTATGACGAGTTTGCGCAAAAGCTGAAGGACAAGGTGTCAAAGATGAAGGTCGGCGACGGCCTCAAGGACGGCACCGACCTTGGCCCCCTCATCAACAAGGACGCGCTGGAGAAAGTGCAGGAGCATATCGCCGATGCCAAGTCCAAGGGTGGTAAGGTGATCCTGGGCGAGGAGGGCCAGAACCTCGACGGTAATTTCTTTGCCCCCGTCATCGTCACTGGCGCCACCAAGGACATGGCGTTTTCGACCGATGAAACCTTCGGCCCGCTTGCCCCGCTGTTCAAGTTCGAAACCGAAGACGACGTGATCGAATTGGCCAACGACACGATCTTCGGACTGGCGAGCTATTTCTATGCCAAGGATCTGAGCCGCGTCTACAAGGTGGCCGAGGCGCTGGAATATGGCATTGTCGGCGTCAATACCGGCATCATCTCGACCGAATTCGCGCCCTTTGGCGGGGTCAAGCAATCCGGGCTTGGCCGCGAAGGCAGCCACCACGGGATCGAAGAATTTCTTGAGATGAAATACATCTGCATGTCCGTCTGACACACAAAAAGGCCCGGCGGTCTACCCGCCGGGCCTTTCGTTTCAGCGTCGCGTTTAGTTCACGGCTTTAGCGTCAACCACATCTTTCTCGATGGCATCAGCCTTGGCAATCTCGATCCGACGCGGCTTCAGAGCCTCGGGAATCTCGCGCGCAAGGTCGATGTGCAACATGCCGTTCTCGTGGCTGGCGCCAACGACACGCACATGATCGGCAAGATGGAACCGGCGCTGGAACGCGCGGGTGGCGATGCCGCGATGCAGATAAGTGCGGCTTTCGTCTTCATCGACCTTGTTGGCCGAAACGAGCAGCGCGCCATCCTTCACCTCGACCGTCAGATCCTCGTCCGAGAATCCGGCCACGGCGATTGAGATGCGATAGGCATCATCAGCGGTTTTTTCGATATTATAGGGTGGATACGTGGTGTGCGAACCCTCGTTGGTTGTCACACGATCCAGCATGTCGGCGATTTGGTCAAAGCCGACGGTTGCGCGGTAAAGCGGCGCGAAATCAAGTCCTCGCATAGGTCATCCTCCATTGAGCGATACCAGATGTTTTGGGCCTTCCAGATTGGACAGGCCCGGTTTGCTGGGCCGGACTCCCGATGGGACATCCGACGATGATAAAATGGGAACCCGATATGGCGGGTTCAAGGGGTTTCGTGGCGGGAAACCGGACGAATGAACTTTGCTCCGGCGGCTTTGCGCAGGCGGTCATCGACACGGAACGGGCGAAAGGCGCTGCCCTCGATGAATCCGACACCGTCTTGCATCAACGCTTCGATCACCGCGATCTGGCCTTCCAGCGGCGCCCCCAACGACACCGGCGATCCGTCGCTTTTGGCCTTGGACGACACCACCGCGACGATCTTGGGCCCGTCCGGGCCAAGGGAAAAGACCGGCGATCCCGAGCTGCCGAAATCGACCGAACATGACAGCACCAGAAGATCGCTTTGTTCCGACAAGACCTCGCAAGTGTCCTGCATCGAGGGAGCCTCGGACCGGTTGTGCGCGTAAGAGACAACCGACACGCTCGATCCGGCGTGCGGGCGTTGATCGGTTGCGAAAGGGATGATCGTTGTGTTGCGCACCGGATGCTGGAGTTCGATCAAGGCGACATCGCGATAGACCCGACCCGCGCCCGATTTGGCGTTGAAATCATACTCGGGATGCGCAACCGCGCGCCGCACCCGCCGATAGGCCGCCGCGCGGCCATTGCGCCAACCGGCAAGAAACTGAATGTCCTCGGGCGCCAGAAGCGCGCCGGTGTCGTCGTACAGACAATGCGCCGCCGTCAGCACAAGGTGCGGCGTGATCAATGAGCCTGTGCAAAAGGCGCTTCCAGCCAATTCAAGACGCCCCACAGCCTCCCATGCGCGGCCATCCTGACGGCTTTCCATCGAGAACAGCCCGCCGCCCTGTGCAGCCACCAAAGACGGCAGCAGGGTCGACAGGAGGCCGAGTATGAAAAGGCGCATCAAACACTCCCCTTATTCGCCGTCTGGATACCGGGATATTGGGGCGAAACTATGACTGCAATGGTTAATTTCCGTTTAATTTCAACGCTGCAGGCGGAGGTCCGCCGGTCGCCCAGTCCAGCAACTCTACCGTGTGCACGACCGGAATCCCGGTTCCCGATCCAATCTGCATCATGCAGCCGATATTGCCTGCTGCAATGATCTCCGGCGCCTTCGCTTCCAGTGTCTGGACCTTGCGCAATTTCAACTTTTTGGAGATCTCGGGCTGCATCAGGTTATACGTCCCCGCCGATCCGCAGCACAGATGGCTGTCCGCCGGTTCCACCACGTCAAACCCGGCCGCCTTGAGCAGCGTCTTGGGATGGGTCTTGATCTGCTGCCCATGCTGCAAGCTGCATGCCGCATGATAGGCCACGCGCGGCCCGCCGTGAATCGTTCGCGCCTCCGCCACGTCGGCCTCGTCCACAAGCTCGATCAGAACTTCGCTGACATCCTTCGCTATCGCCGACACCCGCGCGGCATCTTCTGCCAAGGAGTCCGTCCGGAACATATGTCCGTAATCCTTCACCGTGGTGCCACAGCCGCTGGTGTTGATGACAATGGCATCCAGCCCATCGCCATCTATCTCGGCCACCCACGCGCGAATATTGGCCGCCGCCGAGCGGTGGCTCTCGTCGACCTTGCCCATGTGATGCGTCAATGCCCCACAACATCCCGCACCCTTGGCCACGACAACCTCGCACCCCAGCCGCGTCAGCAACCGGATCGTGGCATCGTTGATATCGGTGTTCAGCGCCTTTTGCGCACAGCCGGTCATCAGCGCGACCCGCTTCTTGCGCGCCACCTTGGGTGCGAAACTCTGCGGATCGTCATTCCGGCTCACCGGAGGAATGCGCTTTGGCGCCATCTCCAGCATCGCGCGCAACCGCGCATCCGGGATCAGCGGCGCGAACGGCTTTCCGATCTTCGCCGCGATCAGGGCCATCCGAAACCGCATGGGATAGGGCAAAATCCGCGCCAACATCCAGCGCAGCGCCTTGTCATGCCAGGGCCGGTCGTAATGCTCTTCGATATAGGCTCGCGCGTGATCGACAAGATGCATGTAATGCACCCCCGACGGGCAGGTCGTCATGCAGGCAAGGCACGACAGGCAGCGGTCGATATGCCTGACCGTCTTGGGGTCGGGCACCCGCTCGTTCTCAAGCATGTCCTTGATCAGGTAAATCCGCCCCCGCGGGCTGTCCAGTTCGTCTCCCAACACCTGATAGGTCGGGCAGGTCGCGGTGCAAAATCCGCAATGCACGCAGGCGCGCAGGATCTCGTTCGAGCGCTCGAAATCGGGATCCTGCAACTGCGCGTCGGTAAAAGTCGTCTGCATCGCCTACCCCATCAACCCGGTGTTCAGAATGCCCTTCGGATCAAACCGCTCACGCAGCCCTTTCGACAGCGCCGCAATGTCGTCCGGCTCGGGCTGGAACTTCGCGTGTCCGCTGCCACGTACGAGCGTCGCATGTCCGTCAAATGCGCCAAGGCGTGCGCGCAGATCGACGCCCGCCGGAACGCGCACCCAGATCAAGCCGCCACCCCAATCATAAAGCAGCGCATCTGCCTGCATCATGGCACCCAACTCGGCCGCTTTGCTAGGTGTGCAAGACACCCGCCAGACGTCGCCGCCATGATCGTGAAACGGCGCCACGTCCCGCACCGACACCCACTGCTCTGCAACCACCTCGGGCGCGCGTTCCACGCGCACCGGCTGGTCTGGATACAACGCTGAAATCCTGTCGGCGCGATAGCTGACCGATCCGGCAAACCCCTCGACCCTCAACATCGTCACCGATGCGCCATGCGCTCCGTCCGGAAGATGCGCCGCTCCCGACACCTCGAACGGCGAACGCAGCGCTTTGGCCATGGCGCTCACCGCGTCTGCATCGCTCAGACCGTCAATCATCACGCAGGCCGCCGCTTCGGGGCGCGGCAACACCTTGAGGCTCACCTCGCTCAACACGCCAAGTGTCCCCCAGGCTCCGCTCATCAGCTTGACCAGATCATAACCGGTGACATTCTTCATCACCCGACCGCCATTCTTGATGACGGTGCCCATGCCATCGACAAACCTGACGCCCAGCATGAAGTCCCGGCACGCACCCACGGAGACGCGCCGCGGCCCGCTGACATTGCCCGCCACCACGCCGCCGATCGTCGGCGTGCCTGATGTTCCCAGCAATCCGCGGTGATCCATCGGCTCGAAGGCCAGACGCTGCCCCTCGGCATCAAGCGCCGCTTCGATCTCTGCCAACGGTGTGCCCGCCTGCGCGACCAACGTCAGTGATCCCGGCTCATAAAGCGTGATCCCCGACAAGCCGCCGGTTTCCAGCACCTCGCCGTCAAGTCTCACGCCCCGCGTTCCACCTCCGCGCACGCAAAGCGGCCCGTCGGCTCCGGCTATCATGTCCGCCAGATCGGCTTCTGTCGTTGGTTTCATGGTCTCTTTGGGCCTCAAATACCTCGGGGGGTTTGGGGGGCTGGCCCCCCATCGCTCACTCAGCCGCCAGCGCCACGCTGCGACGGCTCTCTGACGCTGCGAGCGGGAACACCTTGGCCGGATTGAGTAGCCAGGCCGGATCGAAAACATCCTTCACCGCCATCTGCGCCTCGAGATCGGCAGGCGCGAACTGGTCGACCATCAGGTCGCGTTTTTCAATGCCGACACCATGCTCGCCTGTCAGGCAACCGCCCACCTCCACGCAGAGTCGCAGGATATCCGCTCCGAACGCTTCGCAAAGCTCCAGGTCGCCCGGCTTGTTGGCATCATACAGGATCAGCGGATGCATGTTGCCGTCCCCGGCGTGAAACACGTTGGCCACGCCCAGACCGTACTCCTTTGACATCTCGCCGATCCGGCGCAGAACGAAGGGCAGTTCCGACACCGGGATCGTCCCGTCAAGACACATGTAATCGTTGATCTGTCCCATCGCGCCAAAGGCCGATTTGCGGCCAAGCCAGATACGCCCGGCTTCGTCGGCATCCTTGGCCTCGCGCAGTTCGACGGGATCGTGCCGCCGCGCGATTTCAAGGATCAGCGCGAGTTGCTCGTCGATCTCGGCCGCGCTGCCCTCGACCTCGACGATCAGCAGCGCTTCGCACATCGGATAACCCGCCTTGGCAAACCGCTCTGTCGCCTCGATGCAGGGGCGGTCCATGAATTCGATCGCCACCGGCAAGACACCGGCCTTGATGATGTCGGCGACGCAGGCCCCCGCGACCTCGTTGCTGTCAAACCCCATCAGAACGGGCCGCGCGCCTTCGGGCTTGGGCAGGATGCGCAGCGTCGCCTCGGTCACAACAGCCAACTGGCCTTCGGAGCCGCAGATCAGCCCGAGCAGGTCGTAACCGCCCGCATCCATGTGCGTGCCGCCGATCTCGACGATGGTGCCGTCCATCTTCACCATCGTGACACCCAACAGGTTGTTCGTCGTCACGCCATATTTCAGACAATGCGCGCCTCCCGAATTCATTGCGATATTGCCGGCAATCGCACAGGCAAGCTGGCTTGAGGGATCGGGGGCATAGAAGAACCCGTCTTCCTCGACGGCGCCGGTGACACTCAGATTGGTGCGCCCGGTTTGCACTCGAATGAAGCGGTTGTCATAGTCGGTTTCAATCACATCGGCCATCCGCGCGACACCCAGCAGGACGCAATCCGCAGTCGGCAATGCGCCACCCGCAAGCGACGTTCCCGACCCTCGCGGCACGACAGGCACACCCATCTCGTGACAGATTTTCAGGATCTCCGAAACCTCGGACGTCGAGGATGGCAGCACCACCGCCAGCGGCGGGCATTTATACGCGGTCAGCGCATCACACTCGTATGCGCGGGTTTCCATCTCGTCAGAGATCACCGCGCCGTCAGGCAGCACGGATTTCAACCGGTCCACGATTTGCGCCTTGCGTGACAGCACGCGGGCGTCTGGCTGGGGCATTTGCATGGGACATCCTCCAAATTGGTAAAAAGATATAACCAATTTCACTCCGATGACCAGAAGTTTTTGGTCCAACCAAGTCTACCTGCCTCTTGCCTTCAGACGCCAGCAAGGCCACCAAGCGCCATGGACTGGATCAAGATTATACACCTTCTTTGCGTCATGGGCTGGATGACATCGATTTTCGCCGTTCCGCGCGCAATGATCTATTGGAAGCGCGAATATGACCGGTTGGGCGAATTCGGCCCGCTGGGGGATCTGACCGTCCGCCTGTACCGGTTTTCGGCGGGGCTTGGGGTGATCGCCCTGATCACCGGGGTCTGGCTTGGCGTGCTTTGGGGTATGCCGACATGGGTCTGGCTCAAGCTGGGGCTCGTCACCTTGCTGGCGCTGCACTACATCTGGACGGGTCGCATGGTGATCAGAGGCAAGCGCGGCGTCTTCACCGAAGGCGATGTCTACCTGCGCGTCTTCAATGAAATCAGTGTTTTCGGCGTGATCGCGATCCTGTGGGTCGTTGTCGTGAAGCCGTTCTGACAGATGGGCTGGATGGATCGCATCGCGCTGTTCACGCCACTGGATGCCGTCGCTTTCGCGGTGTTGCTCATCGCATGGGCCGGGTGCGGCGTCCTGATCGAGCATCCACCCAAATCGCGGCCTTCGGTTTCTCAGACCTGAGCCTGTCAGACCTGCCGAACGTGCAGCTGTTCATTCGCGCCAGATGTTCGGTTGACGGATGGTCCGGGGCGGTTTCGTCGCTGGGAAAGTAGGTCAACACCGCTGCCCCATTGTTTCGCATGCGAAACAAAAGGTCCGGTGCGGGCCTTTTTACGTTTCGTCAACCACATCCGCGTGCAGGTGCCGCTCGCCGCGTTCTTCGGCCAATCGGATCTGCTTTTGACGTTCGCGGAAGCGCGTCTTGTCCTCTTGCGAGGTTTCGTCGGCGCATAAATGGCAGGCAACGCCATGTTCGTATTCCGGCCGGTCGCGATCTTCGGGCAGGATCGGGCGCCGGCAGGCATGACAGAGCAGGTGCGGCCCTTCGACCAGTCCGTGACCAACCGAGACGCGGCCGTCAAAGACGAAACACTCGCCGTTCCAGGCGCTGTTTTCCTCGGGCACCTCTTCGAGATATTTCAGGATGCCGCCCTTGAGGTGATAGACGTCCTCGACGCCTTGGCTCAGAAGGTAGTTGGTCGATTTTTCGCAGCGAATACCGCCGGTGCAGAACATGGCGATGCGTTTGTTGTGAAAACGCTCCTTGTTCTTTTCCCACCACGCGGGAAACTCGCGGAAGCTTTCGGTTTCCGGATCGACTGCGCCTTCGAATGTGCCGATGGCAACCTCGTAGTCATTGCGGGTGTCGATCACCGCGACATCGGGGCTCTGGATCAATTCGTTCCACGCGCTCGCCTCAACGTAATGCCCAACCTTCGCGCGCGGATCGACATCCGGCACACCCATCGTCACGATCTCTTTCTTGAGCCGGACCTTCATGCGCGCGAACGGGCGTTCAGCCGCGTGTGAGAGTTTCCACTCCAGATCGGCGCAGCCGGGCAGGGCGCGCAGATGGGCCAGCAGATGCTGGACGCCGGTGTCCGGTCCGGCAACGGTGCCGTTGATGCCCTCATGTGCCAGAAGCAGCGTGCCGGTGATCTTGTGCGTGCGGCACAGGTCGCGCAGCGGCGCTTGCAAGGCGGCTGGGTCATCAAATCGGGTGAAGTGATATAAGGCGCAGACGGTAAACATGCGCGGGGGATTACGCCCGGATCGGGCCGTCTGCAAGGTTTCGCAATGCCGCAACCCTTGACCGCGCGCGGCAGGGTTCCTACCCAAGGGCAACTCAACAGGAGGATGCCTCATGTCCGCATTGATCGTCATTGATGTGCAAAACGATTTCTGTCCCGGTGGCGCACTGGCCGTGGCCGAAGGCGATACCATCATTCCGGGCATTAACGCGCTGATGCAGGACAGCGACGCGGTGATCTTTACACAGGATTGGCACCCGGCAGATCACAGTTCTTTCGCCTCGCAACATGAGGGGCGCGAACCGTACGGTTTGATCGACATGCCGTACGGTCCGCAAGTGCTCTGGCCCGATCATTGCGTGATCGGATCGTACGGTGCGGCGTTTCACGCCGACCTTGACGTCGATCGCGCCGAGATGGTGATCCGCAAGGGATTCCGCCGCGCCATCGACAGCTATTCGGCGTTTTTCGAGAATGACCACACCACGCCGACGGGCCTTGAAGGCTACCTGCGCACGCGCGGGATCACATCGCTGGTTCTCGCCGGGCTGGCGACGGATTTCTGCGTTGCCTATTCGGCCATTGACGCGGCGAAACTCGGCTTTGATGTCACCGTCCGGACGGATCTGAGCCGTGGGATCGACCTTGACGGATCGTTGGCGGCGGCCAGTCAGAAGATGCAGGATGCAGGCGTGACGCTGGTCTGACGCAGCCATGCGCGCGGCCTTGCGATGAAACCGTGACATTTGCACCAACCTGACGCGACGTCCTGTTCGGTTTGAGCGGTAAAATACGCTTCGCCATTCACAGGCGGGATCGGCGACGATACGATTCTCGTGTTGATCCAGACAAGGCCGGACCGTCATGTTCTCTCGTATCCTCGCGCTTTTCGACGCATCCGTCCCGCGCACCGAACTGCCGCCTGCGGACGCCAAGTTCGCACTGGGCGCGCTGATGGTCCGAACAGCGATGGCCGACAGGGCGTATCTGTTTCAGGAGGTCGAGGAGATCGACCGAGTCCTCGCAAAGTTGCATGGTCTTGGCCCGATCGAGGCGGCCAAGATGCGCGCGCAATGCGAGCTTTTGGAGCAGGAACTGCCCAAGACGTCCGATCTTGCTGCGATTCTGACCGAGAACGTCAGCCAGGAGCAGCGCGAACAGGCCGTCGCGGCGCTTTGGGATGTTGTTTACGCCGATGGCAACCAGCACGCGAAGGAAAGCCTTCTGCTGGGAGAGATTGCCGGGTTTCTGGGTGTGGACGAAGCCACCTGCGAGCGTATCCGCGATCAGGAAGTGGCCAACTGGGACAAGAACCACTGAGTCTGGACAAGCACCGTTCCGGTTGATCTAAGCGGGCGGCGTGCGCCTTTCGGAGACACTCATGGTCGATATCGCCACCCGCGTCTGGAACCATAAATGGAAGATCGACCCGATTGTGCGGTCTCTCATTGATACGGATTTCTACAAGCTGTTGATGTGCCAGTCGGTGTTTCGCAACAAGCGCGACACGCAGGTCACGTTTTCGCTGATCAACCGATCCACCAATGTGCCGCTGGCCAAGCTGATCGACGAAGGCGAGCTGCGCGAGCAACTGGATCACATCCGCTCATTGTCCTTGCGGCGCAACGAGAGCACCTGGCTGCGCGGCAACACGTTTTACGGCAAGCGGCAGATGTTCCGTCCCGATTTCATGGAATGGTTCGAGAATCTGCGCCTCCCGGCCTATCACCTGGAACGGGTTGGCGATCAGTACGAATTGACCTTTGAGGGCAAGTGGCCCGAAGTGATGTTGTGGGAGATCCCGGCTCTGGCGGTGCTGATGGAGTTGCGCGGGCGGGCGGTGTTGAACGATATGGGCCGGTTCGAGCTTCAGGTGCTTTATGCCCGCGCGATGACCAAGCTTTGGGAAAAGATCGAGCGTCTGCGCGAGGTGCCGGAGTTGCGCATCGCCGATTTCGGAACGCGGCGGCGGCATTCGTTCCTCTGGCAGGATTGGTGCGTGCAGGCGATGGTCGAGGGGCTGGGCGAGAGTTTCGTCGGCACCTCGAACTGCCTGATCGCCAAGAGCCGCGATCTGGAGGCCATCGGCACCAATGCGCATGAATTGCCGATGGTGTACGCGGCACTGGCCGAGGACGACGCCGCGCTGAAGCAGGCGCCGTACGACGTGCTGGCGGATTGGCACGAGGAGCATGACGGAAATCTTCGGATGATCCTTCCCGACACCTATGGCACCGAGGAATTCCTGCGCGATGCGCCCGATTGGCTGGCGGGCTGGACCGGCGTCCGAATCGACTCGGGCGATCCGGCGGCGGGTGCGGAAACGGCGATCCGGTGGTGGAACGAGCGCGGCGAAGATCCGAGACGGAAACTTGTGATTTTCTCGGACGGGCTGGACGTTGCAAAGATACTCGAATTGCAGGCGCAATTTGCGGGCCGGGTGCGCGTGTCCTTCGGCTGGGGCACGTTGCTGACCAATGATTTCAGAGGCCTCACTCCGGATGACCGGCTGGCTCCGTTCAGTCTGGTGTGCAAGGCGGTCGAAGCCAATGGCAGGCCCACGGTGAAGCTGTCGGACAATCCGAAAAAGGCGATGGGCCCGAAAGACGAGATCGCGCGCTACAAGCGGGTTTTCGGTGTTGGAGAGCAGGTTGCGCAGGACGTCATCGTATAACGGCGATGTGCGGTTGAGCGACCCCGACACTGTACTTGTTCACCTGTTCTGACCAAGGTTTGTGCCGGGAATTGCTGGTAACTTCGCTGGAGCTGACGCATTGTGCAGGACTGTTTGGCCAGCAACGAGACGCACATGACTTCAAAAAAAGCTTTGGACCTCGGGTCGCTGACGGTGATCGGGTGGCACGAATGTATTAGTTTGCCGGAACTGGGATTGAAGGATTTCGCGGTGAAGGTGGACACCGGCGCCAAGACCACGGCGCTTCATGCCGACGATATCGAGACATTCATGCGCGACGGGAAGAAATGGGTGCGGTTCCGAAGCCCTGACATTCCCGGGTTGCCACAGCGAACCTGTGAATTTCCGGTGTTCACCAAGCGAGACATCACAAATACCAGCGGCACGCCAGAATCGCGTATCGTCATTCGAACGCCGATGATATTGGCAGGACGCAGATGGAAGATCGACATTTCGCTGACCGATCGTGGAACGATGCGGTTTCCGCTTATTCTGGGCCGTCGTGCGCTGCGCCGACATAAGATCGTTGTCCATCCCGGAAAATCCTACCTCGTCAGCACCAAACCCAACTTTGGAGGACCAAGGCCATGAAAATCGCGATGCTTGCCCGAAACCCGAACCTGTATTCCCACAAGCGGCTGAAAGAGGCGGCAGAGGAACGGGGGCACGAGCTTGATATCATCAACACGTTGCGCTGTTACATGAACATCGCGTCGCGGCGGCCCGAAGTGTATTACAACGGCGAAAAGCTGGAAGGCTATGACGCGATCATCCCGCGGATCGGGGCGTCGGTCACGATGTATGGTACGGCCGTGCTGCGGCAGTTCGAGATGCAGGGCGTTTACCCGCTGAACGAAAGCGTGGCGATCGGGCGGTCGCGCGACAAGCTGCGCTCGATGCAGTTGTTGTCACGCGAGGGCATCGGCTTGCCGGTCACGACGTTCGCGCATGATCCGAAGCAAACCGAAGAGGTGCTGGAACTGGCGGGCGGAGCGCCGGTGGTGATCAAGCTGCTGGAGGGCACGCAGGGCATCGGGGTGGTTCTGGCCGACACGAAACGGTCTGCGAAATCGGTGGTCGAGGCGTTTCGCGGTGCGGGCGTCAACATCCTGTTGCAGGAGTTCATCAAGGAAGCGGGCGGCACCGATATTCGCGCCATCGTCATCGGCGGCAAGGTCGTCGCCGCAATGAAGCGCACCGGCGCGGAGGGCGATTTCCGCTCGAACCTGCACCGAGGTGGCTCGGCACAGGTGATCAAGCTGTCGCCCGAGGAGCGGTCAACCGCGATCCGGTCCGCCAAGGCGATGGGGCTGAACGTCTGTGGTGTGGACATGTTGCGCGCCAATCACGGCCCCGTCGTGATGGAGGTCAATTCCTCGCCCGGAATCGAGGGTGTCGAGAAGGCCACCGGACTGGATATCGCGGGCAAGATCATCGAATATATCGAGAAGAACGCCAAGCCGAACGCCACCAAAACAAAAGGCCGCGGATGACCAAGCGAGACGGTTTCAAGATTGCGGGTGAGTGCATCGAGGCAGGCACCCGCAAGACTGTCAATCTTCCCATCAGCACCCTGTCTGATCACACGCCCGTCACCCTGTCGGCGCATGTGATCCACGGGCGCAGCGACGGGCCGACGATCTTTGTCAGCGCCGGCATTCACGGCGACGAGGTGATCGGCGTGGAAATCGTGCGCCGGCTGTTGCGGGCCAAGAACCTGAAATCAGTGCGCGGCACGCTGATCGTGGTGCCGATCGTCAACACGTTCGGCTTCCTGAACCATTCACGCTACCTGCCCGACAGGCGGGATTTGAACCGCTGTTTTCCCGGTTCGGCCAACGGATCACTGGCCTCGCGGCTGGCGCATATCTTCATGGACGAGATCGTGGCGCGCTGTTCGCTTGGCATTGATCTGCATTCGGCGGCAATTCATCGGATGAACCTGCCCCAGATCCGGGTGTCGGCCAACAATCCCCAGACGCTGAAGCTGGCCTATGCGTTTGGCGCGCCGGTCATTCTGACAAGTGCGCTGCGCGATGGCAGTTTGCGTCAGGAAGCCAAGGCGCGTGGCGTTGATGTGCTGCTTTACGAGGCCGGTGAGGGCATGCGGTTTGACGAGATGTCGGTGCGTGCAGGCGTGGCGGGCATTTTGCGGGTGCTGAAAGAGACGGGGTTGTTGCCAGCGGCGGGCATCGCGAAACCTCGGGCGAAATCGCTGCTCTGCACCAACAGTTCGTGGATGCGCGCGCCGGTCGGTGGATTGCTGCGCATGTTCAAGGGTGAGGGCGACGTGGTCGAAGAGGGCGATATCGTCGCCGCGATTTCCGATCCGTTCGGGGATGGCGAAATCGAGGTTGTCGCGCGCAACGGCGGAATCATCGTCGGGCGCGCCGTCATGCCGGTTGTGCATGAGGGCGATGCGCTGTTTCACATTGCGGCGGTCAAATCGGCGGATGTGGCCGAGGCGGCGGTCGATGACCTTGCTACGCAGTTGGAAGAGGCGCCGTTGTTCGATGAGGACGAGATCATCTAGGCGGTGGTCTTACGCAGCCGCCGGTCGCATCTCCTTGCGCGGTTGGCTGCGGATCAGGATCAGGACCATGATCGCGATGTTGAGGCCGTTCCAGACGATGCCGTTGACGAAGGCCCACTGGTAGCTGCCTGTCACATCATAGATCACGCCCGACAGCCATCCGCCCAGAGCCATGCCGAGGATCGTCATCATCAGCACGAACCCGACGCGCGATCCGGCTTCGCGGCTTGGCATGTACTCGCGCACGATGACGGCATAGCTGGGAACGATGCCACCCTGGCTTAGCCCGAAGATCAGGCTGACGACGTAAAGCGACACGAGTCCGCCCGCTGGCAGATAGAGAAACAGCGCAATGGCTTGAAGTGTCGAGCCGATGAGCAGGGTGGGTATGCCGCCGATGCGGTCGGCCAGCGTTCCCGAGATCAGCCGCGAGACAACGCCGCCCATCAGCATGAGCGACAGCATTTCCGCGCCCACCGCCGCGCCATAGCCGTAATCGACGCACAGAGCCACGATATGAACCTGCGGCATCGACATGGCGACGCAGCAGGCGATGCCGGCAAAGCCCAACATCCATTGCAACTGGCGCGGTGAAAAGCCGGTGCTGCGGGTGCGGCTGGCCGATTGGGTGTCGGAGAGGGTGATCGCTTCGAGCGGTACGCGGGTGCGCAACATGAGCGCCAGCGGCGGAATGATGATCAGCGTCAGGATGCCGAGCGCGGTGTAGCTCCAGCGCCAGCTTTCGCCGCCGGCAAGATTGCCAAGGATCAGCGGCCAGATCGCACCCGAAAGGTAATTGCCCGACGCCGCGATGGCGACGGCGATGCCGCGACGTTTCAGGAACCATTGCGAGATATCGGCGATCAGCGGACCAAAGCTACAGGCGGTGGCAAAGCCGATGACGAATTGCAACGCCGACAGGATCAGCAAAGACGGGCTAAGCGCGGCGAGGATATAGCCCAGTGCCAGCGTCACGGCACAGGCGATCAACGATGTGGTGACGCCGAACCGGTCGACGGCCCGCCCGACATAGTAGTTGCCAAGCGCAAAGCCGATCATCGTCAATGTGTAGGCCAGGGAGACCTCGCCCCGCCCGGCGCCAAATTCGGTCTGCACTTCGGGCATCACGACGATGATCGCCCACATGCCGACATTGCCCATCACGGCGATCAACAGCGTAATGCCAAGGCGCAGCCAGGCGTAGCGGCTGTCGAGGATGGTGGGATCGCTCACGCCTTTTCTCCGCTCGCGCTTTCGGACGCGGCTTTCCATTCGGGAAGCGGGAAGAGCGCGTCATAGCCCCAATTGAAGCAAAAGGCATAGACGATGTAGAACGCCGCAAAGGACACATCGATCACGAAGGCCTGCCAGAGCGAGATGTGCAGATACCACGCGAACACCGGCATCAGCAGGATCAGCAGCCCGACTTCGAACAGGATCGCGTGCAGGACGCGCAGGCGCGGTGTCTTGAGCGTTGTGCCTCGGACCCGATTGAGGGCGCGGTCAAAGAGGTCGTTATACGCCATGTTATAAAGTGTGGCGATCGTGGCGCCGATGACCGTCACGACGCCGATATCCTCAATCGGCTTGTGGAAAATCAGGGCACCCAGCGGAATGACGATCAGCAGGGCAAGAAGTTCGAAGCTGATGGCGTGACGAAGGCGATCAAGAGGGGAGCGCATGGCGACCTCGCATCAAGTGCCGGGTCGTCCCGGCGTACATACCAGAATGGGGAGGTCGTCCTCGCGCGGAGATCTATGGCATTTTCTCTATCGTGCTTCAACCGTCGCGCTTACGCAGGGTCCGAGCCTTGCGCTGCGAGGTCTTTCAGAATGGGGCAATCGGGGCGGTTGTCTCCGGCGCAGCTTTGCACCAGCTCGGACAGCGTGTCGCGCATGGATTGAAGCTGGGTGATTTTCTCTTCGATCTTGTGCAGGTGGTCGCTTGCCAGGGATTTGACGTCGGCGCTGGCGCGTGTCTTGTCTTCGTACAGCGTGAGCAGGGTGCGGCAATCCTCGATGGTGAAGCCAAGCGCGCGGGCGCGGCTGAGGAAGGCCAGCTTGTGCAGATCGCTGTCACGGAAGGCGCGGTAGCCATTGGTATCGCGCGGCGGTTTGATCAGACCGATCTCTTCGTAATAGCGGATCGTCTTTGCCGGAAGGCCCGCGCGTTTGGCCACGTCGGAGATATTCATGCCGTGGCCTCCTGAAGCATTGCCTCGGGTTCATCGGCCTGCGCGGGCTGAATTGCGCGCAGGCGAAGCGCATTAGCAAGCACGAACACCGAGGACAGAGCCATCGCGCCCGCGCCGAGCATCGGCGACAGCTGGACGCCAAAGGCCGGATACAGCACTCCGGCGGCAACGGGGATCAGGGCGGTGTTGTAGGCAAAGGCCCAGAACAGGTTCTGGCGAATGTTGCGCATCGTCCGGTTGGAGATTTCCACCGCATTGACCACGCCAGCAACCCGGCCGGACGACAGGACAATGTCTGCGGCTTCGATGGCGACGTCCGTGCCGGTGCCGATGGCCAGCCCGATCTCGGCTTCGGCCAGCGCGGGTGCGTCGTTGATGCCATCGCCGACAAAGGCCACCGGGCCGAAGCGGGTGCGCAAATCCTTGACGGCATCGACCTTGCCGTCCGGCAGGACACCGGCGGTGACGTGGTCAATGCCCAGTTCGCGCGCGATGGCATTGGCGGCGGCGGGGCTGTCGCCGGAAATCATCGCCACCTTCAGGCCCTGCGCGTGAAGCGCTTCAATGGCGGGTTTGGCGCTGGGCTTGATCCGGTCGGCGACGGCGAAGACGGCGGCCGCCTGCCCGTCGATGGAAAGGCAGACAAGCGTGTGGCCCTTGTCGGAAAAGCGGGTGATCGCCTCTTGCAGTGGAGCGATATCGACGCCCCGTTCGGTCAGCAGGCGGGGAGAGCCGACGAGCAGCGTCTTGTCCTCGACTGTGGCGCGCAGGCCATAGCCGGGGATGGTTTCGCTGTCGGTGATGTTTGGCAGGTCCGAGGGTGCGGCGGTCAGGATCGCTTGCGCAATCGGGTGGTCAGAGGTTTGTTCGACCGCAGCGGCGAGCGTCAGCGCCCGCGCCGGATCAACGCCGCTTGCCGTGAATTGATCGAGCAGGGTCGGGCGGCCTTCGGTCAGGGTGCCGGTCTTGTCGAAGGCAACAACCTTCGCACCGTCGAGCCGTTGCAGCGCGTCGCCCTTGCGGAAGAGCACGCCGAGTTCTGCGGCGCGCCCCGTGCCGACCATGATCGAGGTCGGCGTGGCAAGACCCATCGCGCAGGGGCAGGCAATGATGAGCACGGCGACGCCTGCCACAAGCGCATGGCTGAGCGCGGGATCGGGGCCGAACGCCAACCAGACCGCGACAGTGAGCGCGGCGATGCCAAGCACGACGGGAACGAAAATGCGCACAACGCGATCGGCCAGCGCCTGAATCGGGAGTTTTGCACCCTGCGCGGATTGCACCATGTCGATGATACGCGCCAGAACCGTGTCCGAGCCAACGGCGGTGGCACGGTAGGTGAGAGTCGATTGACCGTTGATCGTACCGCCGGTGACGTCGCTGCCTTCGGATTTCGCGACCGGTGCGGGTTCGCCGGTGATCATGGCTTCATCGACAAAAGATTGCCCCGTCAGGACAACGCCATCCACGGCGATACGCGCACCGGCGCGTGCCTCTACGGTATCGCCGGTTTGCACGTCGGACAGGGGGATTTCGACGAACGCGCCGTCGCGTTGCACCCTTACTGTATCGGGGCGCAGGCCGATCAGGCGTTTGATCGCCGCGCCGGTGCGGCCCTTGGCGCGGGCTTCCATCCAGCGACCTGCGAGGATGAGCGTCCCGATCACCGCCGCCGCTTCGAAATAGACGGCGCGGGTGCCCTCGGGAAGAAGGGCAGGCGCAAATGTGGCGATGGTCGAATACCCCCAGGCGGCCAATGTACCAAGCGCGACAAGGCTGTTCATGTCGGGGCTGCCCTTAAACAGCAGTGGCAGGCCGATGCGGAAGAAGCGGCGTCCGGGCCATGCCAGAACCAGCGTGACGAGCAGGAATTGCAGCACCCAGAAGGTTTGCGTGCCGATGGTTGAGGTGATGGCATGGTGCAATGGCGGAAAAATGTGTCCGCCCATTTCCGCGATGAAGACCGGCAGGGTCAGCGCCGCCGCGATCAGCGTGTCGCGGCGCAGCGCGGGGGTTTCCGAAGTTGGCTCGGACGGTGTGTCCGAGGTGGTGGGCGTGGCGGGATAGCCCGCGTCCGAGACGATTTTTGCCAGTTTTGCGGCATCGACCGCACCGTCAAGCACGCGGATTTCGGCGGTTTCGGAGGCAAGGTTGACGCTGGCCGACACGACGCCCGGCTGTTCCATCAGCGCGCGTTCGACCCGTCCGGTGCAGGAGGCGCAGCTCATGCCGGTGATCGACAAGCGATGCGTGACCTCGTGCGCCGGATAGCCCGCGCTTTGCAACGCGTCGCGCAATGTTTCGGTTGTGGCGCTGCCGGTGACCTGCGCCATCTTGGTGGCGATGTTGACAGAGGCGGACGTGACGCCCGGAGCTGCCGCCAGCGCACGCTCGGCGCGACCGGCACAGCCAGCGCAGCTTAGGTTATCGACGGCGAAGCGGAGGGTTTGATCGGACATCTGCGCACCTTGGGTGGATTGGTTACAGGCATGACATAGGGGTTCCCGTGACTGGAAGGTCAAGGGGCGCGGTGTGATCCTTTGGTGAATCTCATTTGCGATATCTTGCAGGGTGCTTCAGCTGGTGATCCGCAGAAGGATCACGCCCGCGAGCGTTAGCAGAGCCGCCAGACCGCGGATGGGGTTCAGTGTTTCTCTCAGGACCAGAACGCCGATCAGCATCGCGAAGATGATGGAGGTTTCGCGCAGCGCGGTGACAAGGGCGATGGGGGCGTGGGTAAATGCCCAGACAACCAGCGCGTATGCGGTGAATGACGCGACACCGCCCAGAGTGAGCGCCTTGAGGCCCTGTGTCGGGAGCTGGCGCAGCACGCTCGGGCGTCTGATGGCCACGATCGTGGTGAAGATCAGGCCGTTTGCCGCCGCAACGCTGCCGTAGAATCCCAGTGCGGTCCCCGCCTGACGCGCGCCCCATCCATCGACCAGAGAGTAGGCGGCAATGAAGCCTCCGGTGACAAGCGCCAGCGCCGTGGCGCGGTAATTCGGTGCGATATGGCGTCTGCGGCTGAAGGTGATCGACATGATGCCAAGACCGATCAGCGCTATCGCGGCCAGCTGACCGGGTGTCAGGGTTTCACCAAGGAACAGGATCGACACCACGGCGACGATCAACGGTGCGCTGCCCCGGGCCAGCGGATAGACCTGTGTCAGATCACCGACCCGATAGGAAGCCAGCAGGAAGAACTGGTACCCGATATGCAGCGCAAGGCTGGCGGCCATCAGGGGCAGACTGGCGGGATCGGGAGCGGGGACGAAAAGCAGGGCGAAAAGACCGATGATTCCCGATCCGAGAATCACCGCAGTCATCGCCAGATCCTTGTCCGGCCCGCCTTTGACCATCGCGTTCCAGATTGCGTGCAAGAGCGCCGCAAGCAGGACGGCAAAGAATATGGTGAGGGTCACGCTCGCGGCTCCGGTCTGGTGCGTGAGCCTAGGCCGATCCTTGTCAGGATCGCAATGGCGAGAATGGCTTAGCTGGCCTCGGTCTCGGCTGCGATTTGTGCGCGGGATTTGCGGGCGCGTTCGGTGGCCGATTTCAACTGACCGCAGGCGGCCATGATGTCTTCGCCGCGCGGAGTACGGATCGGGGAGGCATATCCAGCTTTGTAGATGATGTCCGCAAAAGATTCGATCCTCGCCCAATCGGAACGTTCATAGGGCGCGCCGGGCCATTCGTTGAACGGGATCAGGTTGATCTTTGCCGGAATGCCCTTGATCAGCTTGACCAGACGACGGGCGTCTTCGTCGCTGTCATTGATGCCTTTCAGCATGACGTATTCAAAAGTGATCCGCTCGGAATTGGAATTCTTGGGATAGTCGCGCAGCGCGTCAAGCAGGGTGGCGATGTTCCATTTCTTGTTGATCGGCACCAGCTTGTCGCGCACGTCGTCGGTCGTGGCGTGGAACGACACCGCCAGCAGACAGCCGATTTCCTGCGCGGTCTTGGCGATTTCCGGCACGACGCCGCTGGTCGACAGGGTGATGCGGCGGCGGGATAAGGCAATGCCCTCGCCGTCCATCGCGATCTTCATCGCGTCGCGGACGTTGTCGAAATTGTAGAGCGGCTCGCCCATGCCCATCAGCACGATGTTCGACAGCAGGCGCGGACCGTTTTCGCCCGTGCCGACGCCCGGTTCGGGCCATTCGCCCAGATCGTCGCGCGCCAGCATGACCTGACCGATGATCTCTCCTGCCGTCAGGTTGCGCACAAGCTTTTGCGTGCCGGTGTGGCAGAACGAACAGGTCAGCGTGCAGCCGACTTGAGAGGAAATACAAAGCGTCCCGCGATCGGATTCGGGGATGTAGACAACCTCGACCTCGTGCCCGCCGGCGATGCGTACAAGATATTTGCGCGTGCCGTCGTCGGAAACCTGTTTCGACACGACTTCGGGCAGCGCAATCTCGAACACCTCGTCCAGTTCGGCGCGATAGCCCTTGGCAAGGTTGGTCATGGCGTGAAAATCGCGCACGCCCCATTGGTAAACCCACTGCCAGATCTGGTTCACACGCATCTTGGCTTGCTTCTCAGCCGTGCCCATTGCGATCAAAGCCTCGCGCAAGGCGGGGCGCGTGAGGCCAACGATATTCGTCTTGCCCCCTTCCGGCACCTTGCGCGGAATGGTCAGAACGTCTTGGGTGATCGGAGCGGAGCCGGTCATGGGCTGTGCCTTTTTCGAGAAACCAGATGGCTCACATATAGGATTCGGACGCAAAAGCAAAAGCGCCGCCTTTGGAAAAGGCGGCGATCAGGCGCAGCGGGGACACCGCGTCAGGATTTGCAGCGCTGCTCGGCGTCTTCGACGGCGGCAGTGAAGCCCAAAAGCGAGAACGTGTCTTTGGTGATCGTTCCCCGAGACGAGCGGGCCGTCAGGATCGCATTGGCGCCACGCTTCATCGCGGTGACGATCTTGCTGTCATCCTGCGGGGTGGCAGGCCAGGCCCATTCGCCTTCGGTGAACAGCTCGAACTCGGTGCCGCCGACATTGACGTTGACGGTTGATCCGGGCGCGAACGGGTAGCCGCCGGTAAAGGCAAGCTGGCCCTGCACCTCGGCTCCGGGGCGGTAGAACACCATCAACAGGATCTCGCCACGCGTGACGGCCACGACGCGGCCGTCCTTGGTGTTCACGCTTTCCTTATAGGTGGTGACCGCCCAGCATTCGCGCGGGTCCGTTCCTTCGAACACGCTCCAATCGGTAATCGCGTTCACGCGGTTGGTGCTCGTTTCCTGCGCCACACCTGCACTGGCCGATACCAACGCCATAGCGCCGATGATCGCTCCGCCAATCCATGAATTCATGCGTACAGCCTCCAGACCGTCCATTGCCTCAACAGGTTTGCTATGTCGCAGTTTCGGTTTGTTGTCTATTTATGTCACTGCAACTTTCTTCTCGACCCTGTGAGAATAGCCTGAAATACGAAGCCGATTAAAGCCCAATTGGCAGAAAATCGCCCATTTGTGAGGGAGTGTTTACATGACTCAACCAGCAGCTCTGACCGAAATCTGGCGCGGCCCGTTTATGGAGAGCGCGCATGTCGGTCATGCCGTGATTTGTGACGGCTCGGGGCAGATCGTGACAGCCTGGGGCGACCCGGATGCAGTGGTTTTGCCGCGCAGCTCGTCCAAGATGCTTCAGGCTCTGCCATTGGTGGCGTCAGGTGCTGCGGATGCACGCGGATTGACGACAGAGCAACTGGCGCTTGCCTGTGCGTCGCATCAGGGCGCGCCCGAGCATGTGGACCGTGTGAACCGCTGGCTCTCCGATCTGGGTCTGGGCGATGATGCGTTGTGCTGTGGGCCGCAGGTGAGTCGCGACACCGACCTCAAGATCGAGATGATCCGCGCACATGAAAGCCCGTGTCGGGTGCATAACAATTGTTCGGGCAAACACGCAGGGTTTCTGACGTTGACGCAGCATCTGGGCGCGGGGCCGAACTATGTCGATCCGGATCATCCGGTGCAGCGCGCGTGCCTCGATGCCTTCGAGACCGTGACGGATCAGGCCAGTCCCGGCTTTGGCATCGACGGCTGTTCGGCGCCCAACTTTGCCACCACGATGCACGGCATGGCGCGCGCGATGGCCTGGTTTGCGACAGCCGGTCAGCGGTCCGATGCGATGAGCGCCGCTGCCGCTCGATTGACCGAAGCGATGCACACGCACCCGCAATTGGTGGCAGGTGAGGGGCGGGCCTGCACGCGCTTGATGCGCGCAGCCAAGGAGCCGGTTGCCCTGAAAACCGGGGCGGAGGGATTTTTCATCGCGATCCTGCCCGAGCGCGGATTGGGCGTTGCGGTCAAGGCCGCCGATGGCGCGACGCGTGCTGCCGAATGTGCAATCGCGGCACTGCTGGTGCGTCTGGATGTGTTGGATGCAGAGCACCCTGATGTGATGGCGTTCCTCAATCCGGTGATCCGCAACTGGGACGGGTTGGAAACAGGTCAGATCAAACCGGCGCCGGGCCTTCTGGCGTGACAAAGGCATCGCGGCTGTAGCCCTGAAGGTACAACAGCGCGGTCAGATCGCCGTGATTGATTCGCAGCTTGGCCTCTGCCTGCACGCTTGGTTTGGCGTGCAGTGCGACACCGGCACCGGCACGCTGCAACATGCCCAGATCGTTGGCCCCGTCGCCGACCGCCAGCACATCGTCCGGCGTGATGCCAAGCTGTTGGGTGATGGTCTCCAACGCGGCAACCTTGGCGTCACGGCCAAGGATCGGGCGGGCCACGTCGCCGGTCAAGGCGCCGCTCTCGACCAGCAGGGTATTGGCGCGGGATTCGTCAAATCCCAACAGCGTCGCAACACGGGTCGTGAACGCGGTAAACCCGCCGGAGACCAGCGCAGCATGAGCGCCGTTTGCCTTCATCGTGGCCAACAGCACTGCGCCTCCGGGCATCAGGGTGATTCGGCTGGCTAGAACGTCGTCGATGACACTGTCCGACATGCCTTTGAGTAACGCCACACGTTCAAGCAGGGCGTTTTCGAAATTCAGTTCGCCATTCATCGCGCGCGCGGTGATTTCCTTGACCTGCGCGCCGACGCCGGCGACTTCGGCCAATTCGTCGATGCACTCCTGCTGGATCATTGTGCTGTCCATATCCGCCAGCAGCATTTTCTTACGGCGTCCCTCGGCTGGCTGTATCAACAGATCGACGCCTTGATCCTGAAGGGCGCGCCAGCTGTCCTCGGCGGTGTCGGGGCGGGACGGAATCGGAAATTCCGCCGCCTCGTCCGGGGAGAGCCACGCGAGTTCGCCGCCGCCCCACGCGTTGCGCAGCGCTTCGGCCAAGGCGGGATCAAGTGCACCGGGTTTGGCGATCAGGGTGACGGTGAACATCAAAGGCATCCTCAACAATATTGCCGGTCGTCTCTTAGAGAGCATGGCACCACTTGGAAAGGTTTGCCCGAAGGGCGTTTCGGTTCCCTGAGCCACGCGGCGAGAAAAAACGTCGCTTTGCACTCATTTTCCGACTTGTGCGACGCCCCTCTGCCGCTTAAGCACATCAGTGGGACACCCTTCCCCAACGAAGGGCGCTTATCTGGAAGGATAGCATCAATGGCTATGTCACAACCGGCAACGCGGCCGGTCACGAAACCTGTCGCCGTTCCGGCGAATCCGCGTTTTTCCTCTGGCCCATGTGCCAAACCCCCCGTTTTCAAATTGCAGAACCTGGCTGACGCGCCTTTGGGCCGGTCGCATCGTGCGGCTGTCGGCAAGGCCAAGTTGAAGGCCGCGATTGACGAGACGCGGGCCATTCTGGGCGTTCCCGACGATTACAGGATCGGCATCGTACCGGCATCAGATACAGGCGCGGTCGAAATGGCGATGTGGTCGCTCCTTGGCGCGCGCAAGGCGACGATGGTCGCATGGGAATCCTTTGGTGCCGGCTGGGTGACGGATGTCGTCAAGCAGCTCAAGATCGACGCCGAGGTGAAGACGGCCGAGTATGGCCAGATCGTCGACATGGCGGGTCTGGATTATGACACCGACGTGGTGTTCACATGGAACGGAACCACGTCCGGTGTGCGCGTGCCGAATGGCGATGTGATCCCGGCGGATCGTGGCGGCCTGACCATTTGCGATGCGACCAGTGCCGCTTTTGCGCAGGATTTGCCTTGGGACAAGCTCGATGTGACGACGTTTTCCTGGCAGAAGGTGCTGGGCGGAGAGGCGGCGCATGGGATGTTGATCCTGAGCCCCCGTGCGGTAGAGCGGTTGGAAAGCTACACGCCTGCATGGCCCCTGCCGAAGATTTTCCGCCTGAGCAAGGGCGGCAAGCTGATCGAGGGCATTTTCGTCGGTGAAACGATCAACACGCCGTCGATGCTGGCGGTCGAAGACTATCTTCAAGCGCTTGAATGGGCGCGGTCTGTTGGCGGGCTTGAGGGGCTGGTGGCGCGGGCCGATGCCAATGCGCAGGCGATTTTCGATTTTTGCGAGGCCAATAACTGGATCGCCAATCTGGCAGACGATCCGGCCACGCGGTCGAACACCTCTGTGTGCCTGAAATTCACCGATGACCGGATCTCCGATGGCGCGGCGTTTGCCAAGGCGGTCGCCAAGCGGCTCGAAGCCGAAGGTGTGGCGCTGGATGTCGGGGCGTATCGCGATGCGCCTGCCGGGTTGCGCATATGGTGCGGTGGTACGGTCGAGACTTCGGACATCGAGGCGATGTTGCCGTGGCTTGATTGGGCGTTTCACGCTGAACTCGACGCTCTGGCACAAGCCGCCTGAATTCAGAGGCGGGCAAATTGCCCGCACTCCCTTCTCCGTTCAACTCATTCGCAGGCCGGGTCGTGTGCCCATCTTCGCGAGCTATCAAAGGACCAGCATCATGGCCCCCCGTGTACTCATTTCCGACAAGCTTTCCGACGCCGCCGTGCAGATCTTCCGCGACCGCGGCATTGACGTGGATTTCCAGCCCGATCTGGGCAAGGACAAGGACAAACTGGCCGAGGTGATCGGGCAGTATGACGGGCTTGCAATCCGCTCTGCCACCAGGGTCACACCGACGATTTTGGCGGCGGCGGACAAGCTCAAGGTGATCGGCCGTGCCGGGATCGGCACCGACAATATCGACAAGGAGGCGGCGTCGCAGAAGGGCGTGATCGTGATGAACACGCCGTTTGGCAACATGATCACCACCGCCGAGCACGCCATCGCGATGATGTTTGCCGTTGCCCGCCAGATTCCGGAGGCGAGCGCCTCGACCCAGGCGGGCAAATGGGAAAAATCCAAGTTCATGGGCGTGGAGCTGACCGGCAAGACGTTGGGTGTGATCGGCGCGGGCAATATCGGCGGCATCGTGTGTGACCGGGCGCGCGGGCTCAAGATGAAGGTCGTGGCGTTCGATCCGTATCTCAGCGAGGAAAAGGCCGCCAAGATGCAGATTGAAAAGGTCGAGCTTGACGACTTGCTGGCGCGCGCCGATTTCATCACGCTGCATGTTCCGCTGACCGACCAGACACGCAACGTCCTGTCGGCGGAGAACCTTGCCAAGACCAAGAAGGGCGTGCGGATCATCAACTGCGCCCGCGGCGGCCTTGTGGACGAGGCGGCGCTGGCGGAACTCCTGAAATCCGGCCATGTCGCGGGCGCGGCGTTTGATGTGTTTGCCGAAGAACCAGCGACGGAGAACCCCCTGTTCGATCTGCCGAACGTGGTCTGCACTCCGCATCTGGGTGCCGCAACCACCGAGGCGCAGGAAAACGTGGCGTTGCAAGTAGCCGAGCAGATGTCGAACTACCTGTTGACCGGTGCGGTGGAAAACGCGCTCAACATGCCGTCGGTTACTGCCGAAGAAGCCAAGGTCATGGGACCGTGGATCAAACTGTCCGATCATCTGGGCAGCTTTATCGGCCAGATGACGGACGAGCCGATCAAGGCGATCAACATCCTCTATGACGGCTCGGTCGCGGAAATGAACCTCGATGCGCTGAACTGTTCCGCCATCGCGGGGATCATGAAGCGGGTGAACCCGGACGTGAATATGGTTTCTGCGCCGGTGATCGCGCGCGAGAGAGGGGTCAACATCTCGACCACCAATCAGGCGAAATCGGGCGCGTTCGACGGCTATATCAAGCTGACCGTTGTCACCGAGACGCGCGAACGTTCGATTGCCGGCACGGTGTTCAGCGACGGCAAGCCGCGGTTTATCCAGATCAAGGGCATCAATATAGACGCCGCGATCGGGGCGCATATGATCTACACCACCAACGAAGACATGCCCGGTATTATCGGGACGTTGGGAATGACGATGGGTGAGAACAACGTGAACATCGCCAACTTCACCCTTGGCCGTTCGGCCGAAAAGGGCGAGGCGATTGCGCTGCTTTATGTCGATGAGCCTGTTCCGGCCAATGTTGTGAGCAAGCTGAAAGAGACGGGCATGTTCCGGCAGGTCAAACCGCTTCAATTCGACGTCGCCTGAGCCAATCGCGGCTGAGCTTTGCCGGCGCGGATTGCACCTGTTGATATGCCATGTCAAAGAGCGCGTATGACACGCGCTCTTTACGCAATCGGAGATATCCACGGCCAGCTTCGCTTGCTCGACAAGGCGCTGCGCTGGATCGAAGCTGACGGCGGGCACGATGCGAGGATCGTGTTTCTGGGCGATTACGTGGATCGAGGGCCAGACAGTCGGGGTGTTCTTGACACGCTCGTCACGGGCCGCGCCGAGGGGCAGGACTGGATCTGTCTCAAGGGCAATCACGACCGGTTCTTTGAATGGTTTCTGCATCCCGACGGGCCGCGCACCGATCCGCATCTGCTGGTCGGCTATCACTGGTTTCACCACAACATCGGCGGCCTCGAGACCATTCAATCCTACGGAATGGGGCGACCTGATGGTGTGCGTCAGCGCGATCTGGCGCGGGCATTGCACGAGGTTGTGCCCGAGGAGCACAAGGATTTCCTGCGGGGCTTGAAACTCTGGCACAGACAAGAGAATTACTTCTTCGTCCACGCCGGAATCCGCCCCGGCGTGTCTCTGGAGCAGCAGGACGAGCATGATCTCTTGTGGATCAGGTCCGAGTTCCACGACGACCCCCGAGGCCATGGCGCGGTGGTCGTTCACGGGCATACTCCGGTTGACCGGCCCGAGCGTTATTCCAACCGCATCAACCTAGACACTGGCGCTGGCTATGGGCGACCATTGAGCGTTGCGGTATTTGAGGGTGACGAGGTGTTCAATCTGACTTCCAAAGGTCGTCAGCCCTTGCACACACGGCGCTGACAGGCCGCGCGATGTCACGCCTGAAGGTGGCGCGAAACGAGATTCTCGGGAATACAAAGGGCTGTTATAAACGGCGAAAAAGTGCATTCGGCCTGCATAAAAGATACTTTTTTCCTAAATGATTTGCCCTGTGCCAATTTACAGGACAATTTTCTGCCCTCTTGGTGCTAGCCTGACCTATCCGGCTTTAGAGCCGGTTCAATCAGGGGGGACAAGATGTCTGAAAAAATAGTCGTCGGATATGACGGCAGTGATGTGGCCAAGCGCGCTATAGATTTTGCCGTGCGACAGGCCACTGCGCAGAATGGAAGCGTTCTGGTCGTGCATGTGTTAGAATGGTCGGCCTATTCCTTCCTGACGCCCGAAGAGCTCGAAGAGCGTCACGGACGCCGCCGGGAGGAGATCGAGCGGGCGGAGGCCGCGCTGATGTCGCCGCTCAAGGCGACCATTTCGAAGGCGGGCGTGCCCGTCGAGACAATGATCAAATACGGCCATATCGCCAAAACCTTGTGCGAGGTCGCGCGGCAGACGGGCGCGACGCAGATGGTTGTCGGGCGTGACGGGGACGGTGGTCTGGCGACCCGCGTGTTCGGGTCGGTTGCCGGATCCCTTGTCCAGATCGCGCCGGTGGCGTGTACCATTGTCCCCTGAGCGCAGAGGAAAAAGTGTAATGAAACGATTTCTGTCATCTGCGGCTCTGACCGCGTCTCTTACGACCGTCGCCGCGACGTCAGCGTCGGCGCAATCCATCGACGAAACCATCAACGGCATTTTTGCCAGTTCTACCGGCTGGTTCGTCAACCTGATCTTCAGCAACTTCCCAGGCACAAGCTTTCCGTGGATCGTTGGCTGGCTGGTGATCGCGGCGGTGATTTTCACCATTTATTTCGGAGTCATCCAGTTTCGCGCGTTTGGCCATGCGATTGCCTTGGTCAAGGGCGATTACTCCGATCCGGACGATGCCGGTGAGGTCAGTCACTTTCAGGCGTTGGCCACAGCGCTGTCGGGCACGGTCGGTCTTGGCAATATCGCGGGCGTTGCGGTGGCCGTTGGGATCGGCGGGCCGGGCGCGACATTCTGGATGATCCTCGCCGGTCTTCTGGGTATGGCGACCAAGTTCACCGAATGTACGCTGGGCGTGAAGTATCGCAACGAATACGCCAACGGCAAGGTGTCGGGCGGCCCGATGTATTACCTGACCAAAGGCTTTGCCGAGCGTGGCATGCCCGGTGGCAAGTTTCTTGCAATCATGTTCTCGATCTTCTGTATTCTCGGGTCGCTGGGCGGCGGCAACATGTTCCAGGCCAATCAGGCCCATGCCCAGTTGACCAATGTTCTGGGGTCTTATCCCGGCTGGATCACCGGCGTCATCTTTGCAGGTATCGTGTTTGCCGTGATCGTGGGTGGATTGAAATCCATCGCGCGGGTGACCGAAAAGGTTGTTCCAATCATGGGTATCTTGTATGTCGGAACGGCGCTTATCATTCTGCTGATCAACTTCGATCAGATCGGATGGGCGTTCGGTCAGATCTTTGCCGGTGCCTTTACCGGACTTGGCGTGGCCGGCGGTTTTGTCGGCGCGTTGATCCAGGGCTTCAAGCGGGCAGCGTTCTCGAACGAGGCAGGGGTCGGGTCGGCCGCGATTGCGCACTCTGCGGTTCGCACCAAAGAGCCGATCACAGAAGGCTTTGTGTCCTTGCTCGAGCCGCTGATCGACACCGTGATCGTATGCACGATGACGGCGCTTGTGATCACCATCACCGGCCAGTTGATCGCCGATCCGAATACCGGGAACTACCTCCTCAACGAGGCAGGAACGTCGATCCAGACGATCGGCGACGTTTCGGGTGTGGCTCTGACATCGGCCGCGTTCTCGGCATCGTTCAGCGGATTCAAGTATATCCTCGCGCTGGCGGTCATTCTGTTCGCGTTCTCGACGATGATCTCCTGGTCTTATTACGGCCTGAAAGCATGGACCTATCTGTTCGGAGAGGGAAAAACGCAGGAACTGGTCTTCAAGGTCATCTTCTGCGTGTTCGTGATCATAGGTGCCGCGGCCAGCCTTGGCCCTGTCATCGACTTCTCGGATGCGGCCATCTTTGCAATGGCGGTGGTCAACATCATCGGCCTTTACGTCTTGATGCCGATCGTGAAGCGCGAGCTGAACAGCTATTGGTCACGTCTCAAGTCAGGTGAGATCCGGAAATTCGTCTAGGGCACGGCGCGAACGTGCCAGACGGGTCGTACAGTAGTAAGTGATGGGCGGGCCTCCGGGTCCGCCCTGTTTTCTTTGCAGACGGAAAAGTGGTTTCAAAAGGCCGCGCAGTTCCTATATCAGTCACCTTCGCGGACCAAGGAGACCGCTGTAATGGCAAAGCCCAAGGACAACCCGAACTACAAGGTGATCGCCGAAAATCGGCGGGCGCGGTTCGACTATGCCATTGAGGACGATCTGGAAGTGGGAATCGTGCTGCAAGGCTCCGAGGTCAAATCGCTGCGCGAGAACAGCGGCAACATCGCCGAAAGCTATGCAGCGGTCGATGACGGCGAGCTGTGGTTGGTCAACTCGTATATCGCGCCCTATGATCGCGCGATGTTTCCCCACGAGGAGCGGCGGCGGCGCAAGTTGCTGGTGTCGCGCAAGGAATTGTCGCGTCTGTGGAACGAGACCCAGCGCAAGGGCATGACGCTTGTGCCACTGGTGCTTTACTTCAACCACAAGGGCGTGGCGAAGATGAAGATCGGCATCGCCAAGGGCAAGAAGAACCACGACAAGCGCGAAACTTCGGCCAAGCGCGACTGGGGTCGCCAGAAGCAACGTTTGCTCAAGAACGCCGGCTGACGCAGCCTTTGCCTTGCGGAGCGAGCGCCGCCCACTTATGCAGGACGCGTTTGTAGCTTCGAAGGCGCGCGTGATGGCACAGGACGATCCGAGAACCCTTGTTTCCACCGAATGGCTGGCCGCGCATATGCGCGACCCCGATCTGCGTATCCTGGATGGATCGTGTTACATGCCGGGGAGCGGTCGCGACGCCAAGGCAGAATACCATGCGGGCCACATTCCCGGCGCGCGGTTTTTCGATATCGACGACATCTCCGACAGCCGCTCCGACCTGCCACACATGGCACCGCCGATCGAGAAATTCGCGTCGCGGATGCGGGCGATGGGTGTGGGCGATGGCCATCAGGTCGTGGTCTATGACGGGTCGGGGCAGTTTTCTGCCGCCCGCGTCTGGTGGCTGTTCAAGTTGATGGGCCAGAAGGACGTGGCGGTTCTGGATGGCGGCTTGCCGAAATGGGTGGCCGAAGGACGCGAGATCGAGGATCTGCCGCCGATGGTGCGCGACCGGCACATCACGGTGCGGCGTCAGGCCCATCTGGTCAAGGACGTGACGCAAGTGTCGGCTGCCTGCAAACTGCGTGACTATGAAATCATCGACGCCCGGTCGCCCGGACGGTTTCGCGGTGAAGAGGAGGAACCCCGCGCCGGGTTGCGCGCAGGGCATATTCCGGGTTCGAAAAACGTCCATTATTCCAGCCTGCTGAACGATGATCAGACGATGAAATCGCCCAAAGAGACGCGCGCGATTTTTGAAGCGGCCGGTGTGGATCTGGGCAAGCCGGTGATCACCACATGCGGCTCGGGCGTGACGGCGGCAATCCTGTCGCTGGCGCTGGAGCGCATGGGCAAGGACGACCATTCCCTTTACGACGGCTCGTGGACCGAGTGGGGAATGTCCCCGACGCTGCCCGTAGCCACTGGAGACGACGATGTTTGAAACGCTGAAAGAACAACCCGCAGACAAGATTCTGGCTTTGGTGCAGACCTATCGCGACGATCCGCGCGAGGTGAAAGTGGACCTTGGAGTCGGTGTCTACAAGGATGCCTCCGGCAACACGCCGATCATGCGCGCGATCAAATCGGCAGAACAGCAATTGTGGGAAGCCGAGAAGACGAAGGCCTATACCGGACTTGCCGGTGATCCGGCTTTTGCCGATGCGATGATCGCGATGGTTCTGGGCGATGCGGTATCGCGGGAGCAGGTGGCCGCAGCCGCGACACCCGGCGGCACCGGCGCGGTGCGTCAGGGATTTGATCTCGTGCGCATGGCGAACCCGGATGCCCGTGTGTTCGTCAGCGATCCGACATGGCCCAACCATTTGTCGATCCTCAAGCATATGGGCATGGAGATGGTGCCCTATCGCTATTTCGACGACGAGACGCGCGGCGTTGATTTCAATGGCATGATGGAAGATCTGGCGCAGGCCAAAAAGGGCGACGTGGTGTTGGTGCATGGCTGCTGCCACAACCCGACGGGGGCCAATCTGAACATGACCGAATGGCAGGCGCTGGTTGATCTGCTGCTCAAGAACGGCGCGACGCCGATGGTCGACATCGCCTATCAGGGCTTTGGCGACGGGCTTGAGGAAGATGCGGCGGCAACCCGCCTGATTGCGTCTTCTGTGCCCGAGACAATCATCGCGGCGAGTTGTTCGAAGAACTTTGGCATCTACCGCGAACGCACCGGCATCCTGATGTTGGTCTCGCAGGACGCGGGCCAGCAGAAGCTGAATCAGGGCACGCTCGCTTACCTCAACCGGCAGAATTTCTCTTTTCCGCCCGATCACGGTGCGCGTCTGGTGACGATGGTTCTGGAGGACGACGCCTTGCGCTCCGACTGGAAGGCCGAGGTCGAGGAGATGCGGACCGGAATGCTGGCGCTGCGCGAGCAGTTGGCGGATGAATTGCGACGGTTGTCCGGTTCGGACCGATTTGGCTTTATCGCACAACATCGCGGCATGTTCTCCCGGCTTGGGGCGACGCCCGAACAGGTGGACCGTTTGCGCGATGAGCACGGCATTTACCTTGTCGGGGATTCGCGGTTGAACATCGCCGGACTGAACAAGAACACGGTGCCGATCGTGGCCAAAGCTATGATCGCGGTGGGGATCTGATCGCCAATTGATGGCGGCTTGTCTGCTGCCGCCGGTTTCCGGGGATTGATGTTTCACCGCGCGTCTTGCGGCGTCAGCAGATGCCGCAAGAGCGCCACCGGATGCCGGCGAAGCGTCAGGCGCATGGCGACGTAATCTTCGACCACCTGTTCGCCTTCGGTCATTTCAGGCAGCAGGGCGGCGGGCTCATGGATCAGTTCGTCATCAAGCGTGCCCGAAAACAACGGCAACGGCTTGCGCGTGCTGAGCGCCTTGGCATCCCAGAGAGCCTGACGGCGGGTCAGATCGGTGCCCTGGAACACATCCGCTTCGGCCAGCCGCGCGATGGTGGCCGGATCGAGACCGGCGCGGCGCCAGAGGTCATGGACGCTGTGATAGCCATTGCCGCGTCCGGCGGCGATCCATGTGGCGTCTTCTTCGGAAATGCCCTTGATCTGGCGAAAGCCGAGCCGCAAGGCGAGGCCGCCATGTTCATCGGGTTCCATCACATTGTCCCAGAAGCTTGCATTGATGCAAATGGGCAGGACGGTGACACCGTGTTCACGCGCATCGCGCACGATCTGGGCGGGGGCGTAAAAGCCCATCGGCTGGGAGTTGAGAAGCGCGCAGGCGAAGATGCCGGGGTGATGGCGCTTGATCCAGGCGCTGGCGTAGACCAGCAGCGCGAAGCTGGCGGCGTGGCTTTCGGGGAAACCGTAGGAGCCGAAGCCCTCGATCTGGGAAAAGCAGCGTTCTGCGAAATCCTCGTCATAGCCGTTGTTGCGCATGCCGCGCATGAAGAGGGTGCGGAATTCGCTGACGCTCCCGTGTTTCTTGAAGGTGGCAAGCGACCGGCGCAAGCGGTCGGCCTGTTCGGGGGTGAAGCCCGCGCCGACGATGGCGATCTGCATCGCCTGTTCCTGAAACAGTGGCACGCCCAGCGTCTTGCCCAGCACCGCGCCCAACTCGTCGGAGGGAAAGTTCACCTCTTCTTCGCCGTTGCGGCGGCGGATATAAGGATGAACCATGTCACCCTGGATGGGACCGGGGCGGATGATGGCGACCTCGATCACCAGATCGTAAAAGCAGCGCGGGCGCATCCGGGGCAGGAAGTTCATCTGCGCCCGGCTTTCGACCTGAAACACCCCGATGCTGTCAGCACGGCAGAGCATGTCATAGGTGCCCGGATCTTCGGAGGGCAGGGTGGCAAGCGTATAGCGTTGCCCATGATGTTGGGCGAGCAGGTCAAAGGATTTGCGGATGCAAGACAGCATCCCGAGTGAAAGCACATCCACCTTGAGGATGCCCAGCGCGTCGATATCGTCCTTGTCCCAGCAGATGACGGTGCGATCCTCCATCGTGGCGTTTTCGATCGGCACCAGTTCGTCAAGCCGTCCTTCGGTGATGATGAAGCCGCCGACATGCTGGGAGAGGTGTCGGGGAAAGCCGATGATCTCGAAGATCAGATCCATCGTTTGTGTCAGGCGGTGATCGTCCGGATCGAGGCCGATCTCCTGCATCCGCTGTCGTTCCAGCCCGTTGGACGAGAAGAACCCCCAGAGCTGAGAACTGAGTGCGCCGATGGTGTCCTGACTGAGCCCCATCGCAGCGCCGACCTCGCGGATGGCGCGTTTGCCGCGATAGTGGATCACGGTGGCGCAAAGCCCGGCGCGGTGACGGCCGTAGCGGTCGTAAATGTGCTGGATCACCTCCTCGCGACGTTCATGTTCGAAATCGACGTCGATATCGGGCGGCTCGTCGCGGGCTTCGGACACGAAACGCTCGAACACCATGGTGCCGATCTCTGGAGACACGGAGGTGACGCCCAAGGCATAGCAGACCACCGAATTGGCCGCTGATCCGCGCCCCTGACACAGGATGCCCCGTTCGCGTGCAAAGGCGACGATGTCGCGCACGGTCAGGAAATAGGGTTCGTATTTCAGCTTGGCGATCAGGGTGAGTTCATGCGCGAGGAGCTTCTTCACCTTCTCGGGCGCGCCATAGGGGTAGCGCCATTTGAGCCCCTCATGAGCGAGCCGGGCGAGCCGCTGGGTCGCGGTTTCGCGCCCCGTAATCTCGCTTGGATATTCGTAGCGCAGTTGACCGAGGTCGAATTGGCAGCGCTCGGCCAACCGTGCGGCGCGCTCCACGGCATCGGCATGGGGGCCAAGCAGACGACGCATGTCCGCTTCGCTGCGCAAACGCTGCTCGGCATTTGCCAGCGCCTGCGTGCCAAGCTCGTCGACGCGACAGCCCTGGCGGATGGCGCTGAGCACATCGGCCATGCGGCGGCGGCGGCCTTGGTGCATGATGGGGGTGGCGGAGGCGATGGTGGGCAGGTTCAGCCTGTCGGCCAGCGCGGCGGTCCGGGCGAAATGCGCCCTGTCGCACCCGTCATATCGAGGAGCCAGCAGCAGATGCATCTGCGCGCCAAAGCGGCGCGTCAGCCGCTGTGCCTGTGTCAGCCAATCATCCGCGCCGCGCGGCATCGTGGGGGCGGGAGGGTGAAGAAGCAGTTCCAGACCCTTCGCGCCAGCCATCAGATCGTCCAGCGTCAGATGGCAGCTTCCCTTCGGCGCGCGGCGGCGGCCGGTGGTGAGCAGGCGGCAAAGCGTTGCCCAGCCCTGCCGCGTGCGGGCCAGCGCGGTGAGTTCGAGCCCGCTGTCGAAAACCAGCTTCGCCGCCGGGATGAGACGCGGCACATCGGTCAGGATATGCGAGCGGCGATGGTTCAGGTGATCCGGAACGGGCGGGCCGATGATGCCGGTCTTTGCCTCCAGGCTGGCGCGTTCCCGCAACTGTCGCCTGATCGTTTCGCCTTCGGTCCAGGCGCGCACGATACCCGCGACCGTGTTTGTGTCGGCAATGGCAATGGCCGACAGGCCCAGCATGGCGGCACGATCCATGTACTCCTCGGGGTGGGACGCCCCGGTGAGGAAGGTGAAGTTGGACGTGATCGACAGCTCGGCGAACATGTCCCTTTTTATGTTCTTATTTTGTTCTAATTCCAGTGATTCGATTTTTATCTGTTAAGTGTTTGTAAGGTCTCGGGGAATAGGAACGGAGAGCCATGTCAGAACATGGGTATCGCCTGTCGCGTGATGAATCAGGAAGGTTTGGTTTTTGAGGAAAGTTCTGGACAAATCCGCCGTCAGGCGAAGGCGCAGCGTATCCGGCCCCGGCGGTTCGGCCAGTTCAGCAGCGTCGAAGCCAAAGAATTGGCCAATCTGCGGATAAAGCGCTTTGAACAGGGTTTCCTTGGCGGAAAAGGCCAGTGTCGCGTCGCGGGCGGTTTCGGTTTTCGACAGCAGCGCCTTGTCGCGATCGGACAGGGTTTGCGACAGGATGGCCTTCAGGCTGTCGCCCTCGGCGATCTGCTCGGTGTCTATCCCGTGGCTTTGCTGCGCGTCCGTGGAGATGAGTACCGCGCAACGCCCGCGCGCATGGGTGATGGAGCCGACAAGGCCGTAAGGCCAGACGGGAGCACGGGAGTCGGCGGTGCCCACAGGGTCCGGCGAAAGGCCCAAGGCACGTTGGCCGTGCCGCGCCAATAGTCGCCCGGCGAGGAATTCGGCCTGCCGTTTCGGAACCGCCCGCGCGATGCGCGAAGGAACGTCCATGCCCGAAACGAAGAAAAGATCAGGGTGAAACCGGTCGGGGTGATATTGCGCCGTCAGCAAGAGCGCGCCCCCGGTCAGGGAACGGGTTGCGATATCGGTCAAAAAACCGCTGTGATCTGGCTGTGTTTGGCGCAACATGATGATAGTGCAGACACGAGGCGCGGCAGGGCGTCAAGCGGCAGAGGTGACGATGGCGGACGAACAGGCACAGCGCGGTGTGGTTTATGTTGCGTGGGGCAAGGCCCATGTGGATGTGGCACGCCGGTCGGCCGCTTCGGTCAAAAAGCACAATCCCGATCTGCCTTGTGTGATCTGGTGTTCAGCAGGCGATGATACCAGCGGATTTGACGGATCATTCGTAATTCCCGACGGGTTGAAGCGACCCAAAACGGCGGTGTTGCAGGACAGCCCGTTTCAGGAAACGCTGTTTCTGGACAACGACACCATCATTCGCGCCGATCTGTCGCCGTTGTTCGGCCTGTTGCAAAACTTCGATCTGTGCGGCGCGCATGTGGTGCTTTGGCACCGGCCCCGCCATTTGAAAGTGTGGCGCAAGGAACTGCCGGAAAGTTTTCCCGAGATCAACACCGGCGTGTTGCTGTATCGCAAGAACGACAAGACAACCGCCTTTTTCGAATCCTGGGCGCGCGCGTTTGACGAGGCCGGGTTTCGTGTCGATCAAGTGACGTTTCGCGAATTGCTGTGGGATGCGGATTTGCGGTTTTACGTCCTGCCGCCGCAATTCAACAAGCGCGTCTTTGAGGGGTCCGAAGTGATCTACTCCGATCAGCCCAAGGCGCGCATCCTGCATCTGCCGATCCTGCGGCCGCAGAAAAACGGGTTCAAACGCTGGTTTTCGAACTTGATCAGGTAAACAGGCCGATGGATCATGCGTCCTACGCGGCGTAGTCCTTGCCGTTGTGGCAGGCGCATGTCAGCATCGACCTCAGGCTATTTGGACACATTCATGCACACAACCGCGACAGGTACCCAGACAGACATGCACACCAAGGCCGCGCATTTGCCGCAAACCGTTGATCCGCGCAATCCGGGAATGCCGCTGGATCTGGACTGGGTGATGCGGGCGACGGCGAATCGCTCCGCGATCGAACGCCGTGCAGCATCGCTGCCGGGGCGGCGATCTGTGAAGAAAGAGTATCAGGCGGCGTGGCTGTGCCGGGCGATCACGTGCATCGACCTGACGACATTGGCGGGGGACGATACGGTTGGCCGGGTCAACCGGCTTTGCGCCAAGGCGCGTCAGCCTGTGCGCAGCGATCTGTTGAAGGCGCTGGGCATGGAAGGTCTGACCGTTGGAGCGGTCTGCGTCTATCACGACATGATCGCGTCTGCGGTGGACGCTTTGGATGGGTCGGGCATTCCGGTGGCCGCCGTGAGCACCGGTTTTCCGGCGGGCCTGTCCCCGTTTCATTTGCGGCTGGCGGAAATCGGAGAGAGCGTAAAAGCCGGCGCTGGCGAGATCGACATCGTCATTTCGAGGCGTCATGTGCTCACCGGCGACTGGCAGGCGCTTTACGACGAAATGCAAGCGTTTCGCGCAGCCTGCGGTGACGCGCATGTAAAGGCCATTCTGGCGACGGGTGAATTGGGCACGTTGCAGAATGTCGCGCGGGCGTCGCTTGTTTGCATGATGGCGGGCGCGGATTTCATCAAGACCTCGACCGGCAAGGAAAGCGTGAACGCGACGCTGCCGGTATCACTCGTGATGATTCGCGCCATCCGCGAGTATTTCGAAGCAACCGGCATTCGTATCGGTTACAAGCCTGCGGGCGGAATTTCGAAAGCCAAGGATGCGTTGGTCTATCTGGCTCTGATCAAGGAAGAACTTGGCGACAGGTGGTTGCAAAACGACCTTTTCCGGTTCGGGGCGTCGTCGCTTTTGGGTGATATCGAACGTCAATTGGAACACCATGTGACCGGGGCGTATTCGGCCTCGTGGCGTCATCCCATCGGCTGATGTTGAATTTGCATATTTTTGAAGAGAAGAAGCCATGAGCGTGCAAGAGATTTTCGAGAGCATGGACTATGGAACGGCACCCGAGAGCGCCGGAGATGCCTTGGCGTGGGTGGTCGATCAGGGGGCTCGGTTCGGCCATTTCATCGACGGGACGATGACCGAACCCGGCGAGGTGTTCGAAAGCCGAAACCCCGCTACAGGTGAGGTTCTGGCCCAAATCACTCAGGCAAGCCAGGCCGATGTCGATGCGGCGGTCGCGGCGGCCCGCAAGGCGCAGGCGGGCTGGGCAAAGCTGGGCGGGCCGGGACGCGCGCGCTATATCTATGCTTTGGCGCGACTGTTGCAAAAACATGCACGCCTGTTCGCCGTGCTCGAGACCTTGGACAACGGCAAGCCGATCCGCGAAAGCCGCGACATCGACATCCCTTTGGCGCAGCGGCATTTCTATTATCACGCAGGTCAGGCGCAGCTGTTCGAGACGCAATGTGCCGGGCGCGTCGCGCATGGGGCGTGCGGTCAGGTTGTTCCCTGGAACTTTCCGCTCCTGATGCTGTCCTGGAAGGTGGCGCCTGCACTGGCGGCGGGCAACACGGTGGTGTTGAAACCGGCGGAATATACATCGCTCACGGCGCTGCTGTTTGCGGATATCTGTCGACAGGCCGGGCTTCCCAAAGGCGTGGTCAACATCGTGACCGGAGATGGAGCGGTCGGCGAGATGATTGTCACGCATCCCGACGTCGACAAGGTCGCGTTCACCGGATCGACGGCGGTCGGGCGGCGCATCCGCGAGGCGACGGCAGGCAGTGGCAAGTCGCTGACACTCGAGCTTGGCGGGAAATCTCCCTACATCGTGTTCGAAGATGCCGACTTGGATTCCGCGATCGAAGGTCTGGTCGATGCAATCTGGTTCAATCAGGGCCAGGTCTGTTGCGCCGGGTCGCGGCTGTTGGTGCAGGAAGGTGTGGCGGAGCGGTTTTATACCAAGCTGCGCACACGGATGGACAAGCTGCGCGTCGGCTCGCCCTTGGACAAATCAATTGACGTCGGGGCTATCGTCGATCCCAAGCAGCTGGAGACGATCAAGCGACTGGTTGCGGACAATTCCGCCGGCGAAACGTATCAGGCAGCGTGCGAAATGCCGGAGAGCGGTTGCTTTTATCCGCCGACGCTGATCACCGGTTTAAGCAGCGCCGATCCCCTGATGCAGGAAGAAATCTTTGGTCCTGTGCTTGTCGGAACAACCTTCCGCACGCCGTCCGAGGCGGTCGAGGTTGCCAACAACACGCGTTACGGGCTGGCGGCGACGCTGTGGAGCGAGAACATCAACGTCGCCTTGGACATCGCGCCGAAACTCGCCGCTGGGGTCGTTTGGGTGAACGGCACAAACATGTTCGATGCTGCCGCCCCGTTTGGAGGTCTGCGCGAAAGCGGGTTCGGGCGTGAGGGGGGGCCGGAAGGAATGATGGTCTACACCAGGCCGTCAGGTACGACCAAGGCCCTGCGACGGATCGAAGGGTTCAGCAGCGGGTCCGATACAGAGCCGCAAGCGGTAGACCGGACGGCAAAACTTTATATCGGTGGCAAGCAGGCGCGCCCCGATGGCGGCTATGCCTACGAAGTTTTCACCAAGCCAGGCAAGTTGATCGGGCAAGCGCCACTGGCCAATCGCAAGGACGTTCGCAACGCTGTCGAGGCGGCGCGCGGTGCCGTAGGTTGGGCGGCGACGACGGCGCATCTGCGAGCCCAGATCCTCTACTACATCGCCGAGAACCTTGCGGCGCGCAAAGACGAATTCGCCAAGTCGCTCAACCGAATGACCGGTGGCCGTTCCGGCGCGAGTGAAGTTGATGCGTCGGTGAACCGGCTGTTCACCTATGCAGCCTGGGCAGACAAGTTCGACGGGCGGGTCGCGCAGGTTCCGCTGCGTGGAGTCGCCCTGGCGATGCGAGAACCCTGCGGTGTGATCGGTGCGTTTTGCCCGGACGATCATCCGCTGCTTGGGTTGGTGTCCGTATTGGCACCGGCCCTAGCGATGGGGAACCGGGTGATTCTGGTTGCGTCCGAGCCCTATCCTCTGGCGGCGACCGATTTTTATCAAATCCTGGACACGTCCGATGTACCCGGCGGCGTGGTCAACATTCTAACGGGTCGTCATGCAGAGCTTGTGCCGACGCTGGCCAGTCATATGGATGTCGAGGCCGTTTGGTCTTTCTCGTCCTCCGATCTTTCAGCCGAGATCGAAAGAGGCGCGGCGCAGAACCTCAAGCGCACGTGGGTCAACAACGGCCGAAATCGCGACTGGATGGGCGCGGATGGTGAAGGCGTGGTCTTTCTTGATGCAGCCACAGAGGTGAAGACGGTCTGGGTGCCCTATGGCGCCTGAGTGCCCTATTTTGTCGCAGTCATTGAGAAACCGCATGGGCGATGTTAATTTGAATGCATCCAGCGCCAGAATTGTATCGGCGCGCTTTATTAGGAGGACGATGTCCTGTCTCTTCATACCGATGTGGCTCATGCCACACACGGGGGTCTGCCGATGAACGGCACGCCCGGAAACCGAACTGCCAGCGACGCGTTGCTCGCGGCAATTCTTGCGGAACTTCAAGACAGCAAAGCCGAGGAAATCGTGCAGATCGACCTGCGCGGTAAGACGTCAATCGGCGATTACATGGTTATCTGCTCCGGTCGCTCGACCCGTCAGGTGTCTTCGATCGCCGAGAAACTGGTGGACAAGCTGAAAGCGGACCACGGTGTTCTGGCCAAGATCGAAGGCAAGGAAACCGGTGATTGGGTGCTGATCGACACTGGCGATGTGATCGTTCACGTGTTCCGGCCCGAAGTCCGGGAATTCTACCAGTTGGAAAAGATGTGGCTCCCGGCGGGGACGGCCCAGGCCAACTGACATGCGCGTTCATCTGCGCGCCGTAGGGCGGCTTGCGGGCCGCTCTGAAGAACGTGCCCTCGTCGACGATTACATGGCGCGCTTTGGTCAGACCGGGCGCGCTCTTGGCTGGCGCACCGGAACCGAGGTCGAGGTTGAGGACAAGAAGGGCGGCGGCTTGGCAGCGGAAGCGGTGCTGCTGCGGGATGCCTTGCCTTCCGGCAGTGTCACGGTGTGTCTTGACGAGCGTGGCCGCGTTTTGTCGTCGCCGGATTTTTCCGACCAATTGCGCAAGTGGGCGGATCAAGGCCGATCCGATGTGGCGTTTGTGATCGGCGGCGCGGACGGGATTGATCCATCTTTACGGTCCGAGGCTGATCTTCTGCTGTCGTTCGGCAAGATGGTGTGGCCGCACAAGCTGGTTCGGGTGATGCTGGCCGAACAATTGTATCGCGCCGCGACGATCGCCGCCGGGTCGCCCTATCATCGGGTTTGATCCGCGACTTTTACGAATACGCAATAATCAGCAAGATCACCCCAACCACCACACGATACACGACGTAGGGCGTGAAGCTGGTGGATTTGAGCAGTCGCATCATCAGCGCAAGCGCCCCCAATGCGGCCACAAACGCAAAACCCGCAGCGATGGCGGCGTCCTTGAGGATGGCGACGTCCGCTTCGTGTCGCATTTCCAGACCAAGTAACGTGCCGGATGCGATGATCGTGGGGATCGACATCAGCATCGCCAGGCGCGCGGCGTTCTCGCGGTCATACCCGAGGCGCCGGCCCGCCGTGATCGTGATGCCGGACCTTGACGTGCCGGGAATAAGCGCGATGGCCTGCCACAGCCCCATGATCAGGGCGTCCTTCACCGTCCAGTCAGAGGCTTGCTTCGCGGTCGCACCCGTCTGATCGGCCCAATAAAGGACGACGCCGAACACCAGCATGGCCCACCCGATGACTGCGGTCGAACGGAGCGCATCGGCGTATCCGGTCAGCGTCAAGACAAGGCCGAGAACCACGACCGGAACTGTCGCGATCAGGAGGCAAACAGCCCAGACCGCACCTTGGGTGTCGAGTTGGCCCTTGAGCAACGGGGCGAACCCCTTGGCCGCGATCTTCACATCCGACCAGAAAAACAACACCACGGCGAGAAGCGTTCCGACGTGAACAGCCACATCCAGCGTTTGGCCCTGATCCTCGATTCCGGTCAGATTGGGCAGGAGAATCAAATGTCCGGAAGACGAAATCGGAAGAAATTCGGTAATTCCCTGGATCAACGCCAGTATGAGCAGGTGTGTCAGTGCCATAGGTTACGCGCCGGATCGAGGTTGATCACGGGTATAATCCGTTAAGATTAGATAGAAAGTCCTAATTTAAGTCCGTATCGGACCTAAAAGCGTGAAAAAATGGCGTGCATTATCAATGTGAGACCAAAAAAAAGGAAAATAGGTCAGCACTATTTACTATAATTTCGTTTTGGATTGGTGTACGTCGTCTCAACCAGACGCAGGGAGTACATAAGTCGATGGCCCATCAGCCGATGTTGAAGTTTGTGAAGGTTGCGCGCGATATGCCGCTGAAACGCGATGCGCAGGCGCGGCGCGAAGATTTTCACGAGATTTACGCCGAATACGCTGACGCCAAGGCGAAAGAGCAAGCCAGCCGGTGTTCGCAGTGCGGTGTTCCTTACTGCCAGTCACATTGCCCGCTGCACAACAACATACCCGACTGGCTGCGTCTGACGGCCGAGGGGCGCTTGCAAGAGGCCTATGAGTTGAGCCAGGCCACAAACACCTTTCCTGAAATCTGTGGCCGCATTTGTCCGCAGGACCGTTTGTGCGAAGGCAATTGTGTGATCGAGCAGTCGGGTCACGGCACCGTCACGATTGGTGCAGTCGAGAAATACATCACCGATACCGCTTGGGACGAAGGCTGGGTCAAGCCCATTGCGCCATTACAGGAACGTGCTGAAAGCGTTGGAATCATCGGCGCGGGACCGGGCGGTCTGGCGGCTGCGGATGTGCTGCGCCGTCAGGGTGTGCAGGTGACGGTTTATGATCGCTATGATCGCGCTGGCGGTCTTATGACCTATGGTATTCCGGGGTTCAAACTTGAAAAGCCCGTGGTGATGCGCAGGAATCAGCAGCTCGAGCAGGGCGGTGTGACGTTCCGGCTGGATTGCAATGTTGGCGAGGATATCTCGTTTGCCGATCTTCGCGCCAAACATGACGCGGTGATCATCGCAACCGGCGTTTACAAATCGCGCGATCTGGGCGGGCCCGGATCAGGAGCCGATGGCATCATCAAGGCTCTGGATTATCTTACCGCGTCGAACCGCAAGAGCTTTGGCGATGATGTTGCGGAATATGACAGCGGCGCCCTGAATGCTGAGGGCAAGAAGGTGGTGGTGATTGGCGGCGGCGATACGGCGATGGATTGCGTCCGCACCGCGATCCGCCAAGGGGCGGAAAGCGTCAAATGCCTGTACCGCCGCGACCGTGCCAACATGCCGGGAAGCCAGCGCGAAGTGCAGAACGCCGAGGAGGAAGGTGTGCAGTTCGAGTGGCTGACCGCTCCGATGGGGTTTGTTGGCGATCCTGTCGAAGGGGTGATGGTGCAACGCATGCGTCTTGGTTTGCCCGACGCCACCGGACGCCAGATGCCCGAGATGATTGAAGGGTCCGACTATATGAAACCGGCCGATATCGTCATCAAGGCACTGGGCTTTGAGCCCGAGGCTTTGCCGACGCTTTGGGATGTGCCGGAATTGCCGGTAACCCGATGGGGTACGATCAAGGCCGAGTTCACCACCGGAGCCACCGATCTTCCCGGCGTCTATGCCGTTGGCGATATCGTGCGCGGAGCGTCGCTGGTGGTTTGGGCCATTCGCGACGGGCGCGACTGCGCCGAGGCAGTGATGCAGCAGCTCAACGGCGCCAGTGCCGTCGCGGCGGAATAATATTTCAATGACGACGCTCGCGTGACGGCGCAACGCGCTTTTGCAGGCGAGCCCCTGAGGAGGGATACCAATGATCAAATATGACGCAGACTGGGTTGCTGCCGAGGAAGCCAAGCGCAAGTGGATGGCAGAGAACGGGCTTTATTCCGAGGAAGATGAACACTCATCTTGCGGTGTGGGCCTGGTTGTTTCACTTGACGGATCGGCCAGCCGCAAGGTGGTCGAAGCCGGGATCGACGCGCTCAAGGCAATCTGGCACCGGGGCGCTGTGGATGCGGATGGCAAGACCGGCGACGGCGCTGGCATCCATGTGCAAATCCCGGTGTCGTTCTTCTACGACCAGATCAAACGCACTGGCCACACGCCGCGCGAAGATGAATTGATGGCGATCGGGCAGGTATTCTTGCCGCGCACCGATCTGGGCGCGCAGGAAATCTGCCGAACCATCGTGGAAACCGAAGTCCTGCGCATGGGCTATTACATCTATGGTTGGCGCCACGTTCCGGTGAACATTGATTGTCTGGGCGAAAAGGCCAACGCGACGCGCCCCGAGATCGAGCAGATCCTGATCACCAATGGCAAGGGAGTCGACGAAGAAACCTTCGAGCGCGAGCTTTACGTCATTCGCCGCCGCATCGAGAAAGCCGCGGCTGCTGCCGGTGTCGGGCATCTTTATATCGCGTCGCTGTCGTGCCGGTCGATCATCTACAAGGGCATGATGCTGGCCGAGCAGGTGGCGGAATTCTATCCCGACCTCCAGGACGAGCGGTTCGAGAGCGCTTTTGCGATTTATCATCAGCGCTATTCCACCAACACCTTTCCGCAATGGTGGCTGGCACAACCGTTTCGCATGCTGGCCCACAATGGCGAGATCAATACGCTCAAGGGCAATATCAACTGGATGAAAAGCCACGAGATCCGCATGGCGTCCTCGGCGTTCGGTGACATGGCCGACGACATCAAGCCGATCATCGCCACCGGGGCATCGGATTCCGCCGCTCTGGATGCGGTGTTCGAGGTGCTGGTGCGCGCAGGCCGCAATGCGCCGATGGCCAAGACGATGCTGGTGCCTGAGTCGTGGTCCAAGCAAGCCGTCGAACTGCCGCAGACCTGGCGTGATATGTATTCCTACTGCAACAGCGTGATGGAGCCGTGGGATGGCCCCGCGGCGCTTGCGATGACCGATGGCCGCTGGGTCTGTGCCGGGCTTGACCGGAACGGGTTGCGCCCGATGCGCTATGTCGTGACGGGCGATGGTTTGCTGATCGCCGGATCAGAAGCCGGGATGGTGCCCATTGACGAGGGCACCGTGCGTGAAAAGGGAGCGCTTGGACCGGGGCAGATGCTGGCCGTGGATATGGCCGAGGGCAAGCTTTACCGGGACGTGGAGATCAAGGACAAGCTGGCAGCGGGCCGCCCGTTCGGCGAATGGGTCGGCAAGATTCACGAGATGGACAGGGAACTGGCCAGCGTGACCGAGACGGCAAACTTTGAAGGCGCCGAACTGCGCCGCCGCCAGATCGCTGCGGGATATACGATTGAGGAACTGGAGCAGATTCTGGCTCCGATGGCCGAGGACGGGAAAGAGGCATTGGCGTCGATGGGCGACGATACGCCGTCCGCCGTCTTGTCCAAGAAGTACCGTCCGCTATCACATTATTTCCGTCAGAATTTCAGCCAGGTGACAAACCCGCCAATCGACAGCTTGCGCGAATTTCGCGTGATGAGCCTCAAGACGCGGTTCGGCAACCTCAAGAACGTGCTCGACGAAAGCAGCGCGCAGACCGAAATTCTGGTGCTGGACAGCCCGTTTGTCGGCAATGCGCAGTTCAAGGCCTTGATCGGCCAGTTCAAAAGGTCACTTGGCGAAATCGACTGCACGTTCCCAGCGGGAGATGATCCGCGTGCCCTCCAAGTGGCGTTGGAACGGGTGCGGTCCGAGGCCGAGGATGCGGTTCGATCGGGTGCGGGCCATCTCATCCTGACCGACGAACACTGCGACACCGACAAGATCGCAATTCCGATGATCCTTGCCACAAGCGCGGTACACAGCCATCTGACACGCAAGGGGCTGCGGACGTTTTGTTCGCTCAACGTGCGGTCGGCGGAATGCATCGATCCGCATTACTTTGCCGTTCTGATTGGTGCCGGTGCGACAGTGGTCAACGCCTATCTGGCCGAGGATTCGCTGGCCGACCGGATCAATCGCGGATTGCTCGACCTATCACTGACGCAAGCGGTTGCGAAGTACCGCGAAGCGATTGATCAGGGGCTGCTCAAGATCATGTCCAAGATGGGCATCTCGGTGGTCTCGTCCTATCGGGGCGGTTTGAACTTTGAGGCTGTCGGCCTGAGCCGCGCCATGTGTGCTGAATACTTCCCCGGTATCCTGTCGCGAATCTCGGGCATTGGTCTGAACGGTCTGCAACGCAAGGCCGAGCAGGTTCATGCGCTGGGCTTTCGCGGTGGTCAGGATGTGCTGCCCATCGGCGGCTTTTACAAGGCGCGCAAAAGCGGCGAGACGCACGCATGGGGCGCGCAGACGATGCATTTGATGCAGATGGCGTGCAACAAGGCGAGCTATGAGCTTTGGAAGACCTATTCCAAGGCGATGCAAGCGAACCCGCCGATTCATCTGCGCGACCTCTTGGCGATCAAGCCGTTGGGCGCGCCGATCCCGCTGGAGCAGGTGGAGAGCATCACCTCGATCCGCAAGCGGTTCGTGACTCCGGGCATGTCGCTTGGAGCGTTGAGTCCGGAAGCCCACAAGACGCTGAACGTGGCGATGAACCGGATCGGGGCAAAGTCCGATAGCGGCGAGGGCGGTGAAGACCCGGCACATTTCGTGCCGGAATCGAACGGCGACAACCCGTCGGCGAAGATCAAGCAGGTGGCGTCGGGCCGGTTCGGAGTGACCGCCGAATACCTGAACCAATGCGAAGAGCTGGAGATCAAGGTCGCGCAGGGCGCCAAGCCCGGTGAGGGAGGCCAGTTGCCGGGGATGAAGGTGACTGACCTGATCGCCCGCTTGCGCCACTCGACCAAGGGCGTCACGCTGATTTCCCCGCCGCCGCATCACGATATCTATTCCATCGAGGATCTGGCGCAGCTGATCTACGATCTCAAGCAGATCAATCCGCGCTGCAAGGTGACGGTCAAGCTGGTCGCGTCCTCCGGTGTTGGCACAATCGCCGCAGGTGTGGCCAAGGCTAAGGCGGATATCATCCTGATTTCCGGCCATAATGGCGGCACGGGTGCGTCGCCCGCAACGTCGATCAAACATGCCGGCCTGCCGTGGGAGATGGGGCTGACCGAGGCGCATCAGGTTCTGTCGATGAACAAGCTCAGGGATCGTGTGACCCTGCGCACCGATGGCGGCCTTCGCACTGGGCGCGATATTGTCATGGCCGCGATGCTCGGGGCCGAGGAATACGGTATCGGCACCGCCGCGCTGATCGCGATGGGGTGCATCATGGTGCGCCAGTGCCAGTCCAACACCTGCCCGGTGGGCGTGTGTACACAGGACGAGGATCTGCGCGCGAAGTTTACCGGCAGTGCCGACAAGGTGGTGAACCTCATCACGTTTTACGCACAGGAAGTGCGCGAGATCCTCGCCTCCATCGGCGCAAGATCCTTGGAAGACGTGATCGGGCGTGCCGATCTTCTGTCACAGGTCAGCCGGGGATCGGACCATCTGGACGATCTTGATCTCAACCCGTTGCTGATCCGGGTCGATGGGTCGGACGACATTGTCTACGACCGCAACCGTCCCCGCAATGCGGTGCCTGATACGCTTGACGCCGAGATCGTGCGCGATGCCGCGCGGTTTCTTGAGGATGGCGAGAAGATGCAGCTCTCTTATGCCGTGCAGAACACCGACAGAACTGTCGGGACGCGCACGTCGAGCCATATCGTGCGGGCGTTTGGCATGCGGAACTCCTTGCAGCCTGATCACCTGACGGTGAAATTGACCGGCTCTGCAGGTCAATCGTTGGGCGCATTTGCAGCTCCGGGTTTGAAACTGGAAGTGTCGGGCGATGCAAATGACTACGTTGGAAAGGGGCTGTCCGGCGGCATGATCGTCGTGCGTCCCCGGATGATGTCGCCGCTGGTGGCGGCGGATAACACGATCATCGGCAACACCGTGCTTTACGGTGCGACAGACGGCTATCTGTTCGCCGCCGGGCGCGCGGGAGAGCGGTTTGCAGTTCGCAATTCCGGCGCGAAGGTTGTGGTCGAAGGATGTGGATCGAACGGCTGTGAATACATGACCGGCGGTGTCGCGGTGATCCTGGGTGAAATCGGCGCGAATTTCGGTGCAGGCATGACCGGAGGGATGGCCTATCTTTATGATCCCGAAGGGTGTGCGCAGCCTTTGATGAATATGGACAGCATCGTCACGTGTCCGGTGAGCGTGCAACATTGGGAAGATCAGCTAAAGGGTCTGATCGAGCAGCACGTTGCGGAGACCGGCAGCCGCAAGGGACAGGACATCCTGCAACACTGGAGCCTTGAAATCGGCAATTTCCTTCAAATCTGCCCCAGAGAGATGCTTGACAAGATCACCCACCCCCTGAGCGTGGAAGACGCGGCCGTTCCGGCGGAATAAACCGACTACGACAGCTATGGAAAAAGCCCGGTTTCTGCCGGGCTTTTTCATGTCGAGTTATGGACTTGCAAGGCCTTCGCGGTCTTAGTGTAGCGGAGATGGGTCGCGAGGAGGCAACGGGATGAATCTGGCAAAACTGGCGGCTGAAGCGAAGGATCGGGGCACACCAGTGCGCGCCGGATTGATTGGCGCCGGGAAATTCGGCTCCATGTTCCTCAGTCAGGTTCCCACGATCGCCGGGCTGGAAGTGACCGCGATTGCCGATCTTGATACGGACCGCGCACGCACAGCCTGTGCTGCCGTCGGCTGGGATACGAGCCGCATTGATGGCACAGCATTTGTCGAGGATGGCGCGGAACTGGCGGCGCGCGACGATGTCGATGTCGTGATCGAAGCCACCGGCCATCCGCGCGCCGGAATTGCACATGCCCGCGCTGCGATGGCGGCTGGCAAGCATGTGGTAATGGTCAATGTCGAGGCGGATGTCCTGGTCGGTCCGATGCTGGCAAAGGAAGCAAAGGCGGCGGGTGTCGTCTATTCCATGGCCTATGGCGATCAGCCGGCGCTGGTGGCGGAAATGGTCGATTGGGCGCGTGCCACAGGATTCACCGTTGCGGCGGCTGGCAAGGGTACGAAGTATCTACCCGCCTATCATCAGGTCACGCCGGATGACGTGTGGGCGCATTACGGTCTGACACCGGAGGAGGCCAAGGCGGCGGGGATGAACCCGCAGATGTTCAACTCCTTTCTGGATGGCACCAAGAGCGCGATCGAAATGGTTGCCATCGCCAATGCCTGTGGCTTGAACGTCCCGAGCCAAGGGCTCGCGTTTCCGCCTTGCGGCGTTGACGATCTGGCCCATGTGCTGCGTCCCAAGGCAGTGGGTGGGCAGCTTGAAGGCACCGGCATGGTCGAAACGGTCTCGTCAATCGAACGTGACGGTCGCCCGGTCTTCCGCGATCTTCGCTGGGGCGTCTATGTGGTACTGGAGGCACCGAACGACTATGCGGCGGCCTGTTTCCGGCAATACGGTATGCCCACCGATTCGACCGGGCGGTACGCGTCCATGTACAAGCCCTTCCACCTCATCGGACTGGAGTTGTCGATCTCGGTCTTGAGTGCGGCACTGCGCCATGAACCCACGGGCCAAACGCAGGAGGTGCGTGGCACAGTCGCCTCGGTCGCCAAGCGCGACTTGAAAGCGGGCGAGGTGCTGGACGGAGAGGGCGGATATACCGTCTACGGCAAGGCATTGCCGCTTTCCCGCGCCGGGGCCGCGTTACCGATCGGGTTGGCGCAAGGTGTGACGCTGACCCGCGCGGTTCCGATGGGCGCGGTTGTGGACTTCGCGGATGTGTCTCTCGAAACAGACCCTGTGGCCCGCATGTATCGCGATATGATCGGGCATTAGCTTGCTGGAGTTCCCTCCAAATTTTGCGGCGGAAAGCCTATGTAAACGTCTCTCTTTCTTGGTTTTGCCTCGCATGAGCCACGGGCGGGCCAAAGTGCAATGCCACAAGCGGGGACGATAAAATGTGACGGATGTTTTCTTGGATGATGCCAGCGCCTAAGGTGCCTGCGATGGCAGGTGGTAAATCAGAACAATCCGCGCCGCAGGAACCTCGACTGAACAAGCCGAAGCGGTCCCGCAAGCGCAACACGAAGCCGCCTTCGCTGGTGGATCGCATTCTTGCGCCGTATCGCTGGACGGTTCGCTGGACGCTCCGTGGGTTTATCGCTTTGGTTGTTCTGGCTGTGGCCATGGTCGCGCTGTTTGGGGTGGTCAATCCACCAACGACCCACACGATGTGGTCAGAGGGCAGGCGGCTGAACGAGCCAGTGGATCACACTTGGGTTGCGGCGAGCCAGATTGCACCGGTGATGATGCGGTCTGCCGTGGCGGCAGAGGATGCGAATTTCTGTCTGCACTGGGGGTTTGATGTCGCCGCAATTCAGGCAGCGATAGAGGCCGGAGGCGCGCGGGGAGCGTCGACCATATCCCAACAGGTGGTCAAGAATGTCTATCTCTGGCAGGGCCGCTCCTGGGTGCGCAAGGCACTCGAAGCGGGTTTGACACCGATGATGGAAGCGATGTGGTCAAAGCGGCGCATCTTGGAAGTGTATCTGAACATTGCCGAGTTCGACGAGGGCGTGTTCGGCGTTCAGGCGGCAGCGGTGCACTATTTTGGCGTTGACGCACGGGATTTGACGGCGCTTCAGGCGGCGCGTCTTGCCGCGGTGCTGCCGTCGCCCAAAGACCGTTCGGCGTCGCGTCCAAGCAATTTCGTGCAACGCCGCGCCGCGTCGATCCGTGCCGGGGCCGAGACGATCAAGGCAGACGGTCGCGCGGCCTGTTTCGAGGGGTGAGGAACTTGCCGAGTGCGTGAAAGGCGCAGTTGCAGTAAACCAAAGGGAATTTCGAAGGCTGTTCATTCAGGCGGGGTCTGGCGCCGGGTCGTCGCATAGATGAGACGAAAACCGCGCGCGTTGTCGCAAACCGCAGTCGGGCCATTGTATTGTACTCCGCTTCGCGGCAATTAGGCATGGTTTCGACCACCATCAGGACTTGCCCGGCATGGCCAAACTCTATCATGTTCCGCTGTCTCCGTTCTGCCGAAAAGTGCGGCTGAGCCTTGCGGAAAAAAAGATCGAATGCGAACTGGTCGAAGAGCGGTATTGGGAGAAAGACCCGGATTTCCTGCGCCGCAATCCGGCGGCGAAAGTGCCGGTTCTCAAGATCGACGGTCGAACGATGGCCGAAAGCGCCGCGATCTGTGAGTATATCGAAGAAAAGTACCCCGAACCGCCTTTGATGCCCCGTTCTTCCGAGGCACGCTATGAGGTGCGGCGCTTGATCGGGTGGTTCGATGACAAGTTCCACCACGAGGTGACGTCCAAGCTCTTGTATGAACGGGTGAACAAGAAAGTCACGAAACAGGGTTTCCCGGATTCGGGAAATGTAAAATCCGGGGCCAAGGCGATCAAGTATCATCTGGATTACATGGCATGGCTACTTGATCATCGCCGGTGGCTGGCCGGAGACACGATGACACTGGCGGATTTCGCGGCTGCCGCTCATTTGTCGTCATTGGACTATATCCGCGACGTTGATTGGAATCGCAGTGCGGTGGTCAAGGACTGGTATGCCAAGATCAAGTCGCGGCCAGCGTTCCGGTCGATTCTGGCAGATCAGGTTCCGGGCTTTCCGCCACCGTCGCATTATGCGGATCTTGATTTCTAGCGCGTTGAATTTTGAGTCTGTGAAAGGGGCGGCGGAATGTGCGATTTGACCGAACGCCTGAAAGCCCAGGCGATTGAAGAGGGCTTTGCCGCCTGCCGAATATGTCGCCCCTGGGATGTGCCGCATGTGCCATCGCGACTCCACGCCTATCTTGATGCCGGATATCATGGCCAAATGGGGTGGCTGGCCGAGCGCACGCATTGGCGCGGCGCACCTCATGTTCTCTGGCCCGAGGCCCGTTCGGTGATCGTTCTGGCCGAAAATTACGCACCCGCGCATGATCCTCTGGCAATCCTCGATCAACCAGAGCAGGCGGCGATCTCGGTTTATGCGCAGAACCGCGATTATCACGATGTCGCCAAGAAACGGTTGAAACGGTTGGCGCGCTGGTTGATCGCCGAGGCGGGCGGCGAGGTGAAGGTTTTTGTCGATACGGCGCCGGTTCCGGAAAAGGCGCTTGGTCAGGCGGCCGGACTGGGGTGGCAGGGAAAGCACAGCAATCTGGTGTCGCGTGACCTTGGATCGTGGTTTTTCATCGGGTCGGTGTTCACCACGCTTGATCTGACGCCGGACCCGGCGGAAGTCGATCATTGCGGATCGTGTCGGGCCTGTCTTGATGTCTGCCCCACCGATGCGTTTCCCGCGCCGTACCAAGTTGATGCGCGCCGGTGCATTTCTTACCTGACGATCGAGCATCATGGCCCGGTAGATGAGGATTTGCGCGGATTGATGGGCAACCGGATCTATGGTTGCGACGACTGCCTGGCGGTGTGTCCCTGGAACAAGTTTGCGTCGCGTGCGTCCGAGATCAAGTATCATGCGCGAGACGATTTGCTGGCACCCAATTTGGCGGATTTGGCGAAGCTGGACGATGCAGCGTTCCGCGCGCTGTTTTCCGGTTCTCCGGTCAAACGTGTGGGGCGCGGTCGATTTGTGCGCAATGTGCTTTACGCCATAGGCAATTCAGGCTCTGCCCGGTTGCGCGACGTGGCACGCGATCTGACTGAGGACGAGGATCCAACCGTGGCCGATGCCGCGCGCTGGGCGGTAATGCAGGAGTAACGGCGTGGCAATCCTGTTGGGTGTGGACACCGGCGGCACCTATACAGATGCGGTGCTCATGCGCGACGAAGAGGCGGTGATCGCAAGTGCCAAGGCTTTGACAACCCGGCAAGATTTGGCCTTGGGTGTTGGTGCGGCTGTTCGTCGGGTGCTTGATGTGTCCGGAGTTGCGCCTTGCGACATCGCGTTGGCGTCTTTGTCCACAACCCTCGCCACTAACGCTCTGGTCGAGGGGCAGGGTGCACGCGTCGCGCTGGTCTATATCGGTTTTTCCGAGCGCGATCTGGACGCGCAGGGACTGGGCGATGCGCTGAACGGCGACCCTGTCTTGCTGACTGCTGGCGGCCACTCTCATTCCGGGGCCGAGGTTGCGGCTTTGGATCTTGACGCAATTGCCGCATGGGCCGCGGCGCAGGACGTTTCGGCGTTTGCCATTGCCGCGCAATTCGGAACGCGCAACCCATCTCATGAATTGGCGGCGCGCGATGCCGTGCGGCTTGCGACAAGCAAGCCGGTCACCTGTTCACACGAACTGTCGGCAAAACTGGGCGGACCGAAACGGGCGTTGACCGCGGTGCTGAACGCGCGGCTTATCGGTCTGACGCACCGCCTGATCGGACGCGCGCAAACCGCTTTGCAGGATCTCGGTATTGCCACACCGCTGATGGTGGTGCGCGGTGATGGGGCCTTGATGTCAGCCGCTCAAGCGTTGGAGCGACCCATCGAAACAATCCTCAGCGGCCCTGCGGCGTCCATCGTCGGGGCGCGATGGCTGACGCGAACGGACCTCGCGCTTGTTTCAGACATCGGGGGCACAACGACGGACATCGCTCTTTTGCGCAACGGGCGGCCAGTGATCGACCCCGACGGCGCACGGGTCGGCCCGCATCGCACCATGGTCGAAGCGGTGGCGATGCACACGCATGGGCTGGGTGGCGATAGCGAGGTGCATCTGAACCTTGGCGGATTGGTCGGTACGGTCAGCCTTGGGCCGAAACGTGTGTTGCCAATTGCGTTGATCGCACATGACGCACCGGACCTTGTGCATCGGACGCTGGACATGCAGCTGGCGCGCGTGACCGCTGGCAAGTTCGACGCGCGATTTGTGCGGCGCGTGGCCGATCAGGAGCGCGGACCGCTGCCAGCACGAGCTACAGACTTGCTGACCCGAATTGGGGATGATCTGCAGCCGCTGGGAACTGTGGCGCCCTCGCGGCTGGAGCTTCAATCCTTGCGGCTGCTGGTGTCGCGCGGTCTGGTGCAGATTGCCGGGGCGACTCCAACGGACGCGCTTCATGTTTCGGGTCAGTTCGCGCGGTGGGATCGAAGTGCTTCGGAAAAGGCCTTGGCCTTGGTGGCGCGCCATTGCGACGGGGCTGGCAAGCGTTATGCAACAGACGCAGCAGAGATGGCGGCGCGGATTATCGACGCCTTGACCCATGCAACAGGTGTGGCGTTGTTGGAAGCGGCTTTCGCGGCCGAGGGGGCGCTCGATCCAGCCGCGATGGCAAACGACGCCTTGCTTCACCGAGGTTTGCGTGGCGGCGAAGGGTTGGTGCGCATAGACGCTGCGCTCGACGTCCCGGTTGTCGGACTCGGTGCGTCGGCACAAGCGGTCTATCCGGCGGTTGGCGATTTCCTCAATTGTGAAACGGTGCTGCCAGATCACGGCGATGTCGCAAATGCGATCGGAGCCGTCACAGGGCGAATCCGGATGGTGCGGGAAGGGCTGGTGACAGTGATGACCGATGGCCATTTCCGCGCTCATCTGCACGATGCGCCGCAGGATTTCGACACTCTTGAAGCGGCGATGAACGCGATGGAGGCACAACTCCGCCGTGATGCGCAAGAGCAGGCCGAAGCCGCGGGTGCACAGACCGTGCATCTGCAAGCCGCGCGAGATATTTCGCAGGCTCAGGTCGAAAACAAGGCGGTCTTTGTCGAAGCGCGGATCATCGTCGAGGCCACCGGGCGGCCCCGGATTGCGGCTCACGATACGCGGACTGTAGTGTAACATGCCTTTTCATCGCGTGATTGCGCCCCATTTGTAGTGCTCAAGCGACCAGACAGGAGGCGGTATGGCCAAGTATGAAAAGAACCCGGCAGTGGTTGAAACGCTGACGCCGGAACAATTTCGCGTCACGCAGGAAAGTGGCACCGAACGGCCCGGCACGGGCGAATACCTCGATAACAAAGAGCCCGGGATTTACGTCGATATCGTGAGCGGCGAACCGCTGTTTGCCTCGGGTGACAAGTTCGAATCGGGCTGCGGCTGGCCAAGCTTTACCAAGCCGATCGAACCGGCGCATGTGAACGAATTGCGCGACATGACACACGGCATGGTGCGCACGGAAGTGCGCTCTACCCACGGGGACAGCCATTTGGGCCATGTGTTTCCCGACGGGCCGCAGGACCGGGGCGGTCTGCGCTATTGCATCAATTCCGCCAGTCTGCGGTTCATCCATCGCGATGACATGGAGGCCGAGGGCTATGGCGAGTATCTGGATCAAGTGGAGGACGTGGCATGAGTGATCGTGCAGTTTTGGCGGGCGGATGTTTCTGGGGGATGCAGGACTTGATCCGCAAGAAACCCGGAATTCAAAGTACCCGCGTCGGCTATACCGGCGGCGATGTCGATAATGCGACGTATCGCAACCACGGCACACATGCCGAGGGGATCGAGATCATCTTCGATCCCGATGTGATCTCGTATCGAGAGATCCTGGAGTTCTTTTTCCAGATTCACGATCCGACGACTCTCAACCGTCAGGGCAATGACCGCGGCATGAGCTACCGGTCCGCGATTTACTATGTCGATGAGGCGCAAAAAGAGTGCGCGCTGGAGACGATTGCCGATGTGAACGCATCGGGTGTCTGGCCGGGCAAGGTCGTGACAGAAGTTGAACCCGTTGGTGCCTTCTGGGAGGCGGAATCCGAACATCAGGATTATCTGGAGCGGGTTCCAAACGGATATACGTGCCATTTCCCGCGCCCCGACTGGGTTCTGCCAAAGCGAGATGCGGCCGAATAGCGTATAGTGAATGACAATTGCGACGGCTGGTCAGACAGCCGTCGTGCAACGTTCAGGCCTTGGAGCCGCCGATGCGCGGCTCTGTTCCCGCCCTGAGCCGTTTTATGTTGGCGCGGTGGCGCCACATGATCAATCCGACGAGCACGAGGGTGAGAAAGAATATCTCGCCTTTGCCCAGCAACAGGCACCAGAGCAGCGACCACAACGCGGCGACGAGGGCGGAAAGGCTGGAAATACGGCTGATTGCGGCTGCGGCGAGCCAGGTGGCGCAAGACAACAACCCCACGGGCCATGACAGGGCGAGCATGAGGCCGAGGAACGTTGCCACGCCTTTGCCGCCCTTGAACTCGAGCCAGATCGGATAACAATGGCCCAGAAATGCGGCAAGTGCCGCGACTTGTGCCGCGGCCTCTCCGCCGAGTGCGCGCGCCAGAAGGACAGCAACCGCGCCTTTCGCCCCGTCCAGAACAAGTGTCGCGGCAGCGGTCGATTTGCTGCCGGTGCGCAGAACGTTTGTGGCTCCGATATTGCCCGACCCGATCTCGCGCAGATCGCCAAGCCCAAAGGCGCGTGTGAGGATCAGACCGAACGGAATTGATCCAAGCCCATAGCCAATCACCGCCCAAAGGGCCAAAACGGCAGGGCTCGAATCGATCATGGGCATCAGGCGCTCCGATATACCGAGGTTCCGTTGACGAAGGTTTGCAAGACTTTACCCTGCAAGCGCGCTCCGTCAAAGGGAGTGTTTTTCGATTTCGACAACAGCTTGAACCGATCAAGCACGATAGGCTTGTCCGGATCAAACAGCACCAGATCGGCCGGTGCGCCCTTTTCCAGTCGACCACATTCAAGCCCAAGCCGTTTCGCCGGGTTGAGCGATAATGCGCGGAACAATGTGGGAAGATCCAGTTCGCCAGAGTGATACAGGCGCAAGAGCACCGGCAGCATGGTTTCCAGACCGACGGCACCGCTGGCGGCCTCTTCGAAGGGCAGGCGCTTGCTTTCTTCGTCCTGAGGCGTGTGGAACGACCCGATGATGTCGATCAGGCCGGTTCTCACGGCCTCGACCATCGCAACCCGGTCATCCTCGGCGCGCAAAGGCGGTTTGACTTTGAAGAAGGTCCGATAGTCGGCAATGTCGAATTCGTTGAGTGTCAGGTGGTGCATGGAGATCCCGGCCGTCACATCAAAGCCGTTGCGCTTGGCGCGGTCCAGCGGCGGCAGTGCGCGCGACGTGGTGATCTGATCTGCGTGGTAGCGCACGCCGGTCATCTCCACCAAGGCTATATCACGGTCCAGCCCCATACGCTCGGCCATCGGCGACACCGACGGCAGACCGCGCAACGAGGCGAATTTGCCAGACGTGGTGGCCGCCCCGGCAGACAGTACGGGGTCTTGCGGATGTCCGACGATCAAAGCGCCCAACGCTCGCGCATACGTCATGGCGCGCGACAGCACCTTGGTGTCGCTGACCACGCGATCGCAATCGGAAAACGCCACCGCACCGGCATCCATCAGAAAGCCGATCTCGGTCATTTCGCGGCCCAGTCGGCCCTTGGTCAGCGCGGCCATCGGCAAGACATGCACCGGGGCCGCTTCATTGGCACGCCGGCGGACGAATTCCAGCGTTTCGGGCGTGTCGACAGCGGGTGAGGTGTCAGGGCGGGTGACGATGGTCGTCACGCCGCCCGCCGCCGCCGCCTGCCCGGCGGAGCCGTAGCTTTCCTTGTGCCGTTCACCGGGTTCGCAAATCTTCACACCGATATCCACGATACCGGGTGCGATGTATTTCCCTCGCGCATCAATGCGCGCTTCGTCGGGCACGGACTCGGCGCTGATTTCGGGGTCGGGTGTATCGAACACCTCGGCAATCACACCGCCCAATATGAGGATCGCGCCAAGGGTGACCGTGCGTGATTCGGGATTGACCAATCTGGCGTTGGTGATGAGCGTGGTCATGTCGCGTGCTCCGCTCCGCGTGCCTGGTTGATCGTTGCGATCACCGCCTGCGGGTCTTCCTGATATTTGATGAGGTGCTTGTCGCCGCTCCGCGTGACCACTTGAACCGCACCGGCAATGGTGCGCAGTTTGGTGATGTTCTCGAGCGCGGTGGTGCGTTGATAGGGGCCGCTCAGGTTTTTTCTATCCAGAACCCACACTTCGGTCAAAAGTTCGGACGCCATGTACCAGCCTCGTATCGCGACGGCGGCGAAACCGGCGACCGCGCCGGTCCAGACATGCGGATTTCCCACCAGCCAGAGAACGAGCATCGCACCCGCCATCGCCACAGCGGCCATCATCGCATGTGTGCGAATATAGGTCGTCTTGTCCGGATGAAATTCTGTCATGTGGTCTTTCAGGAACGGCTGCGGTGTCAGTTGAGGAACAATCTGGCGAGGATGATCCCGACCGCCAGCACAGCCAGGATGCTGACAATGAGCCAGACCACCGATCCCTGCTTCTGCGACTGCGGCGCCGCCGTGCCGCCGCCGACGCCTTTGGCGGAGTCGCTGTGAACAGCAGCACCGCGCGGGGTGGGCTTGGGCTCATTGAATGTGCCGATCCAACGCAGAGGTGCTGAGATGTTCAATTCTTGCTCGGTTTGATCAAAGGCTTGTGACGGCAGGATCAGGGCATGTCCGGTCAGCGCATCCAGGCGTGCGCGCATTGACTCGAATTCCGGCCCGTTCACGTCATGTGCGCTGCTGAGATATTGCGACAGCGTCATGCCGCCCAATTCGCGGATATCGACCACTTCGACAAAAGATGGGCGCAGCGATTTCGCGCCAAGCGCGTATTGGACCGGCCATTCTCCGGTGCCCGCTTGCTTGGTGAACCGGCTGATCGCATCGCGTGGCAAATCGATGTGGAACACCCGGATCACCCCGTGCTCGCTGCTCTTGATCGTCATTGGCGTGCTCATACCATCACTCCCTTGTTTTGTGTTGCGCGTCGCTCTTTCAGCGACCGCGCCAGCAAATCCATTGCGGCCATCCGAACGGCGACGCCCATTTCAACCTGTTCGTGGATAACCGACCGATTGATGTCATCCGCCAATGTGCCGTCAATCTCGACCCCGCGATTCATCGGTCCAGGATGCATCACGATGGCGTCCTCCTTGGCATGGCCAAGTTTTTCCGCGTCGAGCCCGTAGCGGTGATAATATTCGCGTTCAGAAGGAATGAACCCGCCATCCATCCGTTCTTTTTGCAGCCGCAGCATCATGACCACGTCCACGTCTTTCAGCCCTTCGCGCATGTCCTCGAACACTTCGACTCCGAATTCGGCAATGCCCGAGGGCATCAGCGTCGGCGGGCCGATCAGGCGCACGCGGTTTTCCATCTTGCCCAGCAACATGATATTGGAACGCGCGACGCGGCTGTGGGCGATATCGCCGCAGATGGCGATGGACAGACGGTGCAAACGTCCTTTGGCGCGCCGGATCGTCAGCGCATCCAACAACGCTTGCGTCGGGTGTTCGTGGCGTCCGTCACCGGCGTTCAGCACGGCGCAATCGACCTTCTGGCTCAGCAGGTCCACCGCGCCGGATTGGGGATGACGCACCACCAGAAGATCGGGGCGCATCGCGTTGAGGGTGAGCGCCGTATCGACCAGGGTTTCCCCCTTTTTCACCGAGGATGCCTGCATCGCCATATTCATCACGTCCGCGCCCAGACGCTTGCCCGCCAGTTCGAAACTGGCCTGCGTTCGGGTAGAGTTTTCAAAGAACATGTTGATCTGCGTCAGCCCTGCCAACACGTCGGTGCTGGGCATGCGGGTCCTGTTCCGGTCAGCGTATTGATCGGCCAGATCAAGAAGCGTGGTGATTTCATCCGGGCGGAGGGGTTCGATCCCGAGAAGATGTCGTTGCGTGAAGATCATATTTCGGTCCCGGAGCCAAGCCTTTGCCTTATAGGCGCTCGGTCAGGCACCAGCAAGCGGCGTGAGGTCTGTCGGCGATGTTTCCCCTGTATCAGTCTACTACATGTAGTGATTTTTCTAAAATTTTACTCTCCATATGGTTGACTTCATTTCTCGCTCACGGGTAGGTGAAGATGCTAAATCTGCGGGGAAAATATGTATCTTAATAAAACGTTAAGCGGCCTTATGCTTGGGGCTGCGCTGTTTCTTACGGCTTGCGCGGAACAGGCGCACCGTGTGCCGGCAGCTTATATTCCAAGTATCATCTATCGCGGAGCGACCTGCCAGGAGCTCTATCAAGAACGCGTCAAACTGGCGGGTTATGTGCGCCATATTACCGCCGAGCAGCGCAACGCGGCGCAGGGCGACGTGGTGTTCTTTACCGCCGGCGCGCTGATCTTCTGGCCGGCTCTGCTTGCCCTGCCGATCAGCGTCGACCAGTCGGCCCAACTATCGGTGGCGCGGGGGCACTATGATTCCCTGTCCAAGGCGATGGTCGAACAGGGGTGCATAGTGGGTGCGGGCGGCCATCGCGCGGCACCGCAGGTCGTTCGGGTTCCTTCTAGCAAAGTGTCGGTTGGCACTTATCAGCAGCATCCTGATGCGATGTTGCCGAACTGGAAACGGTATCCGGGTCAGTTCCCGCCAATGTAGGGGTTTGCGGCCAATTAGGCCGCAACGCCGCTTTTGCGTGCCGCGCCGCCGAGATAAGCTACGCGCATGGATTCGCATCTGGATTGGCACGCGGCACGGGCTGCATTGGAATGGCAGGTTGACCTTGGCGTGACCGAGGCGATCTCGGAAGCGCCGGTCAACCGCTTCGAGCAGGTCGCCCCGCCTCCCAAGGCTGGCGTGGCCTCAACCGCGCAAGCGCCGGTGTCACCTGTGCAACCCGTCGCCGCGCCCGATCCGGTTGCCGATGCCGAAACGGCGGCACGCGGGGCGGGCGATCTTGCCTCTTTGAAGGCAGCGATGCAGGCTTATACCCATTGCGATCTGCGCAAGGGCGCCCGCAATCTGGTGTTCAGCGATGGGATCGCCGGCGCGCGCGTGATGATTGTCGGGGAATCGCCGGGTCGCGAGGAAGACCGCGTTGGGAAACCGTTTGTCGGCCGTGCGGGACAGTTGCTTGACAAGATGCTGGCGGCGATCGACCTGGGCCGTGATCGCGAGGACGGGCGCGGCGTTTACATCACCAACGTTCTGCCGTGGCGGCCGCCACAGAATCGCGATCCGAAACCTGATGAGATGGCGATGATGCTGCCGTTCCTGAAGCGGCATATCGAATTGGCCAACCCCGAGTTTCTGGTCGTCATGGGCAACAGTTCATGTCAGGCCCTGCTTGGCAAACGTGGTATCACGCGGCTGCGTGGTGAATGGGCTGAGGCGCTGGGCCGTCCCGCTTTGCCGATGCTTCATCCCGCGTATCTGTTGCGCAACCCCGCCGCCAAACGTGAGACTTGGGCCGATCTGCTGGATCTGCAAGCCCGCCTCGCACAATCGAAAGCCTGACCCATGAGCCGGATCGACGACACCAAGTACTTTGTGCCCATCCGCATTGCGGTTCTGACCGTGAGTGACAGCCGCGCGCTTGATGAGGATCGCTCGGGCGACACGCTTGTTGGGCGGATCAAGGACGCTGGGCATATTTTGGCCGATCGCAAGATCATCCAGGATGAACGTGATCTGATCGCCGCGCAGTTGCGCAATTGGTGTGACGGTTCGGATGTGGATGTCGTGATCTCCACCGGCGGCACCGGCCTTACCGGGCGCGATGTGACGGTCGAGGCGCACCGCGATGTCTACGAGAAAGAAATTGATGCGTTCAGCACTGTGTTTACGATGGTGTCGTTTCAGAAGATCGGCACCAGTGCTGTGCAAAGCCGCGCCACCGGCGGCGTGCGCAACGGCACATACCTGTTTGCCTTGCCCGGAAGCCCCGGAGCCTGCAAGGATGCATGGGACGAGATTTTGCGCCTTCAGCTCGATTATCGGCACCGTCCTTGTAACTTTGTCGAGATATTGCCGAGATTGGATGAACATTTGCGACGGAAATAACGCTATCCTGCGTGTTACGAAGGACGTGTTATTGGAAAACATGCAGATCTCGCTATCTGTAAAGCAGACCTGTTGCTGAGGATTGTCGCCAATGCGCTTTTTGCGCCGTAGCCTTACGGGGCTGTTTTTGTTGTCTTTGACGCTGGGCTTGCTGGCCTTCGCCGCCGTTCAGGTGCGCGATGCCGTGCAGGATCGCATGAACCGGGAACCGAGGAGCTTCGAGGCGCGCGAACGGGTGTTCGCGGTCAATGTCGTGCCGGTCGCTTTCGGGACTGTTACACCGGAGTTGACGGCGTTCGGCCAGGTCGAAAGCGCGAGAACGCTGGAGATCCGGGCTGCCGCAGGCGGACGTGTGATGGACATCGCCCCGGAATTTGTCGAAGGCGGCACCGTGACCGAGGGTCAGGTGATGTTGCGGATCGACCCGACGGATGCGGAGTCGGTGCTACAGCGGCTCCAGAGCGAGATTGTAGACTCCAGGGCAGAGCAGCGCGAGGCCGAGCGCGGGTTGGTGCTGGCGCAGGACGAGCAAGCCGCGGCCGAAGATCAGGCGGCTCTGCGTGAACGTGCTTTCCAGCGGCAACGCGATTTGCAGGATCGCGGAGTCGGCACGGCAGCGGCGGTCGAAGTTGCCGAACTCGCCGCCGCGCAGGCGCGCCAGTCTGTTCTGGCGCGGCGTCAGGCCGTGGCACAGGCCGAAGCACGCATAGATCAGGCCACGACACGCCTGTCGCGCGCGGTGATTGCCGAGGCCGAGGCGCAGCGCCGGTTGGATGACACGCTGATCACCGCAGGGTTTACTGGCACGCTGGCTGAGGTTTCGGTCGTTCAGGGACGGCTTGTCTCGTCCAATGAAAAGCTGGCCCGTTTGATAGACGCCGATGCGCTTGAAGTTGCGTTTCGGGTCTCCACGCAACAGTTTGCCCGATTGCTTGACGACGACGGCGATTTGTCAAACGCCGATGTGACGGTCGTGCTTGACGTGTTTGGAACCAATCTGACGGCGCAAGGCCGACTCAGCCGCGCCGGGGCGACCGTGGGCGAGGGACAGACCGGGCGGCTCTTGTTTGCCACGCTCGACAGCGCGAGAGGGTTTCGCCCCGGTGACTTTGTCACGGTCATGACCGACGAACCGCCCTTGGACCGCGTCGCAAAAATCCCTGCGTCTGCGCTGGACGCTGCCAATGAGGTGCTTGTTCTTACCGAGGACGACCGGCTTGAGGAAGTTCCGGTTTCGCTCGTACGCAGGCAAGGAAACGATGTTCTGATTCGCGCCGACGAAATCGAAGGACGCGAAGTCGTTGCCGAACGGACACCGCTTCTGGGTGCCGGTATCAAGGTGAAACCGGTCCGACCCGATGAGCGGTCGAATGTGTCAGAGGCTCCCGAGATGGTCGAACTGACCGACGAGCGCCGTGCAAGACTGACGGCATTCGTGGAGGCCAACACCCGGATGCCCGAAGAAGCGCGACAGCGTATTCTGAACCAGCTTTCCCAAGGTACGGTGCCCGCCGGAGTGGTCGCACGTCTTGAATCCCGGATGGGGGGCTAAACCGTGGTACGCGCCCTACCTGGCAAGGCCGGTGGTCTGCTGAGTTATTTCGTACGGCACAGGACAATCGCGAACCTGCTGTTGATCCTCATGATCGTGGCGGGGTTGATGGCGTTTCCAAACATGCGGGCGCAGTTCTTTCCCGATGTGGTTGTCGATGATGTCGACATCTCGGTCAGTTGGGACGGTGCGGGCGCCGAAGACGTGGATCGCGGCATCGTGCAGATCCTCGAACCTGCCGTGCTGTCGGTCGAAGGGGTTGAAAGCTCTCAGGCGACGTCGCGCGAAGGGCGTGCGAGCATCCGGTTGGAGTTTGAACCCGGTTGGGACATGTCGCGTGCGGCCGATGACGTGCAGACCGCAGTCGATGCCGTGTCGACGCTGCCCGAGGATGCGGACGATCCGGTGATCCGTCGCGGCGCGTGGCGTGATCGGGTGACGGACCTTGTCATCACCGGTCCGGTGGCGGTCGATCAGTTGGCGCGCTTTGCCGATGAACTGAGCGTCCGGCTGTTTGCCGAAGGTGTGACGCGCACCACGATCCGGGGACTGGCTGCGCTGCGCACCGTGGTCGAGGTGCCATCGGCCAACCTTGTCGCCTTCGACATCTCCATGCAGGAGATCGCGACCGCCATCGCGCAGGAGGTCGATGCCAACCCTGCGGGCGATGTCGGGAGCGCCAACACTCGGGTGCGCACCGGTGTCGAAAAGCGCAGCGCAGAGCAGATTTCCGACATCGTGCTGCGCTCGAACGATGACGGATCGAACCTGACCGTCGGTGATGTGGCCATGATCTCGGTTCAGGGGGTCGATCGCGAGCGCGGCTATTTCGTTGGCGAGAACCCGGCGATTTCCGTGCGTGTGGATCGCAGCGATCAGGGTGATGCAATCGCCATTCAACGCACCGTCGAAGACGTCGCGGCAGAGTTCGAGGCATCGCTGCCGGACGGTGTGAAGATTGATCTGATCCGAACGCGGGCCGAAGCGATTTCGGGACGTCTGGACATATTGCTGGATAACGGGCTGACGGGGCTGGCGCTGGTGCTGCTGCTCTTGTTCCTGTTCCTCAATGTGCGCACCGCATTCTGGGTGGCGGCGGGCATCCCGGCTGCCATGTTTGCGGCAATTGCGCTCATGTGGGCGGCGGGAATCACGATCAACATGATTTCCCTGTTCGCGTTGATCATCACGTTGGGGATCGTCGTAGACGATGCCATTGTGGTGGGCGAACACGCCGATCATCTCGCCCGCAGCGGCCTGCCACCTGTCGAGGCGGCAGAGCGAGCGGCTCACCGGATGGCGCTGCCGGTGTTCGCGGCCACGCTGACCACGATCATCGCCTTTTTTGCCCTGGTGGCGGTCGGTGGGCGATTTGGAGATCTGATTGCCGACATTCCCTTTACTGTGATCGCCGTGCTGGCTGCCTCCCTGATCGAGTGCTTCCTGATCTTGCCGAACCACATGGCGCATGCGCTGGCACATGGTGCGAAACAGCATTGGTACGATGTGCCGTCTCGCGTCGTGAACCGCGGGTTTCGATGGGTGCGGGAGCGACTGTTCCGCCCGCTGATGGGTTTGATCGTCAGGGCGCGATACGCCGTTCTGGCGGGGGCGGTGGTTCTGCTCGCGATGCAAGTGGCGATGGTCATTCGCGGCGACGTGCAGTGGCGGTTCTTCAATTCGCCCGAGCAAAGCTCGGTCACGGGCAACTTTGCCATGGCACCGGGCGCGACCCGCGAAGACACGATCGAGATGATGCGTATCTTCCAAAGGTCGGTCGAGGAATTTGGCCGCACGCTGGAAGAACGTCACGGCGTGAACCCTTTGGAATACGTGATCGCCGAAATCGGCGGTAACGCGGGCCGTGGCATTGCGGGGTCAGACACCAAGGACGCGGACCAGCTTGGCGGCATTTCCATCGAGTTGATCGACGCCGATGCCCGCCCCTTCACCAGCGGCGCGTTCGTCAGCGAATTGCAGGATGCCGTGCCGCGACATCCGCTTGTCGAGACCATCAGTTTCCGCAGCTGGGCCAGTGGCCCGGCGAGCGATGCGCTGGACGTGCAGTTTTTCGGCGCCAGCGCCGAGACGCTGAAAGCTGCGTCCGAAGACCTCAAGGCAGCGCTGGCGCGCTATCCCGAAGTGTCGGCGGTCGAGGACAATCTGGCTTATGACAAGGAGGAGCTTGTCCTCGAGCTGACTGCTCAGGGACAGGCTTTGGGCTTCACCATAGATGGGCTCGGCCGCGTGTTGCGTGCCCGGCTTGGCGGAATCGAAGCGGCAACCTATCCCGACGGCCCACGCAGCGCCGAAATTCGGGTTGAACTGCCAGTTGGCGAACTGACCGCAGATTTCCTTGAACGCACGCAGATGCGCACACCCGCCGGAGCCTATGTGCCACTGGCCGACATCGTGAGCGTCGAACGCCGCACCGGATTTTCAACTGTGCGGCGCGAAAACGGCGTCAGGCTGATTTCGGTTACCGGCGACATTTCGGAAGACAACGCCGCGCGCGCCAATGACATCATGCTGGCGCTCGAAACCGAGATCCTGCCGACGATCGCGAGCGAGCGTCAAGTGGAATACCGGCTTGCCGGGCTGAGCGAGCAGGAGGGCGAATTTCTCAACGACGCGCGCACGGGTTTGATCTTGGCGCTGGTCGCGATCTACATCGTCCTGTCGTGGGTGTTTGCCAGCTGGACACGGCCCTTGGTGGTGATGTCGGTGATCCCGTTCGGGCTGGTCGGCACCATCTACGGACACGCGCATTGGGATGTGCCGCTTAGCATGTTCACTGTCGTGGGTCTTTTGGGCATGACCGGGATCATCATCAACGATTCAATCGTTCTGGTCACGACAATCGACGAAAAGGCACAGGATCGTGGGCTTGTGCCGTCAATCATCGACGGTGCGGCAGACCGGCTGCGACCGGTGTTCCTGACCACGGCGACAACGGTTCTCGGGTTGGTTCCCCTGCTCTACGAGCAATCGAACCAGGCGCAATTTCTGAAACCCACGGTCATCACTCTGGTCTATGGTCTCGGTTTCGGGATGTTTCTGGTTCTGTTGATCGTGCCATCTTTGGTTGCGGTGCAGCATGACATGGCTCGGCTGACGCAATCGGCACGGCGCGGCCTGCGATTTCGACAGAAGGGATTGCGCAGCGCCTTGGTTGCTGCGTCGGTGCTGATCGTTGCATGGCTTGGCGCGACCCTGGGGGTGTTTGCGCTCACTGGCGCGTTGCCGTCGGCACTTCAGAAATTGCTGTCGCGCCTATCGTTCGCACCTGATGCCGGTCTGACGACAACGCTTGCGCTGTTCATCTTTGGTGCGGCAGTGATCTGCGTTGGCGTTTATCTGTTGGCGGCCATTGCTCTGGGGGTCACCCGCGCGCGTCGGACGGTGTAAACATCAGGGCGAACAGCCGTGAATGTCTACTGCGTGATTGCCCCCGATGACGGTGAAGCGCAGCTTGGAGCGATCAAGCGCAAAGCTGCCGCCATCGACATGCATCATCCGGGTGCTGGCAAACAACGATCCACCATCGCGGTGGCTGTCAGGTTCGGCAACCCAGACACGCGGATTGTCGGTCTCGATCACCACATACTCGGCTCCGCCTGCACTTGGCATGTCGATCCTCGTGTGCAGGACCAGACCTCCGCCCTTGCCGGACTTCACCTTGCATGACACAGCGCGCACATGCGCGTCTTGCGCCGTAAACGGTGTATCTGTTAGGGCCGCGGCGATTGTCGGATCAGGGCGCGTCACAGCGCTGGGGAGGGTCGCGGTAAAGTTCAGGCGGGCGGGAATGCAGATATCCTTGCAAATCCCGATATGCACCTCGCCTGAAACCTCGATATCTGCGGATATGTCCTTGGCGACCAGATGCAACGGGATCACCACTTCGCGCCGATATCCGACGGAGCGCATGCCCTGTTCAAAGAAGACATCCGGTGTCGGCCACTTGGGCGAGACCGCATCAATATTTTGCGAACCAGCCCAGTCGAATTGCGGCGGGATGCCGAAATCGCCCGGCGCGCGCCAATAGGTTTTCCAACCCGGTTCCAAAACGATATGCAGCGCGGCCATATGGGTGCCGTCGGCCATCCGCCATCCCGGACGCAACTCGACCTTGGACAGCCCGGTCGTATCACCGCCCGCAAACGCAGGCATGCCGCACAGGATCAGCGCGACAAGTGCCGCAAGGTAGGTTCGCATGAGTGTCATACATCAGCAGATGGCCGCTTTGCTGCCGGAAGAAAAGTCACAAACCGGCGATCCAAAGCGATCTGACGTGATCTGTGCCCTTGCAACCGCGCGCCGACGCAGCCACGTTAGAGACGTGAATACGCGCCAGACCATGACCGACCTCACCGGACAATTGCTCATCGCAATGCCGGGGATGCCCGACCCTCGGTTCGAGCATAGCCTGATCTATCTTTGTGCCCATTCCGACGAGGGCGCCATGGGATTGATCGTGAACAAGCCGTCTGCGGATGTGACCTTTGGCAATCTGCTCGACCAGCTGTCGATCGACAGCCCGGAGGATGTCGCCGAGACGCAGGTGCATTTTGGCGGACCGGTCGAGTTGGGCCGCGGATTTGTGCTTCACAGCACCGATTTCATGTCGGACCTGACGACGCTGGAGGTGGACGAGGAATTCTCCATGACCGGAACGCTTGACGTCCTGGAGAACATCGCGGCCGGCACCGGGCCAGAGAAGCGTTTGATCTTGTTGGGGTATGCCGGATGGGGGCCAGGACAACTGGAAAGCGAAATTGCGTCAAACGGTTGGTTGATCTGCGACGCAACAAGCGATCTGGTATTTGCGACACCCGACAGCGACAAGTGGGAAGCCGCCCTGGCAACGCTTGGCATCACCCCGCTGGCCCTTTCGGCAGAAGGCGGGCGCGCCTGAACCGGCGGTCTTCGAGGGGCGCTGCCCCTCACCCCGAGGTATTTTACAACCAGAGAAGGCGTTAGCCGTGCGCCTGAAAGAGCCACGCACCACCCGCTGAAAGCGTGCGTGTGGCGCGACCTTCGTGCCACAGATGCATACAATGGGCCATCGCCTCGACCAGAGCGAGGCCGTATTCGCCTTCTCCGATCTTGCGCTTGAACAAGGGCGCAAAGCATTCTCCAGCGGATTTCGGGCTGGTTATATGCGCTTCCAGCCGGCGCAACGCGCCGTGATGGTTTTCGATCATCTGATGTAGCCGCAAGGGCAAGCCCGTGAACGGTAATTTATGCCCACCCAGCACCAGATGGTCCTCGCGCGCCAATGTCGACAAGCGCTCGCACGCCTCGAGCCAGTCAGCGACCGGATCGGCCTCGGGTTCTGTGGCGTAAAGACCGATGTTGGAACTGATCGAGGGAAGGATCTGATCTCCTGCGAGGACCAGATTGTCATCGCGTGACCAAAGTGTCGCGTGTTCGGGGGCATGGCCATTGCCGATATGCACATCCCAATCCCGTCCGCCCGCGCGTATCACATCGCCTTGCTTTATGCGGGTATAGCCGACCGGCAACGGCGCGACGCAATCGGCAAAGTTGAATGGGCGCTCAGACGCGCGTTTGTTCAGGATCGTCGGATCCATACCGCAACGTCTCCAGAACTCCAGTGTCTCGCCGCTGGGCCGCTCCTGTTCATCGAGTTGCAGCATCCGCCCCATCAGCCACGCAGTGCGTGTGGTGACAAGTTCGGCTTGGTGATCGTTCTGGAACCAACCGGCCAGGCCGATATGATCGGGATGATGATGCGTGACGATCACCCGGTGCACGGGTTTTCCGGCCAGCGGCCCGTGCATCAGCCGCGTCCAGATCTCCCGGCTGCGATCAGAGGCGAAACCGGCGTCCACAACGGTCCAGCCGTCGCCTTCGTCGAGCGCGTAGACGTTGACGTGATCGAGCTTCATCGGCAGCGGCAGTCGCATCCAGAGCACACCCGGTGCAACTTCGGTTGCTTTGCCGTCTTCGGGCGGCTCGATCCAGGGATAGCGAATGCCGCCTGTATCTCGATCCTTCACGACGCCAGGTCTTCGACGCTCAGCGCAAACAGTGCGGTGGCGCCTTGACGGGCATGGGCCAACAGGCCGACATGTTCGGGCAACAGTCGGTGAATGTAGAACGCGGCGAGGCGCTGATGCGGGCCGTCAGGATCGGCCAGCGCCGCCTTGAGGTGGTAATGCGCACCAAGTACGCGGGCAAAGCCGTGCAAGAACGGAACTGACCCGGCAAAGCGGTCCTTTGGCGCGTGTTCGACCATCCACTCGGTGGTCTCGCGCAGCGTCTCGCAGGCTTGCCAGACCGGATCAACCAGATCGGGCAAGGCGGTGCGGGCAGCCTCGGCCTCGGATTCCATTTCGTCAAGCAACCGATACGCCGCCTCGCCGCCGTCCATCAGCTTGCGGCCGACGAGGTCCATTGACTGAATGCCGTTGGTGCCTTCGTAGATCGCAGTAACCCGGACATCGCGGGAATACTGCGCCGCGCCGGTTTCCTCGACAAAGCCCATGCCGCCATGCACCTGGACACCCATCTCGGCCACCCTCATGCCGGTTTCGGTGCCGAACGCCTTGGTGATGGGCGTCAGGAGCGCGGCGCGTGCGGCCCAGTCGGCATCACCGGTGGCGGTCTCCATGTCGATCGCCACGGCATTGGCCAAGGCAATCGCGCGCGCGGCGAAGATATCGGCCTTCATCGTTGCCAGCATCCGGCGCACGTCGGCATGATCGGTGATGTTGTTGTTCTCGGTCTTGCCCTGCTTGCGGTCTTGCGCGTAGGCGAGCGCGTGCTGGAACGCGCCTTCGGCGGCACCGATGCCTTGGACACCGACACCAAGTCGCGCATTGTTCATCATGGTGAACATGGCGCGCATCCCGTCATGCTCCTTGCCGATCAGCCAGCCTTTTGCGCCATCATACTGCATCACGGCGGTGGGACTGCCATGCAGGCCCATCTTGTGTTCGAGGCTCACCACTTTCAGCGTGTTTGCCACACCGGGGTTACCGGCCTCATCCGGAATGAGCTTGGGCACCAGAAACAGGCTGATCCCCTTCGTTCCCGGCACGGCTCCCGGCAAGCGGGCGAGAACGAGGTGGCAGACGTTTTCGGTGAAATCGTTGTCGCCCCATGAGATGTAGATCTTTTGCCCGGTGATCGCGTATGTGCCGTCGCCGTTCGGTTCGGCTTTGGTCGCCAGCGCCCCAACGTCGCTACCCGCCTGCGGTTCGGTCAGGTTCATCGTGCCGACCCATTCACCCGAGATCAGCTTGGGCAGATAGGTGTCCTTGATCTCGTCTGTCGCGTGATGCTCCAGCGCTTCAATCTGACCTTGCGACATCAGCGGCGCAAGTTGCAAAGACAGGCAGGCGGCGCTCATCATGTCGTTGACGGCGGTGGTCATGGACATTGGCAATCCCATGCCGCCGTGGTCCGGATCGGCGGCAATCGCGATCCAGCCGCCATCGGCAATCGCGCGGTAGCCGTCGCTGAACCCCGGAGACGTCCGCACGACCCCGTTCTCAAGCCGCGCGGGATGCAGATCCCCGGCGCGCTGCAACGGGGCGAGGATTTCTTCGCACATCTTGCCCGCCTCGGTCAGCACGGCATCGACCGTTTCAGGTGTCGCTTCGCCGAAACGGTCGGTCGCGGCGACCTGATCAAACCCGACCACGTGATCGAACATAAAACGGAACTCGGAAACATTGGCGCGATATGGCATGAGCGGGCTTTCCTTTGGTGGCTTGGCGCGCGCAGGGCGGCTTGGCAATCGATGGTCCGGGCGATAAGCAATCGTCACCTTTGGTGCAAGCCTGACGAATGCGGTCTGCCCCATCAACCAAAACGCGGCGTCACGGATGAACCGATCCCCGATGGAAATCTTGCCCGACACGGCCGAGGGCCACGCGCGCGCCGCACAGCTGCTACGCGGCGGCGGGCTTGTCGCCTTTCCGACCGAAACGGTTTACGGGCTGGGCGCGGATGCGTGTAACGACCGCGCGGTGGCGCGCATCTTCGATGCGAAAGGCCGCCCCAGCTTCAACCCCTTGATCGCCCATTTTGCCGAGCGTGATGCCGTCAAACGGCATGTGATTTGGAGCGATGAGGCCGAAGCGCTGGCCAATGCCTATTGGCCCGGTCCACTGACAATGGTCCTGCGCAAGCGCGCAGACAGTCCGATTTCCAAATTGGTGACCGCCGGGCTCGATACGCTGGCGGTGCGCGTGCCGGCCCACCCGACGGCCAAGGCGGTGCTGGCGGGTTTCGGCGGCCCGGTCGCGGCTCCGTCGGCCAACCGGTCGGGCCAGATCAGCCCGACGCGCGCGTCGCATGTCACGAGCGGTCTCGGAGACCGCGTGGATGCGGTGATCAACGCGGGCGTCTGCGCGGTTGGCATCGAATCCACGATCATCGGGCTGGTCGAGCATCCGATTCTGTTGCGTCCCGGTGGGGTCACGAAAGACCAGCTGATGCAAACGCTGGGTGCCGCGATCGCCGTTCGAAAAAACGCCGAGGCGATTTCCGCGCCGGGGCAGCTTGGCTCGCATTATGCACCGAACGCCGCAGTGCGTTTGAACGCGACCGAGTGGCGCGCGGGCGAATTGCGCTTGGGGTTCGGAGATGTGGCCTGCGATCTGAACCTGTCCGAGGACGAGGATCTGGTCGAGGCGGCGGCGCATCTGTTCGACCATCTGCACCGCCTGGACGCGCGGGGCGGAACGGTGATTGCCGTGTCGCCGATCCCGCATCACGGGTTGGGCGTGGCGATCAATGACCGACTGACCCGCGCCGCTGCTCCTCGCGACTGACGCTGCTCGCAGCTCAGTCGAATTTCCAGAGTGCCGGAACAAAGCTGTATGTGTCACCCTCGCGCATGACATGGCCGACGCCGGGGAACGGAAAGTGATAGCCGAGGACCGCCATCCGATCCGCCGCCACCATATCGAGCAGGCGCATGCGCGTTTTCACCGCTTGATCGCCATCCATGTCGAATTCGTTATACCAGCCGGGATGGGCGAAGTTTGTATAGGCGTGGGTCATTGCATCGCCGAGCGCGATCAATTGCTGCCCGCCGCTCTCGACGACAACCGACATGTGCCCCGGCGTGTGACCGGGTGTGTCGATCACGCGCACGCCCGGCAAAATTTCGGTGCCGTCCTGCATCAGCTCCCATTCGGCGCCGTCGACTTCGATGGAATTCTGTGCACCGACAACGAATTGCTGCATGTCCGCGGACACTTGCGAGGCAAGACCGTCCTGCATCCAGAAGTTCTTTTCGGTCTCTCCGATGAAGTACTTTGCATCCGGTAGGATCGCTTCGTCGAAATCGTCGCGAATGCCCCAGATGTGATCCGGATGCGCATGGGTGATCACCACATGCGTGATCGCCGCCGGATCAAGCCCTGCCGCCTCCATGTTGGCCCAGACGCGCCCTGCGGTTTCAAGGAACCGGTTGCCGGAGCCGACATCGACCAGCACGCGCGCGTCTCCGATCTCGATATGGATGTGATTGGTGTGGGAATAGTTGGTCTCGGTCGACAGGAAGTGCTTTGCCAGAAACGCCTGCACCTCTGCCGGATCGGCGTTGACGCCAAGGCCATCGACCGACAGACCAAGGTAACCATCCGAAACGACGGTGATCTTCGCCTCTCCCAATGTGAAGCGGAAAAACCCGGGATTGCCACCCTCGGGCGCGCCGAGGCTGGCCAGCGCTTGCGCTCCGGGCAGGGCAAAGGCGGGCATCGCGGCGGCGGTTTTCAGAAAGGCGCGGCGGGTCGGGCGCAACAGCATGGTGTCTCCTCCCAGAGATAAATTCAAACTTGTGAATAACATATCGCCAAGCAATGCCGCAATCGCGATTTCCGTTTGCCTAGATAGGAGTATAGCGCAGCACCGTGACATGGGTGTCGCCATAACGGCGGGCGTCGAGACGTTCGAACCCGGCAGGGGCCGATTGCGGCGCGCTTTCCTCCCAGACGATCAGCGCATCTTGCGCCAGCCATCCGCCCTCTGTTGCCGCTGACAGGGCTTTGATGCCCAGACCCAAACCGTAAGGCGGATCGAGGAATACCAGCGTCGCCGGCGCTGCATCACAAGCCGGCAGCCGCGTCGCATCACGCGCGATGACGCGGCAGGCGGTGCAGCCAAGCGTCTGAATATTGGCGCGGATCAGCCCGAGCGCCTTGCGACCGTCATCGACAAACACCGCTGCATCCGCCCCGCGCGACAGCGCCTCAAGCCCCAGCGCGCCAGTTCCCGCGAACAGGTCAAGCACCTGCGCGCCCTCGAAAGGCGCGCCGAACCGTCCGCCGCCCAGCATGTTGAACAGGCTCTCGCGCACGCGGTCGGATGTCGGGCGCAGATGGGCGCTGGGGTCGCCCTTTCCGACACTGGCCAGAGGCCGCCCGCGCCATTTTCCGGCGATGATCCTCACGCCTTGAGCAGCGCTTTGAGATCGGTGGAGGTGTCGCGCACGGCTTCGGGAGAAGGCGACTTACCCGCTTCGATCAGACGCTTGCCCACCATGTAGGAGCGCGGGTCGTTCATCGCGTCGATTGCCAGAAGCGTCTCGCCGGAGAAGTACCAATGCGAAACCGTATCGCCGTCACCCTCGCGCACGACGATCCTGTCATAGCCGGTGCTCAATCCCGCGATCTGGAGTTTGACATCGTACTGATCCGACCAGAACCACGGCTTCGCGTCATAGGCGCACTCCGCGCCCAGGATGTTGTCGGCCACGCATTCGGCCTGATCTATCGCGTTACCCACGCTTTCGAGCCGCAACTGCTGGCCGCGCCACGGAAAAGACGCACAGTCGCCCGCTGCCCAGATATTCGCAACAGAGGTGCGGCCATGCGCGTCGGTCTTGATGCCGTTCTCGATCGTGACACCTGCGGCTTGCGCCAGCGCTGTGTGCGGCAGGATGCCAACCCCAACCAGCACGAAATCCAGCTCGAGCGAGCTGCCATCCGTCAGAACCGCACCCGTCACTGCGCCGTCCGTTCCGGTCAGATGATCCAGCCCCACGCCTTCGCGAATATCTACACCATGCGCAGTATGAAGCGCACGGAAGTATGCCGAGGTTTCCGGCGCAGCAACGCGTTGCAGGATACGTTCCGCCATTTCCACCAGCGTGACCGACAGGCCGCGTTTCGCAGCGACCGCCGCAGCTTCCAGCCCGATATAGCCACCGCCAACGATCAGCACGCGCGCGCCTCTCGCAAACCGTGGCCCCATCGCATCGACATCCCGCAATCCCCGCACCAGCAGAACACCGTCCAGATCGCCGCCGATCGCCGCCGGAAGCCGGCGTGGTTCCGAACCGGTCGCAAAAACCAGATCATCATAGCCCAGCGTCTCGCCCGCCACCGTCACCGTCTGCGCGTCAGCGTCTATCTCGGTCACCGGCGCGCCCAACCGCAGGTCGATGTCGTTCTCGGCGTAGTAACTTTCGGGCCGCAGATAGAGACGTTCCCGCTCCATCTCTCCCAGCAGATAGGCTTTTGAAAGCGGTGGGCGCTGATAGGGCGGAAAGGGTTCCTCACCGATAAGGGTGATGCGACCGTCAAAGCCTTTTGCGCGCAGCCGGGCGACCAGAGACGCACCGGCTTGCCCGGCTCCCACTACGATGACGTGGCTCATATGCGCCCCTTATCTCTCGAAAATGCCATTGGTGTCGTTGTGCCTGACCCTATATGCCAGCAGCACGGAAACGCAATTCTTTGAAAGGGACCAGACATGGCCGTTAAAACAGGCGACAAACTCCCCGAAGCAACGTTGGTCAAGATGGGCAAGGACGGCCCTGAACAAGTGTCTCTGGCCGCTCACGCCAAGGGCAAGAAACTGGTGATCTTTGCCGTGCCGGGCGCGTACACGCCAACCTGTCACGCCGCGCATGTCCCGAGCTTTGTTCGCACCAAGGATCAGTTCACTGAAAAAGGCGTCGACGAGATCATCTGTGTGTCGGTCAACGATCCGTTCGTGATGCAAGCCTGGGGCGGAGCGACCGGCGCGACCGGTGCCGGAATCACCATGCTGGGTGATCCGCAAAGCGAATTCACCAAGGCGCTGGGCATGGATTTCGATGCACCTCCCGCCGGTCTGATCGGGCGGTCCAAGCGCTATGCAATGCTGGTGGACGACGGCACCATCACCGCATGGCATGTCGAGGAAAGCCCCGGCGTCTGCGAAATCTCCGGCGGCGAATCGATGCTGAAGGAACTCTAAGCCACTAACCGATACCGCCCGCTGCTCAAACCGGGTGGCGGGCCTTGTTATAGTCGCTCCAATCCTCGATTTCGGGATAGTAGCGCTTGCGCCATTCCCGAACACGCGGGTTCATCATCGCGCGCCACTTGCGCGGAAACAGCGCGAAGAACGTCATCACCGGATAGCCATAGGGCAATTGCGGCGCGTCCTCCTCGGAATGGGCTTGTAGCAGCGGGAACCGGCGGTCGGGCTTGTAGTGGTGATCTGAATGGCGTTGGAGATTGATCAACAGCCAGTTGGATGCCTTATGTGACGCATTCCAGCTATGGCGTGGCTTGACGTGTTCATACTTGCCGCCGCCCAGATACTTCCGTGTCAGCCCATAATGTTCGACATAATTCACCAGTTCGAGCTGGAAGATCGCCGACCACGCCTGAAGCATGAAGATCAGCACGCCAAGCCAGCCGCCAAGCGCAAAGGCCAATAGCAGAAACGCCAGTTGCAACGCGCCATAGCGCCAGAACGGATTGCGCCGGTGCCACCACGGCAACCCCTTGCGCGCCAGCATGTCGCGTTCGGCACGAAAGGACGAGACGAGGCAGGTACGCAGAACGCGGGGATAGAAGCGCCAGAACGATTCGCTGTAGCGCGCCGTCACGGGATCGCGCGGCGTTCCCACATGGCGGTGATGCACCAAGAGATGCTCCGAGCGGAAATGCCCGTAAAGCGCCATCGCCATGAGCAGATCGCCCAGCCAACGCTCCCATTTGTTGCGCTGGTGCATGAGTTCATGTGCGTAAACGATGCCGATGGTGCCGGACATGACGCCCATCCCGACCGTGACCAGATAAATCTCCAATGCGCCAAGATACTCGGCGCGAGGCACATACCAGACCAGCCCGAAGATCATCGCGAACTGCAAAGGTGCCCAGATCAGCGTGATCAGTCGATGCCAGAACAGCGCGCTGTCCCTGGTCTGCGGATCGAGGTTGTCGATATTGAGCCCGAGGGCCGCATCCAACGTGGCAAAGACCCCCCACGTTGCGAGAATCGGCACCAGAACCCAAACCCCACCAAAGATCGCGCCGCTCAGAACCAGCGGGATCATCAACAGCGACAGCCAGAACGGCAATGCGGTACGCAAGGGCAGGCGGGTCGGTTTGGGTACTGTGCTGTCAGCCACGGCATGGACTCGCAGAAAGGGGTCGCGCAAAACTAACAGCGTGCAGTTGGCTTCGCCAAGACTTACGTTGCGAGGATCGAACCACATTGCACGTTTGAATTGGGGCGCTATCTGGCACGAACGATGACGACCTTGTCCTGTATAAGCTGGAACATCCATCGTGGACGCGGGGAGGACGGGGTAATCGATCCTGTTCGGACGGTCGACGTCCTGACCGGTGAGGTCGCCGACCGCAGCACAGACATACTGGTTCTGCAGGAAGCAGACGAGGAAGCACAGCCACATCAGGGATTTCTCGATCTCGATCGCATCGAGGCCGACACCGGCCTGGGACACGTACATGCCGATACGCGGACCCGGTGGGGCGAAAGCAGTCATGGCTTTCTCGGCGTTCTGATATTGGCGCAGGCCGGTGTGACGATTGAGGACATTGCGCTGGTTGATTTGCCCGGGCACTGCCATCGTGGCGCCGTGGTGCTGGATCTGCAAAAAGACAATTGTCCGGTACGCTTGATCGGAACACATCTGTCGCTGACGCAGGCATTGCGGGTGGCCCAGATGCGGACACTGGGCCAATATCTCACGCGGCGCAGTGATCGGCCGACCATCTTGTGCGGAGATCTCAACGAATGGCGTCCCTGGGGCGGGCTGGCTTTTTCCAAGGGTATTCTCGGACAACGCTTTTCCGGACCGGCTCGGGCGACATTTCCGGTCCGGCGACCGCTCTTGCCGCTCGACCGGTTCTTGGCGGCCGGCGCTGCGCGCGTTGTCGATGCCCGCGTTCTCGATGGCGCCGGGATACGCATGGCGTCGGATCACCGTCCGCTTGCGGCACAGATCAAGGTTGGGTCGCCGTCATGAAAAGGGCGGCCACATGCGCAAGAAGACACCGTCACGTCGAAAGAGCGCGTGTTGCGCCGCAGCGGCGACATGGACCGCGATAAGCGCGACAATCACCAAACTTCCGTAAAAATGCAACATCATCGCGGTCTCAGCCAGAGACTCCGAGCGGGGTACAAGCGATGGCAGGCCGATGACGTCGAGGATTTCAATGGGAAACCCACCTGCCTTCACACGCACATATCCCGCAATTGGCATGAAAAACAGAAGCGTATAGAGCGCGACGTGAGACGCCGCCGCAGCGCGCCGTTGCCAGCCGGGAACATGCGCGGGAAGTCGTGCGGGCGGATGGCGCCAGCGGTAGACAACGCGGATAAAGACCAGGATCAAAAGCAAGACGCCAACATTCTTGTGAAAAAGATAAAGCACATCTTGCAGCGTTTTGGCGATGCCCTCGCGCGCCATCAAAGCGCCGACCGGAATCGTCGCCAGCACCAGGGCCGCCATGGTCCAGTGGAGGACGCGAGCCGGTCGAGAGTACTTGAATCGGGCATCTGACATAGTCGAAATCCTAGATCGTGCTACCATAGCATCAAGTGCGCGGTTTGAGTCCGTTTTTAGCAGACTGTGGTTATCCAGATGGCTGAGATTCATCATCATACGCCCAAGCGTTCCGTGAGCATGGCGACCACGATGCCGGCGCCCGTACATTCGTTTCTCGTTGCGGCGCTGGTTTGCGGGTTGGGTTTGCTTACTCTTGCGATCGCGTTTCCCGGCACTGGCCCGGTGCAGGCAGTCGCAGCGCTTGTCGTTTACGGGGCTGCGGTGGCGATCGCTGCGCGCGCGCTCGCTCAAGACCATCCATTCCCGCGCCTTGGATTTGGCAATCTGACAACCCTTTTGCGTCTTGCGCTGACAGCGGCGCTTATCGCACCGGTGTTCGCGGGCACCGGAACGTCATGGCCGGTCTTCGCGGTTGCCCTCGGGGCACTTTCGCTGGACGGCATCGATGGCTGGCTTGCGCGGCGGCAGGGTCTGACCTCGGCCTTCGGCGCGCGGTTCGACATGGAAGTTGACGCAGGTTTGGCGCTCGTTCTGGCGCTCAACGTGCTTGCCGGCGGTGATGCGGGTTGGGCCATCCTGCTGCTGGGCCTGCCACGCTATGTGTTTATCGGCGCTATGGCCCTGCTGCCGTGGATGAGGCGCGAACTGCCCGAGCGGTTCAGTCGCAAGGCGATTTGCGTTCTGCAAGTTGGAGCGCTGATCGCTCTTCAGGCACCGATCCTGCCCCATGTCATTGCGACAGCGCTTGAATTGTCGGTTGCGGCGGCCCTGGCATGGTCATTTGCGCGCGACGTAGTGTGGCTTTGGCGGCAAGCATGACGCAAGTCACGCTCCGTCCCTGTCTTGCGGTCTTTGTCGTTTCACCTCTTGTTAATCCAAACCGATGCACGAATTGATACCCGATGGTTACGACGGTACAGCGCCGCAAGGAGGGTCGGGTAAGTGAAAGATCTGATTGACACGATCCCGGGATGGGTTCTGCGTGTGGCGCAAATCGCGGTAGCGGTTGGTCTGATGGCGCTCCTCTGGAACGCCGCAGACGGGCCAGAAGCAGCGCGGGCGCTGGCGTCGGCGCATTGGGGATGGCTTTGTCTGGCGCTGATCGCGCTCAGTCTGCAAACGGTGCTCTCGGCGCTGCGCTGGCGGCTGACAGCGCGGCAACTTGGCATTTCGCTTGGCGCAGGTCATGCCATCGCAGAGTATTACCTCGCACAGGTGGTCAACCAGTCATTGCCAGGCGGCATGGTCGGAGACGCAGGCCGTGCGGTTCGCGCGCGCGGGCAGGCCGGGCTGCTGGCGTCGGGGCAGGCTGTGGTGTTCGAGCGATTGGCCGGTCAGATCGCGATGTTTGCCGTTTTGGCGGTCGGGTTCATTGTGACGCTGGCGATTCCGGGTGGGCTTGACTGGCCGGACTGGCTGGCGCTTCCGGTTGCGCTGCTGCTTGCGTGCGGGTTGGCGCTTCCGTTCGCCCTGTTGTGGCTGACGCACCTGCCCGGCGCCTTGGGGAGAGCGACGGCAGGCTTCTGGAAGGCGCTGCACACGGCACTCGCGACGCGACAGGCGCTGCCCGGACAGATCGGGCTGAGCATCGGGACGGCACTTTGCAATCTCTCTGCGTTTGCCTTGTGCGCCCGCGCCGTTGGTCCCACGCTTGATTTGGCAGCGATCACCGCGCTGGTGCCGCTCATTTTATTCACCATGTTGATCCCGATCTCGATCTCCGGTTGGGGCCTTCGCGAAGGCGCGGCGGCAGCGCTTTTGCCCCTGGCCGGAACAAGCGCGAGCGACGGATTGGCGACCAGCATCGCGTTCGGGCTGGTCTTTATCGTCGCTGTTCTGCCAGGGCTTGCGGTCCTCTGGCGCGGTGCGCGGCGCGAGCGGATTTTGGTCGGGCGAACCAGCGCAGCGCCAGACAGGCGATAGTTTTGCTTGTCTCGGGGAACGTCGGGACTAGCCTTAGAGTTGAGACAGAAAAGGATCGTTCCGATGCCCTCAGACCTAACCCGCCGCACTCTTCTAGGAACCGGAGCAGCCGCCCTCGGCGCAGCCGGTTTAGGATTGACCCCGCACCGAGCGGTTGCCCAAACACCGGTGAGCTTGCAGCTATCGTGGCTTCATTCCGTTCAATTCGCCGGAAGCTATATTGCACAGGAACGTGGCTTCTGGTCCGACGCAGGGCTTGATGTGTCACTGCTTTCCGGTGGTCCGAATGCCCCCGTCGAGCCGCCGGTGATTTCGGGCACCGCGCTGGTGGGTATCTCTGCTGCCGACTATGTCGCAGCAGCGGTCGAGCAGGGCGCACCGTTCAAGATATTGGGAGTCGCCATGCAAAAGAACCCGTTCGTCATCGCATCGCTGCCTGAAAACCCAGTGAACTCCCCGGCAGACCTCATCGGCAAGCGGATCGGCATGGCGCTTGCCAACACGCCGATCCTTCAGGCGCTTTGCAAGCTTAACGGCATTGACATCAATGAGATTAACATCATCCCAACGCAATATTCCGCTCAGCCGCTTTTGGCTGGCGAGGTTGATTGCCTGCTGTGTTGGGAGACCGATCTTCCCGTCGCAATGGCGATGCAGGGGGTCGAGAGCGTGACGATGCTTCTGGCCGATCACGGCTATGCCGTCCATTCGCAGACCTATCTGGCCACCGAAGACAGCCTTGCCAATCGCCGCGCCGATTTGATCGCGCTGATGGCCGGAGAGGTGCGTGGCTGGACCGCGTATCGTGAAGATACCGATGCTGCGGCGGAATTGACCGTGCGGATGTATCCCGATGCCGGGCTCGATCTAGAAACGCAGAAACTTCAGGCCGCCCGGCAGGTGCCGCTCATGTTTTCGGATCTGACCGATGCGCAGGGCTTCGGCTGGTGGACGGATGACGCGGTTGCAGCCAATATCGAAACTCTCGCGCTTCTGGGCCGGACGGTGACGCCCGATCTCTGGGACCGCTCGGTCCTGGAAGAGGTTCATGCCACCTGAAACCCCGCCCCCCGAGATTGACTGCTCCGGCGTGTCGAAACGGTTCGACGGCGGAACTGAAGCGGTGCGCGACGTTGATCTGACGATTGCGGCGGGGCAGACGACAGCGCTGGTCGGGCCGTCCGGGTGCGGAAAATCCACGCTGCTTCGCATGGTCGCGGGTCTGGAAGACCCGAGCGCGGGAACCATTGAGATCGCCGGTGCGCCGCCATCCGAAACCTTGCAGCAGGCGGGGCTGTCGATTGCCTTTCAGGATCCCTCACTACTGCCGTGGCGCAGCGTCCGTGGCAATATCGAACTGGCGCTGAGCCTTGCGCGCCGCCCAGTTTCAGACTCCGAAATCAACCAATTGATTGCCCTCGTCGGGCTGAACGGGTTCGCCGACGCCCGCCCTGCAGAGCTTTCCGGCGGGATGCGCCAGCGCGCGGCGATCGCGCGGGCGTTGGCGACGCAGCCGGGGCTGCTGCTGCTCGATGAACCGTTCGGTGCCGTCGACGAGCTGACGCGCCGCCAGTTGGCGCAGGATCTGCCACGCATCTGGGAGGCGCGGGGAACCACGACGCTTCTCGTGACGCATTCGGTCAGCGAAGCTGTGGCGCTGTCTGATCGGGTGATCGTGCTGACACCCCGCCCGGCGCGGGTCGCCGCGGACATCGTGATCGACTTGCCGCGCCCGCGCCCCGAAGGGATCGGCCGCAGCGATGACGCTCTGGAATTGGTTGAACGGGTTTTTGCCGAGCTGACCGAGGCGATGGCGGCGGAAGATACTCCGCTTGCCGCGCAATGACGGCGGCAGCAAGTCCCGCCGTGCGCTCTGCGCGGCTGCCGAGCGCGTGGATCGGCGTGGCGCTGCTGATCGCGCTGTGGGAAGGTGCTGCGCATCTCTTGACCGGCGCGTTTGTCCTCGCCGCGCCAAGCGAGGTCGTGTTTTATCTGATCGACGATTGGCGGCTCATGGGCCGCGCGCTTGGCGTGACGCTTCTCAATGCCGCCGCCGGTTTCGTGATCGGCAACCTTGCCGCCGTGGCGCTGGCTGGTGTCGCGCTCATTTGGCCGCGATCCCAGCGCGTCGTCACCGGGCTGGCGCTGCTGGTCTTTTGCCTGCCGCTTGTCGCAACCGGGCCGATCCTTCGGGTGTTTTTCGGCCCCGGTTCCGGCCCGCAAATCGCGCTGGCCGCGTTGGCGGTCTATTACACCACGCTGATTCCGCTGCTGGTGGGCCTGCGCGCTGCTCCCGATAGCTGGTTCGATCTGGTGCGCAGCTATGGGCGCGGGCCGCTGGCGGCACTGGTGCATGTGCGGCTGATGGCGGCGCTGCCATACCTGTTCGCCGGTCTGCAAATCGCCGCGCCTGCCGCCTTTCTTGGCGCGATGGTGGGTGAGTTCACCGGTGCCGAGCGCGGCATGGGCGTTTTGACGATCCGCGCGATCCGGGCGCTGGATGTGGAGATGACATGGGGGCTGGCGAGCGTTGCCACGGCAGTCTCGATCTTCGCCTATCTTGCCATCGGCGCGCTCGCGCGGCGGGTCTTGCTGGACGCGCCCCCCGTGATCCTCGCTGCGCCCTCGGGCGTTCGCAGCGGACGCGGCTGGGTCGATGCACTTGTCGTTCTGGGTTTGGCGCTGGCGCTTTGGGCGGGGGCCATCTGGGCATTCGGGTTGAACCCGTTCTTTGCCAAGGGGCCGAATGATGTCTGGGCCGCACTTGTGACGGACCCGGACGCTACTGCAACCCGCGCGACCATTTACGCAGCGCTGGCGGAAACGGCGGTGTTCCTGCTTCCGGGATACCTTGCCGGATTGGCGGCGGGCGCGGGACTGGCAATCTTGCTGGTGCTGGCGCCTGCGCTGGCCAGCACGGCGATGCCTCTTGCCATCGCGCTGCGCTCGGTGCCGATCGTGACGACCGCGCCGCTGGTGGTTCTGATCCTCGGTCGCGGGGCGGTCGGGACCATCGTTCTGGTTGCGGTCATGGTGTTCTTTCCCACTTTCGTCGCTTGCCTGCACGGATTGCGGCAAGCGCCGGGGCAGGTGCTCGATGTGCTGGACAGCTATGCCGCCGGTCCAATGACGCGGCTGCTCCGGGTGCAAATTCCGGCGATGTTGCCCGCCTTTTTCGCCGCGGCACGGATGGCGGTGCCAGCCTCGGTGCTGGCGGTGACGGTGGTGGAGTGGCTGGCAACCGGGGCGGGAATCGGCAGCCTGATGGCGCTCTCGGCATCATTGTCAGACTACGACATCTTGTGGAGCTCCGTGGTCATTGTCGCGGCGCTGTCCTCGCTTGGATATGCGCTGGTCGGTGCAGTGGAGCGGCGCGTTCTTGCGCGGTATGCGCCCGAGCAACTGGCATGAGCTTGCGCCGCGCCGCCTTTGCCATTCCGGGCGACATCAACACCCCGACGGGCGGGTACATCTACGAGCGCAAGCTGCTGGAAGGGCTGCGCGCTCAGGGTAGGGACGTTGTGCATCTGGAATTCGGGGCGTCCTTTCCCGATCCGGACCGCGCAGACATGGCGGATGCAGTTATGCAGCTAAATGCGCTTGAGCCGGATCGGGTGGTGATCCTTGACGGGTTTGTGTCGGCAACGATGGACACGGATGCGCTTGCGCGACTGCATGTGCCCTGCGTGGCAATGGTCCATCATCCGCTGGCCTTGGAAACAGGGTTGAGCGCCGCGCAGCGGGATCGGCTCTACCGGATCGAGCGCGAAAATCTCGCTCATATGGCGCATGTGTTCGTTCCCAGCCCCAGCACGGCAGAGACGATTGTTTCGTCCTACTCTGTGCCGCGCGAACGCGTCACGGTGCTGCGTCCCGGTACAGAGCCGCCAAAGCTTGCACCAGCGCCAGTGTCGCCGCCGCTGATCCTGTCGGTCGGGATTCAGCATCCGCGCAAAGGTCATGACATCCTGTTGCGTGCATTGGCCCGACTGAGACATCTAGACTGGCAAGCTGTGATCGCAGGCAAGGTGCATGACGCGAGCCATGCCGCCGAACTGAGAGCGCTTGGGGAAGAGCTGGGACTGGAAGCGCGGGTCGAGATTGCGGGCTTTGTTGCGCAGGACGATCTGCAACGGCTCTACGCGAACGCCACCATATTTGCCCTGGCCACCCGATTCGAGGGCTACGGGCTGGTCTTTGACGAAGCGCTGGCACACGGCTTGCCCATCGTCAGTTGCCGCACCGGTGCAGTGCCAGACACAGTGCCGCAGCGCGCCGGACGGCTTGTCGCTGTCGATGACCCAAATGCCTTCGCCGCAGCGCTCTCCGATCTTCTGACGGATGATTCGATGCGACAGAACATGGCGCAAGCGGCGGAACTGGAAGGCCGTCGGTTGCCGATGTGGAAAGACACGGCGCGCGTTGCCGGGCAGGTTCTGGACCGGCTTTGTGGCGAACCTTCAAGCAAGTGACGTCGGCTTCTCGCTTCCGCTCAACAGGTTGTAAACCTTGCGCATCACTGTCGGCAGATCTTCAGGATCAAAGCGTTCGGCCTCGACAAACATGCCGCGGGCCGGCGCGCGCTCCATCGGAACAAGCGCGGTCTTTACCGTCAGCCGCAGATGAAAATGCGTGAATGTGTGCAGCGCCTCGGCTGGCAGGGTGCGCCACTCGGCCTTGATGGGGGGCGCCTCCTGCGGATCATCGCCCCATTCGCTCCCCGGCCAGCCAAGCATACCGCCCAGAAGCCCGCTGTCCGGGCGCTGCTCCAACAGCCATGCACCATCGACCCGGCGCACCAGATAGGCAAAGCCGTGACGGGTCGGCTTGCGTTTCTTCGGCGATTTCCGAGGCAGGTCTTTCGCCGTCCCGGCCTCCCATGCCGCACAAGACCTGCGCCACGGACACAGGCCGCACGCCGGGTTGCGCGGGGTGCAGATCGTCGCGCCCAAATCCATCACCGCCTGCGCATAGCACCCCGGCCTGACCTGCGGCGTCAGCGCTTTGGCATATTCCATCAACACAGGTTTCGCAGCGGGCAATGGCATGTGCTCATCGTACAGGCGGGCCATGACCCGTTCGACATTGCCGTCAAGCACGGTTTCGGCACGGTCAAATGCAATCGAGGCGATCGCGGCGGCGGTATATGGCCCGATCCCCGGCAGTGCGATCAGACCGTCATAGGTATCGGGAAACGTTCCGCCGTGTTCGTCGCGGATGACCCTTGCGCATTTCAGAAGGTTGCGCGCGCGGGCATAGTAGCCAAGCCCCGCCCATGCGGCCATGACGTCGGCATCCTCGGCGTCCGCCAGGTCACTGACGGTGGGCCAGCGGGCTGTGAAGGCCTCGAAAAAGCTCTTTACGGCTGCGACCGTCGTTTGCTGCAGCATGATCTCGGACATCCAGACCCGATAGGGATCGGGCCGCACGCCGTTCGCGCGCGATTTCGGCCCCACGCGCCACGGCATGGCGCGGGCGTGTCGGTCGTACCATTCAAGGAGCGCTGCCGGATCGGGGCGTTCACGGGGGGCTGACGGGGCTTTGATCGCTGTGTTCATTTCAAGGCTGGTTGCATCGGGCTTGCGGCACTAGAATAGTGCGCGGGACAGGGAGTCAAACATGCCGCCGCGCACCGGACAGACACGAGGGTTCAAACGCACGTCAAGTCTGCTTCAGACGCAGATTCGAAAGACGTCCGAATCGCGGGGGTTTGCCCAGTCACGACTCCTCACCCATTGGTCAGAGATCGCGGGCGACGATATTGCCGCGATCAGCCGCCCTGTCGAGGTCCGGTATGGGCGTGGCGGTCTGGGCGCAACATTAACGCTGCTGACCACAGGCGCCAACGCTCCGATGCTCGAAATGCAAAAGGAAGCGTTGCGTGCCAAGGTAAACGCCGTTTACGGGTACAACGCGATTTCAAAACTGCGGATCACGCAAACCGCGGCGACCGGCTTCGCGGAAGGCCAGGTCAGCTTCCAGCATCGCCCCAAGGCGGAACAGCGCGATATCTCGCCCGCTGTCACGCCCCAGGCGCAAGACATGGCGCGCGGGGTCGAGGATGACGGCTTGCGCTCTGCTCTGGAACGTCTGGCCAGCAATGTCTATTCCAGAACACAACACCGGACCTGACGGTCTGACATACACAGGATAAAGGGTTTCGCAATGAAACAACGCTTGATGACAATTGCTCTCTCGACGGCCATGCTGATTGGCGGAGGCGCCGCCACCGCGCAGGAGGCGGATGCCGACACCACAGACACTGTGGAGATTCAGGAAATGGTGCTCGGTGCCGAGGACGCGCCGGTCGAGGTCATCGAGTACGCGTCTTATACCTGCCCCCATTGCGCGACCTTCCACGAAACGGTTCTGCCAGACCTGAAAAGGGATTACATCGACACCGGAAAGGTCAAGTTCACGTACCGTGAGGTCTATTTCGATCGCTACTCGCTGTGGGGCTCGCTCGTGGCGCGGTGTGGTGGCGAAGAGAAGTTCTTCGGGATCACGGATATCATCTACGATCAACAAAGCGATTGGGTGCGCGCCGGATCGGAAGCAGATATCGCCGAGGCGTTGCGCAAGATCGGGCGCATTGCCGGAATCGAGAACGACAAGCTTGAGTCGTGCCTGAGCGACGGCGACACCGCACGGGCGCTGGTCGAGTGGTATCAGGCCAATGCCGAGGAGCACGAAATCACCTCAACGCCATCGTTCGTGATCGACGGCAAAACCTATTCGAATATGAGCTATCCCGATTTCAAGGAGATTCTCGACGAGCGTCTGGGGAGCTAGAACGAGTTTTCGCGATTTATGGGAATTCCACGAAAAGCCGGCGATATTACGCCGGCTTTTTTCGTTTTGGGTGGACATCGAAATAGGTCCGCGCCGGACCCATTGTTTCGCATGCGAAACATTGAGGCCGCTTCGGACCTTTTAACTTATTGTAAAACAATCCAAATAGTTGATTAAAATTTACAGCGCCGAATGCGGACATTTCCGTTCAGGCCACCTTCGCCGACGACACGCGAATAAGCGACACCGACTTCGTGCAAGACGAATGCAGGGGCAGCGCTATGTGCGCCGCCCTTCGCGCAGCCATGCGCCAAGGATCAGGGCGGATGACAGCAGTAGCACCAGCCAGCCCGGCAAGAGGGGTGTTTGCGTGACGTCGAGCGTCTCGAACGCGTCGCGCGGAGTGATGCCGAGCCAGCCGCGTCCGGCGGCAGGGCGGCCGATGCCGACACTGCGGATGCTGGGCATGCCGTTTTCCAACCGCCGCACACCGCCACGCGTACCGTCGATGGCCGGCTCCAGCGCGGTGCCGCTGGCGATGGTCTGCTCGAACTCGCGCGGCGCGGCGGGGCCGAGGCCGACAACGGCGCTCTGGTCGCCTTCGGCAAGGCGGTAAAGGCCGATCTCCGGGCCGGTATAGAGCGCCTCGAACCGGCCGGGGGAGGATTCAGCGAGCGTTATCTCTTCGTCAGTGCCATCGGGGCGGGTGACCGTCACCGGGCCGACGGTTTCCTCGAGCGTTCGGCGGATGATGCGCATGGTCTGGCCGGTGGGTTCGGCCCAGAGCGCCTCTTCCTCGAGCTCGGGCTCTTTCATCATCCAATGGGCAAGACGGCGCAGCAGGTCGAGTTGCGGGCCGCCGCCCTCATAGCCGCGCGACCAGAGCCATGCCTGATCGGAGGCCAGAAGCGCGACACGTCCTTCTCCGACGCGGTCAAGCACCAGGAGAGGCTTGTCGTCGATACCGGACATCACCACATCGCCGGATTTCGGCGCAACTTCGATCTGGCGCAGCCATCTGCCCCAAGCCGCAGCGCCTTGCAGGCCGGAGGTGACAGGATGGCGTTCGCCCAGATCGGTGATCGCGGGGCTGTAGCCCTCGTCGATGACGCGGGCCGTCGGCTCGGCGGGGAGTATCTCGGACAGTGGTGAACGGTAGATACTGTCGGCGCTGGCGAAATCGGGGCCGGCGGCGACCAGCACTGCGCCACCCTGTTCGACGTAGTTGCGTACGTTATCCAGATAGATGGCCGGCAGGATACCGCGCCGCTTGTAGCGGTCAAAGATGATAAGGTCGAAATCCTCGATCTTTTCGAGAAACAACTCGCGTGTGGGAAACGCGATGAGAGAGAGTTCCGTGACCGGCACACCGTCTTGTTTTTCCGGCGGGCGCAGGATGGTGAAATGCACGAGGTCCACCGAACTGTCGGATTTCAGCAGGTTGCGCCAGGTGCGCCCGCCGGCGTGGGGTTCGCCCGACACCAGCAGCACGCGCAGCCGGTCGCGCACGCCGTTGATCTGCACCAGCGCGGTGTTGTTGCGGTCGGTCAGTTCGGCCTCGGCTTCGGGGACGGTGAACTGGATCACGTTTAGCCCGCCATGCGGCAGGGTGATGGGCAGATCGATGTCCTGTCCGATGGGCATGTCAAAGCGCTGCGGCTCTGCACCATCGACGGAGATGTCGATCACGGTCTGGGCAGCGTCGGGGGCAGCGCCCTCGTCCTCGACGCGCAGCGTGAGGGTGACGGGCTCGCCCAGAATGGCGAAGGCGGGGGCGTTCCTGACGATCAGGCGGCGGTCCCAGTCGGTCTCCTCGCCGGTGAGAAGTAGGTGCAGCGGTGCGGGCAGGTCGGGCGTGCGTTCAAGATCGTGCAAACGGCCATCCGAGAGCAGGAACATGCCCGCGATGCGCCCGCGCGGTTCCTCGGCCAGCGTATCGGACAGCGCGGACATGAGCAGCGTGCCGGTATCGGCCTGCCCGTCGCCAACCTCGATCCGGCGGATTTCGGTGTTCGGACGCGCGTTGATGTCGGCGGCAAGCGCGTCGGCAGCGGTTTCAGTGGTGCCAAGGCGTTCGCCGAGCGATTGACTGGCGCTCTTGTCCTCGACGATGAGCACGATATCGGACAGCGGCGCGCGATCCTCGATCTGGTAGGAGGGTTGCGCCAAGGCCGCCAGAACCACCAGCGCGGCAAGCGCGCGCAAGGCCCAGCCCTGCAAGCCGCGCCAGAGGGCAAGGGCGATGCCTAGCGCGGCCACACCGGCCAGCGCGGCAATCAGGAGCCAGGGCAAGAGCGGATCGAAAACGATGCTGCCGGTCATCAATTTCCCAATCTGTCAAGAAGTGCAGGCACATGCACCTGATCGGATTTGTAGTTGCCGGTCAGCACGTGCATCACGAGGTTCACGCCAAAGCGATACGCGATCTCGCGCTGACGTTCACCCGCATAGCCGCGCCCGACCGGGTAAAGCGGGCTGCCGCGTTCGTCCATCGCCCAGGCCGAGGCCCAATCGTTGCCACCGATCACCACAGGCGTCACGTTGTCGTTGAGATTGCGGAAGGGCATCCCTTCGACCTGTTCGGCATCGGGCGGCGCAGCCTCGACCCAGACATCGCGGCCGGAGTGGCGGCCGGGGAAATCCTGAAGCAGGTAGAAGGTGCGGGTCAGCACGTGATCCTCGGGGATCGGCTCCAGCGGCGGGATGTCGAGCGGGGCGGCGAGCTCTTGCAGCTTGCGGCCATTGGGGCTGGATGCGCCGAAGCTGGCGATATCGGCATCGCGGGTATCGAAGAGGATCATCCCGCCGGAGCGCAAATAGGTGTTCAGCTTGGCATAGGCTTCTGCGGATGGCGTGGGCTGGTCGGGTGTGATCGGCCAGTAGAGGAAGGGGAAGAACGCGAGTTCGTCGGTTTCAAGATTCACGGCGACGGGCTCGGCAGGCTCGACGGAGGTTCGGAAGAACAGGGTTTCGGACAGGCCGCTCAACCCGGCCTGTGCAACCTCGTCTAGCCTGTCATCGCCCGTCACGACATGGCCAAAGGTCACTTCGGCAGTGGTCGTGAGCGCGAATGCGTCATCCTGAGTCTGGGCCTGCGCCGATGGTAGGGGCGTCAGTAGCGCCACCAGCGCAAGGGACGCCGCAGTGGTCGCACGGGGGCCGGTCAGCCTGCCTGACAGGAGGAGCGAGGCGATGATGTCGACCAACAAGAGCAAGATTGACAGTGCCAGAACCCAGCCTGCCAGCGGTGTTTCTTCCGAGCGCGAGAAACCTTCCACCCGCACCTCCGAGGGCCAGACCGCCGGTGTCAATGTCGACTCTGCGGCCAGCACGTTGCGGGCAAGTGCGCGGTCCTGATCGAAATAAACCCCCGGTCGCATGTCAGGGCCAAGCGGAGCCGATACGAGATCCTCGCCCGCGACGCCGGGAAGGGTGCTGCCATCGGCAAGCGCGCCGAACGCATCGAGAACCAGACTGGGCTGCCAGATCGTTCCCGCCAAATCGTCGGCTCCGGGTCGATCGGCGGTGCCGGCAGCTATCGCCAGACGTTCCAACATTTGCACGAACAGGCCCGACAGCGGCAGGCTTGACCATTCGGCATTGGCGGTGACGTGGAACAGGATGATCTGGCCCTGACCAACGGTCTTGCGCGTGACGAGCGGTGTTCCGTCGCTCAGTTGTGCAATCACACGCTCTGCCAGTGCCGGATCTGGTTGCGCCATGACCTGCGCCGACACGGTCACATCGGGCGGCACGGGCAGGCCGAAGAAAGGGCTGTCCTCTGGGAACGGGGCCAGTGACTTGGGCTCGCCCCAGCTCATCGCGCCGCCAACACTGCGACCGCCGGCGCGCAGGCGCACAGGCATCAGCGGGTCTTCGGTATCGCGGCTCACATCGCTGGCGGCAAGACGTGGTCCGGCAAAGCGCAACAGGATACCACCCCCTTCGAGCCAATCGGTTAGCGCGGCCTCTTCGGCCATGCCGAGGGTCGCCACATCTGCCAGTGCGATCACATCGGGGTTGGCCGGAATGACGTCCATCAGCGCGCCGTTCAACAAGTCGGCGCTCGGTTCCAACGCTTTTTGCAGATAGTGCAGCGGCGAGAGCAGTTGCAGCCCCTCGCGGTCGTCGCGGCCTGCGATCAGGGCCACTTCGCGGCGGCGCAAGCTGTCATCCGGCAGGGTGGTGGCGCCCGCACTGCGGTTGCCCTCGATTTCGAACCGGGTGATCCGGGCGCGCAGTTCGGACGGCAGGGACAAGGCGGTTTCCGCCAAGGCTTCGCCGGATGCAAACTGTGCAGTCGCGCGTGCGAGAACCGCCGGATTGCCTGCCGGGTCGCGCCCTTGAGCCAGAATGGTCACGTCGCGCTCTGCTCCGGTTTGGGCGCGCAGTGCGCTCAAAACGATATTGCCATCCTCAAAGCGCGCGGGGAGAAGTCCCATTACGGTTTGTCCGGTCTGAAACACCGTGACCGTGCCGCGAGCCTGCACTGCGTTCAGAAGCTCTGTGCGAAAGGATCGCTCCAATCCGTCCGACAGCCAATAGGTGTCGAAATCGCCCTCCGGCAACAGCTCGGTCGCGCGGATGGTTTGCGCCTCATCGGGTTCCCACGGCTCTGGAGACAGGCCAACCAGTCGTCCCCGCAGATCGTCGGCGGCCTGAAAGCTGGGCTGCTCGGGGCTGCTCAGCTTGATGAGCGCCACACGTCGATCCTCGCGCGCGGCCTGCGCGAGCAAGCCATCAAGCGCCTGCATCCGTGCCCGCCAGCTGGCCGCGCTTGCCCAGGAGCCGTCCATCAGCACCAGCACGCGGTCATTGGCCAACGCAGCGTCCTCGGGTTCCGGGTTGAGGATCGGTCCGGCCAGACCGACGATCAATGCCGCGACGGCCAACATGCGGAGCAACAACAGCCACCACGGTGTGCGGTCGCTGACCTGATCGTCGTCCTTCAGGCCCAACAGCAGAACCACGCCGGGAAACAGACGTCTGATCGGCGCAGGTGGCACGGCGCGCAGGATCACCCAGAGGATCGGCAGCGCCAGAAGCGTCAGCAAGAGCCACGGTGCGGTGAATCCGATCGGGCCAATCAGCGTCATCTCTGGCCTCCGTCCATAGCGCGGTAGATCCACAACAAGGCGGATTGCGCGCTGTCGCTTGTGCGATGACACAGATATTGCCAGCCGGTGAGCCGCGCCAACTGGTCCAGCCGATCCTTGCGCTTTGCCAGCCGGTCAAGATAGCGGCTTCGCAAATCTCCGGCCTTCAGGGTTTCATGCACATAGCCGCCGCCAACGCTTTGAAAGATGGTGCGCCCGTCAAAGGGAAACATCTCTTCGCTTGGGTCGAGGATTTGCACCAATGCGCCCTGCACGCCGCGGTCCGCCGCTTTGGTCAATGCCGTCTCTACCGGTTCGGGATCGCCCAGGAAATCGGAGAAGAAGAGCGCTCGCGATTGCGGAATCATATTGCGTGAGTCCGGTTTTGAATAATCATCCGGTTCATCGAGCGATAGCATTTCCGACAGACGCGCAATTTGCGCACGTCCACGTCGCGGCGGCAAATCGGCACCGGTCAATCCCACACGTTCGCCGCCATGCACAAGCAGGATGGCGGTGGCCATTGCCAGGGTGCGGGCGCGATCGGCTTTGGTGATCAGGTTGGGATCGGAGGCAAACCGCATCGACGCCCCCTGATCGACCCAGAGCATCACGCTTTGCGCGATCTGCCATTCGCGTTCGCGCACGAACTGCGTGTCGCTTCGCGCCGAGCGGCGCCAGTCGATATCGCGCAAGGCATCGCCGGTTTGCAGCGGGCGGTATTGCCAGAAATCATCGCCGATGCCCGACCGTCGCCGTCCGTGATCGCCAAGTAGAACCGTACCCGCCAGATGCTCGGCCCGCGCCAGAAGTGCGGGCAGTCGGGCGGCTTCCGCCTCCGAGCGTTGGCGAAGGGTTGCCGCTTGCGTCACGCAGCCGCCTCGGACATCACCATGCCCGCCGCGACATCGTCAATCAGACGGCCGAGATCCTCGCCTCGCGCGCGCGCCGAGAAGCTCAGCGCCATGCGATGCGTCAGGACGGGGCGCGACATTGCCATAACGTCCTCGGGTGCCGGGGCAAGACGCCCCTCAAGTAATGCGCGTGCGCGGACCGTCAGCATCAACGCTTGCGCCGCACGCGGGCCGGGGCCCCATGCGACCGTGTCCTTGACCCGGTCACCGGCGAGGGAATCGTCGGGGCGGAACGAGCGAACCAAGTCGAGGATCATCTCGACGACGGCATCGCCGACCGGCATCCGGCGCAGCAATCTTTGCGCGGCAATCAGTTCTGCGGCAGTGAATACCTGATAGGCCTCGGCCTCTTCGGCGCCGGTTGTCGCAAGCAGGATGTCCTTTTCAGTCACGCGGTCGGGATAGGCCACGTCGATCTGCACCAGGAATCGGTCAAGCTGCGCTTCGGGCAACGGATAGGTGCCCTCTTGCTCGATCGGGTTTTGCGTGGCCAGCACATGAAACGGCGCGTCCAGGACGCGGGTTTCGCCGGCCACCGTCACCACCTTTTCCTGCATCGCTTGCAGCAGCGCTGACTGCGTTCGCGGGCTGGCACGGTTGATTTCGTCGGCCATCAGCAGTTGGCAAAAGATCGGGCCGGGAATGAACTTGAACGCGCGGCTGCCATCGGCGCCGGTTTCAAGCACTTCGGAGCCCAGAATATCGGCAGGCATCAGATCGGGGGTGAACTGGACACGGTTGCCGTCCAGCCCCATCACGGTCGAGACCGTTTCCACCAACCGCGTCTTGCCGAGACCCGGAAGGCCGATCAAAAGACCATGCCCGCCGCAGAGCAGCGCCGCCAGGGTGAGGTCAACGACCCGCTCCTGACCGATGAACCGGCGGGTGATTGCCGTTTTGGCTTCGGCCAGCTTGCGCTCCAGCGCTTCGATCTCTGACACGAGGTCCTCGGTCGCAGCCATCCTGTCTCTCCCTTGAAAGATTTCCCTGTTTGGGCAAAGTGTAACGTTTAGTGGAGAAATGGCAAAAGCAATGAGCGCACAAGATCGTGTACCCCCCTCCGCCGAAGGCATCGCAGCTTCGGCCCGCGCGGCACAGGAAAAAGACGGCAAAAAAGGTCTTCCGCCAGTGCACCTGTGGAATCCGCCCTTTTGCGGCGACCTCGATATGCGTATCGCGCGGGACGGGACGTGGTTCTACCTTGGCACTCCCATAGGCAGACCAGCGCTGGTCAAACTGTTTTCGTCGATTCTGCGCAAAGACGGCGATCAGTATTTTCTTGTTACCCCGGTGGAAAAGGTTGGCATCACGGTCGATGATGCACCGTTCGTCGCCACCGATTTCGAAACGTCGGGCGCGGGCAAGGAGCAAGTTCTGAGATTTACGACCAATGTCGGTGATAGCGCGGTCGCCAGTTCCGAGAATCCGATCCGGGTCGCGCGCGACACTGAAACGGGCGAGCCGTCGCCCTATGTTCTGATCCGTTCCAATCTCGAAGCGTTGATCGACCGCAAGAGTTTTTACCGCTTGGTGGATATCGGAACGCACCATGACGACTGGTTCGGCGTCTGGTCGAGCGGTACGTTCTTCAAGATCATCCCATCGGACGAATTGCCGGGTTGAATTTCCGATCGCCGGATTGATATCTGCCCACGGAGTTCATATTCTGAACTCTGAATTTGATGTATACGCGAAGGACATACCCATGATCCCCACCCGTTTTGCCCCGGTGGTCTTTGGACTTTTGTTATCCGGCCTGATGTCTCTTATCGTGTCGTTCATTGCGACATTTCAGGCGGTAGGGCTGGAACCGGGGTTCCTCGGGCTGTGGATGTCGTCATGGTTGTCGAGCTGGCTGGTCGCGTTTCCGACGGTTCTGGTTGTCGCGCCCGTCGTGCGCCGGATTGTCGAGCGCAACACCCGGAGAGCGTAGAGCGCGACCGCTCTGCTAGTCCCCCAGTTTTGCATGCACCTCGGCCAGATCGATTTCGCCGATGGGCATCTTGTTGCCCGGATTTTCAAAGTCGTATTTGAACAGGTCGAAATCGCGTTTGTAGATCTCGTAGACAAGATGCATCGACAGATCGTCGAAATAGTCTTCTACCGGATGGGCGCGTTTGGGGCCGTGGCCCTCGCTTTCGTTGAAGCGCGGGATCTTCTTTAGATCGATGGTCTTCTTCGTTTCGGCCGTGTTCAGAACCTCCGCCATGCCCTCGTTGAACCTTTCGGTCCAGAAGATGTGATCGTAGCGACCGCCATTGACGATAAACGTGCTGATATGGCCCGACATGGCCGACCAGTGGATGTCAGGGTCCATCGGGCGGCGCCAGCGGATGGTGTCGCGCGCGAACAGGAGGAAGCGGCGAAAGCTTTCGATCTGGTCGAACTCCTGCTTGCCATCCGCGCCTCCCACGTCAATGCCGTATTTCTGGATCAAGAGAGGCACGAGATTGCCGCGATAGCGCTTGCCGTTGCGTTGTATGCCGCAGATCTTGTCGAAAAACGAACTTAGGATGCGCGTGTAGGGGTTGCGCACGCAGGTAAACGAATAGGTGTCATGCGCTTGAATCCGCTGGGTGATCGCGTCTTTGCTGTGATCGAGCGCCCACTTGTGCAGGCCGCTTTGCGCGTCGTGAATGTCACCATCGAAAAATTCGCCATGATCTGAATAATACATGATCTGACCGATGGTCGAGCAGGCGCATTTCGGCACCACGCGATAGACCATGCTCTCGCTCTCGGTCATCCAAGTACCGGGAAATCCCATATTCTGCCGCCTCCAGCCTCGTTCCGGGCCTTTATCGACCGGTAACGTAAACAAAAAATCAAAGAAATGGAGTTTATTCAATGCATGATGCGTCGTATCACCGAGGGAGTGAGGCAAAAATAGGGCAGAAGATCCACTGAATGGCAAAAATTGCCTTTATATTACTGTGCCACAAGGATCCGGACGCAATTATCCGTCAAGCGCTCAGCCTGACGGCGGTCGGAGATTATATCTCGATCCACTTTGACGCACGTGCCGATGCGACCGCGTTCAAGACGATCCACACCGCGCTGGGCGACAATCCCAATGTCACTTTCGCCAAAAAGCGGATCAAATGCGGTTGGGGAGAATGGTCGCTGGTTCAGGCCACGCTGCACGCCGTCGAGGCGGCGGTAGAGGCATTTCCGCGCGCCACGCATTTCTACATGCTTTCGGGCGATTGTCAGGCGATCAAGACCGCCGAGTACGCGCATGACTATCTTGATCGCACCGATGTCGATTTTATCGAAAGCTTCGATTTCTTCGCTTCCGACTGGATCAAGACCGGCATGAAGGAAGAGCGGCTGATCTATCGCCACGTCTTCAACGAACGCAACGCCAAGTGGATTTTCTACAAAAGCATGGAACTGCAACGGCGGCTGGGCCTTGCACGCAAAGTGCCTGACGACCTTGAAATCCAGATTGGCAGTCAATGGTGGTGTCTGCGGCGACACACGGTCGAAGCGATCCTTGATTTCATCAGGAAGCGGCCAGACGTAAAGCGCTTTTTCTCGACGACATGGATTCCGGACGAGACGTTTTTTCAAACGCTTGTGCGCCATCTTGTGCCCGAATCAGAGATCGACTGCCGCACGCTGACCTTTTTGATGTTTTCCGATTACGGCATGCCGGTCACGTTCTATAACGACCATTTCGATCTGCTGCTCAGTCAGGATTTCCTGTTCGCCCGCAAGATCAGCCCCGAAGCGCTGGTGCTCAAGGAACGTCTTGGTTCGCTTTACTCCGCCAAGAATGTGAATTTCGAAATCTCGAACGAGGGGCGCTCGCTTTACAAGTTTCTGACCGGCAAGGGCCGCATTGGCCGCCGGTTCGCGCCCCGGTTCTGGGAGACGGAGAGCACGCTGGGCCGCGAACGCGAGATGTTGATCGTGGTGTGCAAGAAATGGCATGTCGCCAAACGGTTGGTTGCGCGCATTCAGCAAACAACCAACATTCCCTGTATCGAGTATCTTTTTAACGAAGAAGATACCGACGTGCCCGACATGGGCGGCATTCAATCCACCTTGGGCAAACGCCACCGTCACCGCAGATCGCTGATGCGGATGTTGTTCGATTATTACGATTCCGATCGCATGGTGGTGTGTATGGACCCCGGCAATCTCGACCTGCTGGAGGATTTCTGCCGGGATCGCGCGACCACGCGCCTGTTGGAAATCAATTGCACCTTCACCGACGAATATCTGATCGGCCATGCCATGCGCGTCGGCCTTGCCGGTGACAGAACGCCGCGCGAAACGCTGGAGCGCTTGCTGCCGACGATCCGCAACGACATCCTGCACGAGAGCGACCATATCCGCGATGCGGATTTCGAAAACTACACACGCATTCGCGAGGAAGACAGCCCGGAAGCGAACGCCGCCTCGCTCGCCGCATTCTTGTCGATCACACCGGAACAGGCGCTGGAGATCGCGCGCACCGACCATCTTTTTGCTGATTGAGGAGCCGAGACATGGCTTACGTCTATGACGATCAAAACATCTTCGCCAAGATCCTGCGCGGCGAGATTCCCAACGACACGGTGATGGAAACCGAACACACGCTGGCGTTTCGCGATATTCAACCGCAAGCGCCGGTGCATGTGCTGGTGATCCCGAAGGGTCCGTATGTGTGTTACGACCATTTCGCGCTTGAGGCGAGCGATGCCGAGATCGCCGATTACACCCGCACCATCGGCGAGATCTGCAAGGCCGAGGGCGTGCAGGACGGCGGATATCGCATCATCTCGAACGCCGGTGAGGCGGGGGTGCAGGAAGTACCGCATTTGCACATCCATATCCTTGGCGGACGGAATCTGGGCCGGATGCTGGCCCCGGCGCGGTAAGGTCCGATCAGGCCGAGCGGGTCAGCGACAAAAACACATCCTCCAGATCGGCCTGCTCGGTGCGCACGTCGCGGATGCGCACGCCGTTGTCGCGTAACAACGTCAGAACATCCTCGGCAGAGGTTTGCCGCGCGCGGTAGGTGATTGCGATGGTGCCGTCATCGCGTGTCGTGACACCGATGCCCTCGACCTCTGGCAAGGATCCGATGGCTGTCTCTGGCTGAATCACCATCGTCTTGGCGTCCAGTTGGCCAAGCAGATTGCGCGTGCTGTCGCGCGCGGCGACTTCGCCGTGATTGATGATCGCGATTTCGTCGCACATCTGTTCCGCCTCTTCGAGATAGTGCGTCGTCAAGATGATCGTCATGCCGCGCTCCCGGTTCAGCTTGCGCACGTTCTCCCAAAGCATCTGCCGCAACTCGATGTCGACACCTGCCGTTGGTTCGTCGAGCACCAGAACGCGGGGCCAGTGCACCAGCGCCTTGCCGAGCAACAGCCGCCGCCGCATCCCGCCGGACAGGGTGCGGGCATAGGCTTCGGCCTTGTCGGTCAAGCCGATCATCTCGAGAATTTCATCAGAGCGACGTTCTGATTTCGGCACGCCGTAAAGCCCCGCCTGCACTTCGAGCGCACCGCGCGGGGTGAAGAACGGATCAAGGTTCAGTTCCTGCGGCATCACCCCGATCGCCGCGCGCGACTGGCGCGGGTTCACATCTTGATCCCAGCCCTGGATCGTCACGCTGCCGGCGGTTTTGGACACCAGACCCGCCAGGATGTTGATGAGAGTCGATTTGCCGGCTCCGTTAGGTCCAAGCAAGCCGAACACTGATCCGTGCGGCACGGTCAGATCAACTCCCTTGAGGGCTTCTTTCCCGCCCTGATAGGTTTTGCGCAGGCCCTCGATCTGAATGGCGTCCTGTGTCATTGCGATCCCTTGCTCCTGTGCCGTTGTCGTCTTAAACCGCACTTATTGGAAAACCCCAGCGAAGGGAACGCACCAGATGACAACGCAAGCGCCGGAAACCAAGATCGTGGACAACTACCGCATTGCCTGCGACGGCGGCGAAGGCGCGCTGGGTCATCCGCGCGTGTGGTTGCAGATTCCGCAGGACACCGGCTTTGTCGAATGCGGCTATTGCGACGCGCGGTATGTTCACCGCGATTTCGAGGGCAAGGTCTGATCCATTCGAACCTGTGGTCTGCGGCGCGATTGAAGCCGGGACGCATCACCCGAGGCTGAGGTTCCTGCTGGCGCCGTGTCGCGGTCCGTGGCACATCTGGCGGATCACCAGACAGGGACGCGCGTTATGGCATTCGGCAAAGGACACCACCTTCATCTCATCGACGGATCGGCCTTCATATTCCGGGCCTATCACGCGTTGCCGCCGCTGACCCGCAAATCCGATGGCCTGCCGATCGGGGCGGTCGCGGGCTTTTGCAACATGCTGCAGAAATATGTCGAGGGAAACAGCGGCTCTGACGCGCCGACCCATGTGGCGGTGATTTTCGACAAGGGCAGCCACACGTTCCGCAACGAAATGTACGATCAGTACAAGGCCAATCGTGACGCGATGCCCGAAGATCTGCGTCCGCAGATCCCACTGACCCGCCGCGCAACCGAGGCGTTCAACATCGCCTGCGAGGAGAAGGAAGGGTACGAGGCGGACGACATCATCGCCACGCTGGCCGTTCAGGCCCGCGACGCCGGTGGCCGTGTCACGATCATCAGTTCCGACAAGGATCTGATGCAGTTGGTCGGCGACGGCGTGGAAATGCTCGATGCGATGAAGAACCGACGGATCGACCGCGACGGCGTGTTCGAGAAATTCGGCGTCTGGCCGGACAGGGTGGTGGATGTGCAGGCGCTGGCGGGCGACTCGGTTGACAACGTGCCCGGCGCGCCCGGCATCGGGGTCAAGACGGCGGCGTTGCTGATCAACGAGTTCGGCTCGCTCGAAGAGTTGCTCGACCGGGCTGAAGAGATCAAACAACCCAAGCGCCGGGAAACCCTGATCGACAAACGCGATCAGATCGAATTGAGCAAGAAGCTGGTGCTGCTCGATGTCAATACGCCGCTGGATTTCACGTTGGATGATCTTGAGGTGCGCGACCCCGACCCCGACGTTCTCATGCCGTTTCTGGCCGAGATGGAATTTCGCACCCTGACCAAGCGCATAGCCGATGCGCTCGATGTCGAGGCACCGGTGATCGAGGATACCACCCCCGAAGGTGCCAATCCGCCCGACGCCGACGCGCCGGAACTTCCCGCAATGAACCCTGAAAGCTACGAATGCGTCCGCGATCTGGACACGCTCAAGGCTTGGGTGGCGGAGGCCAGCGACGTGGGGCACGTCGCGTTCGATACCGAGACCACTGGCCTCAACGACATGACCGCCGGTCTGGTTGGCATTTCGCTATGCGTGGTGCCCGGCAGGGCGTGCTACGTTCCGCTTGCCCACAAGGCCGAGCAGGGCGACGGCCTGTTCGGGTCCGACGCGCTGGCCGAAGGGCAGATCACGCTGGAAGATGCGCTTGATGTCCTGAAGCCGATGCTCGAGGATCCGGCGGTTCTGAAGATCGGCCAGAACATGAAATACGACACTAAGATCATGTCGCGCTACGGGGTGGATATTGCGCCCATCGACGATACGATGCTGATGTCATACGCGATGAACGCAGGGCTTCACGGGCACGGCATGGACACGCTGGCCGAGCGTTATCTTGGGCACAGCTGCATTCCGATCAAGGAACTGCTTGGCAGTGGCAAAAGCCAGATTACCTTTGATCGCGTCCCGATAGATCAGGCCACGCGTTATGCTGCCGAAGATGCGGAAGTGACGCTGCGCCTGTGGCTCATGTTCAAGCCGCAACTGCACCGCGTCCGCGTCACCCGCGTTTATGAGGGGATGGAGCGGCCGCTGGTGCCTGTGCTGGCGCAGATGGAGCGCCACGGCATCAAGGTCGACCGCGATACGCTGTCGCGCATGTCCAATGCGTTCAGCCAGAAAATGGCGGGTCTGGAGGACGAAATTTATCAACTTGCGGGCCGCAAGTTCAACGTCGGCTCTCCCAAGCAGTTGGGTGAGATCCTGTTTGACGAGATGTCGCTTGACGGTGGCAAGCGGGGCAAGACGGGTGCCTATGCGACCGGCGCCGATGTGCTCGAGGATTTGGCCACCGAGCACGAATTGCCGCGCCGCGTTCTGGACTGGCGGCAATTGTCCAAGTTGAAATCCACCTACACCGATGCGCTTCAAGACCATATCAACACCGAAACTGGGCGCGTGCACACCTGCTATTCCATTGCGGGCGCCAATACGGGCCGTCTGGCGTCCACCGATCCGAACCTGCAAAACATCCCGATCCGCAGCGAGGAAGGCCGTCGCATCCGCGAGGCATTCGTGGCCGAGGAGGGCAAGACGCTGGTGGCGCTTGATTACTCGCAGATCGAGCTGCGCATCCTTGCCCATATCGCCGACATTCAAGCCCTCAAGGACGCCTTCAAGGACGGGCAGGACATTCACGCCGCAACCGCGTCTGAGATGTTCAACGTGCCGCTGGAGGAGATGACTCCCGACGTGCGCCGTCAGGCCAAGGCGATCAATTTCGGCGTGATCTACGGGATCAGTGGCTTTGGCCTGGCGCGCAACCTGCGTATTCCGCGGGCCGAGGCGCAGGGCTTCATCGACCGCTATTTCGAACGCTTCCCCGGCATCCGTGCCTATATGGACGACACCACCGAATTCGCCAAAAAGCACAACCGGGTCGAAACGCTGTTCGGTCGCGTCATCCACACACCCGAGATCAACGCCAAGGGTCCACGCGCGGGGTTCGCCAAGCGCGCGGCCATCAACGCGCCGATTCAGGGCACTGCCGCCGACATCATCCGCCGCGCGATGGTGCGGATGCCCGATGCTATCGCAGACCTGCCGGTGAAGATGCTGCTGCAAGTGCATGACGAACTGCTTTTCGAGGTGGAGCAGGGGGCCGAGGATGACTTGATCAAGGTCGCGCGCGAGGTCATGGAAGGCGCTGCCGATCCGGTGATCCGGCTGACTGTTCCGCTTGTTGCCGAAGCCGGACAGGGCAAGAACTGGGCCGAAGCACACTAAGGTGGCCTCGGCGCGGCGAAAGTTTGAGGGTGTTGCTCAAAGCTCTGGTGCCACGGTATGAGTGGCATCAGGATCTCCAACCAGGACGCCCGCCGTCTGTGGCTGTCAACGCACGGGCTCGGCGCCACGCCGACCGGCCCGCTTGACCCCGCTGCGTTGATCGGTGCCTTGGGCTTTGTCCAGCTCGATACCATTCAAGTTGTCGCGCGCGCGCATCATCACATTCTGTGGTCGCGAAACCAGAATTACCGCGAATCCATGCTCAACACGCTGCTTGCCGACGACAGAGCCGTGTTCGAGCATTTCACTCACGATGCGTCCGTGCTGCCGATCGAGACACTGCCGATGTGGCAACGCCAGTTCCAGCGCATGAAAGCCAAGGTGTCACGAACGGCTTGGTATGGTAAACACCTCGATCCGGGTGAGCTTGACGCCATCCTGAGACGCATCGCCAATGAAGGTCCGCTCTCGACGCATGATTTCGACAGCAAGAGTGTCGGCAAGTCCAAGATGTGGACGGGCCCGCCCCATAAGATCGGGTTGGATTATCTTTGGTATGCCGGCGAACTGGCGACGTCCCGGCGCGACGGGTTCACGAAGGTCTATGATCTTGCCGAACGGGTCTATCCTGCCCATCTGCATCGCCAAAAGATCGCGGACCGTGATCAGATCGACTGGCTTTGCAGCGCCGCCCTCGATCGCATCGGCTTTGGCACGCTTGGCGAGATCCGCAAGTTCTGGGACGCGACCGATCCCGGCGAAGTGGCGGCGTGGGCAACCCGCAACAGCTCGACGCTGGTTCCGGTCGAGGTGCAATCTGCCGATGGCTCATGGGCCAAGGCGGTCGCGTGTCCGGATATCGAAATGCGACTGCGCACCGTTCCGCCTCCCACCACGCGGCTTCGACTTCTCAATCCGTTTGACCCGGCGATCCGCGACCGAGCGCGGCTGAAACGTCTGTTCGGGTTCGACTACACCGTGGAAATGTTTGTTCCGGCCGTCAAACGCCAATGGGGTTACTACGTTTTTCCGTTGCTCGAAGGCAGCCGCTTTGTCGGCCGCATCGAAGCGAAGGCAGACCGAAGCAGCAAGACATTGATCGTCTCGAAGTTTTGGCTTGAACCGCGGGTTGCCGCCTCGGCACAGCGGTTTCGGAAACTCGATTCCGAGCTTGCACGCCTGTCACGGTTTGTTGGTCTGGACTCCGTTTCGTGGCACTGCTTGCGCTGACAGCGTGGCCCCGTGAACGCGCTTCAATCGAACATTCCCGGAACGATCGCGCGCGGGTCGCGTTTGAAACTCATAGCGGCGCCAGCTTGAAACCGCTTCAGCCCCATCAAGGATCTCCGAATGTCCGAACATCATCAGCCCAACTCGCAGTTATTATGGGCCGCCGGGCTGATCGCATTGATGGGGTCGCTCGCGCTCATTCTGGGTAATGTGATCGGGAGCATCGTGGTTCCCGGACACGACTGGGTCGCAGATACGGTGAGCGACCTTGCCGCCGGACGATATGAGATTATCCAGGACGTGGCGCTCTACGGCTATGCCGGAGCATTGTTCGCCTGTGCAATCGGCGCCGCACATCATCATAAAGACGGCACAAGATGGAACCTTGGCATAGGATGCTTGGCGATATTGACCGTCTGCGTGGTCGTGATCGGTGCGCGCAATGAGTATGGGGATAACGACAGCGAGGGCATCGTGATTCACATCTATGTCGTCTATGCGCTTGGGGTTCTGTTCGCGGCTTTGTTCTTTCTCATGGCGCGCGGCATGGCGAATATCGGAATCTGGTACGCCCGGTTCAGCTATGGCTGCGCGATCCTCTGGGTCATCGGCGCGCCGGTTTTTTTCATCATGCCGACCGGATATGACGGCATTTACGAACGCGGTTTGGGCGTTTTGACCGTGGCCTGGGTCACGGTCTTTGCATGGATGCTGATTTCCATCGCGCGCGGCAAGCTCGATGCGGAGATCAGCGCGCAAAGGAGTTCGGATGTTTTTTGACAACGCGATTCTCGACGCAGTCGCGAGGGGAGCTCTGCTGAGTGCCGTCGGGCTTTTTTGGGTCATCCTGCTGGTCCGGATCGTCGGGCTGCGCTCCTTTTCGAAAATGACGAATTTCGACTTCGTGATGACAGTGGCGATGGGGTCGCTTCTGGCGGGGGCCGCACAAACCGGCACCTGGCTGGATCTGTTGCAGACATTGGTCGCGATGGCTTCGCTTTTCGCCGTTCAGTACGGTGTCGCGCAGATGCGCCAGCGGTTTGATACGTTCGATACATTGGTCCAGAACACGCCGGTGTTTCTGATGAAAAACGGAGTCATCCTGCACGACATGCTACGCCAGACGCGGGTGAGCGAAGACGATCTCATCGCCAAGCTGCGCGAGGCGAATGCTCTTGATCTCAACAAGGTCCATGCCGTCGTCTTAGAGACGACGGGTGACGTTTCAGTATTGCATGGCGATCAAGTCGATGAAGTGTTGCTGGACGGCATTCCCGACGAACCAAAGTGAACGCGCCAGCTCCTCTGCAAAAGCGCAAAACGGACATCACACCGGCTCAGCCTCTTTCTCGGTTTGGGCATTTTGCCCGTCGCCAAGAAACCGCGCCAGCGTCGGCCAGGATCCGGTCTCGTCACAAACGATCTTGATGACGATCAAAATGGGCAAGGCCACGACCATTCCCATTACGGACCAAATCCATGCGAAGAACGCGACAGTCAGGAATACCACCGTCGTGTTCAGGCGCATCCGGCGCGATATGACGAGTGGCGTGACGAGCTGCCCTTCGATGGACGTCAGCGCGATATACGTGGCGAAGACGCCGAACGCGGGCCATGTGCCGTCTAACGTCACGAAGGCAACAGCGGCTGCGATCGTGGCACCCATCAGCCCGCCAAGGTAGGGGACAAAGTTCAGGCCGAAGGCGAGAAACCCAAAGATCACAGCACTCGACAAGCCCCAGATATACATCGCGAGCGCCACGGCAATGCCGAGACCTGTGTTGATGATCGCGATGCCTCCGAGGTAATGTCCCAATCGGTCTTCTATCGAATAGAGCACCCCGACGGCTTTGCGCTTGTCTCCGAAACGCTTGAAGCTTTGCACGGTCTTGACCAGAAACATGTCGCCGGACGCCACGAGAAAGAACAGCAGCACAAGCGCGAACATGATCCGGCTTAGAAAACCGGGCGCCATGCTGAATATCGTGGTGATGATGCCTCTGTTGGACACAACCTCGACTTCAACGGTTTCGGCGTCTTTCTCGGCAATGATTTCTTCCGCCGCTTCACTCGCATCGTTGATTTTTTCCAACGTGCCACCGGCGGAAGCCAGTTCGTTCTTGATCCGCTCCATAAGCGACGGCAAATCTTCGATGAACTGCGCGGCGGGCGCGCTGAGTTGCACCAGAAGCAAGCCGATCACCATCGTCAACACGGTGGTGAAGAGCGCGGCCGACACAACTGGTGGGATACCGATGCGCGCCAGCCATCGTCTTGGGCGGTTGAGCACGAAGTAGCCCAGAAACGCTGCCGTGACCGGGATCAGGAAATCGCTGGCCCAGACCATTGCTTGCAGCAGCAATATGCAAAAGATTCCGATGATCGGGACCTCCAAGCGTCCCAATCCGGTCCGTTGTTCCGATCCGATCGCAGGATCGACTGCGATGGGTTCGGTCTTCAGGTTGTCTGTCATGTCATGTGGCCTTGACGGGATCGACGAAAACGGTCGTCTTGATGGGGAAGTGATCCGATCCGAAATTTTCAAGCCGTTCGAACGACACCAGCTTGATGTCCTTGGTCAGGAATAGCTGGTCGATCGGCAGACGGATCAGCGGGTAGTCTGCATGAAAGCTCGAGACCATCCCGCGTCCGACCCGTGGTTCCTGAAACGATCCGTAATGCTTGAACCGGCGCGTCGTCCATGACCAGGCAACATCGTTGAAATCGCCCATGCAAATCGTCGGCCGCTCGGTCGATGACGTACGCTCCGCGGCGGCCTTGATCTGGCGGTCACGCACCTTGGTGCTGTTGCCGGGAACCGGTGGGCGCGGATGCAAGCCGATGAAATTGAACCCGGTTCCGTCGCGGTCACGCAGGGTCGCTTTCAGCGAGGGTGTGTCGTCCCCATCAGGCCAGAGAAATTCGCAATTCTCGACATCAAGACGGGTGGCGAAGATCATGCCGTAATGATCATCGGTGACATGCGATTTCACGGTTGCATAGCGCGCCAGCACGTCGCTCAACCCATCTGCCCAAGCTGCATTCGTCTCCATCAGCAAGAGAACGTCTGGGTCCTCGCGGTCGATGATGCTTGCCAGATCGGCGTAGCGGTCGTTTTCCATCAGGACGTTGACGGCCATGAGACAGATCGTGTCAGTGTCAGGACCGGGTGTTGTCTTTTCAATCTCAGTCCGCGCGATTGGAGTGTAGGGAAAAATCAGGATCGCCTGATAGGCGAAGGCAGCAGCCATCAGGGCCAGTAACACCGGCTTGAACGCGATCGCAAACGGCAAGGAGACCAGAAGCACGGCCAGAGCGAGCACTGCGATGTGCACGCGGGGGAAATCCCACATTCGCACCCACCATCTGACGCTGTTGGTCAGCGGCAGGACTGTGGTGACGACCACGATCACCGCCAGTATCCAGAGTAGCGCGTTCAACATCTGTCAGCCCCATGTGTCACTTGCCTGCAGCCTCGCCCAGCTTGTCGGCTTTGACTGCGTCGCGCTGGCCCATGGGCAGATCCTGCCCTTGCGTGGTGTCGCGGCGGGTCTGCGCTTCCAGTTCGGCATTCAGTTCCGCTCCGAGAAGTATGACAAAGGCCGAGATCCAGAACCACATCAGCAACACGACAACGCCCGCCAAGGTGCCGAAGCTTTCATTGTAGGAGCCGAAATTGGCGACATAAAAGGCGAATCCCGCAGAGGCGATGAGCCATCCAAAGCAGGCGGCAACGGCACCGATAGATGCCCATTGCCATTCCGGCTCATCGCGCGAAGGACCGTATCGATAGAGAACCGACAACCCGACCATGGTGAGGACGAACAAACCGACGAACAGAGCGACGCTCAGCAAGGTTTCGATGATACCGCCAAGACCGAGAAACTCGATCGCAATCGGCAAGGTAACAGTCGCAAGGAGCGCCACCAACAGACCGGCAAACAGAAACAGTGTCAGCGCGAAGGTCACCAGCTTCAGCTTTATGAACCCGCGCTTTTCGTCTTCGTCGTAGGCGACATTGATGCCTTCGATCAAACTCGCCACGCCCTTGGACGCAGAATAAAGAGCGAGAAGAACACCAACGATCGCGGCAAGGCCAAGGCCGCCGTTCTGTGATCCGGCAACCTTGGTTGCTTGATTCATGATGATCGAAATGACCTCCTCGGGCATGAGGCCGGACATGCTTTGCAACAGATCGACAACCTGGCTTGGTTCGACGACCAGCCCGCTGATGGCGAGAAACGCGGTGATGGCCGGAAATAGGGCGAGCAAGCCGTAGAAGGCTATTCCGGCAGCGATCAGGCCAACGCGGTCCTCGGCAATCTCGTCCTTCACGCGAAAGAGGATGTCTTTCCATCCCGACGATGGGATGTCCCCGGGTGAGTCTGCTTTGCGGCCACGCGCCATAGAAATTCCTTCTGGTGTCTTGGGCGAGTGCAGAGCCGTCGCTCTCACTCGGCCGGTCGTCTCTTGCGATGATGGCGGTTGCGGGCGTCGCTATGACCGCCCCGCGCAACCGTTTCGCGTTGCCAGAAGTAACGTCCCATTCACGTCATTGTTCCCAATCTCACGGGGAAAAGAAAAAGCGGACCATCTCGGCACTGGCGTCCGGACCTTTGGGGTCTGTGTAGGAGCCGGATGGTTGGCCGCCCGACCAGGCGTGGCCCAAGCCGTCTATGGTCCAATGCTCAAGCTCGGCCCTGCCCGACGGCCCCGTTGATACGCGACAGGTATAGCCGCGACCTCCCATCTGACCGGATTGAGTGGCTTCGATGGTTTGCGACGGACCAACATCAAGCGCTTGTTGCACGATACTGGCGCCGTTGGACGGATGTACGGTGGAATCTGAAGTTCCGTGAAACACGATGGTGCGCACCGGATCGGCCTGACGGTTCCGCGGTGTTAACGACTGTGCCCCGCTGCTCATTGCAGCAAAGGCCGACGGCACGTCTTTCGCCGCTCCGAAAGGCAGGCCGGAATGCGCGCCAACGCCGGTGAACACGTCTGAATAGGTTTCTCCCAATATGATCGCCATTGCCGCTCCGGCAGACAATCCGGCGACAAATGTTCTATCCCTCTCGATGTTGTAAATGTCGCGCACCTGTCGCGTTATCCCCGAAAGGATTGCAGGCTCTCCGGCATCACGCCGCTGATCACCCCGACTGAACCAGTTCCAGCATGATTGCGCATTATCGCCTCTCGCTTGTGCTGGGTAGACGACAACAAAGCGGTGCAGTTCGGCAAGGGCGTTCATTCCGGTACCTGCCGCGAAATCTTCGGGTGTCTGGGTGCAGCCGTGCAACATGACGACAACGCCGGTCACCCCGTCTTGGGCGGCTGCGGGAACGTAGGTGCGATAAGCCCGGCTTCCTGCATCACAGGAATAGGTATCTCGCGCGAAGGTGGCACCTTCGGGCAGGTGAAGTTCGGGTTGTGAAAGCCCGCCAAGCGGGAAGTTCAGCCCGGAAAGCATGCCGTCAAGCGAGGCGCTCATGGGAAGGCCCTGGTGCTCCGGTCCCGCCAATCCGTGCTGCGCCAAAGTGCGCTGAACAAGCTCTTGTGCTGCTGACATGCGGTCTTCGCCAGTCGTGTTGCGCGGTGCGCCCACGTTGAATCGTTTCATAATCTGTATCCTTGTCAGAGCACTCAGGCTCAGGTGATGCGGTCTGCGAGGGCAGCCTTGATGTCTTTGCTGGCCTGCAACGCGCCCAGCACTGTGATTGAACCGATGGTCTGCCGTGCAAGTTCCGGCGTCACATCGGGCGCGATGCGCGCCAGGCCGACGACCTTGACGTGCAACATCTCTCCGGCATCCCGCAGAGCTTCCAAATCGGCGACCGAATAGTCGCGAAGACCGAGTTCCATGGTGTGACGCTCGATCGACTTTTCGACGGCATCGACATGGCTGGCCAATTGATTGCGGATCGCGGTCCGGATCAGGTCGGTGCGGTTGGAATAGAACCCTTCCTGTACCAACAGGTCGATGCGCCCAAGATCGACGTAGCCGAGATTGATGGTGATCTTCTCGCTGTCGGGCGCTTTGTCGCGTATCGGTCTGACATTGCTCATTGTGATAATCTCCATCTATATGGATGGTATACGGATGTTAATGCTGTCAGCGCAAGTGGAACTTTGTGCGAATATCACGTCAAATCGAAAAAACCTGGCTGGGAGCTGGGCCGCGCAGAAATTCTTGTCTCGCGCTTCGGGAACAACCGTTCGACCTCGGCGTTGTTCAGATGCGCCACTCAGCAAGACCGAGTGGCAGGCGTATCAGGTGGATTGGCCCTCAGACGAGTAAGGCACAACGGTTCCGAGCCACGGTTTGGAACATATTCGTTCGGCTCCCAACTGGTGCAAACCGATTTAATGCTGCCGCAGGGGTGCGACCCGCGGCGCACAGACAGGAAAGGATATCCTATGAATTGGGATCAAGTCGAAGGCAACTGGAAGCAGATGACCGGAAATGTGAAAGCCAAGTGGGGCGATCTGACCGATGACGAGATCGCCGAGGTCAACGGCAATCGCGAGGCTCTGGAAGGCAAAATCCAGGCCAAGTACGGCAAGAGCAAAGAAGAAGCTAAACGCGAAGTCGATGACTTCCTGGCAGAGCGTTAAGGCGTTCCAGAGCCGCCCGGTCGGGCGGCTCTATCCTCGTTGATGGGCTGTCAGTTTCCCCCCGGTCAGCCGCCATCAACCAAGGCCCATCTGGTCGCTGGCACCACGCGTGCCACCTTGTGACCAGATGGGCCTTTTTTCGTGATGATCAAATATCTGATTTTCAGATCAGGCCGGACTTGCGAAACAGGGCTTTCAGTTCCGCCTCTGGCCGTGGCCCGATATGCGAGATGACCTCGCTCGCGGCGACGCAACCCATTCGCCCGCAGACGTCCATGTCGCGCCCCAGTGAGAGTCCGTAGAGAAAACCTGCGGCAAACTGATCTCCGGCACCCGTGGCGTCCACCGGAACCACCTTGGTAACCGGAATTTCTGTCCGCACCCCGTTGTGAATGATCGACACCGCATCGCCGGACCGAGTGCACACGACCAGCGGACAGACCGCAGCGACGGCCGCAAGATCGGCTTCCAGATCGTCGTTCTGATATAGCGACATGATTTCCGCCTCGTTTCCGATAACGAAATCCATCTCATGTTCGATCAGGTCGAGGAAATCCTCACGATGCCTTTCCACGCAGAACGGATCGGAAATCGCGATACCGGCTTTGCCCCCGGCGGCACGACAGGTGCGGGCGGTGCGAATGAACGCGTCTTTGCCCTTGTCCTTGTCAAACAGGTAGCCTTCCAGAAATACGATCTCTGCCTCCGCAGCGACATCCTCGGACACATCGGCAGGCCCAAGTTCGGCAGAGATGCCAAGGTATGTGTTCATCGACCGCTCCCCGTCGGGAGAGACAAAGATCATCGAGCGTGATGTGGGAAGCTCTCCGCCGGACACCGGCGCATTCACGAAATCGGTTCCGTCTTTTTCCATCGCATCGGCATAAAAGCGCCCCAGGGCGTCGTCGTGTACCCGACCGATAAAGCCGGTGCGCAAACCCAAATTGCCCAGCCCTGCAAGCGTGTTGGCAACCGAACCACCCGGTGTCTGGGTTCGTTTCTTCATCGCGGCATAAAGGGTTTCTCCTCGCTCCCTTTCGACCAGTTGCATGATGCCTTTCTGGATCCCCATCAGATCGAGAAACGTATCCTCGGCGCGCGCGATGACATCGACGACGGCATTGCCGATCCCGACGACCTGGTACTTTTTGCTCATAGGGTCTTATCCTCGAATTGGCAGAGATCGCGGATCAGACATGCCGCGCATTTGGGTTTTCGGGCGACGCAGGTATAGCGCCCGTGCAAAATCAGCCAGTGGTGGGCGTGTTGCTGGAAATCGACCGGAATGTGGTTCTCGATCGCGCGCTCTACGGCCACCACGTCTTTACCCGGGCAAATGCCCGTGCGGTTGCCGACGCGGAAAATATGCGTGTCCACCGCCTGCGCCGGATAGTGCCACCACATGTTGAGCACGACATTGGCGGTCTTGCGTCCCACGCCGGGCAGGCTTTCAAGTGCCGCGCGGGAGTTCGGAACCTCGCCGCCATAGTCGTCGACCAGCATGCGGCTGAGCTTGATGACGTTTTTGGCCTTGTTACGATAGAGCCCAATGCTCTTGATGTGTTCGATCACTCCGTCTTCACCAAGCTCCAGCATCTTTTGCGGCGTATCAGCGATCTTGAAGAGTTCCTTGGTGGCCTTGTTCACGCCCAGATCGGTGGCCTGCGCGCTCAAGGCGACGGCCACCACGAGCGTATAGGCATTCACATGATCCAGTTCGCCCTTGGGTTCGGGTTCAGTCTCCTGAAAGCGCGTGAAGATCTCGCGGATCGTGTGGTAATCGAGTTGCTTGGCCATGACATTTCATATGCCGCGCGAATCCTTGCGGGGCAAGCGGTGAACTTGCGCAGGTTTCGGGTCGCGGTGACGGGGCCGTATCGAATAGATATACGGACACGAAACCCAGAAGTGGATGGCATCATGGACAGCGCAGAACAGCAAAGCCAAGGCTATCATTTTCACGTCATGCGCCGGGCGCTCGAACTTATTGATGCGCATGGGCCATCCGTGTCGCTCGAGGAGCTGGCCGCCGAGATGAATATGAGCCCGGCGCATTTCCAACGGGTGTTTTCGCGTTGGGTGGGCGTCAGCCCGAAACGCTACCAGCAATACTTGACCCTGGAGCATGCCAAGGCGCTTTTGCAAAACCGGTTCACGACGTTGCACACCGCTCATTCGACCGGGTTGTCCGGAGGCGGCAGATTGCACGACCTGTTCCTGCGATGGGAGGCGATGAGTCCGGGTGAATTTGCCCGCAAAGGTGACGGTCTGGTCATCTATTGGGGCTGGTTCGACAGCCCGTTTGGTCCTGCGCTGGTCATGGGAACCGAAAAGGGGCTGTGCGGGATCGCGTTCTCGGCGGAAACAGGCGAGACTCACGCTTGGGAGGATTTGACGGCGCGTTGGCCCGAGGCGTCTTATGTCGAAGATGACGAGCGCCTGCGTCCGTGGGTGATGAACGCCTTCGGTGCAAACCCCGCCGACGAACCCACGCCGCTCTTCTTGATCGGCGCGCCGTTCCAGATCAAGGTTTGGGAGGCGTTGATGAACGTGCCGTCGGGCCATGTCACAACGTACTCCGAAATTGCGGAGTTTATCGGCCACCCCAAGGCAGTGCGGGCCGTCGGGACTGCTGTGGGGCGAAACCCGATCAGCTATCTCATCCCCTGTCACCGCGCGTTGCGCAAATCAGGCGCGCTTGGCGGATATCATTGGGGGCTGCCAGTGAAGCGCGGAATCCTGGCATGGGAGGCAGCGCGTCGGGATGCCGAAGTGTAATGTTTCAGATTTGGGCGGAAATGCGCCGATTTTGTCGGGATAATTGTTTCGGACAGGGACCTTGCACGATATGGTCAAATGGTCCCCGCGATGACGGGGCTTCTATTGAAGAGGCATTAAACATGATCCGAATCCGAACCAAATCCACCATGCTATTGGGCAGCGCCGCGTTGATCGCACTGACTGCATGTACCGATGTGAACGATCCCAACCGCCGTGCAAAATCTGGCGCCGCTGTGGGTGCGGGCGCGGGTGCCGTCGTCGGTGCACTGATGGGCAACGATCCCGAAGAACGCCGTCGCAATGCCGTGCTTGGCGCGGTGATTGGAGGGGGCGGTGGTGCCATCGTCGGCAACCAACTCGACAAGCAGGAAGCCGACCTGCGCAACCAGATCGGCAACGACAATGTCACCATCCGCAACACCGGTGATCGTCTGATTGTCACGCTCCCGCAGGACATCCTGTTTGCGACAGACAGCGCATCGCTGCGGCCCGACCTGCAACGCGACCTGCGCACTGTCGGCCAGAACCTCCTGGCGTATCCGAACACGACGGTTCAGGTCTTGGGCCATACCGACAACACCGGTGAGGCTGGTTACAACCTCGACCTGTCGCAGCGCCGGGCGCAATCGGTGGCAAATATCCTCATGAGCGAAGGTGTTCCGTCGTCGCGTATCCGCAGCATCGGTCGCGGTGAAGACCAGCCGATCGCCAGCAACCTGACAACGCAGGGACGTGCGCAAAACCGGCGTGTCGAGATCGTGATCCTTCCGAACGCCTGATCCCGATAAAGCTGAACATCCGGGCCCGCGCCAATTGGTGCGGGCCTTTCTTTTTGTGCGGGTCCGGGTTGCCAGTCTAGGGTTGCGACCCAATCGGAAGGCGACCCAGCAGGAGACATTCATGACAAGCCTGAGACTACTTGGCATTTGCGGCTCTCTTCGCAAAGCCTCGACCAACCGGTTGCTGATGATGGAGGCCGTTCGCCGTTTGGACGCGGCCAGTTTCACCGAAGCGAATTTGCGCTTTCCCCTATATGACAGTGACCTCGAAGACGAATCCGGCGTACCCAGCGATGTGCAGGCGCTTTCAGACCAGATCGCCGACGCTGACGCGGTGCTGATCGCGACGCCCGAGTACAACAAGGCGATTCCCGGCGTCTTGAAGAATGCGCTGGATTGGGTCAGCCGGACAAAAGGCAATCCCTGGTTAAACAAACCCGTTGCGCTGATGTCTGCAACCGCGGGGCGTGCAGGTGGAGAACGGGCGCAAAGCATGACCAGGCTTTGTCTCACGCCGTTTCGACCCTTGCTGGTTCCGGGGCCAGAGGTGCTTGTCGCGGCGACGTCTCAGCAATGGGATGAAAATGGTGTGTTGATCAACGACATAAATGCCAAAGCATTGGATGGTCTGATGCACATGCTGCACCGCCTCGTCGAAGCGCATCGGCGAATTGACTAGCAGCCGGTGCCTTTGCTGACGACGCTCAGTGTTTTCCACATCACCGAGATATCCTGGGCAAAGGTCACCTTGCTCAGGTAGTCGGCGTCGTAATTTGCGCGGTCTGCAAAGCTGCTTTCGTGACGGACCGACACCTGCCAAAAACCTGTGAGGCCGGGGCGAAGAGCGTAATATGCCGATCCCGGATAGATCGCTTGCTGATCAACCATCATCGGGCGAGGGCCGACCAGCGACATATCACCCTTCAGGACATTCCAGAGTTGGGGAAGCTCGTCGAGCGAGGTCTTGCGCAGGATATGACCAATTTTTGTAATCCGCGGATCGTCGCGCAACTTTTGCGTCCGATCCCATTCTGCCCGAGCGACGGGGTTGGTCTCAAGATGCTTTTCCAAAGCTGCATCAGCATTGGTGACCATGCTGCGCAGCTTCCACAACTTGAATGTCTTGCCGAAGCGGCCAATGCGGGTTTGACTGTAAAACGGCGATCCGCCGTCAACCGCAACCAAAAGCGCACAAAATGCGAGCACGAGCACGACGGGAACGGCGGCGGTCAAGACGAGGGCGACATCCAAACCGCGTTTGAGCCAGTCGCGGTACACATTTTTCGGTTCGGTTGAGGTGAAGGCGGCATTCACCAGTGTTTCAACATCGGCGCCTGGCATCGGATGGCGAATGTGTAGTGTCATGAATACACTCTTTGATCCTATGTGCATGGGCTCGGAATGATGCTGTCAAATACATGAAGAAATCGGGTGCGTGCCGCGCGGCGCGGCAGGCAATTGCTTCGGGCAAGAAACCCGGAAGTTCTGAATTTCAGGTAAATTTGGCAGATTTTAGCAGACGAACCGTACGCAACTCCCAATTGGAAGCACCAACCCCCAAGTGCCAACTTCAAACATGGCAGGATTGTGGCCTGCCGGAACATGTATGCTTATGACGATGTGCCTTATTTAGGTCAACTTTGAGATCTGCATATATCCTTGGCGGGTGCAGCGAGGCGATAATCAACCTAAGGGTGTGGGTGGATTTGCCGTATCGGCAGGCTGGATCGACGAAATCACTTTTTACAAATCGTGAGCAATTCTTCGCTTACGCTCAACCTGTGCGTGATTAACACCTTATTAATCCGATGGTTTCGCTCAGGCTATTGGCTCCAGAGATCCGCGAATTTCCCGATAATTTCGGTGATCAAGGCTAGAATAGACTCGTTTTGCAAAGCGACGTAACGTTAGTTTGGCCCCGAGTTCACGATTGATTTCTCAATCGAAATGTTTGTACAAACTGTGCGCGATGAAGGCGTTAGGGGCATTGTTCTGAAAAACGCGACAATCAATTAGCGCTCGGGGTCGTTCGGACAGGAGAATTTGTCACCGGTCCGAGAATTTCCGTTCAAACTGGCTGGATCACGCACTGACATATTTTGTAACAATGTAGGCGAAAATTAGGCAGTGCCGGTCACGGCCTCGCCGCAATCTGGTGCGAATCACGCCCCAATTCGCAGAATCAGGAAAAACTTGGGCAGAGTTGGACAGGTTGCGCCACATTCTGCGACGGTCTATCTCCGACACAGTCGTTTTCCTCATGGTGGTTCCAATGTCTCATACAGTTCATGCGCGCGATCTTCCCGATGATCTTGATCTGGGGCCGGAGGTTGCTATCGATTGCGAGACGATGGGGCTTCATCCGCATCGAGATCGGCTGTGCGTGGTTCAGTTGTCGAACGGTGACGGTACGGCGCATTTGGTTCAGATTGAAAAGGGTCAGACATCTGCACCCAATCTGGAGCGGCTGCTTGCCGATCCAGAGGTTTTGAAGCTTTTTCACTTCGGTAGGTTCGATATTGCAGTCATGCTGCACGCATTCGGTGTGCTCACCGCTCCGGTCTATTGCACCAAGATCGCAAGCCGTCTGGTGCGCACATATACCGATCGCCACGGGCTCAAGGTGCTGTTGCAGGAATTGCTGAGCGTCGACATTTCGAAACAGCAACAGTCAAGTGACTGGGGTGCGGCGAGCCTCAGTTCCGCGCAAATCGACTATGCCGCCTCGGATGTCTTGCATTTACACAAACTGCGTGATGCGTTGCAGGCCATGCTGGAGCGCGAAGGCCGTGCGGACGTGGCGCAGACCTGTTTCGAGTTTCTGCCGACACGCGCAAAGCTCGATCTCATGGGTTGGCCGGAGACCGACATCTTCGCGCACTCCTGAGCGGATCGGACAGCGGCATGTATTCGCGCCTGATCGCCTGGTTGAAAATTCTCCTGCCATTGGGCGCGTTGGTGCTTTTGTCGACCGTGTTTCTGTATTCGCGTGGTCCTGATCCGATTGTGACACTTCCGCTTTTGACCGATGGCACCGACCCCAGCCAATCCGAACAGGTGGGTCGCCCCATCTACGCCGGGACCACCGATAATGGTCGTGCGCTGACCCTCGAAGCAAGGCAAGCGCGAACGCAGAGCGTTGGCAGCTCCGATGTGGTGGCAGACGATCTGCATATTGTTCTGGATGTTGAGGACGGCAATCGGATCACAATTGATGCCGCGGTCGGGCAGATGCACGGAAGCGAGATGGTTCATCTGGAGGGCGGCGTCACCCTGCAAAGCACTTCGGGATACACCGTGCGCACCGAAAGCCTTGCCGCTGCGATCGAGCGTGTCGATATTGAAAGCCAGGCGCCGGTCAATGCGGACGGGCCTGGCCTGACGCTTTCGGCAGGGAAGCTTCGGGTGCTGGAAGACGACGACAGTTCGGATATTCAGTTGCTGTTCACCGATGGCGTAAAGCTGGTATATACGCCGCAACAAGTAAAGGCAGAGCAATGATCCGAGTTGTGACACTACTATGTATGCTAAGCCTGTCGACCGCGGCAATTGGTCAAGGAACGGAAGTGGCGTTCGGCACCGTTCAGCAGGACACCTCCTTGCCGGTCGAGGTGAGTGCGGACGCATTGTCCGTGTCCCAGAATGACGGATCGGCGCTGTTTACCGGGAACGTCGTCATCGGACAGGGCGAGATGCGGCTCTCTGCTCCCCGGGTGTTGGTGTTTTACACCGAAAATCAGTCCGGAGTCGAACGTCTTGAAGCCACTGGTGGTGTGACCTTGGTGAATGGCGATCAGGCTGCCGAGGCGAACAGCGCCGAATACGAGGTCAATCGCGGCACCATCCGCATGATCGGCAACGTGCTGCTGACCCAAGGCGCAAATACGCTGGTGTCCGACACGATGGATGTCGATCTGGAAAACGGCACGGCCCAGATGGAGGGCCGGGTTCGCACGGTCTTCCAGTCGGGAGAGAACTGATGCCGCAGCCGACGCTTTCCGTCACCGAAGGACAAAGCGGGCTGGTCGTTCGTCAGTTGCGCAAGAGCTACAAGAAACGTGTGGTCATCCGTGACGTCACGCTTGAGGTTCAGCGCGGCGAAGTTGTCGCCTTGCTTGGCCCGAACGGGAGCGGCAAGACGACGATGTTTTATGCGATCGCGGGGCTGGTCAATCCTGAAGGCGGGCAGGTTCTGATCGATGGGCAAGACGTGACGTACCTTCCGATGTACCGGCGCGCGCGTCTGGGGATCGGGTATTTGCCACAAGAAATGTCGATCTTCCGTGGTTTGTCGGTCGAAGACAACATCACCGCCATTCTGGATATCAGTCAGCCCGACAGGCTCAAGCGACGCGAGCGGCTGGAGGAATTGCTGGGTGAGTTTTCCATCGAGCATCTGCGCCGCGCTCCGGCGCTTGCTCTATCGGGTGGTGAGCGCCGCCGGGTCGAGATCGCCCGATGCCTTGCTGCCGATCCCAAATACCTCCTGCTTGACGAGCCATTCGCGGGGGTGGATCCCATCAGTGTTGTGGATATCCGCCATCTGGTTGCCGACCTCAAGAAGCGGGGCATCGGCGTTTTGATTACCGATCATAACGTGCGCGACACGCTCGAGATCGTGGATCGCGCCTACATTCTGCATGATGGCAAGGTGCTCATGTCGGGCTCGCCCGACGAAGTGGTGCGCAATGAAAACGTGCGCCGCGTCTATCTGGGCGACAATTTCCGCATTGGATAATTGCCGGCTTTCAGGTGGAAGTCATTGACAGATGTGCGCCGCGGGATTGAAATGGTCGTATGGCGTTTGAAAACTCAACTCGTCACGTTATGGCTGACCTCGTCACAGCGGTTGGATGATTGATCGCTATGCTCCACACGCCCTCTCCCCCCTTTGCTCGACACCGCCGCCCTGCTATCGTCGGGTGCGTCTGCGTGCAGAGCTAAGATAATAAAAAGGATATCATATGCGTTACCAGATAACCGGCAAACAGATCGACATCGGTGAGGCGCTTCAAACCCATGTGAAGACCGAACTGGACGGAATGCTTGGCAAATATGCCGGGCGACCGACGGATGCGACAGTCGTCTTTTCCAAGAGCGCACATGAATTTGTCTGTGAGGCAGTGGTTCACCTGTCGACCGGTTTGAACGCGACTGCCAAGGCGCATGCCACTGAAATCTATTCCGCTTTCGACGGCTGCTGCGAAAAAATGGACAAGCAGTTGCGGCGTTACAAGCGCCGTCTCAAGGACCACCACAAGGACCGTACAGAACCGGTTGAACTCATCGGCGCATCCTCCTATATCCTCGCCAGCGATTTGAATACGCATGAGCAAGAGAACGAGCCGGAGTCGCTTCAACCGATCATCGTCGCAGAGATGGAAACGAAAATTCCATCTTTGACTGTTGGCGAAGCGGTGATGCAGATGGAGTTGGCGGGGCTGCCGGTATTGGTGTTCCGCAATGATAAAAAGGACGGAGTGAACGTCGTTTATCGTCGGGAAGATGGAAACATCGGCTGGATTGATCCGTAAGCAGATTACGGGCGACATTCGTCCATAACGCGAGCAGCACATGAAATTTGCAGACCTGTTGAATCCCAAGGCCGTCAAGGCCGTGACGAGTGCGTCCAGCAAGAAGCGCTTGATGCATGACATCGCGGATGTGGCGGAGTCTGCGTATGGCATCCCGGCACAGCGCGCGGTCGAGGCATTGATGGAGCGCGAAAACCTTGGCCCCACCGGTGTGGGCCACGGTGTCGCGCTGCCACATGCGCGGCTCGATGGTGTAAAATCGGTTGTCGGCGTTTTCATGCTGCTTGAAAAGCCGATTGATTTTGAAGCGGTGGACCGCCAGCCCGTGGATGTCATTTTCGCGTTGTTCGCTCCCGAAAATGCCGGGGTGGAGCATCTCAAAGCGCTTGCGCTGGTATCGCGCACGCTGCGGGATCAGGAATTTTGCGCCAAGTTGCGTGCAAATCCCGATCCGGCGACCTTGCACACCATCATCACCGAAGCCGCGGTGGTGCAGGCAGCTTGATCCAAACCCCGCTCAGGCGGGGTTTTTCACGTCCAGGTCTTTGAATCCGAACATCATGTAATCACGCGGATACGCATCGCGACACAGGGTCTCGATGTCTGCGTCATACACCCGAGCCAGCTTTTCGTGAAGCGGATGCGCAGTATGTGCGATCGGAGGAGGCGTCGCGATGCCCAGCTTCCGAGCGATCGCCGGGAGTGCGGTTGATACATCTGCCTCGCGCAGAACGTGGTCGGGCAGGCAGAACTCCGACATGCCCTGAAGACAGGACACCTGACTGGCCCAGTGGGCGTCAACTCGAATACTCGTCTGGCCGTTCAGATTGGCGCGCAGGAAACGTAAAAAACCTTTGAATGCTGCCTTGTGTGCAGCGGCGTCATAGGCCGGATCGTTCATGTCCTCCGGTAGGTCAATGTCGTGAAAGCGGATCAGCTGGTTTCGGATCATGGTAAAGCTGCCCGGACCGGTGTTCAGAATGCGATCGCAAAACGCGGCGTGGGCGCGCGCGACGGGATGGCGCAAGACGGTAAACCGCTGGTGACCGGGATTGTCGAGCAACCAGCCACGCAGCGTTTTCTGATTGAACTTCGTCTCAAGCTCAGAGCCGTCGCCATCCAGAGCGCTCATCCATTGGCTGACCATGTCTTCGGGGCCCGACCGGATCGGCAGGTAAAGCAACGGTCGCGTTGTACAGGCCTTGTACGAGGGCACCACCGGCCCGCGGCGCGGTTCGAAATTTGGCGTGCGCGTCAGATCGAACCGGTCAAAGCTACGTAACGCCGCCTGCATCTGGTCGAAATTCTCGACCTTGGCAGAAAGCGGTTGCGGGTTCTGCGGTTTGAGAGTGCTTTGAAAGCTGTCAGGCGCAGTTGGTACGCCCAACCAATGCGCCAGTCCGCTTAGCACGTCAGTGTCGTGCAGATCGTCATAGCCGATGTAGAATGCCGTCTGCCCGGTGACTTGCAATCCATGCATCAGCTCAAGCTGACGAGTCTGAAGAGTGCCGACGTGACGCTCGAATTCGTGGGCATCGAAATGGGCCGTTGCTGTCTTTGCATTCTTGAAGTTGGTCAGTTTCCATTGATCTGTCGCACGCGCGATCTTGAGACTTATATAGCTGTCGATCGGATTGCGCGTCAGGATCACCTTGGCACAGCGCGGGTCGGTTAGCAGAGTAGGTAAAATCCGTGGATCGTGGTCGTGAAAATACCGAAAGCCGCCTAATTTCCTGGCCTGAGTGCGGATGGCTTTGAGCAAGCGATCGGGATTATCCTCGCGCTGTAGATGCGTCACACCGAGAATGTCATCGCGGTTTGGATATCCGATGAAGCTTGGATTGAATGCTTCGCCGAAACAGGTGATGCCGTCGATCTGGTTGAGGTAATCTTCAAGCAGGTTCGAACCGGTCCGCATTTCGGCAAACACGACGAAATAATCAAAATTCGCCGTCATCGCCTTACTTCTTTACCAAATAGGGGCGTGGAGGCGCCGATGCGCGGATCGGTGTCTGCGCAATCGGGTCGGCGGGAAAATCGCCCATCAAGTAGGGATGCATTCCCTGGTTCTTGAGGTTTTGCAGAAATTGGCCAAAGCCCGTCAGGTCAACCATCTTGGGCGCTTCGCTCAGACGGCGGTTGGGTTGAAAACCGATCTCGTCAACGATCACCTGAATGGCCTCCATCGGGCTTTCGATGAATTCGGCCATTGTCCAAATCCGTTTGCGGCATTTTGAATAAGGCGACCGAAGCGCGTCGAGCATTTCGGTCTCGACCTTTTGCAGCTGCGCTGCCTCTTTGCGCAGATCGGCAAAGGTTCGGTTGGATTGGAACAGCGGGATCGCCCAGGCGCCGCTGATGACCGATACCTGCGCGTTCGGGTCTTTCGCGATGTCCCAGATCACATGACGGGTGCTGTGCGGGCCAAGCTGAAAGCACTGGCGTTCGCCGCGCGTGTTCCACAGCAGATTGGTGAGGAACATCTTCGGATCATAGTCGCGCAGGATTGCACTGTCAGACAGTGAACCATTCATCACTGTCTGATCGTCGGCAAAATGCGCCCGATCCGGCGCAAACAGATGCCCGTGCACGCGCGCTCCGGTCACTTGCGCCAGCCACGGTTCAAAGTCGGTGAACAGTTCGGTAAACCCCTGAAACACCGAGTATTTCGCCGCCGTGACGCCGTTTTCCCAATCTTCATTGGGGTGACGGCTTTGCATGTAGAGCCCGGCACGGCCGCGCGTTCGGCGGTCTACGGCTTTGGCAAAAATCCGGTCGATCTTGCCCGGATTGGGCTCCTGCAAGCTCAATTCGCCCGGTTTGGGATTCAGAAACGTGTCGTACAAACGCTCGGCATTGGGCCAGATCTTGCGGGCAACAAAGCAATCCGAGCGCCGAAGCAATTGCAGATGGTCGTCGTAGAAAATATGTGGTTTCCCCTGAAAGTCGAATTTCGACAAGGTGAGGGATCGGCTGACGATGTTGGTCGAATACAGCCGCGCCAATGTCTGGAAGTAGCTTTCATCTGGAATCCAGACATGGCGGAAGTAGCGGTCATACACCTTGCGCTTGGGGTCATGCAGGATCGACGCCAGCGTTTGCCGCGTCAGACACCACCATTGGCTGCCCATATGCGGCACCAACCCATCGGGAATGTTGCGGCGGTATCCCAGCCTGCGCTGCAATTCGACAAACTTGTCAAACAGGTACCGGTTGTTGCGCCATGAAAATGGAAAGCGCATGGTAAAACGTTCTTCATCCAGACCGCCGACGGTCCAGGGCACATCGGCGGTTGTGGCGCTTTCGATGTGATCGGTGCGCGGGCGCGCCTTGAGGTAGTCGATCAGTTCCTGAACAGGGCGCAGCGGCAGACATGAACCGGAGGTCAGATAAACATGGCTGACGTCTTCAAATTCATCGAGCATCATCTCGCTGGCGTCCTGGCTTGCGGCGACAAGTGCCCAGGTTCCCCAATCGCATCGATGGCGGCGCGAAAAACGGATCAGAGGGTCATCGCTGAGACGCTCGGTAAAAATCTTGTAGCGCCTGTTCGACACAACCTCGTCAACATGGATGACCACCGGACAACCTGCCTTGGTCCAATGGCGCGCAGTCTGTTCAGCGCGATGCAGCGCGGTGTGGGCCAGCATGACGATGCCGATACTCATGCCCAGTTCCCCATCGACATGAGGCCCAGAATTTCAAGCTGCCGCCAGTTGATGTATTTCTCGGACCACTTGCACCAAAGCTCCGGATTGTCCCGAAGCGCGCTGGCGTAGGCCAGATATTCCTGGCTTCCGGCGTAATGCTCGCGGCGCTTGAGTTCTTCCATCGCCTTTTCGTTGAATGTGCTCAGAAACTTCGTGTGCAACAGCGCGCCAGAGGCTTTTTCGCCGCCCCATTCGTCGTAGACATAGTTCAAGCCACGCGGCAACAGCATGTGTGTGGAACTCGCGTAGACGTATCGCCTGTCCCACTTCACCAAGGGAATTTTGTTGAGTGCGGGGGCTGCTTCGGGCCGGTCGGGAAAAAACACGCGCGCACGTGGGCCGCCCTGTATCCAGAGATTGCCCAGCAGATGATTGCGCTTGAGCGTATAATTTCCTGAATCAAACCATGCGGCGATGTCCAGAGGGTTCTGCCCGGCCTGATAGGGCACCGCATCTATTGGTCCCTTGGGATACATATCCAGCAACATTGCGCTGAATGAGCGGATCGAGGATGCTTCCAACCAGTCGGTGAGCGCAGGCAGGGGGCGTGAATCGCAGAATGGGTAGACGAAGAATTCGTCTGGATCGACGGTCAGGCACCAATGACCGCTGCCGTATTTGCGCAACAGCCAGTTGAGCCAGTCCATTCCGAAGCGCGCGCGCTTATAGCTCGAACGGGTGTGCCAGACCGAGACGTCCGGCTGCTGGGCCAGCATTTCGGCGCTTCCGTCGGTGCTGTCATTGTCTACAAAGAAAAAATGCGAAACGCCCATCTCGCGATAGTACTTAAGGAAATAGGGCAGACGGATTCCTTCGTTGCGCAATGTGCAGAACAACAGGATATCGTTCTTGCGAATGTGATCCGTGCGTTTGGACACAGGTTTCAGTTCGCGGCGTTTGCGGAACGCGCGAATTCTCCAGCGCTTGCGCTGAAGCCTTAAGCCGTATCGTTGCACCACACCCAAGCGTCAGCTTTCTGTTTTACGGGTCGCACGTCGCGTCTGGGTATCAAAGGAGTGTAAACAGCCGGTTGAAATGTGCCTGCCATCCGGGGGCGTCGAACGCCCGCTGTTCTGTCTGCTCACCGCTTTGGCCCCGACATCTCTGCGTCAGTTGCTCGATCTTAGTGGCCCAAAGGTAGCGGTCTGATTCGCCTGCGTAAATAGGGTAATCCCCCAACACTTCCCTTAAGGCTGGCAAAGGGTTGCAGATTAGAGGCACTTTCAATTGCGCAGCTTCGATTGCAGGGTATCCAAAGCCCTCGGCCCGGCTGGGAAAGAGCAGGCCCGTGCTGCCTTGTAACAGCGCCCACATTTCAGGGTCGGACAGATTTGGCAATTCGTGCACGTTGGGTGGGCTCTGGTCGAGCCGCTGAAACACGTCTTCGTTGAGCCATCCGCGCCGGCCGCAAATCAATAGCCGTGGCGCGTTCGGGCCAGTGTGATCCGTCCAAAGATCGAGCAGAAAGCCGATGTTCTTACGCGGCTCGATCGTGCCTATCGCCATGAAGTATGGCTTGCCCGACCACGGACCCGCGGGCGCTGCCCCCAAAGTCATCTTGGGTAAACCCGGCCAAATCACCTTTACAGAAAGGGGGTTCAGCCTACGCGCGTGCTTTAAGATATGGGCCTTGGTGTCGTTCGAGTTACAAAGAACCAGATCGGCATATCTCTCGACCCGCTTGAAGAAACCCTGGAATTTCAGGCGGGATTTTTGGGTCTGGGTGTCGGGCCAATCAAGTGGAATGGTATCGTGCACGTAGGGTACGATCTTCAGCCTTTCGCACTGTGCAAGGCTGTGGATCATGCGGTCGGTAAAATTGGTTTGTCCGGTGTTGAAATAGACCGTTCCGGCTGGAAGGTGACGCTTCAACATCCTGCCGAGCCGTGACGGTGTCGCGCGATCCAAGGCGATCCGGCGAAGCCCGGTTTCGACCGCGCCGCGCAAGGGCGCGTTCCGGCGTGTCAATCGTGAAATCATGTCGGTGTCTTGCCAAACCGGCGCTTTGGCTTGCGCTAAAAGAGTTTGGCAACCCGCTTTGTCGAGCAAGAGGTATCCAAGCCTGGTGCGCAGAATTCCGAAAAGCGGCATCGGACACGCGGCAAGATGTTCGATATAGGCCTGTTCGATCCGGTCGATCCCGGTCGGGCGCAGGCCAGCGCGGCTGACGGTGCGGGTCACGTCAAGCAGATGCGCGGCGGCGGGGCTATCTTTGATAGTCAGCAACTTGATGCCAGCGCCATGCATCCTCGATCATGTGCGCCATGTCAGACCGTTTGGGCTGCCAGCCAAGCTCTTCTTCTGCGCGCACCGACCCGGACACCAGCTTCACCGCATCTCCGGCGCGCCGATTTCCGACCTTGGTGGGCACGTCCTTGTTGGTGATCCTGCGCGCGGCGTCGATCACCTCGCGGACGGAAAAGCCGGTACCCGTCCCGAGGTTGAAGTCGCGACTCTCCTTGCCGTCCATGAGCCAGCGAAGTCCGAGAATATGCGCATCTACCAGATCGCTGACATGCACATAATCGCGAACGCATGTGCCATCGGGGGTCGGATAATCGGTGCCAAACACGGTCACTCCGTCGCGAGTTCCCGCAACGGCATCCAGAACGATCGGGATAAGGTGGGTTTCAGGACGATGAAACTCGCCCACATCGGCGTCGGGATCTGCTCCGGCTACGTTGAAGTACCGGAAAATCACATGGCGGAGACCGTGCGTCGCCTCGAAGTCGTGCAACATGCGTTCGATGGCTTGCTTTGACGCGCCATAGGCATTGATGGGGTATTGCGCCGTGGTCTCGTTCAGGATCACGTTGTCCTGATCACCGTAGGTTGCGCAGGTTGAGGAGAATACGATATCGCGGCACCCATGCTCCACCGCTGCCTCTACAAGATTGAGCGATCCAAGGACATTGTTGCGCCAATAAAGACCGGGTTTGGCCATCGCTTCATCCACCCGGCTCAACGCCGCGAAATGCATGATCGCCGCTGGCGCGTGGTCCGCAAAGGCGCGGTCGATATCGGCGCGGATCGTCAAATCACCCTCAACGCAGGGGCCGAACTGAACCGCGTCGTGCCACCCGGTTGAGAAATTGTCGAATGTGACCGGCGTGAAGCCCGCTTTGGACAACGCCTTGCACGCGTGTGATCCGATATAGCCGGCACCACCGGTGACAAGGACTTTCATAATCTACTCTGCCGCGCTTTCAATCTGCATCACGGAATCAAGGAAGCTGCGCAGGTCGTCCTTGAGATCGTCTCGCGCCAATCCAAACGCAACCGTCGCCTGGAGAAATCCGGCTTTCGAACCGCAATCAAAACGCTGTCCACGGAAGCGGTAGCCATAGACCCCGGTATCATCGATTTCCGGAGCGATCGCATCGGTCAGCTGAATTTCACCACCCGCGCCGGTTTTGATCTTGTTCAGGTTTTTGAGGACATTGGGATGCAGGATATAGCGGCCGATCACCGCAAGGTTGGACGGCGCGTCCTCGGCACGGGGCTTTTCCACCATTCCCTTCACGGACACGAGCGCGCCCATGTCGTCTTTCACGTCCAGAATACCGTAGCTTGCAGTTTTGTCCCTCGGCACTTCCATCGCGGCGACGATGTTGCCGCCCGTTTCTTCATACGCCTCGACCATCTGTTGCAGACAGGGCTTCTCGGCGGAAATGACGTCATCGGGGAGCATGACGGCGAACGGCTCGTCACCGATCAGACGTCGGGCGCACCAGACTGCGTGTCCCAGGCCCAATGGCTTGTGCTGGCGCATATAGGCAATCGCGCCGCTTTCCATGTTGGTGGATTTCAAGTCCTCAAGTATATTGAGCTTGCCTTTTTTGCGCAGCTCCTGCTCCAGCAGCGGAGACTGGTCAAAATAATCCTCAAGCGCGCTTTTGCCGCGCGAGGTGATAAAGATAAATTCCTTGATACCCGCCGCGCGCGCTTCATCGATGGCGTATTGCACCAGCGGACGGTCGACCAGAGTCATGATTTCTTTTGGAACGGATTTGGTGGCGGGTAGAAAACGGGTGCCAAGCCCGGCCACTGGAAAAACGGCTTTTGTCACTTTTTTGCGCATGGGGCGGTTCCTTGTTCCTCGCGTCTTACTGCGCGTTCGTGAGTATGTCACAAGAATGCTAAGGCGTGTATGACATAACTGGGAAATAACTGCGGTTTTTTCTCGATTTCAGTCTAAATTTTGCCGATCAAAGCGTTTTTCGAGCGGATACCCTCCAATCTTTGCAACGTGCGGTTGATCCGAGTTTCGAACGTGCCGTTTTGCAAAAGCGGTTCGCCTCGCAGTTCGCGCCCGTAGATGCCGCCAGTGTGACGCCAGTAACCGCCTTCAGTAAACATGACGTGATGATACATGGCGGTTCTGGAATATTCAAACACGGTGACTCGGTGACCGTCTTGCACCAGTTTTCGGGCCTCAGTGTCGGTTCTTCTGCGCGCGAGGGGGCGACCGGTCAGATACAGGTCGGGCTTTGAACGCGCGGGAGCCTGTTCCATCGATCGGTGGTCCACGAAATTCAAATCGGGTCTATCGTCCGGATACCTCGTAATGCCAGTCCGATAGCCATGTTCCAATTCGCTCATCAGACGCGCAACACCATCCGGCATGATCGCGCCGCTTTGCATATGCCGCAGCAACCAGTTGCGCCGGTCCGCAAAAATCAGGTCTTTGCCCGCCTGACGCTCGGCTGGGGGCGTATGTTTTTGATGGAACACGCCAATGGACGCCCCGATCTCGAATAGCGTGCGCGGCGTCCGCGCTTTGGTTCGAAATGTGCTGGGTCCGCTTGCATGATGCACCACAGCCTTTGGAACGAACGCGGTTTGGCCGCCGGATTTCGCAATCCGCAAACATAGATCGGTTTCATCGAGGTAGAACGCAAAGCGGGGGTCAAAGCCGTTCATGTCCGCCAGCACGTTGCGTCTGATCGCCATATTCGTGCCGTGCAAGCGCGGGTACAGCGTGTTTTGCGGTAGGATGACTTGAATTGTTGGCTTCAAGAGGGGGGCCGGAAATGAGCGTCCGGTCAGGTCTACGCGTGTCGCCGCGTGCTGCACCGATATGCCGTTGCGGCCCAGCGTCGTCCCGCCCGCTTGCGCGACACTGGTCTCGACAAAAGGTGCAGTGATGTGGTGCAGCCACGTCGGCTCCGGCACGGCATCATCATCAAGAAACGCGACGATCTCTCCGTTTGACTGCGCGATGCCAAGGTTGCGCGCGGCTGAGATATTGGGGCGGTCAAACTCCAGAACTGTGATACGGCTGGGCGCTCGCGCAGCGCGCGCAATGCGGGATCCAGCAGGGCAGGCAACCACGGCAATTTCAAATAGCGGATAATCGATCTGGGATACCGCGAGCAAACATCTGCGAAGCCAATTGGCCCTGTTGCGGCTCACGATGACGACGCTGACGGAAAACGGCGTCATGTTGAGTTCAGGCGACGGATAGGTTGATGCCCGGCGCGGTTGCCACAAAAAACGGATTGGCGAATGTGGCCTTGCCATACGTCAACGGCTGCAAATCATCCAGACGCAGAACCCGTCCGCCAGCGCCACTCAGCACCGCATGGCCAGCAGCGGTGTCCCATTCCATCGTGCGCCCGAGACGGGGATAGAAATCGGCTTCTCCAGTGGCCACGAGGCAGAACTTCAGCGATGACCCGGCACTTTTGCTGTCTTTGACCGAATAGCGGTTGATGTAGTCATCCGTTGCCTGATCGCGGTGGGATTTGGACGCCACGACCATCAGGCCGTTTTCATCCGGTTCCGAGACCTTGATTGGCGCAAGAGCGCCGATCCTTTCCTTGTCAAAGGGGCCGCTTTCCTCGACGCTTTGTCCGGTTGCATCGGTGTAAAAGAGACGGTCTTTCGCCGGCGCATAGACTACGCCGCGCGTTGGCACTCCGTTTTCGACAAGCGCGATATTGACAGTGAAATCGCCGCGCCGGTGGATGAATTCCTTGGTGCCGTCAAGCGGATCGACAATCAGGAAATCGCGCACTTGCAGATCATGTGTGTCCGACTGCTCCTCGGTCACCAAGGGCATATCCGGAAAGGCGTCGCGAAGCCCGTCGGAAATCAAAGCGTCCGCCGCTTCATCGGCCATAGTGACGGGGCTGTCGTCGGATTTCGCCCGTATGTCGAAATCATCGGAGTGATAGATTTCCATGATCTTGTCGCCAGCCTCAAGCGCAAGGCGGCGCATCGTTTGCATCAGTGCATCATAGTTCATCGCGGACCGACCCCACATCAATTGATTTGAAAGCGCGTCTCTCTTATCATCCGCTTAATATTTGTCCGCAACAACAGTCAGAGAAACTGACGCCGAAAATGCGGGCTGAGGCAAAGGCAGACGAAGATGTTTCAAAAATCGGTCCCGACGAACCGGGTGTCCTCGGCTGTGAATCTTGCCGAGCTGGTGTATCACAACACCGTTCGCTCCATTCGCAAGGCGCATGGGAACGCATTCATGTCGATTGCGATCAGCGTGTTCCAGTCGCTGATGTTCGTGCTTTTCTTCTACGCGATGTTCACGATCATGGGCTTGAAGGGCTTGGCCCTTCGGGGGGATTTCGTGATCTTTCTGCTGACCGGCATCTTCATGTTCATGACTCACAACAAGGCGGTCGGCGCGGTGTTCGGCAGCGAAGGGCCGTCCAGTCCGATGATGCAGCACGCCCCGATGAACACCTTTGTGTCGATCGCCTCAGGCATGATTTCGACGCTTTATATCCAGGTGCTCGCGATGATCCTCATCTTGTTCGTCTATGACGTGGCCATGAACCCCTACGTGCTGACCGAGATTGTCGATCCTGTTCCGGTATTCGGCATGTTGCTGTTGTCATGGATTTCGGGTGGCGCAGTGGGATTGGTCTTTTTGGCGATGAAACCGTGGTTTCCAGGCTTTACCGGCACGCTGGCGACGCTTTACAAGCGCGCCAACATGATCGCGTCGGGCAAGATGTTCGTTGCCAATTCGCTGCCCGCCTTCATGGTGTCGATGTTTGACTGGAACCCGTTGTTTCACACCATTGATCAGGCCAGAGGGTTTGCTTTCATCAATTACGTCCCGCGCAACAGCAATTGGGAATACGTGATGTACCTCACGCTTGTGTTGCTGATGATCGGCCTGATGGGCGAATTTTATACCCGCAAGCACGCGTCTGCCTCTTGGTCGGCCCGGCGGTGATCAGGTCACCACACGCAGGGTCAGGTTGATCCGCCCGCCATTGGGCAGCAACGTCGAACTGTCAGGGCGCACGCGGTCGATCCCGTGATAGGCCCGCCGCGCCGCGCCTTGCATGACGACCACATCGCCCGAGCGCAGCCAGATGGACTCGGTCTTGCCGCCGCGCGTCGCGTTGCCCACGCGAAACAAGGCCTCGTCGCCAAGTGAGATCGACACGACAGGCTGGGAAAAATCCGCCTCGTCCTTGTCTTGGTGCAGGCCCATCCTTGCCGCTCCGTCATACCAATTGATCAGACAGCATTCAGGAAGCCGCGCATCGGGAACCAGATCGCGCCAGATCTTCAGCAGAGCGTCGGGAATCGGCGGCCAGTCAACACCCGACGGATGTCGCGGCTCGTAACGATAGCCTTTTGCATCGCTGACCCAGCCGTAATCGCCGGCCGCGCTCATTCGCACCGACATCGCTTTGCCGCGCGGCGTCGTCGGTTGGACAAGGGGCGCTACTGCCAAGCACGCGCGAAGCCGCTCGACCAAATCTTTTTGCTCTGACGCAGGGATATAGGCGGGGTGAATTTCGAAGTCACGGATGCGAAGAACGGTCATGTTCGCAATTTATTCTACCTCTTCGTGAAAGACATACCAAATTTTCAGAAATTCAGGGTAGCTGCGATGCTTGCAGGCGTAGTGTTGCCTCCTTATATACCCAGCGGACCTGCTGAAGATGAAAGTCTTTGGCGGAACTCACTGCGGGGCGGGATGCCGGAACGGGTCATCGTCTCGCGACATCGCCTTAAGATATGAAGGGATCGAAAAACATGGCCAAAGTGATTGGTATTGACCTTGGTACAACAAACAGCTGCGTCGCGATCATGGATGGATCGCAACCGCGCGTAATCGAAAACTCCGAAGGGGCGCGCACGACACCGTCCATCGTCGCATTTACCGACGATGAACGTCTGGTCGGTCAGCCTGCGAAACGGCAGGCCGTGACGAACCCGGAGAACACCGTCTTTGGTGTCAAGCGTCTGGTCGGTCGTCGCAATGACGATCCGGATCTGGCCAAAGACCGCAAGAACATGCCGTTCGAGGTGATCGACGGCGGCAATGGCGACGCATGGGTGCGCGCCAAGGGTGACAAGTATTCGCCCTCGCAACTGTCTGCGTTCATTTTGCAGAAGATGAAGGAAACCGCCGAGAGCTATCTTGGCGAGGAAGTCACGCAAGCGGTGATCACCGTTCCTGCGTACTTCAACGACGCCCAGCGTCAGGCGACCAAGGATGCCGGCAAGATCGCCGGACTCGAAGTGCTGCGGATCATCAACGAGCCGACAGCGGCCGCTCTGGCTTATGGCCTCGACAAGAAAGAAGCGCGCACGATCGCAGTCTATGACCTTGGCGGGGGTACGTTCGACGTCACCATTCTCGAGATTGACGACGGCCTGTTCGAAGTGAAATCCACCAATGGCGACACGTTCCTTGGCGGTGAAGACTTTGACATGCGCATCGTCAACTACCTTGCTGACGAGTTCAAGAAAGAGAACGGCGTCGACCTGACCAAGGACAAGATGGCGTTGCAGCGTCTCAAGGAAGCTGCGGAAAAGGCCAAGATCGAGCTGAGCTCTTCGAGCCAGACCGAGATCAACCAGCCGTTCATCTCGATGGATGGAAAAACCGGCCAGCCGCTGCACCTTGTCATGAAGCTGACCCGCGCCAAGCTGGAAAGCCTTGTCGGCGATCTGATCAAGGCGTCTCTCAAGCCGTGTCAGGCTGCGTTGAAAGATGCGGGTTTGTCGACGTCAGACATTGACGAGGTGGTTCTGGTCGGTGGTATGACCCGGATGCCCAAGGTGTTCGACGAAGTGACCAAGTTCTTCGGCAAGGAACCGCACAAGGGTGTGAACCCTGACGAGGTTGTCGCGATGGGTGCCGCCATTCAGGCCGGTGTTCTTCAGGGTGACGTGAAAGACGTTGTGTTGCTTGACGTGACACCGCTGTCGTTGGGGATCGAGACATTGGGTGGCGTGTTTACCCGCCTGATCGACCGCAATACGACGATCCCGACGAAGAAGTCCCAGATCTTCTCGACCGCCGAAGACAACCAGAACGCCGTGACGATCCGTGTGTTCCAGGGTGAGCGCGAGATGGCGTCTGACAACAAGATGCTGGGTCAGTTCAACCTTGAGGACATCCCGCCAGCACCGCGCGGTATGCCGCAGATCGAGGTGACGTTCGACATCGACGCCAACGGTATCGTGTCCGTGTCCGCCAAGGACAAAGGCACCGGCAAAGAGCAGAACATCACGATCCAGGCGTCCGGCGGTCTGTCGGAATCCGACATCGAAAAGATGGTTCAGGATGCCGAAGCCAATGCCGAGTCCGACAAGGAACGTCGCGAGATGGTCGAGGCCCGCAACCAGGCGGAAAGCCTGATCCATTCGACAGAGAAATCGGTCGAAGATCACGGCGACAAGGTTGACCCGACGACTGTCGAAGCCATCGAACTGGCGGTTGCGGCTCTGAAGGACGATCTGGAAGATGAGAAGACCACGGCTGACAAGATCAAGTCGGGTATCCAGAACGTCACCGAAGCTGCGATGAAGCTTGGTGAGGCAATCTACAAGGCGCAGCAGGATGGCGGCGACTCAGAGCCGTCTGCGGCTGATGCGCAGCAAGGCGGTGAGGACGATGACACCATCGTTGATGCCGACTTCGAAGATCTCGACGACGACAAGCGCGCCTAACGCTTGTTGGGCGGAACCGATCAGGGGCCGGACCGACCATCGGGCCGGCCTCTTTCGTTCCGTAGATGGAGGGATTGATGTCCAAACGTGACTATTACGACGTGCTCGGCCTGTCCAAAGGCGCTTCGCCCGATGAGATCAAGAAGGCGTATCGCCAAAAGGCGAAAGAGCTTCACCCCGACCGGAACTCCGGCAATCCGAATGCCGAGGCCCAGTTCAAGGAAGCCAACGAGGCACACGAGATTCTGAAGGATGCCGAAAAAAAGGCTGCCTATGACCGGTATGGGCATGCGGCTTTTGAAGGTGGCATGGGTGGCGGACGCCACGGCGGCGGGCAAGGCGATTTCGCGAGCGCCTTCTCGGATGTGTTCGATGACCTTTTCGGCGACTTCATGGGCGGCGGAGGACGTGGCGGTGGCCGTCAGCGCGCCGCGCGTGGGGCTGACTTGCGATACAACCTGCGCGTAACGCTCGAAGATTCCTTTGCCGGGTTGCAGAAAACGATCCAGGTGCCAACGTCCGTCCAGTGCGAATCCTGTTCCGGTTCGGGTGCCGAGGGCGGCGCCGAACCCACCACATGTCCGACCTGTTCGGGTATGGGAAAGGTGCGCGCGACGCAGGGGTTCTTCACCGTTGAACGCACCTGTCCGACCTGTTCGGGGCTTGGTCAGACGATCAAAAATCCCTGCAAGACCTGCGCCGGGGCCGGTCGGGTCAACAAGGAACGCGCACTCTCGGTGAACATTCCAAAGGGCGTCGAAACGGGCACGCGCATTCGACTGGCCGGAGAGGGCGAGGCGGGCTTGCGCGGCGGGCCTCCGGGCGATCTTTACATTTTCATCGAAGTAGCACCGCACAAACTGTTCGAGCGGGACGGCGTGCATCTCCATTGCCGCGTGCCCGTTTCGATGATCGTGGCCGCGCTCGGCGGCACCATCGAGGTGCCCACAATCGACGGTGGCCGCAGCCGCGTGTCGATCCCCAATGGCAGCCAGTCGGGCCGCCAGATGCGCCTTCGCAGCAAGGGGATGCCATCGCTTCGCGGTCAGGGGCAAGGTGATATGTTCATCGAACTTGCGGTTGAAACGCCGGTCAACCTGACCTCGAAACAGAAAGAACTGTTGCGCGAGTTCGAAGATCTCAGCGAAGACAACAACCCGGAATCGAAAAGCTTTTTCAAATCCGTCAAAGGTTTTTGGGATTCCATGAAAGGCTAGTCCAACGGCTCCGCAAAATGCGGGGCCGTTAGTGCTTTCTTAAGCGTCGCAGGTCCATTCTGCGGCTATGACGCAGTTCTCTAACACTCAGGCATCACTATTCGAGGCGCCGGCACCGATCCCGGCCAAACCACGTGTTCCGTCCTATATTGCGGGTCACCGGAAACGCTTGCGAGACAGGTTTCTCGTCGGCGGGCCAGAGCCGTTGCCGGATTATGAAATGCTGGAACTTTTGCTGTTCCGCACAATCCGGAACGGCGATGTCAAACCGGTTGCATACCGGCTTATCGAAACGTTCGGCGATTTCAATCGGGTCATCTCGGCGCCGATCCAACGTCTCAAAGAGGTGCAAGGCGTCGGGCACGAGGTGGCGGTTGATCTCAAACTGGTCGAAGCTGCGGCACATCGTTTGTCACAGGCGCGGGTTCTGCAAAAGCCAGTAATCTCAAGCTGGGACGCGCTGTTGGAGTATTGCCGAATAACCATGGCGCACCGAGAAACCGAGCAATTTCGCATTTTGTTTCTGGATCGCAAGAACGTGCTCATCGCCGATGAAATGCAGGCCAAAGGCACGGTCGATCATGTGCCCGTCTACCCGCGCGAGGTGATCAAGCGCGCGCTTGATCTGAATGCGTCGGCACTGATCCTGGTGCACAACCATCCCTCGGGCGATCCTACGCCATCGCAGGCCGATATCACGATGACGCAAGACATCGTCCGCGCTTGCGAAGCGGTGGGCCTGTCGGTGCACGACCATTTGATCGTCGGCAAATCGCGGGAAACCAGCTTTCGCTCGGACGGTCTGATCTAGCGAACCCAAACCTCAACACGTCGGTTCACCTGCCGACCCCAGCGCGTGTCGTCACATGCCATTGGCATCGCTTCGCCAAAGGCATCCGTCGACAGATGTACCTGAGAGAGGCTGGACGTTTCCACCGCCGCCTCGACGGCCGTTTTTACCGCGTGTGCCCTTTGGTGCGCGATATCGAGGTTACTTGATGCAGGCCCGGCCCCGTCCGAAAACCCGACGAAGACCATTTGACGCCCGTCATAAACACCGGCCTCAATGGTGTGTGCGAGGTGCTGTACGTTGGACCGCGATTGTGCGTCGAGCCGGGCCGCACCGGGTTCGAACCGAAACGATGTGGACAGCCGCCGCAGCGGCGACAGCGTGTCGACCATGCGCTTGAGTGTCTCCAAACCGTCCTCACCTTCGGCCGTCCGGATCGCGTTGGCAAATCGATCGCCTTGAACGTTCAGTGCAATTTCTTCGGGTGCCTGATCCACAAATCCTGCGCGACGGGAGATGATCTGCGCCGGGCCGGTGCGCGTGTAGGCGAGGAATTCCCGCGCCAGCTTGGGCAGGCGGCGGGCTGGAACGTATAAAAACATCGGTGCGGTCAGCGGGTAGTCTTCGGTCTTGATCGTCAACCGGTTGGCGCGCAACGAAAACCCACAGGTTCCGGTGAGTGCAAGCGGCTTGCTGTTGCCGATCTCGGAATGGCTGGAGATGCCTATGGCCAATTGATCTTCGGTCACCGCGCGAGCGAGGTCGGTGTTGGTTGCATGTCGGCGTACAGTGTCCAACAACCTCACCGACGCACGACGCAGGATGCGGTCCTCGACCGCCTGCGCGATGCCGGATTGGGCGTCGCGCAAATGCACCGATATGGGCGCATCAGGCCCACCCAGACTGCGCCAGTTTTCGAATTCGCCCGATAAAACACGCGCCAGATCGGTGATAGATATCGCAGAAACCGGATTTGTAGGCGATACGATCACTGTCATCGCATCTAGCGCAAGGACCCGGCTTCGGTTCACGTCATCCAGTTCGCCCAAACCGGCCTCGGCGGCAAGCGCCAGTTCGCCGGGGCGTATTTCGCGCAGCGCCATCACCAGGTCCGCCTCATCGGCGAGAAGATCGGCAAAGCCCTCGTCAGTGCTGGAAACGCGAAAGCTGAAGCGGCCCACCCTTGCGCCCGATTTGGGTTGGGACAGGATATATTCGAAATGTGTCTCATCACCGATCATGCGTTCGGACGTAAGACCATTCTGAAGCGCAAATCCTTCGACCAGTGCGGGCATCAACACCTCTCCGATTGTCGAGGACCCCGAGATTGACAATTCGGCCACGTAATTGACCAGCGATGGGCAACCGGGCCCCTCGCACAATACGCCTGAGCCATCGACGGTCAGTTCACCGTAGCGGGTTTCAACCCGGTAAAATTCTCCATCAAAGCCGAGAAGCGTACCGGAAAGCTCTATCGCGCCGTCCCGTGACCGTAGGGTCACGTCATCCGCAACCGCCGGTAAGCCCGAAACGAGCAGGAAAAGTACGGCCCCAAGTGCCGCACGAAAATGTCTCATGGAGTATGCCTTTGAAGCGCCCGATTACCTTGCGGCGATTGTCAGGTTTTCAACAACATTTTTCAACATCAAGAAATCGCCGACCGTGTCGCAGCCAGGCACATCAATCGTCAACTCCCGCGACTTCAGGTCGTGCTCTTGGCGAAGTTCAAGCGTTTGTGCCTCGACGACCGTGTTGCAATTAGAGGCTTGAATTGCCGCCTCGACCGTCAAAGTGACGGTGCCAGAGGACTCGGTCACGCCAGTGGGGAAAGTGTAGACCTCGGCCAAGAGAGCGTCGGGGGCGTCTGGTTGACCCAATCTGGTAAGAAAGCCGCCGTCGCCAGTTGCGGCGCGGCTTGCGTCGAAATTGGCGCCTTGCCAGATGTGACCATCCGAAAAGTACTGCGCGTCGAACTCGCGCGCGTGCAATTGCAATCCGGCGTCGCCGCGCCATTGCAGCACAACACGGTCGTAAAACGGAATTGTGCTGACCTCTGCATGTGCAACAGCGCCGGTGCCGTCAAGAAACGAAGCGATCACCAGCGCGCGTTCCGACAGCGCCGGAATGTCAACGCTGAGGCTGCCGTCGGGCTGCATCACGTCGGTGAACATCAAGCCGCTATGATGCAGTGTCACACGTTCGCTTCCGTGACAGGGCGCGCGCAACGTGACCGAGAGCATCGCGCCGGCAGTGGCGGTGGCGGTGAGGTCGATGTCGCAGGAAAAGCCGCTCTCCACCGGCGCTTTCGGCAGATCGATCCGGGGCGCGGTTCCCAAGGCGGCCGTGTTGCTTACGAGCGACGTCGGCAAAGCGACCGTGACCGGAACATCAAGCGGAACCGGCGCTTTGGGTGTCGATGACACCTCTTGAACGTCTGACATCACGAGTTGCTTCTGAACCGATCGCGCTGGCGTACCCGACGAGGGCAGGTATTGCATCGCTGCGCCAATGCCCAGTGCTGCGACAACCGTTCCGGCGGCGATAAGGACAGAAGCTTTCCGAATCATGGCAGACTCCCCGATGCGTTAACTGCAAGGATGTGTCTGTCACGCGATTCGGGTGCACCTAGGGCGCGGATTTGGTCACTTTGCGTCGGCTTTGTGGCACGAGATTATGTAAGTTTCCCATGACAATGCTTGAATTTCTTGCCTGATCCACATGGGCAAAGATCGTTTCTGCCGGGGTTCCCCCAGGTCGTCGGATCGTTCTCGTCAAAGCCGTCGACACCGCTGCTGTCCCGATCGTCTGAAGCGGTCGGTTGATCGGCAGCTTTCGACATCGCCGCCTGCTGCGCCGCGAGTTGTTCCATCATCGCGCGCTGTTCTTCTTCGGACATCGGGCGGATCTGACCAAGTTGCTTGGTGACATCTTCGCGCAGCGAATCGAGCATTGATTCGAATAGTTGAAACGCTTCGGATTTGTATTCGTTCAAGGGATCGCGCTGGGCATAGCCGCGAAACCCGACGACGGACCGCAGGTGTTCGAGCGTCAGGAGATGCTCGCGCCACTTGCCGTCGATGGTCTGTAGCAACACCTGCTTTTCGATCTGGCGCATCGTGTCCGGGCCGAAGGCTTTGGCCTTTTCGTCCATGAACGCGTCCGACGCCTCTTCGAGCCGTTCGCGGATCACTTCGCGGTCCACACCTTCTTCATCGCCCCACTCGACAACCGGCGCGTCAAACCCCACCAGTTCTTTCACGGAGGCTTGCAACCCTTCGGTGTTCCACTGGTCGGCATATGTTTTCGGAGGAACATAGGTGTCGATCAGATCGTCGATCACCTGATGGCGCATGTCCTGTGCCACTTCGGCCAGATCCTGTGCTTCCATGATCTCGCGGCGTTGGCTGAAAATCACCTTGCGCTGATCGTTCATCACATCGTCGAATTTCAGCAATTGCTTGCGGATGTCAAAGTTGCGCCCCTCGACCTTGGCTTGTGCGCGCTCCAGTGACTTATTGACCCAAGGGTGAATGATCGCCTCGCCCTCTTTCATACCAAGTGTCGACAGAACCTTGTCGAGCCGCTCGGAACCAAAGATGCGCATCAGATCGTCGTCTAGGCTCAGAAAGAATGAGGATCGCCCCGGATCACCCTGACGGCCCGAGCGGCCGCGCAGCTGGTTGTCGATACGGCGGCTTTCGTGCCGTTCGGTTGCCAGAACATACAATCCACCGGCGTCCTTGACCGCTTGTTCGTCGGCGCCATGCTCGGCTTCGATCTTCTTGCGCAGTTCTTCGGGGTCAGCATCGGGGTTGGCGGCGATCGCTTCCATGATCTGAAAGTCGACATTCCCGCCCAATTTGATGTCGGTTCCGCGACCGGCCATGTTGGTGGCGATTGTGACCGCGCCGAACTTGCCGGCATCAGCGACGATTTGCGCCTCCTGCTCGTGTTGACGCGCGTTCAGAACGTTGTGCTTCAGCCCTGCCTTTTCCAGCAATTGGCTGAGCATTTCGGATTTCTCGATCGACGTCGTGCCCACCAGAACGGGCTGGCCCTTTTCATGCGCCCCTTTGATCTCGGTGACGATTGCGTCGTATTTTTCCTGCGCGGTGCGGTACACACGATCATCTTCGTCGATCCGCGCGATTTCGCGGTTGGTCGGCACCTCGACAACGCCAAGCCCGTAAATCTCGGCGAATTCGTCGGCCTCGGTGACGGCGGTGCCTGTCATGCCCGACAGTTTTTCGTAGAGACGGAAGTAATTCTGGAACGTGACACTGGCGAGCGTGACGTTCTCGGGCTTGATATCAACGCCTTCCTTGGCTTCGATTGCCTGATGCAAACCTTCTGACAGCCGCCGACCGGCCATCATGCGGCCGGTAAATTCGTCGATCAGCACAACCTCGTCATCGCGAACGATATAATCCTTGTCGCGCTGGAACAGCTTATGCGCCCGCAGTCCCTGATTGACGTGGTGCACGATCGTGGTGCTTTCGGGGTCGTAGAGCGACTGATCTTCAGGCAGCACGCCCTGGTCTTGCAGGGTTTGCTCAAGAAACTCGTTGCCCTCATCGGTGAACGTGACGTTGCGCGTCTTTTCGTCGATGGTGAAATGCTCGTCTGTCAGCAGCGGAATGATCTTGTCGATGGCGACATAGAGTTCGCTGCGATCCTGTGACGGGCCTGAAATAATCAACGGCGTTCGCGCCTCGTCAATCAAGATCGAGTCGACCTCGTCCACCACGGCGAAAAAATGGTCGCGCTGATACATCTGGTTCAGCTCTGACTTCATGTTGTCGCGCAGATAATCAAAGCCCAGTTCGTTGTTGGTGGCATAGGTGATGTCGCTGGCGTACGCGGCTTGTTTTTCGGCATCCGGCTGGCGCGGATAGACCACACCCGTTGTCAGACCCAGCGCGCCATAGACGTTGCTCATCCACTCGGAATCGCGCCGCGCGAGATAGTCGTTGACGGTGACGATATGCACACCGCGCCCGGTGAGCGCGTTGAGATAGGCGGGGAAGGTGGCGACCAGCGTCTTGCCTTCGCCGGTTTTCATTTCGGAAATGTTGCCCTGATGCAGGAATATCCCACCCATCAGCTGCACATCGAATGCCCGCAGGCCCAAGGCCCGCTTGGCGGCTTCGCGGCAATTCGCAAAGGCTTCCGGCAGAAGATCGTCGAGCGATTCACCGTTTGAGACCCGCGCCTTGAATTCGGCGGTTTTCTCGATCAGCTGCGCATCGCTCAGCTTTTCGAATTCCGGTTCCAATGCGTTGATCTTTTCGACCAGCGGACGCGTCGCCTTGACTTTGCGGTCGTTCGGCGTTCCGAACACCTTGCGCGCGACTTTACCTAATCCCAGCATGGTCTCTCTTTCAGGTTTGACATCTTCGTGTGCGGCATCTGCTTGCCCGTTTCGCACACAGCCCATATGTCACAGGGGAACGACCGGCCTTGCAGAGCCTTCAGGCGATGTAAGGTCAGGGAAATACAGTGTCAACGTCACCCGTAGCTGCGGTGGCCCCGGAAAGGAACAAGCGATGTCGAATCTCATCACTAAATTGTCTGCAAGCGCATTTGCGATCATGCTGGCTTTGCCTGCGCAGGCGCAAGATACACCGACCGCCGACAGCGTCATGGCGACCATCAACGGCACCGAGATCACGCTCGGTCATATGTTGATGATCCGTGCCGCGCTGCCCGAGCAGTATCAGCAATTGCCCGACGAAGTGTTGTGGGACGGTATCCTGGACCAGATCGTACAACAGACCGTGTTGAGCCAGCAAAGCGAAGGCGAAGACAATCGTCGCATCGCGCTGGCGCTGGAAAACGAGCGGCGCGCGCTGTTGGCGGCACAGGCTGTCGAAGGCATCGTTGGGGATGCAGTCACCGACGAAGCGGTGCAGTCCTACTACGACGAAGCCTACCTCGCAGGGGAGCCGACAGAGGAATTTAACGCGTCGCATATTCTTGTCGAAACCGAGGAAGAAGCCGCCGCAATCGCGGAAGAGATCAAGGCCGGCGCTGACTTTGCCGAGATCGCCAGGGAGAAATCGACCGGCCCGTCCGGCCCCAATGGGGGTGAGCTTGGTTGGTTCGGACCCGGCATGATGGTGCCGGAATTCCAGACCGCCGTTGAACGCATGGAAATCGGTGCGGTGTCCGACCCGGTGCAATCGCAATTTGGCTGGCACGTGATCACGCTGAATGAAAAGCGCAACAAGGAAGCGCCCGAGCTTGACGCGGTGCGCGCAGAAATCGAAGGCCAGTTGAGCCAGCAAGCCGTCAACAAGGCGCTTGAGGATTTGACTGCAAGTGCCGACATCACCCGCACCGCCAAGGAAGACGTGGACACGTCGGTTCTCAGCAATCTTGAACTGCTGGAGAAGTAAAACATGGCCAAGATCACATCGGTCTCACCGCTTGCGCCGAAACGGTTTCCTGACCTGCCAGTTATCAAAGGCGCATGTTTTGCCACCGCTGCTGCCGGGGTGAAATACGCGGATCGAACCGATGTGATGTTGGCGCTGCTTGATCCCGGAACCCGTGTCGCGGGCGTGTTTACCAAATCAGCGACGCGATCTGCCAATGTGTTGGATTGCCAGGCCAAAATTGGCATAAATGATGATTCAGGTGCCGCGATTATCGTCAATTCGGGCAATTCGAACGCCTTTACCGGTCGCGCCGGAGATGCCTCGGTCAAGGCAATTTGCGAAGAAGTGGCGCGTGTGACCGGACTTCCCGCGTCGCGCGTTTTCACAAGTTCCACCGGTGTGATCGGAGAGCGTCTGCCGCATGATCGCATCAATGCCAAGATCGCCGAACTTGCCGGATCGGTCGACGCGGCACAGATCGCGGCCGCCGCCAAGGCCATCATGACGACCGACACGTTCGCCAAAGGAGCCTCGGCGGAAGTCGATTTGCCGGAAGGGCGTGTTTCGATTGCCGGTATCGCCAAAGGGTCAGGAATGGTCGCTCCGGACATGGCGACCATGTTGGTCTATATCTTTACCGACGCAAGGATTGCCCAAAGCGATTTGCAGTCGCTGGTGTCACAAATCAACGACAAGACGTTCAATTGCATCACTGTCGACAGCGACACCTCGACATCCGACACCGTTCTGGTCGCGGCAACCGGTGCGTCTGGCGTTGACGTGACGGCTGACACGGTCGCGTTCAAAGAAGCGTTAAGCGACGTCATGCGCGATCTTGCCCATCAAGTCGTGCGCGATGGCGAAGGCGCCACGAAATTCGTGTCGATCCACGTCAAGGGCGCTTTGAATGACGCCGACGCCAAGACGCACGCCCTGTCGATCGCCAACTCGCCGTTGGTCAAAACCGCCATTGCGGGCGAAGACCCGAATTGGGGCCGCGTCGTCATGGCGATCGGTAAATCCGGTGCCGCCGCCGACCGAGACAAGCTCGGCATTGCCTTCGGTGATGTGACCGTCGCCAAAGATGGCTGGGTGCATCCCGATTACCGCGAAGAACAAGGCGCAGCGGTGATGAAGGAGCAAGAGATCGAGATGACTGTTGATCTTGGGATCGGCGAAGGACAAGCCACGGTCTGGACCTGTGACCTGACCCACGGTTACATCACGATCAACGCGGATTACCGGTCCTAGCAGATGAGCGTTGTTCTGGTCTCCGCAGTGGCTCTGATCGACCCGGACGGGCGGGTTCTTCTGGCGCAACGACCGCAAGGCAAGGCGATGGCTGGCCTTTGGGAGTTCCCCGGCGGCAAAGTAGAAGCCGACGAAACCCCGGAACGCGCCTTGATCCGCGAGTTGCAGGAAGAACTCGGGATCGACACATGGGAGAGCTGTCTTGCACCGTTGACCTTTGCGTCGCATGCGTATGACAGCTTTCACCTGTTGATGCCACTGTTCGCCTGCCGAAAGTGGCAGGGAACACCGCAATCAAAGGAAGGTCAGGCGCTGAAATGGGTGCGGGTCAATCAACTCAAGGAATATCCCATGCCGCCCGCGGACATTCCGCTGATTCCCATCCTGCGAGACTGGCTGTAACGCAACGGCCAAGGCGACACGTGAGGCTTTGTTCTGGCCAAGGACGAACCCAGGTATTATCTCGAAGCTGTCAGACCTATGGGGAGATTTGACATGTTGAAAACAATCACTGTCGGAAGCTGCATGTCCGTTCAGGGGACTCTTGAGGCAACCTTGCCTGACGGGCGTATATCAATTCGAGTTGGAAACCGCATTTTCGTAGGCCCGCCGGTTCTTAAGGCGGCCTGATACAAAAAAAAGGGGCAACGCCAGCGCTGCCCCTTTTTTCATGCTTGTTTGCAGTCAGGTATCAGTCGAGCGCGCGCTCGACCTCTTCCCGCTCGAAAATCTCGATCACATCGTTCGGACGCACATCCTCGTAATTCTCGAACGCCATACCGCATTCCTGACCCGATTGAACCTCGGGCACTTCGTCCTTGAAGCGCTTCAGCGTCTTGAGCGTGCCCTCGTGGATCACCACGTTGTCACGCAACAAGCGAACACCGGCGCTGCGACGTGCGACACCTTCGGTGACTAGACAACCGGCGACCTTGCCGACGTTGGACACCTTGAAGACCTCTTTGACTTGCGCGTAGCCGATGAAGGTCTCTTTGATCTCGGCACTGAGCAGGCCGGAAGCCGCCGCTTTCACATCGTCCACGAGATCGTAGATGATGCTGTAATAGCGAATCTCGACGCCCTTCTGGTTCGCCGTGTTGCGCGCCGAGGCGTTGGCCCGCACGTTGAACCCGATGACAGGTGCGCCTGAAGCTTCGGCCAGTCCGATATCCGTCTCGGTGATCGCGCCGACACCGGAATGCAGGACCCGCACGCGCACTTCGTCGTTGCCGATCTTCTCCATCGCCTGAACGATCGCTTCGGCAGAGCCTTGCACGTCCGCTTTGACGAGGATCGGAAGCTCGGAGACGGTTTCGTCGTCCTTGGCCTTCTGCATCAACTGTTCCAGCGTGGTCGCTGCACCAGCCGCCGCGCGCTTTTCCTTGGCGACGTTGGCACGGTACTCCGCGATTTCGCGCGCCTGAGCCTCGGTCTCGGTGACGTTGAGAACGTCACCCGCCTCGGGCGTGCCATTCAAGCCAAGCACCTCGACAGGCACCGACGGTCCGGCCTCTTTCACGCGCTCGCCCTGATCGTTGATGAGAGCTCGCACCTTGCCGTACTGTTCGCCGACGACAAAGATATCTCCCTGACGCAGTGTTCCGTTCTGAACCAGAACGGTCGCAACAGGTCCACGGCCCACGTCAAGTTGTGCTTCGATCACCGCACCCTGTGCGGCGCGATCGGGGTTCGCCTTAAGTTCAAGGATCTCTGCCTGAAGCGCGATGGCTTCCAGCAGTTCGGGCAAACCCTGGCCCGAGATCGCCGAGACTTCGACATCCTGCACGTCACCCGACATCTGCTCGACCACAACTTCGTGTTGCAACAGGTCGGTGCGCACCTTGGTCGGGTTCGCGGCTGGTTTGTCGATCTTGTTGATCGCCACGATCATCGGCACTTTCGCCGCCTTGGCGTGATTGATCGCCTCCACCGTCTGCGGCATCACCGCGTCGTCGGCAGCAACCACCAGCACCACGATATCCGTCACTTGCGCACCGCGCGAGCGCATCGACGTGAACGCCGCGTGACCCGGAGTGTCGAGGAACGTCAACAGCGCGCCGTCCTTCGTCTTGACCTGATAGGCACCGATATGCTGCGTGATTCCGCCGGCTTCGGCTGAGGTCACATTGGCATCGCGGATCGCGTCAAGAAGCGAGGTCTTGCCGTGATCGACGTGGCCCATGATCGTGATCACAGGCGCGCGGGGCTTCAGATCGTCTTCTGCGTCCACGACCTCGTTGATGACATCTTCAACGTCGGAATCCGAAACGCGGGTCACCTTATGACCGAATTCCTCGATGATGAGCTCGGCGGTATCCGCGTCGATCGACTCGTTCTGAGTCGCCATGATGCCGCTGTTCATCAGCGATTTGATCACGTCACCCACGCGCTCGGCCATACGGTTGGCAAGCTCGGCCACGCTGATCGCCTCGGGCAGTTTGACGTCCCGCACGATCTTTTCGCGCGGCTGGCTGCCGCCCATTGCCTTTTGACGCGCGCGCTCTTGCTTGCGCTTCATCGCGGCCATGGACTTCTGACGGCCACCGCCGCCACCCAACGCCTGGTTCAGTGTCAGCTTGCCCGAGCGGCGACCGCCGCCATCGTCCGCCTTGCGGCGTCCGCCACCATCGCGCTCGCGATCGGTCTTGCGCGGCGCGGCTTGCGACGGCTTCGGGCCGCCGGAAGGCTGACGCGCGGCTGGCGCTTCGACCGGAGCTGCGGCGGCCTGCTTGGCCGCGTCCGCGGCTTCCTGTGCCTTGCGCTCTTCGTCTTCGGCCTTCTTGCGCGCACGCTCTTCGGCCTCGCGCTGTTCGCGGTCCTTGGCTTCCTTCTCGGCACGCATCCGGTCACGCTCTTCAGCGCGGGCTTTCTCTTCGGCTTCGCGTTGAGCGGCTTCTTCGCTCTCGCGCGCCTTGGCTGCCTGTAGCGCCTTCAGACGGCGCTCCATCTCTGCGTCTGAAATACCCGCCGGGCGTTTGCTGCCAGCCGCGGCGACGGCGGCACTTGCCGACCCGCCCGATGCTGGTTTTGACGCACCCGTTTTGGGCACCACAACGCGCTTGCGCTTGGTCTCTACCACAACGTTTTTGGTGCGTCCGTGGCTGAAGCTCTGCTTCACGTTCCCGGAACGGGGACCGCCGCGCAAACCCAACGTCTTTTTGCCGTCGTTATCGCTCATTTAGCTCTATTTTCCTTCCCAGCGACCCCTGCCGCTGTCTTTGCATCAGACGTTCCGATGCGAAAGCCCTTCAATCTTTGGGCCTCCTCTACAACACGTTGCGTGAGTCCACCAGCACCAAGCGCCGCGTGTATCACAGTTTGTCGCCCGAAGGCCATTCCAAGCTCATCCGCCGTCAGCCAGCCTATGTAATGGCCAAAATGCGGTGTGCTTAGTTTCGATTTGCCGCGGCTGGAGCCATCTTCGGCCTGCAAGAGCACTTCGGCAGTTTCCTTGGACAGTTCGCCTTTGACTTTTTCGTAGCCAGAGACAGCAAGTCCCGATTTACGGCTCAAACTTATCAGGTCAACAACCCGACGTGCAAGCTGCTGCTCTATCGTCTCCACAAGATCGGAGGACACACGCAATTCGGTGCGCGCCGCACGATGAAACATGTTCTTTTTTACAGCCGTTTCAAGAGCTGCGCGGGTTGCGGAAACCCAAATTCCCCGACCAGGCAGTTTACCGGCCAGATCGGGGCAGAGAACATTGTCAGGTCCGACCACAAAGCGGATCATCTCGGATTTCGGGCGCACCTCTCCGGTCGCAATGCACTTGCGCTCCGGGCCGCTTTCCCTGTCCTTGTTTTTTCCGCCGCGTGTCATGCGTGTGGTCGTCCTCGTTCAAAAGAAGCGCGGATCAGGCTTGTTCATCCGCGCTGTCCAGCTCGTCAATCTCTTCGTCGTCGTCTTCGGTGTCGTCCTCGAGTTCTGTCGGATCGACCCAACCCAGAAGAACACGGGCGGTCATCACCAGATGTTGCGCCTCTTCCAACGACATATCGAACGGCTCGAGCAAACCGTCGTCCTTGATGCGCTCACCGTTCTCGGTGGTCCAGCCGCCCGCCAGCTCCCAATCAGCGCAGGTGGCGAAATCTTCAAGCGTCTTCACACCATCTTTTGCCAGCGCTTCGACCATTTGCGGCGTCAGCCCATTAAAGTCGATCAGGCTATCCTCGGCGCCAAGCTCGCGCGCGGTTTCCAGCGCCTTTCGGGCCTGTGCCTCAAGATGTTCCTTGGCGCGGGTCTGAAGTTCGGCGGCGGTATCTTCGTCAACACCGTCGATCACCAGCAGTTCGTCAACCTCGACATAGGCCACCTCTTCGAGATTGGTGAAGCCTTCGGCGACCAGCAACTGCGCAAAGAACTCGTCGAGATCGAGCGTATCCATAAAGAGCTGCGTGCGCTCTTCGAATTCCTTTTGACGACGCGCCGATTCTTCTTCCTCGGTCATGATGTCGATATCAAGACCGGTCAACTGCGATGCGAGACGCACGTTTTGACCGCGACGGCCGATGGCAAGGCTCAGCTGTTCGTCCGGAACCACAACCTCGATCCGCTCGGCGTCCTCATCAAGAACGACCTTGCTGACTTCTGCGGGCTGCAACGCGTTCACAAGGAAGGTCGGAACGTCTTCGTTCCACGGGATGATGTCGATCTTCTCGCCCTGAAGCTCGTTCACCACGGCCTGAACCCGGCTGCCGCGCATACCGACGCAGGCGCCGACAGGATCAATCGAGCCGTCATAGGAAATCACCGCGATCTTGGCGCGCGATCCCGGATCACGGGCAACTGCCTTGATCTCGATGATGCCGTCATAGATTTCAGGCACTTCCATCTTGAAGAGCTCGGCCATGAATTCAGGCGCAGTGCGCGACAGGAAGATCTGCGGCCCACGCGTCTCGCGGCGCACATCCTTGATGTAGCAACGGATACGGTCGCCATTGCGATAGCTTTCGCGGCCGATCTTTTCGTTGCGGCGCAGGATGCCTTCGCCCCGGCCCACATCGACGATGACGTTGCCGTATTCCTCGCGCTTGACCACGCCGTTGATGATCGTGCCAGCACGATCCTGGAATTCCTCGAACTGACGGTCGCGTTCCGCTTCGCGCACTTTTTGCAGGATCACCTGCTTGGCAGATTGTGCGGCGATGCGGCCCATCTCGACCGGCGGCACTTCCTCGACAAAGGTATCCCCAACCTGCGCCGCCCCGGAGAATTCGGTGATCGGCGCGCCATCGCGCAGCCAGACCGCGTTCTGGGTCGGTTTGGGAGCAAGGAAATAGGGCTTGGCGCTCTCGGAGGTGAATTCGGCCTGATAGTTCTCAAGCTCTTCATCCTCGACCACGGTGCGCACGCGGGTGAATGTCGCGCGGCCTGTCTTGCGGTCAATCGACACGCGGATGTCCATTTCGGACCCGTAGCGCGACTTCGCGGCGCGGGCGAGGCTTTCTTCCATTGCCTCGACGACCAGACCGGGGTCGATCATCTTTTCGCGCGCCACCGCTTCTGCGGTCTGCAACAGTTCCAACTGGTTGGCGGAGGTGATTGCCATCGGTGTTACTCCTCTTCGGGCCCTTCGGCCTCGATCACGTCGTCAAAATTTTTCTCGTCGAAGCCTTGAGCCTTACGCGCCTTCAGCATTTCCTTGATCAGCTCGTCGGTCAGAACCAGCTTGGCATCGTCCAGCCATTCAAATTTAAGGCCGACAGTGCCTTCCTCGATGTTGATCAGAACCTCATCGCCTTCGACCCCGGCAAGAACACCCTTGAAGCGCTTGCGCCCCTCGATCAATTCAGAGGTCTCGATCTTGGCCTCGTACCCCTCGAACGTCTCGAAATCCTTGAGGCGGGTCAGAGGCCGGTCGATTCCAGGTGATGAGACTTCAAGCGTATAGGTGTCGAGGATCGGATCTTCGACATCCAGCGTTGCGCTCACCGCCGTGCTGATGGCGGCGCATTCATCCACCTCGATCCCGCCTTCGGGCCGTTCGGCCATGATTTGAAGCGTCGCGATCTTGCCGCCCATCAGACGAATGCGCACAAGTTCGAACCCCATATCTTCGATGACAGGGGTCACGATCTCGGCCAATCGGCGGTCTATCGCGGCTTTTGCGATCAAGTCAGACATTGTCGTGCAGGTCTCCAAACACAAAAAAACGGGCGCGCGGCCCGTTACAAGTTTCGGTGGGTGCCGACCGAAGCCAACACGCCGCTGTTGATGTGCATATACGAACCGTTGCCCGAGTCTGCAAGGGCTTTTGTCAGTTGCCCTGCCGAGCGCGCACCAAAAGCCCAAGACTGTTGCAGATGATGAAGATCGCGGCGGCTACGCTGACGATGGTCGGGCCGGTCGGCGTGTCGTAGAACCAAGACACCGCCAATCCGCCCAATGCCGATGTCGCGCCGATGATCCCTGACAGAAGCACCATCTGCTCGGGCGTCTTGGCAAAGACGCGCGCCGCCGCGGGGGGCACGATCAGCATCGCTCCGATCAGCAACACGCCCACCACCTTGATGGACACCGCGACGACCACCGCGAGCGTCACCGTCAGGATCAATTTTTCGCGCGCCGGGTCGATCCCCGATGCCCGCGCCAGATCCTCGTTCAGCGTGGCCGTCAGCAATGCGGACCATCGCCACGCCAACAGCGCGACAACCGCCAGAGCGCCGGCCCAGATGATCGCCAGATCCCATCGGCTGACCGCCAGGATGTCGCCAAACAGAAACGCCATGAGATCAATCCGCACCCCGTCAAGAAACGACACCGCAACGATCCCAAGCGCCAACGCGCTATGGGCGAGAACGCCCAGCACCGTGTCGACGGCGACGTTGCGCGCCGAGAGCGACGTGACCAACGATGCCATCGCCAGAGCCACCAACAGAGCGCCAAGAAAAACCGGCAGATCGAACGACACCGCCAAGGCGACCCCCAAAATCGCGGCGTGGGCGGTGGCATCGCCGAAATAGGCCATGCGCCGCCAGACGACGAAACACCCCAGGGGTGCTGCGGCCAAGGCAACACCAACACCGGCCAAACCGGCCCGCCACAGGAAGCTGTCGAGACTCATTCCGCCGCCTCATGCGCGTGATCGTGGCTGTGATTGTGCTCGTGACGATATAGGGCCAAAGCGCCTTGCGTGCCTGTCCCGAACAACGCGCGATACTCCGGTGCGCTTGCCACATGCTCGGGCGCGCCTTCGCAACAGACATGGCCGTTAAGACAAATCACGCGATCCGACGCGGCCATGACGACGTGCAATTCGTGGCTCACCATCAAGACGCCGCAGCCCATGTCCGCACGGATTTCTTCGATCAAGCGGTAGAACGCCGCGGATCCTGCCTGATCCAGGCCTTGCGTGGCTTCGTCCAGAACCAGCAATTGCGGATCGTTCAGAATTGCCCGCGCCAGCAGAACGCGCTGCATCTGGCCGCCCGACAGATCCGACAATTGCCGATCAGCCAGAGCGGCAACGCCCGTGCGATCCAGCGCGTCAAGCGACTGTGCGCGCGGAACTGGCGTCGGCAGGCTGAGAAACCGCAAGACGGGTAGGGGCAGCGTCGGGTCGATGTGCAGCTTTTGCGGCACATAGCCGACCCGCAGACCTTCAGTCCTGTCCACATGTCCTCTCGTTGGCTCGATCGCGCCCAGCAGAGTTTTCAGCAACGTGGATTTGCCCGACCCGTTCGGCCCGACGATGGTGACGATCTCTCCGGCATCAATCGAAAGGGTCACGTTCGACAGGATCGTCGCGCCGCCAAGGCGGACGCTGACGCCATGCGCGTCAATCAGGCTCATGCGCTTGCCCCTCGCTGGCAGTTCGGGCACAGACCTTCAAATTCGATGGTCATGCTCTCGATGCTGAACCCGGTCTTTTGCGCGCTCTCATCAAGCGCGACCTGCGCGCCCTGCGCCTCGGCCACGCCGTTGCAATCCCGACAGATCAGGAATGCCGGCGCGTGGTCCTTCCCTGGATGAGCGCATGCGACAAAAGCGTTCAACTTTTCGATTTTATGCGCAAAGCCGTTCTTTACCAGAAAATCCAGCGCCCGATAGGCGACAGGCGGCTGAGACCCAAGCCCCTCGCGGCGTAGCACGTCCAGAATGTCATATGCGCCAAGCGCCTGATGCTCCTGCAACAGGATTTCCAGCACCCGCCGCCGCACCGGTGTCAACTGCAACCGTGCCGCTCCGCACCGCGCCTCAACCTCGCGCACCGACTGAGAGATGCACGAACGATGGTCGTGTTCTGAAAATCCGATTGTGGTCATCTCAATCTCCTGCTTGACGAGACTGTTATGATATTACATTACAAAGCTCAAGTTCGAACCCTGAATTTCATGGATACCCATATGCTGCGCCCGATCCTGATCGCCCTGACGCTGAGCCTGCCATTCTCGTTTGTGCAGGCGGATACACCGCGCGTTGTGACCGATATCGCGCCGGTACACGGGTTGGTGTCCATGGTGATGGAGGGAATTGCAGAGCCAGTGCTTTTGATCCAGCCCACAGACAGCCCGCACACAAATGCGATGCGGCCCTCATCCGCCGCCGCCTTGCAGAACGCGGATGTGGTTTTTTGGGTCGGTCCGCAGTTGACCTCCTGGCTGCAAGGTCCGCTCGATAGTCTTGCTGACGGCGCACTCATGGTCGCGCTGCTTGATCTTGACGAAACTCACAGGTTGCCCTTCCGCGACAGCGACGCATTCGAACCGCACGAGCACGATCACGCCCATGACAACCATGCGGCAACGACCGACCCCCATGCCTGGCTCGACCCCGGAAATGCGACGGTCTGGTTGGCCCGGATTGCCGAAACGCTGAAATCAATCGATCCTGAACACGCCGCGCAATACGACGCGAACGCCAGTGACGCGCAGTCGCAGATTGCAAAAGAAGTCACCACGGCGCGCGATCTTCTCACCCCGCTTGCTGGCCGTCCTTTCGTGGTGTTCCACGACGCTTATCACTATTTCGAAGCCGCGTTCGACCTGCACTCAATGGGAGCCCTGGCTCTAAGCGACGCGGCCTCGTCCGGCCCGTCACACATCGCCGGCATCCAGTCGATAATCCGCGAACAGGGGGTCGTGTGTGTCTTTTCCGAGCCGCAATTCAATGACCGATTGGTGCGCACCGTGATCGATGGGACGCCAGCGAAATCCATTGAACTCGACCCGCTTGGGGCAAGCCTTTCGCCGGGTGTCTCGTTCTATCCCGCGCTTATCCGCGATATGGCCCAACGCTTTGCAGAATGCCTTCAGTAGTCGCGCTCGAAAAACACGCCGAGCGAAGAATTCCCGTCATTGTCCACGCTCCCGCGCGCTGAAATATCCGACGTTATGTCGAGGTTCAGATTGATTTCAGTGCGCCCGCCACTTTCGACAACCACATCGGAATAGACATTCTCTGAAATGTATTTGCCGGCACGAACCGCCGTGCCGCCTTCCTCGGTTTGCGACACGTCCAGATCGTCCAGCCCGAACCCTTCGCGCAAATTCGACAAAATACCGCCAGAGCTTCGCCCGGCGAGCGTGGCCACCGCATTTGCCAATTCCAGCGCCTGCAATGCCGAGATGCTCGACAAATCGCGCCCGAACAGCAGTTGAGCCAGAACTTCGTCTTCCGGCAACTCGGGTGTGGACGTGAACGTGATATCGGGCGAGGAGGCGGGGCCGTCCAGAATGATCCGCACCTGGATCCCGTTACTTGCCCGCGTGCTTGCCACAAAGCGCAAGATCGGATTGAAACTGCCGCTCAACTGTATCCGCCCTTCGTCCAGAGTAAGACGCTGGTTCAGGATATCGAGCCTGCCGCGCACCAGTTCGAACCCACCTTGCGGCACGATGTCGGACGTCGGGCCGGTCAGGCGCAGCGATCCGGCAAGCTCGGCATCCAGCCCGCGACCGCGCACAAACACCTGTCCGGGTGCGGTCAGGGTCAGGTCCAACCGGGTGCTTGACCTGCTGGGCGCAGCAGTTTCACTGCCGTTCTTATCCGTTTCGAGGTCCGCTCGCGCGATTGTCCGCATGACGGGGCGTGTCGCGCCGATGTGATCAATCGGAGGTATGTCGCTTAGCGCCGAAACGCCGGTTGTCGGAACCTGAATTTCGGTCTCGTTCAGCCGCAAATTACCACCAATCAAGAGATCGCGTCCGATCGTCCCGGTGATGTTCACGGTGCCATCGACGCTGGTGTCGTAGAGGGAAACGTCCCTGATCCCGAACCGCGTGAGCGTCGCCGTGATATTTGTGTCAAACGATTCCAGACCCAGACGTCCATTCACGGCAACCGATCCACCATTGTTGCCCTGCGCCGCCAGATCAATCTGCGCGGCTCCGTTTTGCAGACGGATTTGCCCGTCAATCGGGTTCAGGATGATGCCCAGCGTCGGTGCGCTCATCTCGGCCTGCGACGGCGTGATGGTGCCCGACAGGCTGGACAACGCCAGCGGCCCGTTCAGTGACAAATCAATCCGCGCCTGACCGTTGAGACGACGCGGCTCGATGAACGCGTTGGCCAAGCCAAGGGGTGCCAGTCCGTTGATCCGCAGGCTCGCGCTCTCTGCGCTCTGGACGCGACCTTCGACCGAAAGCGTTGTGCCGCCGGGACCATCCAGATCGACGTCCACGCCATATCCGCCGTTCATCTGCCGAACGGTGCCGTCTATCTCCAGAGCACCCTGAAAATCGGGCGCGATCAGGCCGACATTGCGAAGGCGAGCGTCAATCTCCAGGTCGCTGAGCGAGCCACTGACCTTGGCATTTATCTCGGGATTGACGACTTCCGCCGACACCTCATCCAAAGCGCCGTTTTGCCCGGCGGCCGACAGGTCGAACCGCGTAGTTCCCGCCAGAAGTCGGTCCACAATGGCGTTGTTGATGCCAAGCCCGGTGCCTTGGCCATTCGCCGAAACTTCGAAATCGCCACCGTCTTTATAAGATCCGCTCACATCCATCGTGGCGCGTCCGCGAAGCGATTGGCCTGCGAGGCCAGATAGGGGCGCAAGGCTGTCAGCCACCACCTGCGCCGAAAATTGTGCGTCAGGCTCCGACAGTGCCTGCGAGACACTTGCCGTTCCGGTCACGTCGATTGCGCCGGTGCTGAGTGAATAACTGTCCAGCGTCAGCCGCTGTTCATCCTGCACCCAGGCAAAGCGCGTTGTGAGGGTGGGGTTGCGTCCGACAGCTTGCGCAAAGCGCGCGTCCGCCAGCGAGATGTTCGAACCGCCCGCACTCAGATCACCGCTCACCGAGACCAGACCGCCGGTTTCAGCCTGCCGCACCGCGCCATCGCCTGTCACGCTCAACGATGCCGCGCTCACCATAGGCGAGCGGAGATCGGTGGCGCGGATGTCGGCGTTCCATGTGCCGTCCGGCCCGCCCGCGGCAACGATCTCGACCGTTCCATTCTGAAGCGTCACGCCACCCGCAACCGGCAGTCTGACAAGCCCAGACATGTTGCTCAGATCGGCGTTAAGTTCTGCTGTGCGCAATTGCGTTCCAGCCAACTGGACAGAACCTTCGAGTTTCGCGGCACCAGAAGCTTCTCCGGGGAACGCGTCGTTCAGAGCGCTGATGTCGCCGTTCAGAGTAAGCGACGTCTCCTCGCTGGTGATCGTGCCGCTCGCTTCGATCTGGGCGGCCGGAGTGACAATGCGCGCGGTTCGCAAGGTTGTGCCGGTCTCGTCGCGCCGCACGTCGATGCGCGCCGATCCGACGCCTGCAAGCACCCTGTCTGCAATCTCCTGACCGACGGACAGATCAACCGTTGTACCGTCGATCACCAGATCGGCCATGCCGGAAATCGGCGCAACCCGACCGTCGATCGTCACTTCGGCCCGCCCACCAAGGTCGCGCCCGGCCAGCGCCGAAAACCGGCTGATGCTCTCTGCCACCAGCTTGAGATCCAACGTGAGGGGAATCGTTGCCTCGGTGTCGAATTGCGCCGTTCCGCTCAGACCGAAATCCTCGCCATTGGCCTGCAAACCGGTGATCTGGATCGGCTCACCGCTTTGATAATCCACCCGCGCTGCGCCGTTCAGGTCTGTGCCGACAGCCTCCGCCAAAGCCGGATCGCTCAGTTTCAAGGCGTCAGCTTGCCAGGTCAGATCAAGGGCGAAGGTGCCGCTTTCGGCAAAGGCTTCCTGATCCAGTTCGCCGCGTCCGGTGAGTGTCAACGCCTCCAGCGACGCTGCCGGGTTGGAGAAATCCTCAAGTTTCGCATCGAAACGCAACTGCTCGTCCAGTTCAGCATCGAAAGTGACCGACGCGACTTGTGTGTCGCCTCCGCCAAAGGGCAAAATGACGGGGCCTCCGTCGGGATTGGCCAGTCGTCCCGTAGCATCCAGTGCTTCAAGCCAACCATTCGCCGCAATTGCGGCACTGCCTTCCAGCGACAGCGCATTGGCGTTCAATTCGAACTGCGGCAATTCGGTTCGCCCTGACGCATCGCGCGTCACCCGCGCCTTAAGCGCGATGTCAGTGCCAAAGAAGTCCTGAACGTTCTCGCTCACCAATGGCGTCGGGTCGCCGCTGATGTCCACCTGCACGTCCCATCCTCCCGCATCTTCCGGAGCGAGAATGGCAACTGTGCCGGTAATCCGGGGTTCTCCGTCTGTTGCCAATTCAATGTCGGCTTCGAAGTCTTCGATCGACCCCTGACCTTGTACCGTCAGGGCAACCGATGGCTCGTTCGGGATGCCCAACAACCTCGCGGCAATCCCGCCAGCGGCCTCCTCGGCGTTCAGATCGACGGACAACTGGCGCGCGTCGGGATCATAGCTTGCAGCCAACTGGATCTGGGCTTCGGTCCCGTCAACGCGAACAAGATCGAACTGGATATCGGCCCCGCCGTCCGCCAGTCCGGCGGACCCGGTGACGGTAAATTCCGCTTGCTCACCCAAAAGAGGTTCTCCCAGCACGACCGATTTCGCCTCGATGCGCCCGATTTGAACCGACACTGGCAAGTCGGGAATGGTGAAGGGCGTCGCTTCCGCGCTCGGCACATCAGGGCCGCTGTCCGGAGCGCGCGCAACGACGATGCTGTCGGCGGTAAATGCGGTCACCTCCACCCTACCGCGCAAGAGCGCAGAGCGGTTCCAGTCGAGCACCACGTTCTCGGCGCGAAACCATTCGCCCTGAGCATCGGAAATCGCGATGAGCGCGATGCTGGCCTCGCTCGACAGCGCGCCTTCAAAACCGCGGATGCGCACGTCGCGCCCGGCTCCGGACAGAAGGTCCTGCAACTTGCCAGCCAGAAAGCCGGGATCGTCGTCGTCCTGTGCATGTGCCAGGACCGGCAAGCATAGAAAGATAAGGAGTGCTGCTATCAATCGCATATCAGAATGCCTGTCCTATACCGATGTAAAGCTCAACGCTTTGTCCCGCATCGTCTCCGGTTACTGGCGTCGCGACATCGACCCGGATAGGGCCGATGCCTGTGTCGTAGCGAAGACCGACGCCAGCGCCGGCGTGCCAGTCACTATCGCCGGAAAAGCTGTTGTCCTCGGTGATGAAGCCCGCATCGTAAAAGCCGACCAGCCCGATTTTCTCACCCACCTTGGCACGCAGTTCTGCCGATGCAGCAGCAAAGCTTTGCCCGCCGGTGAAATCGCTCGACGATGTGGTCACCCCCAGCGATTGATAGGGTTGCCCCCGCACCGTGCCGCCACCTCCCGAGTAGAACAGGTAATCGGGGACAGTCTCGGACGGGCTCGGCCCCCAGACCGTTCCGATTTGTGCCCGGCCGGCGAGAACGAAGCGGTCATCCGCTCCGAACCCGAAATAGGTTCGCGCGTCGGACGTAAAGAGCAGCCCGCTTTCGGTGTCGTCGAGCCCGAGAAATGGCGTTCCCGTGGCCGAGAGATAGAACCCTTCAGTCGGGTTCAGCGTGTTGTCGCGGGTGTCGTAAGTCGCGCCAACCATCGCGGTCAATAGCGAGAACTGCCTGTCACCGAACGCATCTTCGGTATCAATGTAGCGATACCCCAACGCGAATGTGCCGCTCAACTCATCGGAAAAACGATGCGTCAGTCCGGCGCCGATGTTGGCCTGATTGCTGACATATCCCGGTTCGTTCAGCCGCTCGATTCCGGCGGTCAGGAAGAATTCGGTGTCCGGCGTAAACGTGGCAGGCCGCCCGTAGGTCAGGTTGAGCGCGTAATCCAACTCATCCTCGTCGGTCCCGATCCCGGCCACCTGGCCTTCGACACGAAGCCGCTCTGCACCGCCAAACAGGTTTCGATGCAGCCAGAACGCACTTAGCCTTCCGCCATCATCGGTCGACACTTCAGCGCCAAAGCCGAAGCGTCGCGGCTTTTGCTCGACCACCTGCAATGCCAGATCAAGAGTGCCATCGGCGTTGGGCGTGTCTGCCTCGGCAATGGCGACCGAACTGAAGACGCCGGTCTGGCGCAAACGGCGCTCTGCATCCGAGATTTCTTCGGGATCGAACACGGTCCCTTGAGGGATGCCGGCAATCTCGCGAATCCGTGTGCGGCGCACTCCGTCATTTCCGGTGACCACGATATCTCCGAATCGCAGACGCGGGCCGGGCGCAAGATCAAGGCGCACATCCAGTTGCTGTTTCGGGTGAATCGCCTTGATCTCTTGTCGATCAAGCTGCGCCTTGGCATGGCCAACCTCGCGCCATCTTGTGACACCGGCGCTGACCGCGTTGCGAATGGGGGCAGTGCCGGCACGAGCGCCGGATCGAAACGTGTCGGGAATCTCCGTACCCTCGGCCAATGGCGCAATCTCGGCCTTGCCGAACCGGAACCTTGGGCCGGGGTCGACAACGACATGGATCTTGCTGATCGCGCGGGGAGCCTCGAACGGCGAAATGCCGGCGGCTTCCTGACCGTCGATCTTGATCGAAACCACGGGGCCAAAGCGACCGACACTATAGAGCGCAGCAAGGATGCGCGCATAATCGGCTTGCGCGCCAGCCAGCAGGGATTGCGGTGTCGGGTTTTCGCCGTCGAGAAGTTCGATCAGCGACATCGCGTTTTTCAACTCGCTGCGCAACTCATCGCCGCCACCGTTCACATCCAGATCAAGATCCTGCGCCGGGCCCATCACAGGAACCACCATAAGTGACGCGCACAAAATAGTGCGTTTCAGCCCGATCATATGCCTCTACCCCGCTTGAAATCTCTTGTTGTTATAGCAGGCGAACGAATCATCGCGCAAACGGGTTCCGCCACACGGCGATCACAATTTGGAAGCGCCCGCTGCATCGCCCGACGATAGGTCGACCGAGGCGAAGGACAGCAGACGAGTTTCCAAAAGGCAGTGTTTTCCCTTATCGCCGCGCAACGGTGTAGCCGCGATCCCGAAGGCAGGGCAGCGCATAGGCACGCTGCGTGCCGCGGCGCGTCTCGACAGCCATTTGGCAACGTTTGGGCAAGGCACGCGCACTGCGATAGTTTCGCTTGAGGCACGGGGCCATCACCACGCGATTGACCCGCCCGCCTTCGATCTGGCGCACGCATTGCCTCGGCAGCGCAGCGGCACGGTTGCGAGAGCGGGGGACAACCTTGGGAATGTGGCGGTCACGGTGGATCACGTGTGGCGTGCGATCATAGTGCTTTGCCTTCTTCTTTTTCTTGTCGCGGTCATCGTCGCGCGCGTTTTCAATGGCTTTGCCAATGATAAAGACTGTGGCTGCTGCACCCAAAATTCGTGCAACATCCTCATTTGATGCCGCGTTTGCCGGCGCAGCGCCGATCCCGGCTATTGTGGTTGAGATTGCCAGAACAACTCCAATGAATTTGCGTGACATGATCTGAGTTCCTTTCCTGAGGTTCAGCGTCAATAGTGACGCTTTTTCCGCACGGGCCGGGGTTAGCCCATGCCCGCAGGTTCCAGTTCGGTCGACATCGAAAGGACAGGCAATATCGGGGTGTGGTTATCGGATAACCGCGTGGATGTTATTGAACTTCACGCGCGAACCTCGCAGGTTGACAGCATGACCCGCATTCTCGCATTTTTCCTTTTCGCCACGTTGATTGGCCCGGCCAGTGCTCAGGCGGAGTGTTACGCTGACTACAAGGCCAAGCAGGACGCCCCGTTTCGGTTGCATTATGGTGTGGCTGAAATCACTGCGCCCTGTAGTGTCGATGCCGCCAGGCGCCAGCTAGCCTCGAGACTTGAACAGGCCGGCTGGACGCTGTTGAACGTGGTATCGGTGTTTGACGAAAACGGGCTTGCCGAAAGGAAAGACAGTGCCGGACAGCACTTCCTCCGTTACTGAGGCGCGCCGCTCGGGCACCCGCATCGTGGCGATCGGCATCGCGGCGATTGTTGCTCTTCTGGCACTGGCGGGCGTGCTGCTCGTGCTCACCTTGCCCGATGCCAACGCGTTCAACATGCGGGTCGAGCGGATCTTTGTCGAAAACGATGACCTCACCTCTCAGGCAGAGGTCAAGCTGCTCGAGATCCTCGCCCAGTCCGGCACTGCTTTTTCGGATACGCTGGCCGGGTATCGAACAACCATCTTCGTATTGCTGGTCTTCGCCACCGCATTGCTCGTCGCGGCCTTGCTGTTTCTTGTGATGCTGGTGACGCTCAACCGGCGCATGGCGCAGATCGAGCGGTCGGGCATACAGGTGAGTTCCCTGATCGTCAGCCGCGAGGAGAACACTGTCTATCTCAACACGATGGGGTTCAAACTCACCGAAGCGATGATGGAAACGCTGGCGATTCTGGCAGAAGCACGCCTTGATGACGAGCTTCTGTCGGGCGCGCAGATCGAGGCGATTATTTCCGGGCGGATCGAAAGCGATTGCGACGAGGCCGCTGGCGCTACACGGATCAAGCGGCTGCGGGACGGGCTGGGCAACCAACTTGTCAGCGAATTGCTGATCAAGAACATCGCGCGGCGCGGCTATATGCTCGCCATCGACAAAGAGGTGATCGAAGTTCTTTAGCAGCCGCGACCGCCGTGGCAGCGCGCTCTATTTTGAATAGACCAGCCCGCTGGTGATCTGTGAGTGCAACGCAGATCGTGCACCAAGCACCCCTTGCGTTTGCGGCACCGGATTGTTGAACACGAGCGCCGCGCCGCGCCGGTCGGTTACCGTCGCACCCGCCTCTGACATGATCAGCGCGCCCGCGGCAATATCCCATTCCCAGCTTGGCCGAAGCGTCAACATCGCATCATAGCGCCCTTGTGCCACCAGGCACAGCCGGTACGCCAGCGACGGACGATGTGAGCGCGTGAACTGCGGCGCAGCGCCGCGCCAATGCGCGGAATCCATGTTCGGCCTGGTGGCCAGAACACGCGCGTGATCCACATCAACATCATTTGAAACACGTACCTGCGCATCATTGCAAAACGCCCCTTTCGACGTTTCGGCAGAATAGAGCAGGTTCATTTCCGGCAGGTAAACGACGCCTGCCGTGACGATACCATTTTCGACAATTGCAAGCGAATGCGCCCAGGTCCGTTCACCTTTGATAAAGCTGCGCGTGCCATCAATGGGGTCGACTATGAACACACGCTCGGTATTCAGCCGTTTCAAATCGTCCTCGGACTCTTCGCTCAGCCAGCCGTAACCGGGCCGCGCTGCCGTCAATTCTTCGCGCAACGCCGCGTCAACGGCGTAATCCGCTTGCGTGACCGGACCGGCGTCGTCGGGCTTGTCCTCGATATCCAGACCGCGCGCCTTCTCGCGCAAGGCAATCTCTCCAGCCGCTTTGGCGGCGTCGATCAAAAGACGCAGGTCACTCTCCGGCAAGGGTCAGTCCTTCGACCAAGACGGATGGCACCACGCGGCTCAACCACTTCCGCGCGTCGTTGGCCGGTGTAATCCGGCGCAGCATGTCGCGCAGATTTCCGGCGATCGTCACCCCGCTGACCGGATAGGCCACGGTGCCATTCTCCACCCAGAACCCGGCCGCGCCACGAGAATAATCGCCTGTGTTCGGGTTGATCGTCGATCCGATCATCGAGGTCACGACAAGCCCGGTGCCCATTTGCGCAATCAAATCATCGCGCGAGTGCGCCCCTTGCGTAAGCGCCACGTTCGATACGCTGGGCGATGGCCCGCCGGATGTGCTGCGCGCCGCATTCGCGGTTGGCGCAAGTTCCAGCTTGCGCGCGGTGGCCAGATCCAGCGTCCAACCGGTCAGGATACCATCTTTCACGATGTCGCGGGACTGCGTTGCCAGCCCCTCGGCATCAAACGGGCGCGATCCGGCAACCCGCATGCGGTGCGGGTTCTCAGTCAATGACAGCCCGCTTGGAAGGACGTCCTGCCCCAGCAAATCAAGCGCCCATGACGAGCGCCGCGCGATCGAGACGCCGTTGATCGCCGCCAACAGATGTCCGATGAGGCTTGAAGAAATCCGCTCGTCAAACAGCACCGGGTAGGCGCCGGTCTTGGGTTTGCGCGGTGCCATCCTCTCCAGCGCGCGCTCTGCGGCGGTGCGCCCGATCTCTTGCGGTGTGCGCAAATCGCCTTGGAAAATTCGCTGGTCAGCGTCGTGATCACGCTCCATTCCAGTGCCGGTCCCGGCGATCGCCACGCAGGACGTGTGCCGCGACGTGCGCCGGTAACCGCCGCTGAACCCGTTGCTTGCCGCAAGGTGTATGTCCTGCCAACCATAGCCCGCAGAGGCAGACGAGACCTGCGTGATCCCGTTCACCGCCAACGCGGCGCTTTCGGCAGAGCGTGCGTCGGTCTCCAGTTCCGCTGGCGTCGGTTCGTCCGTCGCATCGTAAAGCTCAAGGTCGCGGCCATCGCGCACATCGGCCAACTGGCTCGGATCAGCCAGCCCGACATACGGGTCTTCCGGCGCTTCCCTGGCCATCGCCACCGCGCGCTCGGCCATGATGGCAAGGCTTGCGTCGCGCACATCCGATGATGACACGTTCGCCACCCTCTGTCCGACAAAAACCCGCAAGCCGATATCGGTGGATTCCGAGCGCTCCGCCTGTTCCAGAACCCCGTTCCGCACGTCGATTGACGTCGCGCTGCCGCGCACGGCCAGCACGTCGGCGGCGTCCGCTCCGGCCTTGGCGGCACGCTGCAAAAGGCTTTGCGTCAGATGGTCAAGCGTGTCGGTCATGGGGCCTCCGGTGGGGTTTGGGCGATGAATGAGAGGTAGAGCGCGCTACCCCGCGCCGCAACCCTGCTACTGCGGCAGATCCTCGACCACGCCGATGATCGGCCCAAGCCAACGGCCAAAATCCGACCGTTTCAACTGCGGCGCGTAGAGCCGCGAGACGTTGCCGTCGAGGAACAAGGCTTGCGGCAGCTTCAGGTCATCGCGAAAAATGCGGCCAAATTCATGAAACGTCACCGGCTGGTCCGAGATCGCGAACACAACGCGCGTTCCATCAGCCGATGTTCCGACACCGTTGCGAATATAGCGCGAAGTGCTGTCGGGCAGAAAGCGTGGATGCAGTTCTCCATCGACCACCAGCATCGGGCCGGACTGCGTGGCATGGGTGCACTCCGGGCGCGCTGCTTCGTATGTCAGTGTCTCGATCACGTCGGCGCGACCGTCGCGGATACAGAACACGCCGTTGGGCAACAGGCCAAAATTGCCCGGCCCCGCGTTGGGAATCACCCGCATGAGCTCCTGGCCATCCTCGACGTAATGACCGACCGGCGCACGGTCGTCGTGATACATTCCGCCATTCATCGCGAAGGTCAGCTTTTGGCCGTCTTGCGTCAGCGCGCGGTCGATCGACGTGAACTGACCAAAGCGTTCACCCGACGGCGCGTCCAGGAACAGGCGAAGGGTGTCTTCGCGAGGATCGACACTGCAAGCGGTATAACGCAACCCCTCAAAGCTGCGGTTCTCGCACGCGACATCGGCTTGCACAAACGTTGCAAGCGTCGTCACACATGCCCAGACCGCCAGTGCGAGCCTAGCTTTCGACATCTCTGCGTACATCGTCTTGTTCGAACATCCGGCGCGTGTCGTCCATCCGGTCGAACGTGTCGTCCAGTCGGAAACGAAGTTCGGGAGAATGTTTCAGCGTCAGGTTTTTAGACACGATCCGGCGCAGCTCTCCGCGATTGCGGTCCAGCAACTCCAGAACGTCATCCTGCCCCTTGCCGCCAAGCGGCACGACAAATGCCGTCGCGATCTTGAGATCAGGCGACACGCGCACCTCGCCCACGGTGATCGAATAGCGGTTGAGGTCGGGGTCGTGAATGTCGCCGCGTGCCAGTACATCTGACAGGGTGCGTCGGATCAATTCGCCCACACGCAATTGGCGCGTGCTGGGGCCGTCCGAGGAATGAGATCGGTTTTTTGCCATATCCGGCACATAAGCCGTCCGACGGCCTTTGCCAAGCATCCGGCCAACCGCTATTGAGACAAAAATCCTTGACCGGAGCGGATCATGAGCGAAGAAATCGGCGTTGTTGTCACCGGAGTGTCCGGGCGCATGGGGCAGATGTTGGTGTCCGAAATCGCCAAACATCCCAAGATGTATCTTGCCGGAGCGGTCGAGCGCGCAGGCCATGACTGGATCGGTCAGGATGTCGGCAGCGCGATGGGCGGAGCGTCGATTGGCGTGCTGGTCGCTGACGATCCGCTCGATTGCTTTGCTCGCGCGCAGGCGGTCATCGACTTCACGGCCCCCGCCGCCACCGTCGCCTATGCCGAGCTGGCCGCACAGGCGCGTGCCGTGCATGTGATCGGAACCACCGGCCTGAGCGATGACGATCTTAAGAAGATCAAAGCCGCATCGCGTCATGCGGTTGTCGTTCGCGCCGGCAACATGAGCCTGGGCGTCAATCTCTTGACTGTGCTGACCCGCAAGGTCGCGGCGGCGCTCGACGAGGATTTCGATATCGAAGTGATCGAATACCATCACAACCAGAAGGTTGATGCCCCCTCGGGCACCGCGCTGATGCTGGGCGAGGCGGCGGCGACGGGGCGCGGTGTCGATCTTCGCGAGGTGTCCGACAGCGGGCGTGACGGACTGACCGGCGCACGCACACGCGGCGATATCGGGTTCAGCGCCGTGCGCGGTGGCGATATTGTCGGCGAACATGATGTGATGTTTGCAGCACAGGGCGAACGGATCATCCTGCGCCATGTCGCCAGCGACCGCGCGCTGTTTGCCCGTGGCGCGCTCAAGGCAGCCCTTTGGGGTCAGGACAAGGCGCCGGGCGATTACGACATGCTCGACGTGCTTGGTCTGTCAGAAGATTAAGCCGGAAATTGATGTGATCTGACACGGCGGCACACGCGTACCCTTTAATACCAGACGTGTTGAGAGGGTTCCATGCCACACCGCGCAGTCATCGCCGCGATCGCGCTTGTTTCAACTTTGACGCCGCAGAGTGCTGCTGCCGAGATGAAGCGGATCGACAGCAAATCGGAATTTGTGCAGCTCGTTCAGGGCAAGACCCTGTCGCGCGCCTTTGTCAAACTTCGCGTTGGCGCAGATGGCGCAATTGCAGGGCGCGGAGCGGGCTGGGATGTGACCGGGCGCTGGGATTGGAAAGACGGCTATTTCTGCCGCGATCTCAACTGGGGCGGAGACGATCTTGGCTATAATTGCCAAGAGGTCCGCGCAGACGGTCGGGCGATGCGCTTTACCGCCGACAAGGGCACGGGCGACGCCGCCAATTTCACCTTGCGTTAAGTGGCTTAAAAGTCGATCGCCAGACCACCCTTTTCCCAGTCACCATAGCGCACGGGCTCCGGCCCGTCACGGCCACCAAGTTCCTTTGGCAGAGGCGGTTGACTCGCCGCTTCCTTGCGGCGTGCTTCGGCCTCGGCCAAGGCGCGTTGGGCGGCTGCGGGAAGGGTCGGGTCGATTTCAGAGCTCATCGTGGTCTTCCATATCTTTGACCTTTGATATACGCGCGATCCGGTCCGGGACAACCCCGGCCTTGCCGAGGAACCCTGTATGTCACCCCGCTTAGTTGCCCTTGACGGATTGAGCCAGATCATCGGCGAAGGCCGTATGTTGTCCGAAGTGACCGGCGATCAGCTGTGGGAGGACCTGACGCCCCCCGAACGCGCCACCGCGCAACGGCTGATGACGGAGACGCTGCGCTATCTGGGCCGCGCTGACCATCTTCTGACGCCGCTCCTTCAACGCCAGCCTCCGCTGCGGGTGATGAACCTGCTGCGCATGGCCACGGTCGAATTCATGACCGGCGGCGCGGCGCATGGCGTGGTGAACGAGGCCGTAAAGCTGGCTGGACGCAACAAGAAAACCGCGCCGATGAAGGGGCTTGTGAACGCCGTGTTGCGCAAGATCACCGCGCTCGACGCCGAGGCGTGGAACAACGCGCCCGACACCATGCTGCCCAAATGGCTGCGCCCAAAACTGGTCAAGGCGTGGAGTAAACCCGTCGTCACCGCGATCGAGCGCGCCCATGCCGTGCCGCCGCCTGTCGACCTGTCGGTCAAGGAAGATGCCGAAGGGTGGGCGGAAAAGCTGGGTGGTGTCGTGCTTCCCACCGGGTCTGTGCGACTGTCGGCTCGCGGTCAGCTTTCGGCTTTGCCGGGGTTTGAAACCGGGGACTGGTGGGTTCAGGATGCCGCCGCCGCGATCCCGGTTCAATTGCTGGGAGATGTCAAAGACCAGCGCGTGCTCGACATATGCGCGGCACCGGGCGGCAAGACGATGCAGCTTGCCGCCAAGGGCGCACATGTCACCGCGCTTGACATATCGGCGCCGCGCATGGCGCGACTCTCGGAAAACCTGACTCGCACCAGATTGTCGGCAGAGGCCGTTACGGCGGACGCGCTGACCTACGAGGCAGACGCGTTCGACGCGATTTTGCTGGATGCGCCTTGCACCGCCACAGGGACGATCCGGCGGCATCCCGATCTGCCCTGTGTCAAGACCCAGACCAGCATCACCGACCTTGTCGCGCTGCAACGCGCTCTTTTGAAACGTACGGTCGAGCGTCTCCAACCGTACGGTCGGATGGTCTATTGCACCTGTAGCCTGTTGCGCGAGGAAGGCGAGGACCAGATCAAGTGGCTGCTGTCCCAGACCGACGATCTGGAGATCCTGCCACCCGAAGCGCCGGGCCTCGAGCCCGACTGGATCAGCCCGGAGGGCGGTGTGCGGTTGCGGCCCGACTATTGGCCCGATGCCGGCGGCATGGACGGATTTTACATGGCGCTCCTGCGCCGCAAAGGCGGGTCGTCGCCCGTGTGAAGATTGCGGCGTGACTCAAAGTCATTGGAAAGCTATGCTTGGAGCATAAGAATGCTTGCGCAAATGCAAGCCAGAGGCAGAGCAAATGTTTCGACTGGACGCCGTAAAAAGGGCGCAAACCCGGCTTTTGAACCGTGTTCACGCACGGTTGTCGGCGCGCGTCAAACCGGCGACTGCCTTTGTCGGACAGCCCGAACCCCGCACAGTCGGATCGTTTGCACGCGGGCGGCAGCTGACAGCGGGGAACCTTTTGTTCGCCGGTCATCTGGTCGAAGCGCCGGGAGCGTCGCTGTGGGACATCACGCCGCCTGACGACGCGTTCGTCGAGGAGATACACGGCTTTGTCTGGCTTGACGACATGGCCAGCGTTGGCGAGCCAGCGACCCGGCAGAAGGCTCAGAAATGGCTGTTTGACTGGATTGAACACTACGGCAACGGCTCGGGCCCCGGCTGGACGCCGGAACTGGCGGGGCGGCGGGTGATCCGCTGGCTGCATCACGCAATTTTCGTTCTGGGCGGTTCGACGCCCGAGCAATCGCATGCGTTTTTCCGCTCGATCGCGCAGCAGACGATATTTCTGAACCGACGCTGGCACAGCTCGACCCCCGGATTGCCGCGCTTTGAGGCGCTGACCGGCCTGATCTCTGCCGGCTTGTCGCTGCAAGGGATGGAAGCGCAAGCCGATCCTGCGATCCGCGCGCTTGGGCAGGAATGCGCGCGACAGGTCAGCGAAGCGGGCGGCATTCCGACCCGCAACCCCGAGGAACTGATGGAAGTGTGTACGCTGCTGATCTGGGCGCGCGATGTGTTGCATGATGCGGGCCGGTCACCGGAACTGACGCATCTCGAGGCCATTGCCAAGATCGTGCCGACCTTGCGTGCGCTGCGTCACGCCGATGGCGGGCTGGCGCGCTTTCACGGCGGTGGACGCGGCGCGGAAGGGCGGCTGGATACCGCTTTGGCCGCTGCCGGGGTCAAGGCGCAGGTCGCGCAGGATCTTGCCATGGGCTATGCGCGGCTCTCTGCGGGGCGGACCACGATGATCATCGACGCAGCCGCCCCGCCCACCGGTATGGCAAGCTTCAATGCCCATGCCTCGACGTTGGCGTTTGAATTGACCTCGGGCCGTCGCCCGCTGATCGTGAATTGCGGATCGGGCGCCAGCTTTGGCGAGGACTGGCGCCGTGCCGGGCGTGCCACACCGTCGCATTCGACACTCTGTCTTGACGGCTATTCCAGCGCGCGGCTGGGCGAGAAATCCCGCATGGGGCCGGTCGAGCGTGAATTGCTGGACGATGTGCCGAAGGGCGTGCCGACCGAGATGTCGCGAGCTTCTGACGGGATACGGTTCGAGGGCGGGCATGACGGCTATCTGCGTACGCACGGCCTCACTCATGCGCGGATCCTCGAGTTGACGTTCGACGGGCGCGGCATTGTCGGAGAAGACCTGCTCGTGGCACTGGATGCAACCGACAAGGGGCGGTTCAATGACAAGCTCGAGGCCAGCCGTTTGACGGGTGTGCCGTTCGATATCCGCTTTCACCTGCACCCCGAGGTCGACAGTGCCATCGACATGAACGGCACTGCGGTTTCAATGGCCCTGCGCAGTGGCGAGATCTGGGTGTTTCGCTTTGATGCGGCCTGCGAATTGTCGTTGGAACCGTCGGTGTTTCTTGAAAAAGGCCGTCTTCGCCCCCGCGCGACGAAACAGATCGTTTTATCTGGCCGCGCAATAGAGTATGCGACGCGCGTTCGCTGGTCGTTGGCGAAGGCTCAGGACACCGCCATCGCGGTCAGGGACCTTGTTCAGGACGATGTGAACCTGCTGACTTGAACATTTGGGATCCTTGCTGCCATGACCAACCTCGCCCCCATCCGCCGCGCGCTACTGTCCGTTTCCGATAAAACCGGGCTTGTGGACCTTGCCCAGACGCTTGCTGCACGCGGGGTCGAGATTTTGTCGACCGGCGGTTCAGCGCAGGCGCTGCGCGATGCCGACGTTGCGGTGACGGACGTGGCGGACGTGACCGGTTTTCCCGAGATGATGGACGGGCGGGTCAAGACGTTGCATCCGATGGTGCATGGCGGGTTGCTGGCGCTGCGCGACAATGATGCGCATATCGATGCGATGGAGGAGCATGGCATCGGCCCGATCGACCTTCTGGTGGTCAACTTGTATCCCTTTGAGGACACGGTCGCCAAAGGTTCGGATTACGACACCTGCATCGAGAACATCGACATCGGTGGCCCGGCAATGATCCGTGCGGCGGCGAAGAACCATGCCTTTGTCACTGTATTGGTCGATACCGAAGACTATGCCGCGCTGACCGAGGAACTGGAACAGAACGACGGCAAGACCACGCTCGCCTTCCGTCGCCGGATGGCACAGATCGCCTATGCCCGTACCGGAGCCTATGACGCCGCTGTCAGCACATGGCTCGCCGACGCCATAGACGAGCCCACGCCGCGCCGTCGGGTGTTTGCCGGAACGCTTGCGCAGCCCTTGCGCTATGGAGAGAACGCGCATCAGAAAGCCGCTTTCTACCACGATGGATCGGCGCGTCCGGGCGTTGCCACCGCGACGCAGTTGCAGGGCAAGGAGCTGAGCTACAACAACATCAACGACACTGACGCGGCGTTCGAACTGGTTTCGGAATTCCTGCCGCGCGACGGCTTTGCCTGCGTCATTGTCAAGCACGCCAACCCGTGTGGTGTGGCCACGGGCCGCACGCTGCTCGAAGCCTATCAAAAGGCGTTTGACTGTGACCGCACGTCAGCGTTTGGCGGGATCGTTGCGCTGAACTCGACGCTTGACGGCGAGACCGCCAGGGCCATTGCCGAGGTGTTCACCGAAGTCGTGATTGCGCCCGGAATTGATCAGGCGGCCAAGGATGTCTTTGCGCCAAAGACCAATGTTCGCGTGTTGCAAACCAAGGGAATCGCCAACACCGCCGCGCCGGGGCTGGCATGGAAACAGGTGTCTGGCGGATTTCTGGCGCAAAACCGCGACAACGGGCGGCTTGATCCTGATGACCTGAAGGTGGTGACGAGGATCGCGCCGACCGAGGCGCAGATGCAGGATCTTTTGTTTGCCTGGACGGTGGCCAAACACGTCAAGTCCAATGCCATCGTCTACGCCAAAGATGGCGCGACCGTGGGTGTCGGAGCGGGCCAGATGAGCCGGCTGGATTCCGCTCTGATCGCCGGGCGCAAGGCCGAACGCATGGCCGAGGCGCTTGGCCTGCCGGAGCCGCTGACCAGGGGCAGTGCGGTTGCGTCGGATGCGTTTTTCCCGTTTGCCGACGGTTTGCTGGAAGCAGCGGCCGCCGGGGCGACGAGCATCATCCAGCCCGGCGGGTCCATGCGAGACGATGAGGTGATTGCGGCGGCCGACGAGGCTGGTCTGGCAATGGTCATGACCGGGATGCGGCATTTCCGACACTAGACCCAGCATCGAAGGACTGCCCATGCGTCTTGTCACCCTTGTTGCATTTGCGATCTTCGTGATCGACCAGCTCACCAAATGGTGGGTGGTGCACGTGATGGATCTGGCCCGCCGCGGAGCGATCGACGTGTTTCCGCCTTACCTCAATTTTCGCATGGCGTGGAATACGGGCATCAATTTCGGGCTTCTGTCAGGCAATACGGACTGGACGCGATGGGTTTTGATTTCGGTTGCATTGGGGATCGTGTTGTTCGTGCTGGTCTGGATGCGCCGCTCGCCGCCGGGGCGGGCGGGGCTGATTTTTGCCGGGCTTTTGATCGGTGGCGCGCTGGGCAATGTGGTGGACCGGGTATTTTACGGCGCGGTGGCGGATTTTCTCAACGTGTCATGTTGTGGGCTTGGCAATCCTTATGCATTCAATGTCGCCGATGTTTCGGTGTTTATCGGAGCGATCGGACTGGCGCTTTTCTCAGGCGGCAAAAACGCCTCGTGACGGGCGCGGCCGGATGCGTTAAAGCAGGTTTGAGGCGAATATGGAGGCGGGCAGCAGCAATGCCGCACACGATCATGATACTGGCACTGATGGCCCTGACCGCGTGTAGCGCAGGGCAGGATACGGGTGAGCGCGACACGGACTTGCGCCAGTTGCGCAATACGACGGGCGCGCCCGAGGAGTTTTCCATCGTTCCCAACAAACCACTTGCGACCCCCGACACCCTTAGCGGGTTGCCGCAACCGACACCGGGTGGTGCCAACCGGACCGACCAGACACCGCTGAGAGACGCGGTTGCGGTGCTGGGCGGAGAACCTTCGCGGCTCGATCCGCAGGCGGGTATCGGTGCGGGCGATCAGGCGCTTGTCGCGCGTGCGTCGCGGTTTGGCCGCCAGCCGGGCATCCGGCAAGAACTGGCCGTCGCGGATCAGGACTTCCGCGAGCGGAAATCCTTGTTCAACTGGCGGCTGTTCAAGCAAGACACATATGACAGTGCCTATCGCCGCGAGTCGCTTGATGCCTACCGCACGCTTGACGCGGCACGCCGTGCCGGTGCTTTGACACCGTCGGCCCCCCCGCAGCAGTAGCAGCACAGCTCATTTTGAACCGCCTGAGCGCTCACAAAGCTGTTGGGTGGCTTGAAGTCGTCGGTGCACGTCGTAGGTTTGTCGGGTAACTCACGGAGATATTGCCGATGCATCGTCTGATAGCCCTTGCCGGGGCAGTCTGTCTTGCCGCCGCGCCGTTGCGAGCGCAAACCATCGAAGATCAGGTTAGCACCTTTCAGCTTGATAACGGTATGGATGTGGTGGTGATCGAGGATCATCGCGCGCCTGCGGTGATGCACATGGTGTGGTATCGGGCCGGATCGGCGGACGAACAGGTCGGGGTGTCCGGCGTCGCGCATTTTCTGGAGCATCTGCTGTTCAAGGGCACCGAAAAGCGCGCACCGGGAGAGTTCAGCGAGATCGTCAAGGCCAATGGCGGGTCGGACAACGCGTTCACCAGCTATGATTATACCGGCTATTTTCAGCGCGTCGCGGCAGACCGGCTCGGTCTGATGATGGAGTTTGAAGCGGACCGGATGAAGAATGTGCAACTCGATCGCGAGGATATTCTGACCGAGCGTGACGTGATTGTCGAAGAGCGCAATCAGCGGGTCGAGAACGATCCCGGATCGCTGTTTCGCGAACAGCGCATGGCGGCGCAATATCTCAACCATCCCTATGGCACGCCGATCATCGGCTGGCGGCACGAGATGGTGGATCTCGATCTCGACGACGCGCTCGCTTATTACGAACAGTACTATTCGCCCAACAACGCGGTTCTGGTAGTCGCGGGCGATGTGATACCGGACGAGGTTCTGGCGCTGGCGCAGGAGCATTACGGCCCGATCCCGCGCAACGAGGCTTTGCCCGAGCGGGTGCGTCCGACCGAGCCGCCGCAGATGGCCGAGCGACGGATGTCGTTCAGCGACCCGCGTGTCGCGCAGCCCTATGTGATGCGCACGTATCTGGCTCCGGAACGTGATCCCGGCGATCAGCGCAAGGCGGCGGCACTGACGTTGCTGGCCGAGATTCTGGGCGGGTCGCAAACATCCGTACTGCCGCAAAAGCTTCAGTTCGAGACCAAGCGCGCGGTTTATACCAGCGCATTTTACAGTGGCCTGTCGCTTGATGACACAACCTTCGGCTTGGTCAATGTGCCCTCCGAGGGGGTTAGCCTGGAAGAAGCCGAAGCGGACATGGATCGGGTCGTGACAGAGTTTCTGGAAGGCGGCATCGATCCCGAACAGCTTGAGCGGATCAAGTTCCAGTTCCGTGCCGCGCAGGTCTATGCGCTCGACAATTCCGATTCGCTGGCGCGCCGCTACGGCGCAGCCCTGACGTCGGGGCTGACGATCGAAGATGTGCACGACTGGCCAGACATCGTGCAATCCATCACGCCGGACGAGATCATTGCGGCGGCGCGTGAGGTGTTTGATCGCGATAGGGCCGTGACAGGTTTCCTGCGCAGCTCTGCTGAGGTGACACAATGAACTTTGCCCTGAGAATCGCGGCCCCGATGATCGCTTTCGTCTTGATGGCGATGCCGTTGCGGGCTGAAATCGAAATATCCGAGGTTGAAAGCCCCGGTGGTGTGAACGCCTGGCTCGTGGAAGAACATTCCATCCCGTTCGTCGCGCTGGAGCTTCGTTTCAAAGGCGGAGCGTCGCTCGACTTGCTGGGCAAGCGCGGCGCGACCAATCTCATGGTCGGATTGTTAAAAGAGGGCGCTGCGGACATGGACGCGCGAGCGTTCGCCGAACGTGCTGAATCTCTGGCGGCGAGTTTCAGCTTCAACGCAAGCGACGATGCCGTAACAGTGTCAGCGCGATTCCTCACCGAAAATCAGGACGAGGCGCTGGCTTTGTTGCGCGATGCGCTGACCCAGCCTCGGTTCGACCAACAGGCGATCGACAGGGTGCGGGCGCAGGTCGTGTCGGCGATCCGCTCTGACGCGCAGGATCCGGATGCGATCGTCGGCGCAAAATTCAACGCGATGGTCTTCGGCGATCACCCTTACGGATCAGAGATTGAGGGCACCGAGGAAAGCGTGGCAGCCCTTGATCGCGACGATTTGGTTGCCGCGCACAAAGGCGCACTGGCGCGTGACCGCGTTTATGTCGGCGCGGCTGGGGCCATCTCGCCAGAGGAGTTGGCCGCGGTGCTGGACGAGTTGCTGGCCGATTTGCCCGCCACGGGTGTCGCGCAACCTTCCGATGTCGAGGTTGCGACCGAAGCAGGAGTGACCGTCGTGCCATTCGACGTGCCGCAATCGGTGGCGATCTTTGGCCATGAAGGCATCGCCCGTGACGATCCCGACTTCTTTGCAGCCTATGTGCTGAACGAAATTCTGGGTGGCGGCGGCTTTGAGGCGCGATTGATGGAAGAGGTGCGCGAAAAGCGCGGACTGACATATGGCGTCTACAGCTATCTCGTGCCGAAGGATCACGCAGCGCTATATCTGGGCCGTGTGTCGAGCGCCAATGACAGGGTGGCCGAGGCGATTGAGGTGATCACCGAGGAATGGGCCAAGATGGCCGAAAACGGTGTCACCGAGGCCGAACTGGAGAGCGCCAAGACCTATCTCACCGGGGCGTATCCCTTGCGCTTTGATGGCAATGGCCGGATCGCGAATATTCTCGTTGGAATGCAGATGGATGGATTGCCGACCGAATATGTGACCACGCGCAACGACATGATCGAGGCGCTCACGCTGGATGACATCAAGCGCGTTGCGGCGCGTATTCTGAAGCCTGAGGCATTGCGGTTTGTGGTGGTCGGTCAACCTGAAGGGCTGGACGCTCCGGGGCAGTAGCTCAGGACCGCGCGAAGCCCTCGCGCGGTCTCCTTTGCGTGCGACACGGGCTTGTCAGTTCAACAGACCGGCGTGGCGCAATCCGGCGTCGATCAGCTCGCGGGTGGGTTGGGTCACCGGAAACAATGGCGGGCGCATTTCTTCGTCGCACAAGCCCTGCCGATACATGGCATATTTTGCGCCGCTGACGCCCGGTTCGGCAAAGATCGCGTGGTGAAGTGGCATCAGCCGGTCCTGCAGATCAAGTGCGGTGGCAAAATCGCCTGCAAGCGTCGCCTCCTGGACCTGCGCACACAGCGCGGGCGCGGCATTGGCGGTGACCGAGATGACCCCGACGCCGCCTTGCGCATTGTAGCCATGCGCGGTGGCATCTTCACCGGAAATCTGGATAAAATCGCGCCCGCAGGTGATGCGCTGGGCACAGACGCGGGCAAGATCGCCTGTGGCGTCTTTTACGCCGACGATGCGCGGCAGCTTGGCCAGCTCGCCCATCGTGCTGGGCAGCATATCCACGGCCGAACGTCCGGGGATGTTGTAGATGATGATCGGCAGGTTGCAGGCGTCATGCACCATCTTGAAGTGCTGGATCAGCCCGTTCTGGGTTGGCTTGTTGTAATACGGTGTCACCACCAAAGCGCCTTGCGCGCCCGCAGCTTCCGCGTGCTGTACGAAGCGGATGCATTCATCGGTGTTGTTCGACCCGGCGCCGGCGATAACGGGGATACGGCCGTTGGCGGCCTCGACAACGCAGGTCACGACGTCTTCGTGTTCCTCATGCGTCAGCGTCGGGCTTTCGCCGGTGGTGCCGACGGGAACAAGCCCGTGGCTGCCCTGATCCACATGCCAATCGACCAGACGTTTGAGCGTGTCAAAATCCACTGCACCGTTTCTGAACGGTGTGATCAGTGCAGGCATCGACCCTTTGAACATCGTCACGCTCCTTTTATGTGTTATGGCCTGAGTGGACCAGTGACCCGTCCCGCATATGTGATTTGAAGGTCGCAGGGGGCGGGGTATCCTTAGCGAGCCGTCTATCCTGTTTCAGTGGAGAAAATGCAAGTCATGATTCGGCTCAAAGCGGTTCTGACGGTGTGGTTGATGATCGTGCCCGTTCTGACAATGGCGCAAGTGCGCGAACGCCCCCTGGAGCGGGCGATGGATTTGATGCGCGAGGGCAACTGGGCCGCCGCACAGATTGAAGCGCGCGGCGATGGGCAGGCGGCTCTGGATGTGATCCTGTGGCACTATCTGCGCGCGGGCCTCGGTTCGGCGCGCGAGGTGCAGGATTTTCTGGCGCGCAATCCGGATTGGCCCGGTCTGCCCTATTTGCGCAAGAAAAGCGAAGGCGCGATCGCGGCAAGCTCTGCCGAGGCGATTCGCGTCTTTTACGCCGATCACACTCCCGAAACGGGTGCCGGTGCCCTGTCTCTGGCACGCGCGCAATTCCTGGCCGATGAGCCCGACAAGGCAAACGCCACCTTGGTGAACGCCTGGACAACATTAAGCTTGGCCAGTGACGAAATCACGGCGATGCGGGCGGCCTATGGCGAGGTTCTGGCGCCACACCATAAGGACCGGCTCGACGCGATGCTGTGGCTGGGCTGGATCAGCAATGCGCAAGCGATGATTCCCTTGGTCGGGGAGGGCGAGGCGGCGCTGGCTGCGGCGCGGATCGGCTTGCGCACGGACGCGGCGGGAGTGGATCGGTTGATCGAAGCGGTGCCTGCTTCCCTGAGCATGGACGCAGGTCTGGCCTATGAACGATTCGCATGGCGGATGCGCAAGGGGCGAACCGACGATGCCGTCGAATTGCTGCGCGCACGGTCGAAAATGGCGGAGTCGCTGGGTCGGCCAGAGATATGGGCCGGTCAGCGCGCGGTGTTGGTGCGCCAGATCATGCGCGCGGGCGATTACGGTCTGGCCTACGAACTTGCTGCCAATCACCATTTGACCGAGGGCGCGCGTTTTGCCGATCTGGAATGGCTGGCGGGGTATCTATCCCTGCGGTTTCTTGAGGCACCGAAGCGGGCCGTGACGCATTTCAACGCGTTTCGCGGCGCGGTCGAGACGCCGATCTCGCTGGGCCGCGCCGGGTATTGGCTGGGCCGCGCCTATGAAGCGGCAGGCAATAAAGACGCCGCGGCGCGCGCCTATGCGTCTGGCGGCCAATTCCAGACATCGTTTTACGGCCTGTTGGCGGCAGAGCGCGGCGGGATCGCACCCGATCCGCGCCTTTCGGGAAAAGAAGCCTTTGCCGACTGGCGCGATGCTGAGTTCACCACCAGTTCGGTGTTTACTGCCGCGATCCTGCTTCTGGATGCCGAGGAAGCGGTGCTGGCCGAGCGGTTCCTGACCCATCTTGCCGAGAGTCTCGAGCGTCGCGAGATCGGACAGCTTGGACAGATGTTGGAGGATTTGGGGCAGCCTCATATTCAGGTCATGCTTGGCAAACGCGCGGCGCAATCCGGATATGAAATCCATGCGCCCTATTATGCGTTGCACCCGGTAGCCGAGCTGTCGCATCCCGTTCCGACCGAGCTTGTTCTGGCAATTGCGCGGCGCGAATCCGAATTCGATCCGCTGGTCATTTCGCCCGTCGGGGCGCGCGGGTTGATGCAGGTGATGCCGGGCACGGCGAGGGAGGTCGCGGGTTGGCTGCAAGTGGACTATTCCGAGACCAAGCTGCTGGCCGACCCGGTGTATAACGCCGTTCTGGGGAGCGCCTACCTGGAACGCTTGGCCGAGCAGTTCAACGGCAATGCGGTGATGATTGCCGCCGGCTACAATGCCGGACCGAGCCGGCCTGAGCGCTGGATGCGAGAGCGCGGCGATCCGCGGGCGGGGGGTATGGAGATCATCGACTGGATCGAGCACATTCCGTTTACCGAAACGCGCAACTACGTCATGCGGGTGACCGAAAGCCTGCCAATGTACCGCGCGCGCTTGGGGCGAGAACCGCATCCGGTGCCGTTTTCGGAAGAACTGGCCGGATCAACCCTTCTGCCGCGCACGCCATAGGGTGAAGAGGCCAGCCGACACGATCAGTGCACCGCCGACGACAACATGGGTTTCGACCGTTTCGTTGAACACCAGAAGGCCGATGCTGACCACGAACGGCAATTGCAGGTAGGCGAACGGCTGGACCGCACTGGCTTCGGCCACGTCATAGCATTTGATGAGCAGAAAATGCCCCAAAGCGCCCGTCACGCAGAGCGCTGACATCAATGCCCAGTCGGTGCCGGTCATCGGCTCCCAGAACCAGACGCCCACCAAGGTGATCGCAATCGCGCCGACGGTCCCGGTCCAGAAAAAGCTGGTGGCCGCACCGTCGCGGCGCGCGGCGTAGCGGGTGAGCAGCCCGTAAAGCGCGAACATCGTTGCGGCAATGGCGGGGAGAATCGCAAATGGGGAAAACACGCCCAAACCGGGTTGCAGAATGATCAGTATGCCGACGAAGCCGACACCGATCGCCGCATAGCGCCGCCAGCCGACATATTCGCCCAGCACCGGGCCGGACAGGGCCGCGATCAGCAAGGGATAGCAGGCGAATACCGCATGGGTCTCGACAAGGCCGAGATAGGTGAAGGACAGCACCATCACGCAGATTTCGCTGACCAATAACAGGCCGCGAAACACCTGTAGCTTCGGTTGCGTGGTTGCAGCAGCGGCCCTGACCCCTCCGGCGCGACGGGTGGCGATGACGACGACAAAGGCCGCGAAGAACCAGTATCGGATCATCACGATCATCAGCACGTTGTAGGTGCTGGCCAGGTGCTGCGACAGGCCGTCCTGCACGGCGAAAACCAGCGTCGTAGCCACCATGAGCCAGATGCCGAGCGTGTTGTTCGTGGTGGTCATTCGGCAGCTTTCCGGGCAGTGGTCATGTGACGCTTGCGGCCATAGCCGGGAATGCGCTGAGTTAGAAGCCCTGCGGCATCAAGTGCGCGCCGCACATGGCCTGCGGCGGTGTAAGTGGCGGCAGTGCCTTGGGGCGCAGTGTGGGCTGCGACCTGTGCCAGAAGGGCGGGCTCCCAAAGCTCTGGATTCTTGGCAGGAGAGAAACCGTCGAGAAACCATGCATCCGCGGGGTGGCGCAGTGTTGAGAGCGTTTCGCGCGCGTCGCCGACAACAATTTCGAACGACAGATCGGGCAGGGTGATGCGCCTTTCCCCACGTTCCCAATGGGGGCGCAGATCATTGGCGATGTCGGCCAGTTCAGGAAACGCGGCCTGCGCGCGGATCATATCATGCGGCTGCATCGGGAAGGCTTCGAAGCTGGTGAAGTAAAGAATTCCGGTTTGATTGGTTTCGCGCCACATCTGAAGCGCCGCGAGAAGGTTGAGGCCGGTGCCGAAGCCAAGCTCGGCGATGTGGAAACCGTCGCGGAACCGCGCGGGCAGATCGTTACCGGCCAGAAACACATGCCGCGTCTCGGCCAGCCCGTCGTCGAGGGAAAAATAGGGATCATCGAACCGGCGCGAGACGGGAACCTCTCCGTCGCGCCAGTCGAGCGCTTCTGACTGGTGTTTCATGTGGGTGTACCTTACCTGCGGCGAGACAGTGGCGGGGGGTTGACGGAATGGCAATGGTCGAAATCACGGTACGCGGCGCGGGCATTTTCGGACTGAGTATCGCATGGGTTCTGACCCAACGCGGCGCGTCGGTGCAGGTGGTCGATCCCTTCGGCGCCGGTGCCGGTTCGAGCGGTGGCCTGGTCGGGGCATTGGCGCCGCATGTGCCGGAGAACTGGAACGGCAAGAAAGCGTTCCAACTGGACAGCTTGCTGATGGCGGAGAGCTTTTGGGCCGAGGTGCAGGAGGCTGGCGGGGTTGATCCGGGCTATGCGCGGTTGGGCCGGCTGCAACCGATTGCCGATACGCACGGTCTTGAGTTGGCGCGGTCCCGGACGTCGGGTGCCGAAGAGCTTTGGAAGGGGCGTGCCGAGTGGAACGTAATCCCGGCGGTTGACGCAGGAGCGTTTGCGCCATCTTCCGCGACCGGTTTTCTGATCCGGGACAGCCTGACTGCGCGTATGCATCCGAGACAGGCTTGCGCGGCATTGGTCGCGGCCCTTCGCGCGAAGGGCGTCAAAGTTGTCGCTGACGCCCCTGACCGGGGCGCGGTGATCTGGGCAACCGGCTGGCAGGGCTTGCGCGATTTGTCAGAGCAGATCGGCAAATCCGTGGGCGCGGGCGTCAAGGGGCAGTCGGCGGCGTTTGCATGTGACGCGCGCCATGCGCCGCAGGTTTTTGTCGATGGGCTGCATATCGTTCCGCATGGTGATGGAACGGTCGCGATCGGATCGACCAGCGAGCGGGAATTTGACGACCCAAGCACGATTGACGCGCAATGCGATGCGCTGATCGCCAAAGCGATTGACGCAATGCCGGTGCTGGCCGATGCGCCGGTGGTGGCGCGCTGGGCGGGAGTGCGCCCGCGCGCCCGATCGCGTGCACCGATGCTGGGGGAGTGGCCAGGGCGAGAGGGGCATTTCATCGCCAATGGAGGTTTCAAGATCGGCTTTGGCATGGCGCCGAAGGTGGCGCATGTGATGGCGGAACTGGTGCTCGACGGGCGCGATGCCATCCCCGAAGGATTCCGCGTCGCGGCGTCTATGTGAACGGCGTGGCCTGAATGGCCTTGGCGATCTCGGCGATGCCCGGCTCGATCCGGGCTTGGGCGATGGAGCTATAGGCCAAGCGGTAGTAGTTGCGCGGCGGGGCGTCTCCGGCAAAGAACGGGGTGCCGGGTTCGATCAGGACACCGGCCTCGCGAAGCCGGGTAGCAAGCTCTTCGCTGTCTATATGGTCGGGCGCGCGCATCCAGAAGGACGACCCGCCATAGGCGCCTTGACCGGCGATCCTCAGATCATGTTTGCGGATCGCATGTTCCATAATGGCGCGCCTGTCGGCCAGCGCTTTGCCAGTGCGCCGGATCAGGCTGTCGTAATGGCCGAGGCTCAGAAAATAGGCGGTGGTGCGTTGCATCAGGCCGGGCGGGTGGCGCAGGATTGACGCGCGCAACGCGCGGGCTTCGCGGATGAACGGGGCCGAGCCGACAAGGTAGCCGAGCCTCAGACCGGGAAAGAGAGATTTGGAAAAGCTGCCGACATAGATCACCCGTCCGTCGCCATCGAGACTTTTGAGCGCGGGCATTGGCGGCTTGAGGTAGGCCATTTCGAATTCGTAATCATCCTCGACGATCAAGGCGTCAAGCGCGCGGGCGCGCTCAAGCAGGGCCTGTCTGCGCGCCAAGGGCATGGTGTGGGACGTGGGGCACTGGTGGCTGGGCGTGGTGAAGATCACGTCGGTGTTGGCCGGAATGTCAGAAGGCGGCAGCCCATCCTTGTCGACATCGACCGCGCATCGGTGGCAACGCGACTGGGTGAGAATGTCGCGCAGGGCCGGATAGCAGGGGTTTTCGATCACCGCCTGACGGCGTTGCGTCAAGAGAACCTGCGTCGTCATCCAAAGCGCGTTTTGTGCACCCATCGTGATGAGAACCTCGTCTGGAGCGGCGGTGATGCCGCGACGGGGCAGGGTGTGGCGCAGGATGAATTCGACCAGTTGGGGGTCATCCTGATCGTAGTAATCGCGAGTCAGCGCCGCGAAATCTCGGGCGCCAAGAGCTTGCAGCGCACAGTGTCGCCAGTTGGCATGATCGAACAGTTGCGGATCGGTCTGACCATAAAGGAACGGGTAGCGATATTGCGCCCAGTCCTGCGGTTTGACGGGTGTGGCCCCGCCGGTGAACTTCTGACCCAAAGCACGCGCCCAGTCGACCGCATCCTGCCGCGCAGGTGCAGCTGCAAAATGCGGTGGCTCGGGCGCGGTGTCGGACACGAAATAGCCCGAGCGTCCCTTGGACGACAGGTAGTCGTTCGACAACAATTCGGTATAGGCCAGCGTGACGGTGATCCGGCTGACGCCAAGATGCTGGGCAAGCTTTCGTGTGGACGGCAGCTTCTCGCCGCGCCGGAAGCGGCCTGACAGGATGCCTTCGGCCACCATCTGTTGAATGCGCGATTGCAGCGTGCCCTTGGTGTCGGGCTTGAGAAAAAAGGTCTCCAGCGGTACGGCCATGCGAGTCAGACTAGTCTGGACTTATGGAATGCGCAATCTGGACCGAAGGCCGGGGCGGATTCTCCGCCCGCGGCCATTGTCTTTATTCAGACCAAGACACGCCGGTCAGGTCGGTTGCCTGGGTCGGCGCGTTCTGCCAAAGACCTTTGATGCGTGCGTCTGCGATTGTCGGGAACGCAAGTTGGAACAGATAGGCGTTGACATAATCGTCCGCGATGATGGTCTGCGCCTGATGCAGCAGGGCGGTGCGCTGTTCGGGGTTTGTCGTTTCGCCAAGCTGGGTCATCAGCGATTGCAACGCCGGATTGTCGTATTGAAAGTAGTAATCGGGCCGCGCGTAGATGCCGATATCGAACGGTTCGGTGTGGCTGACGATGGTCAGGCCGAAATCCTTGCCGCGAAACACTTCTTCGAGCCATTGCGCCCATTCGAGATTGGTGATCTCGGTCTGGATGCCCACAGCGCGCAGTTGCGATGCGATGATTTCACCGCCACGCCGGGCATAGGAGGGCGGCGGCAGCTTCAACGTCGTGGTGAAGCCATCGGGCAAACCAGCTTCGGCCAGCAGCGCCTTGGATCTTTCCGGATCAAAGGCGGATTGCGCCGTCAGGTCGAGATAGTCGGGATTGTGGGGCGCGAAATGCGTGCCGATGGGTGTGCCCAGACCGAACATCGCGCCGTCGATCACGGCTTGGCGGTCAATCGCATGGGCAACAGCCTCACGGACACGCACATCATCGAACGGGGGAAGCTTGTTGTTCATCGCCAAGATCGTCTCGCCCTCGGTCGAGCCGACAAGAACCTGAAACCGCGGGTCGGCTTCGAACTGGGGCAGATTTTCGGGCGCTGGAAATCCGGCGAAGGCGTCGATATCCTGCGCCATCATAGCGGCAAAGGCGGCTGTGGGATCGGAGATGAACTTGAATGTCGCCGAATCCAGCGCCGGCGCGTCGCCCCAGTAGTCGGGGTTGCGCGACAGCTCGATCCGGTCGCCCTGAACCCATTCGTCGAATTTGAACGCGCCGGTGCCGATCGGCGTCTGCTTGATCGTGTCGATGCTCTCGGGCGCGACGATCACGGCGTCGCCCCAGGCCAGGTTGAACAGGAAGTTGCCGTCTGGCGCGGAAAGTGTGATCTCGACAGTTGAGGGGTCGACGGCGTTCACCTCTGCGATGCCTTCGAACAGAGCCTTTTGCGCATTGGCGCTGTCATCGGCACGGGCGCGGTCGAGCGAGAACTTGACGTCCTCGGAATCCATCGTTGTGCCGTCATGGAAGGTGACGCCATCGCGAAGCTTGAAGGTGTAGACCGTGCCGTCTTCGCTGATGTCCCAGCTTTCGGCCAGTCCGGCGACCACAGAGCCGTCGGACATGAACCGCGTCAGGCCTTCGAACACGTTGGTGTAGAGCACCGAGTCGATCGCACCGGCTGCGGCGCTGGTCGGATCGAGATGCGGCGGTTCAAGTTGCAGTGCGATGGTGATGTCGGTTTGCTGGGCAAACGCAGGTGTGCAGAGCAGCATCGCGCTTGCGGCGGCGCCGAGAAAACGGGCTTTCATGAAGTCCCTCCTGTTGACGGGCGAGGCCCGGTTGTTTTGCCGAGTGTCATGGGGAATCGCGATGCAATCAAGCGCCGGATTTTTTCGCGCGCATTTCGGTGGTCGCGAGAATTGCCCGTCGGGGGGCCAGCCCCCCGATCCCCCCTAGGTATTTTCGAACCAGAGACGATCAGGGCAGGAGCAGGGATTGCAGGCTGCGCGTCATGACCTTGGCGCTGTCGAGCATGTCGGTGACGCCGATCCATTCATCGGGTTTATGCGCCAGTTCCAGCACGCCGGGACCATAGGCAATGCAATTGCGCAGCTTGCCGATCCGGTCGATGTGTTTCTGGTCGTAGGAGCCGGGGGAAGCGACATAGGTCGGGTCCTGACCAAGCACGTCGCGGATGGCGGCGTGCACTGTGGTGACGACCGGTGCGGATTTGTCGGTCATGGACGGGATGACGCGATTGAGTTCGCGGATGTCGTAGTCGAAATTCGGGCGTCGCGCCTTGAGGTCGTCGAGCAGGTCGATCACTTCCTGGCGCACGGCCTCGACGGGCTCCTCCATAAGGAAACGGCGGTCGATCACGATGCGGCAGGAATCCGGCACGCAATGGGCAGGCAGGCCTGTGTAATCCTCGGATTGCTCGGCCTGTCCGCCATGAACCGAATTGATGTTCATAGTCGATTGCCGCGCGCCTTCGGGAACGACGGGCATGTCGGTGCGCCGCGATGCCATTGCCGGGAAGAGCGTGTCTTCGAACGCTTGAAGCACCGCCCCCATGTGGCGCACCGCGCAATCGCCGAGAAAGGGCATGGAGCCGTGCGCAATCTCGCCCTTGGTCTCGATCTCGGCCCACCAGCCGCCGCGGTGACCCAGGCAGATGCGGTCCTTGTTGAGCGGTTCGGGAATGATGACATGCTGCACGCGCGCTGGATCGAACCAGCCATGTTCGGCGAGGTAGGCCACGCCGCCATAGCCGCCGGATTCTTCATCTGCCGTGCCGCTGATTTCGATTGCGCCAGTGTAGTCGGGGTGCTGGGCGATGAAGGCTTCGGCGGCAATGATGGACGCTGCCAGCCCGCCTTTCATGTCGCAGGCACCGCGGCCGTAAATCCTGTCACCCTCAAGCGCGCCGCCGAAGGGATCGCGGGTCCAACCGTGGCCCACTTCGACAACATCGGTGTGCGAGTTGAAATGCACGCAGTCGCCGCTGGCCTTGCCGTCATGGCGCGCGATCAGGTTCCAGCGCGGAAAGCGCTCGCTGTCGCCGGGGGCGCCTTCTGCACGCACCCAGGTGGTTTGGAATCCGGACCCGGAGAGACGGGTGTCAAGATAGTCGCAGATCGCGGCGTAATTCCGGCCCGGAGGGTTCAATGTTGGAATCGCGATCAGGTCTCGCGTCAATGCGATCACGTCGTCGCGCGCCTCGTCAATCCTTTGGAACAGCCTGTCGGTCATGTCTCACCTTGCTTTGCGCGCCAGTGTCGCGGCGCCGTGGCGGCTTGGCAAGCTTCAGCGCAAGAGAAGCGGTGGTAGCTGGCCGATTTTCAACGGTCCGAGAAAGACGGCTCCCGATGTCAAGCCAAGCGTGACATCAAGCGCATCGCGCGATCCGCTGAGACCGGAGAGCAGGGTCAACATGTCGATCACGCCATCCGACAGCGCTGGCGGGAGGTCACCCTTTTCGCGCGCAGCGTTCAGGCTTTCGCGCCAGTTGTCAGCCTTGATCGTGACGGTGCCAGTCGGATAGCCCAGCGGATCGATGTCGGCATCGCCGGTGATCCGGAGTGTCAGTGCACCATAGCTGATTTCGCTGTGTCGCACGGCAAGATGTGTGAGGCGCGCAGCGGGGTTGGCGGAGCCGTTCAGCGGGCCGCTCAGGGTGACGACGGTGTCGGCGCGCAGATTGGAGAGGGATTCGGGCGCCAAGCCACCGCTGTTTGGCAGGTCAGGCAAGGCAATGCCGTCGACGGTCAGCGCCAGACGATAGCTCGCGTCGCTCGGTTCGACCTTGTGCAGCGCGGCGTTCACGCCCGCGAGCGCGATGGAATGATCCGGCAGTGTCAGGTTGAGCACGGATGCCTCAACGTTGCTGCGCAGAAATTGCGTGTGTTCGCGCACGACGCTGGCGCGCAAGCCGTCGGACCCCACCGACACCTCACCGGACGGCGTGAACAGCGTCTGGGTGTCGGCCCATGCAACGATCACATGCGCATGGTTGTAACTGAGGCTGAGCACCTGAAAGAACGGTGCTTGCCATCCGTGTTGGCCGTCCGGAGACCGCAGCAACGGGCCTGTCACGGTGAGATCTGTCCGGTTGGGGAAGCCGCGAATTTCAAGATCTTGGTATTCAGCGGTCCACCCTTGATCGCGCTGGGCCTGAAACCAGTTCTCGACGCTGACGCGCATCGTGTGGGCCGCATAGAACCACCAGGCGCAATAGCCTAGCGTTGCCACAAGAATGGCCGCGAAAAGCCGTTTCATCCGCGTACCCCCTTTTGTCTGCCGCGTGTTTGGTGTTTATCGCGCTCATGCCAGCAGGACCAGTGACATGACGCTTTGGGTTTTCGGATACGGATCGCTCTTGTGGAATCCGGGTTTCACGCCGGTTGCGACGGCCCATGCGCGGCTCGCGAATTATTCGCGCAGCTTTTGTATGCGCTCGATCCATCATCGGGGCACCGAAACCGATCCGGGGCTGGTGCTGGCGCTGGACGAACATCCTGGCAGCCTGTGTGATGGCCTGGCGATGCAGATGCACGAGGCTGAATATGACGCGACAATGGCCTATTTGCGCGAACGTGAACTGGTCTCGGCGGCGTATCTGGAAAAGCTCTTGCCGATCCGGTTCAGCGACGGGCGCGAAGTGACGGCGGTTACGTATGTCATTGATCCCGATCACGTTCAGTATTGCGCGCTTGATCTGGAAGAACAGGCGCGGATCATCGCCAGAGCGGTTGGCGGTCGCGGGCCGAACAGCGAATATCTGTTCAACACCGCGGCGCATCTTGCGGAGCTTGGCATCCCGGACACGGATCTGGAATGGCTGAGCGCGCGTGTGCGGGCCCTGATCGCTTAACTGCTTGGAGATTGGTGCTTTTGCGCCTAGTGTCGGTGCCGAAGAACAAGAAACGTGCGTCAGGAACTGTCCGTATGGACCAGCCGGACATCGAGGCCGAGCCACATTTTTCACAGCCTGTGCGTCAGGTGTTGATGATGCTTGTCGTTCTGGGGCTGACCGGCTCCGGGGCGTTTCTGGCATTGCCGCGGGTGTTGCCGGTCTTCGAGGCCAACCCGTATCTCAACGGTTTTATCATCTTCGTGTTCGGGATCGGCGTTCTGGCTTGCTTTTGGCAGGTGTGGCAACTGATCCAGTCTGTGCGCTGGATCGAGGCATTTGCCCGCGAAAAGGATCATAGTTTTCAAACGTCGGCACCGTTGCTTTTGGCACCGTTGGCAACTTTGCTGCGATCGCGCGGCAAGCGGATGCAGATCAACACGGCATCGACCCGCTCCATTCTGGATTCCGTCGCCACCCGCATAGACGAAGCGCGCGAGATTACGCGATATATCGTCAACCTTTTGATTTTCCTGGGCCTTTTGGGCACGTTTTACGGGCTTGCCACGACCGTTCCGGCTCTGGTCGATACGATCCGGGGGCTTGCACCCGAAGATGGCGAAACCGGGACGGAAGTGTTCTCGCGGCTCATGCAGGGATTGGACAGCCAGTTGTCGGGCATGGGCGTTGCCTTTGCGTCGTCTTTGCTGGGGCTCGCCGGATCGTTGGTGGTTGGGCTGCTGGAGCTGTTTGCGGGGCATGGCCAGAACCGGTTTTACCGCGAGTTGGAAGAGTGGCTGAGTTCGATCACGCGGTTGGGGTATTCCAGCGGTGATGGTGACGCTGCGGCCGATGCGGATGTGACTGCCGTTCTCATGGACCAGATGGTCGACAATATGGAATCGCTGCAACTGCTGTTCGCGCGCTCGGAAGAGGGCCGCTCGGAGGTGGAGAACCGTCTGGGCCAACTTGGAGACGCTCTGGAGCGGATGACCGAACGCATGGAGGCCAGCGCACCCACCGCGAAGGCGTTTTCCCGCATTGCCGAGGGGCAGGAGCGGTTGATCGAGGTGTTGGAGCACAAAGCTGCCAACGAGGGACTGGATGCGGAAAGCCGGATGCGGTTGCGTTCGATCGATGTGCAGATGCTGCGCATCCTTGAGGAAATATCGGCCGGGCGGCAGGAATCGATGGCCGAACTGCGCACCGATCTAAGCGGGATCGCACGGGCGATGGACCGGATCGCGCGCATGGCTGGCCGAGGCTCGGGCAAGGGCGAGGGCTAGGCGATGGCGTTGTCGCGGCGCACCGGAGCAAGGTTTCAGGCCTCGATCTGGCCGGGATTCGTAGATGCCATGACCGGGCTTCTGCTGGTGCTGATGTTCGTGCTGACCATTTTCATGGTTGTGCAGGCGGTATTGCGCGACACCATAACAGGTCAGGAAACGCAGCTGAATTCGCTGTCCTCGGAAATTGCGGAGCTGGCCAGTGCTCTGGGGTTGGAGCGGCAGCGAACCGTGGCGTTGCGCAATGAGCTCGGCGCTTTGAATGCCACGCTGGACGACACGCAAACCCGGCTGACCGAGCAGGACGCGATCATTGCATCCCTATCGGCGACGCGCGACCGTCAGGCGGCGGCGTTGGACGCCGCCGATGCGCGTATCGCGTCATTCGAGGAGCAGGTCGCCGGGCTGTTGTCGCAACGCGATGAAGCGCGCGATCAGGCGGCGGATCTCACGGCGGTTCGAGACCGGCTGATGAGTGAGCAAGAGGCGCTCAATCTCGCTCTTTCATCTGCGCGAGGTGAAATTGACGCCCAGGCCGAGGCAGCGCGCCTGGCTGCGGCAAAACGTGAAGCGCTGGAGGCGTTGGTTGCCGATTTGCGCACGCGCAGCGAAGAAACGGCGGCAGAGATTGGCGCTTTGAGTGAGCAGGTCGAAACCCTTGAGACCGCGTTGAGCGAGGAAGAGGCGGCAAAGCTGACCGAAGCGGCGGCGGCAGAGGCATTGCGCGCGCGGCTGCAAGAGGCTGATGCAGAGCTGACCGCGATGACAATGGCGCTCGAGCAACAACGTGCACAGGCGGAAGAAACGCTGACCCTTTTGGCGGCGGCGCGCGGGTCAGAGGCGGACTTGAACGCAAGACTGGCGGCCGCCCTGCTGGAGGGCGAGGAAACGGCGGCGTCCCTGCAGGCGCGCCTTGACGCGCAGGCAGATGAAATCGACGCATTGGAAGCTGATCTCGGGCGCGCTCAGGTTGACCAGACAACGCTGACCTCATTGGAAGCGCGGTTGTCGGAGGCTCTGATCCGGGTGTCAGAGGCCAACGCTCTGGAGGCGCGGCTGGAGGAATTGCGGTCACAAAACGCCGAGCTGAGCGAAGATCTTACCGCTTCGGAGCAAACCAGTGCAGACATGATGGCCACGGTCGATGCCTTGCGGCAAGCCTTGGCAGATGCACAGGCGGACGCAGCGGCGCGGGTCGCGCAGGAAAAATCGTTGGAAGAGCGTCTTGCGGCCGCGCTGGCCGAACAGTCGACCATTGATGCGTCGCTCGGTGAGACGCGGGATCAATTGGCGGCGGCGCTTGCCGCGAAGATCGCCGCTGAAACTGCGCTGCAAGACCGGATGTCCACCGCCGAGGAACGGCAGGTTCTGCTGTCTGAAGCACGTGCCCGGTTGCAGGAGGAAAGCGAGAGGGCGACTGCGGCGCAACGTCAGACCGAGTTGCTGAACCAACAGGTTGGCGCATTGCGGCGGCAATTATCGTCGTTGCAATCGCTCCTCGATGAGGCCGAGATGCGCGACAGTGAAGCGCAAATCCAACTGGAGAGTCTTGGCAGCGAATTGAACACCGCACTGGCCCGCGTTGCCGCCGAGGAGCGGCGGCGGCGGCAGTTGGAAGAAGCCGAGCGTCAGCGTCTTGAAGAGGAACGCCAACGCCTTGAAGGCGAAAAGCAGGATCTGGAGCGCTATCGTTCGGAGTTCTTTGGCCGTCTGCGCGACGTGCTGGGTGCCCGTGAGGGAGTGCGTATCGAGGGCGACCGGTTCGTCTTTTCCTCTGAAGTGCTCTTCCCGCCGGGACAGGCGGCGCTTTCCGTGGACGGGCGGCGTGAAATTGCGAATGTCGCTGCAATCCTGCGCGATGTGGCCGCCGATATTCCGGAAGAGATCAACTGGGTGATCCGCGTTGACGGTCATACTGATGACGTGCCGCTGTCAGGCCTTGGCGAGTTTGTAGACAATTGGGAGCTGTCGCAGGCGCGGGCGTTGTCGGTCGTGCGCTACATGATCAACTTCCTGGACATCCCGCCGCAGCGCCTGGCGGCAAACGGGTTCGGGCAATATCAACCGGTGAATACCGACGACACGCCAGAGGCGCGGGCGCAGAACCGTCGGATCGAATTGAAATTGACAGAGCAGTAGCGGTTACTGGACGGCCACGTCCGCACGGCGCACGGCCAGAATTGTGTCGCCGCGTTTCATCGTCACATAACCGCGATACGTGCCGGTGTCCCATCCGGTGGCAGGTGGTCTGCGACCGAAGGCCCGAAAAAACCGGGGCTGATCCGCGTCAAGCCGGGCCGTGTGGCTGAAAATTTCTTCGTTTGGCCCGTGCATCACCAATTCGATCAGATCGCCGCGAATTCCGTGGAACGCGTGGCCGTAAAGGATCATCGGGTCGGTGGGCGAAAGGCTGTCAACGCGCGCGGCGCCGGACTGGACGTCTTCCATGTCGGGCATGCGGAGCGACACACCCGCGCTCGCAAGGCCGCCGTCAATATAGCGAGGCGTCTCGCGCCAGAGCGAGTCCAGGGGTTCGCCGCACGCATTGATCTGGTCGGGCGCGAAGGGGTCGATAATATCGCTCCCTTGGGTGATGGTCAGGTGCAGATGCGGAAAGATCGTCTGACCGCTCAACCCGACTTCCCCCAATCGCTGCCCCGCCAAAACCCGTTGACCCGGCGTGACGGGAACCGAGCCAAGCTTCAGGTGGCAGTAGACCGACTGATAGCCGTTGCCATGATCGATACGGACAGCGTTGCCGCATTCCTGGCCGTTCAGATCCGTACCGGGAACATAGGGTTGATCGGGACGTGTGTTGCGGATCGCTTGAACGCGGCCGTCCGCGGCAGCGAGGACGGCAACTCCGGTCTTCATTTGTTCGAAGGTGAGGAGGGAGAAATCCGTACCGCTATGCGCCTCGCGCGATTTCTGTCCGCACCGGTAGTCCGCGACATCGGTCGTCGGGTCAACGTCGGGGTAGTCGGAGATCACACAAGTTTTTCCCAAGGTGCAGTCAAGCGGCATGCGCAGAAACGAAACGTCCGCCACAACGGATGTGGCGGACGCGAGATATATCAGGGCAAGACTGCGGATCACTCTGCCGTCAGAAGCGGTGGTTTCTTGCTGGAGAGGCGCCGGCTTTCCGGACCCTCGAGATCAAGCACCAGTTTGTCATCCTTGACAGACACCTTGACCACACCGCCTTTGGCCAGCTTGCCGAACAGCAGTTCCTCGGCCAGCGGCTTTTTCAGGTGCTCCTGAATGACACGGCCCAAGGGGCGCGCTCCCATCTTGTCGTCGTACCCTTTGTCCGCCAGCCAAATCGCGGCGGGCTCGGTCAGTTCGATGGTTACGTTGCGGTCCATCAATTGCGCCTCAAGCTGAAGCACGAACTTTTCGACCACTTGCAGGATCACCGACTTGGGCAGCGGCGCGAAGGAGATGACCGCGTCCAGACGGTTGCGGAATTCCGGCGTGAACGTGCGTTCGATGGCGGCCGTATCCTCGCCCTCGCGACGGTCGCGGCCAAAGCCGATTGCTGCTTTCGCTTGCTCGGTCGCGCCGGCGTTGGAGGTCATGATCAGGATCACGTTGCGGAAGCTGACGGTGCGCCCGTTGTGATCGGTCAATGCGCCGTGGTCCATCACCTGCAACAGGATGTTGTAGACATCCGGGTGCGCTTTCTCGATCTCGTCGAGCAGCAACACGCAGTGCGGATGCTGGTCGACGCCATCGGTCAACTGCCCACCCTGATCGAAACCGACATAGCCGGGAGGTGCGCCAATCAGACGGGAGACGGCGTGTTTCTCCATGTACTCCGACATGTCGAACCGCAACAGCTCCACGCCCAGCGTGTCGGCCAATTGCTTTGCGACCTCGGTCTTGCCCACACCGGTGGGACCGGCGAACAGGTAGTTGCCGATGGGCTTTTCAGGTTCGCGCAGACCGGCACGGGCCAGCTTGATTGCCGACGACAGCGCATCGATGGCGGCATCCTGACCGAAGACAACACGTTTGAGGCTGGCTTCGAGATCGCGAAGCACCTCTGCGTCGTCCTTGGAGACGCTTTTTGGCGGGATGCGCGCGATCTTGGCCACCACGGCCTCGATCTCCTTTGCTCCCAGCGTCTTGCGCCGTTTCGACTCCGCGACAAGGTGTTGCGCTGCACCGGCTTCGTCGATCACGTCGATCGCCTTGTCGGGCAGCTTGCGGTCATTGATATAACGCGCCGAGAGTTCGACGGCGGATTTGATCGCGTCAGCGGTGTATTTAACGCTGTGATGCTCCTCGAAATAAGGTTTGAGGCCCTTGAGGATCTTGATGGTGTCTTCGACAGAAGGCTCGTTCACGTCGATCTTCTGGAACCGGCGCGACAGCGCACGGTCTTTTTCAAAGTGCTGACGGAATTCCTTATACGTGGTCGAGCCCATGCAGCGCAGCTTGCCGCCCTGCAACGCAGGCTTGAGCAGGTTGGATGCATCCATCGCGCCACCAGAGGTGGCACCGGCCCCGATCACGGTGTGAATTTCGTCAATGAACAGCACAGCGTCGGGATGGTCTTCAAGCTCGGTCATCACTGCCTTGAGGCGCTCTTCGAAGTCGCCGCGATAGCGTGTGCCCGCCAGGAGCGCGCCCATGTCGAGTGAATAGATCGTGGTTTCGGCCAGAACAGCAGGTGTTTCACCCGACACGATCTTGCGTGCCAGACCTTCTGCAATCGCGGTCTTGCCGACGCCCGGATCGCCCACCAGAAGCGGGTTGTTCTTGCGGCGGCGGCACAACACCTGAATGCAGCGCTCAACTTCGGAATCACGCCCGATCAGCGGATCAATATCACCCTCGCGGGATTTGGCGTTGAGGTCGACGCAATACTTGGCAAGCGCCGATTCCTTCTGCTCGCCCTGCGGCTCCTGTGGCTGGATATCGTCCTCGCCCTCAGATGCACCGGTCACGGGACGGCTTTCGCCAAAGGCCGGGTTCTTGGCCACGCCATGCGCGATATAATTCACCGCGTCATAGCGGGTCATGTCCTGATCCTGCAGGAAATAGGCGGCGTTGGATTCACGCTCGGCAAAGATCGCAACCAGGACGTTGGCGCCGGTCACTTCGCTGCGCCCAGAGCTTTGGACGTGGATCGCGGCACGCTGAATGACGCGCTGGAACGCGGCTGTCGGCACTGCCTCGGAGCCTTCGATGTCGGTCACAAGATTGGACAGGTCGTCATCGATGTAATCAACCAGCGTCGTCCGCAGTTCTTCGGTATCCACAGAACACGCCTTCATCACGCGCGCCGCGTCAGGTTCGTCGATCAACGCCAAAAGCAGATGCTCCAGCGTTGCAAATTCGTGCATTCGGGAATTGGCAAGCGCCAGCGCCGAATGGATGGACTGCTCAAGGGTATTCGAAAATGAAGGCACGGCTGGGTGCTCCTTCTTTTTTTGTGTTGGGTCGCAGGGTACGCCACAACTGTCATCTTAATATTAAAGTTTGGTCGTTACCGACAAACCTTCAAGTTTTTTCTTCCCCTTGACCGATCACAACCGTCCGATTTTGTGCAACTTCATGTGAATATGTCTCAGAAGCTGTCTTTTCGGGCGCGGATTTCGGCAAAGACGTCGACAGGGTCTGCGCCGATCATGTCGAGATGCGACTGAACAGCAGAGCTTTCGGCACGCAGGAAAGGGTTGGTGGCCAATTCGTCGGCCAGTGTGCTGGGAACGGTGGGTTCGTTCTTTTCTCTGGCATTATCTATGCGCTCGATGCGCGCTTTCAAGTCGTCATTGTCAGGATCAATGGTGATCGCAAAGCGCGCATTGGCTTGCGTGTATTCGTGACCGGAACAGACAAGCGTGTCCGGGTCATGGTCTGCGAGCTTTTGCAGACTTTCCCACATCTGCTCCGGCGTACCTTCGAACAGACGTCCGCAGCCCAAAGCCATCAGGCTGTCACCGGTGAACGCGTAGCCCGAACTTGGCAGGACAAACGCGATATGGCCGACCGTATGACCGGACACATCAAGAACATCGACAGTCTCGCCGCCGAACTCGAAGCTCTCGCCGTCGCTGACTTCGCGGTTGAGCGTCGGCAGGCGATGGATATCTGCCTTGGCGCCGGTGACTTTCGCGTCATATTTTTCCAACAGATCGTCAACCCCGCCGGTGTGGTCGTGATGGTGATGGGTCAGCCAGATCTCGGTCAGCGTCCAGTCGCGTTTTGACAGTTCCGCCAGAACCGGCTCTGCCTCGGGGACGTCTATGCAAACCGTGTCACCGCTGTCGCTATCATGCAGCAGGAAGGTATAGTTGTCCGACAGGGCCGGAAGCGTGACGAGTTCAAGAGGCATGGCGTTTCTCACTGTGGCGGTTACATTCGGGCGAACCTTGGCGCAACGCAACGGAGGTCGCAATGCACCTTGATGTGCAGACCTTGCACAAGTTTTATTATCGCAGCGCGCTAGGCCGCGTCGCGCAGCGCGTCGTGCGCGATCAGGTGCGCAGTTTTTGGCCCGAGGCAAAGCGGCAGACCGTTGGCGGGTATGGCTTTGCCATTCCGCTGTTGCGCCCCTATCTGACAGAGTCGCGGCGGATCATCGGTTTGATGCCGGCGCAGCAAGGGGTGATGGCATGGCCTGCCGGGATGCCGAACGTGTCGGTGCTGTGCGAGGAAACCCTGTGGCCGATCGAAAACGGGCGGTTTGACAAGCTGGTTCTGATGCACGGCCTGGAAACATCGGAACGGCCTTCGGCGCTGCTTGAAGAATGCTGGCGCGTTCTCGGGCCCGGCGGCAAGGCGTTGTTTATCGTCCCGAACCGGTCGGGTCTCTGGGCGCGATCCGATGCGACGCCGTTCGGCTACGGCAGACCCTATTCGGCGGGGCAACTGGAATCACAGCTCAAGGCACATCACTTTGAACCGGGGCGACATACGGCGGTGTTGTACCAGCCCCCCTCGACACGCCGGTTCTGGATGAAGACCGGACCGTTCTGGGAGAAGATGGGCCGGCGCGTCTCGGCCCTCGTGGCCGGCGGCGTGTTGATGATCGAAGTGACCAAGATCACACCCAAGCCGACGGGCACGCGGGTGGAGAGCCGTGTCCTCAAGCCGCTGGGCAGTCTGGTGCCGGCACCTACGGCGGAACCGGTGCAGGCCAGAGTGCAGACGGACGGATGAGCTTGTGCGATGCAAGCGGCAGGCGGCGACGTGCAGTCAGCAGCCAAGCGGATTCGCAAACACCACGAAAAATCCACCCTTTATCGTGTTTTTGAAGCGCGCAATACGTCGCACTAGCGGCAAAGTCATATAAAAAAGGGATTTGTAAACTTCGTTGAAATCTTCATAGCGTGTTGCGGGCTTTGGATGCCTCTGCTACATCCGCGCTGATTTCTATGCCTTACGGCATTTGCCAAACTGAACACAACCTCTGACCATCGCCCTTGCGAAGGATCGGGGGCAATATAGCGGAAGGGTGGACGTGTCTGAATCAGCATCCATTTCCTCTGGCATCGCTGACCGCTATGCCATGGCGGTCTTTGACCTGGCCAAAGAGGACAAAGAGCTGGATAAGCTCGAAACCGATCTGGACGATCTGTCGGCGGCACTTGCCGCCAGCCCCGAACTTGTGGAATTGATCCGCTCCCCCATCTACAGCCGCGATGCGCAGTCGGGGGCAATTTCAGCGATTGCCAAGAAGATGCGCCTGACGGCGACGATGCAAAAGGTGTTGGCATTGATGGCGTCCAAGCGCCGTCTGTTCGTGTTGCCGCAAATGATCGCCCGTCTGCGCGACCTGATCGCGGCGGAAAAGGGCGAAGTCACTGCAGATGTCGCATCGGCAGTCAAGCTGACGGACGAGCAGTCCAAGGAACTGGCCAAGACGCTCAAGGCGAACATTGGCAAAGACGTGAAGATCAATGCGACCGTTGATGAAAGCCTCATCGGCGGTCTTGTCGTTAAAGTGGGTTCGAAGATGATCGACACGTCGATCCGCTCCAAGCTCAACTCCCTGCAAAATGCTATGAAAGAGGTCGGATAAATGGGTATCCAAGCAGCCGAGATTTCTGCGATCCTGAAGGACCAGATCAAGAACTTCGGGCAGGACGCCGAAGTCTCCGAGGTGGGGCGTGTGCTCTCCGTCGGCGACGGTATCGCGCGTGTCTATGGCCTCGATAACATCCAGGCCGGTGAGATGGTCGAATTTCCCGGCGGTATCCGGGGCATGGCGCTCAACCTTGAGTCCGATAACGTCGGCGTCGTGATCTTTGGGTCCGACCAGGAGATCAAGGAAGGCGACACCGTCAAGCGCACCAAATCGATCGTTGACGTGCCGGTGGGCAACGAATTGCTGGGCCGCGTTGTTGACGGTCTGGGCAACCCGATTGACGGAAAAGGTCCGATCGGTGCGACCGAACGAGCGATCGCCGAAGTCAAGGCGCCGGGCATTATCCCGCGCAAATCGGTTCACGAGCCGATGGCGACCGGACTGAAAGCCGTGGACTCGATGATCCCGATCGGCCGTGGCCAGCGTGAGCTTATCATTGGTGACCGTCAGACCGGCAAGACGGCCGTCGCGCTCGACGCGATGTTGAACCAGAAATCCTACAACGATGCCGCCGGAGACGATGAAAGCAAGAAGCTTTACTGCGTCTACGTCGCCATCGGCCAGAAGCGCTCCACAGTGGCGCAGTTGGTTAAAAAGCTCGAAGAGAACGGTGCGATGGAATATTCCATCGTCGTCGCCGCGACCGCGTCCGACCCGGCGCCGTTGCAGTTCCTCGCGCCCTATGCCGCGACCTCGATGGCGGAATTCTTCCGCGACAACGGCCGCCACGCGCTCATCACCTACGATGACCTCTCCAAGCAGGCCGTGGCTTATCGCCAGATGTCCTTGCTTCTGCGCCGCCCGCCCGGCCGCGAAGCATATCCGGGTGACGTGTTCTACCTTCACTCGCGTCTGCTTGAGCGGTCCGCGAAGTTGAACGAGGATCATGGCGGCGGTTCTCTGACGGCGTTGCCGATTATCGAAACGCAAGGTGGTGACGTGTCGGCCTTTATTCCGACCAACGTGATCTCGATCACCGACGGCCAGATTTTCCTTGAGACAGAATTGTTCTATCAGGGCATCCGTCCTGCCGTGAACACCGGTCTTTCGGTGTCGCGCGTTGGCTCGTCGGCGCAAACCAAGGCGATGTCCTCGGTGGCCGGTCCGGTGAAGCTGTCGCTCGCGCAGTATCGCGAGATGGCGGCCTTTGCTCAGTTCGGCTCCGATCTTGATGCCTCGACCCAGCAATTGCTGAACCGTGGTGCGCGTCTGACCGAGCTGATGAAGCAGCCGCAGTACTCGCCGTTGACCAACGCCGAGATCGTGTGCGTGATCTTCGCCGGCACCAACGGTTATCTCGACAAGCTGCCGCTTGATCGGGTTCGGGATTTCGAACAGGGTCTGCTTGGCCATCTGCGTGGCAAGCGTAAGGACATCCTCGATTGGATCACCAACGAGGATCCCAAGATCAAGGGCGACGCGGCAGACAAACTCAAGGCCGCGCTTGACGAATACGCAGCCGACTTCTCGTAAGGAGGCACCGCAATGGCCAACCTTAAGGACCTGAAAAACCGGATCTCGTCGGTCAAATCGACCCGCAAGATCACCAAGGCCATGCAAATGGTGGCCGCCGCAAAACTGCGGCGGGCACAGGATGCTGCCGAGCAGTCACGTCCCTACACAGAGCGCTTCAATGCGGTTCTGGGATCGTTGGCGGCAAGTGTTGGCGACAGTGACAGCGCGCCCAAGCTCCTGCGCGGCACGGGCAAGGATGACGTGCATCTTCTCGTTGTCATGACCTCGGAGCGTGGTTTGTGTGGTGGCTTCAACGCCAACATCGCCAAGCTGGCCAAGCAAAAGGCGACCGAATTGCTGGGCAAAGGCAAGACGGTCAAGATCCTGACCGTCGGCAAGAAAGGTCGCGATTCCATGAAGCGCGACTTTGGCGAATACTTTGTCGGCCATGTCGATCTGAGCGACGTCAAGCGCATCGGCTACGCTGACGCGCAGGGCATTGCCAGGGACATTCTGGGCCGGTTCGATGCGGGCGAGTTTGACGTTGCGACGATTTTCTACGCGCAGTTCGTCAACGTCGTCAGCCAGATCCCGACCGAGCAACAGATCATCCCGGCGGCGTTCGACGCCCCCGATGACACGGCCGACGGTGCCGCGACGCTTTATGATTACGAACCGGACGAAGAGGCCATTCTGGCCGATCTTCTGCCGCGCGGTGTGGCGACACAGATCTTTGCGGCACTGCTTGAAAACGGTGCGTCCGAGCAGGGTGCCCGCATGAGCGCAATGGACAACGCCACGCGCAACGCCGGTGAAATGATCGAGAAGCTTACCATCGAATACAACCGTTCGCGTCAGGCCGTGATTACCAACGAACTGATCGAAATTATCTCGGGCGCTGAGGCGCTCTAAGGACCGGAGACGAAACATGGCAAACGCAAAAGGCAAAATCACCCAGGTGATCGGCGCCGTCGTGGACGTTCAGTTCGACGACGAGCTGCCGGCGATCTTGAACTCGCTGACCACTGACAACAACGGCAAGACGCTGATCCTCGAAGTGGCGCAGCACCTTGGTGAAAACACGGTCCGCACCATCGCGATGGACGCTACCGAAGGCTTGGTGCGCGGTTCCGAAGTGACCGACACCGGCGCACCGATCCAGGTGCCGGTGGGCAAGGCAACTCTTGGCCGCATTTTGAACGTCACCGGCGATCCGGTTGACGAAAAGGGCCCGGTCAATACCGACGAGACCCGCGCGATCCACGGCGAAGCGCCGTCCTTCGCGGCGCAGTCGACCGAGACTGAAATCCTGACCACAGGCATTAAGGTGATCGACCTGCTCGCCCCCTACACCAAGGGTGGTAAGATCGGCCTCTTCGGCGGTGCCGGCGTGGGAAAGACGGTTCTCATCATGGAACTGATCAACAACATCGCCAAGGTGCACTCGGGTCTGTCCGTGTTCGCCGGTGTGGGTGAGCGGACGCGCGAAGGCAACGACCTCTATCACGAGATGATCGAATCCGGCGTGATCGTTCCCGACAACATGGAAGAGAGCAAAATTGCCCTCGTCTATGGCCAGATGAACGAGCCTCCCGGAGCGCGTATGCGCGTTGCCCTGTCCGGCCTGACACTTGCCGAGCAGTTCCGCGACGAATCCGGGTCCGACGTTCTGTTCTTCGTCGACAACATCTTCCGCTTCACGCAGGCCGGTTCCGAGGTGTCCGCGCTTTTGGGTCGCATCCCGTCCGCTGTGGGCTACCAGCCGACACTGGCCACCGACATGGGCGCGATGCAGGAACGCATCTCCTCGACCAAGAACGGTTCGATCACCTCCGTTCAGGCCGTCTACGTGCCTGCGGACGACCTCACCGACCCGGCACCTGCGACATCCTTTGCGCACCTTGACGCGACAACGGTTCTGGACCGTGCGATTTCGGAAAAAGGCATTTACCCGGCTGTGGACCCGCTTGGTTCAACGTCGCGTCTGCTCGATCCGCTGATCATCGGTGAAGAGCACTACAAGGTTGCGACCGACGTGCAGCAGGTGCTTCAGCGCTACAAGTCGCTTCAGGACATCATCGCGATTCTGGGCATGGACGAATTGTCGGAAGATGACAAACTGGCCGTGGCGCGCGCCCGCAAGATCGAGCGTTTCCTGAGCCAGCCCTTCGACGTCGCCAAGGTGTTCACCGGGTCCGACGGCATCCAGGTGCCGCTGGAAGATACGATTGCGTCATTCAAAGCGGTTGTGGCTGGCGAGTATGACCATCTTCCCGAAGGCGCGTTCTACATGGTCGGCGGCATCGAAGATGTGAAGGCCAAGGCCGAGAAAATGGCGGCTGACGCGGCCTAATGGCTCAACCGTCCTCGCGGAGATTTTCGCGAGGACGCCCGCAAGGGCAGACACGCGTGTGACCCGAAAAGGAATTCACAGATGGCAGATACAATGCAATTCGATCTGGTCAGCCCCGAGCGCAGCCTGATGTCGGCGCAGGTCAAATCCGTGCAGCTTCCGGGTGCGGATGGCGACATGACGGCGATGCCGAACCATGCGCCGGTGATCACAACCTTGCGCCCCGGCGTCCTGAAGGTCGAGACCGAAAAAGGCACCGAAGAATTCGTCGTCACAGGCGGCTTTGCAGAGCTGGGCGAGAGCCTTTCGGTTCTGGCTGAGCGCGCGGTTCCGCGCGGCGATGTGGACCAGGCGACGTATGAAGCGATGGTCGATGAGGCCCAGACCTCTTATTACCAGACCAAGGAAACATTCAAGAACGAGCCCGGCCCTGTTGATGACGCGGCCAAGCTGCTGGCTGACATGGTCGCCGTTGGCACCCATATCGGGCTGTCTCCGAAACAACCGTCGCTCTGACAGCGCCAACGGTTCGAACGATCTTGGGCTCCGCAGAAATGCGGGGCTTTTTTCATTTTTTCCGGCTGCGCTCTGCGGTATGGGTCGGGTTCTGGCCCGGCTGGGCTCATGGGGCGATGACATGCAGATTATCAGCAGTGCTCGGGTTGGGATCGCCCAAGGGTCGGTCAATCTGTTTTCAGATTTCGAGGAAGGCGGCGAGATGTGGACCGGGCAGGGAACGCGCGTCCGGCGCCAAAAGGTTGTCTTTGAGCAGCCGTTTACCGCCCCTCCCGTCGTGCATGTCGCCTTGACCCTTTGGGATATGGACACAGCCCATAACGTGCGTGCCGATTTGGGTGCGGAGAATGTTACGGCCAGCGGGTTCGAGGCTGTGTTCTGCACCTGGCTTGACACACGGGTTGCACGGGTGCGGATTTCCTGGATGGCGGTCGGCGCAGTATCGGGAGAGGATGACTGGGACGTCATCTAAGGTCGATTGCTCATAGTCTCTGATGACTGATCGCTGCGCGCGATCAAGCCGTTACCCCTCGCGACCGCCCTGACCGGCGTGAAAATGGGCAGCAGCTTGCGCTGCCGCCCTTTTACATGTGCCTGGCTCGCATGAGGTACGAGTAAGCTCAACTCAACTTAGTTGAAGGAATAGACCAGCGACAGACCGATGGTGTTGTCGGTGTCTTTGAAACCCGGCTCCGGATCGGTGTGATGCTCGGTCAGGATGCTCGTGCGCAGCGCGAGGGTATTGGTCATCGCGACGCTCAGCGCCAGATCGTTATAGATTACGGTGTCCCGCGACGACGTGACGATGTCGGTGTCGTTGGTCAGGTACACGGTTTCCGTCAGCTTTTGCGCATAGTCGGACGAAATGCCAAACGCCTCTTCGTTGATGTCACGACCGACATCGCTGATTTCAGCAAAACGGTAGCCCGGACCGGCCTGGATCGACCATTGACGGTTGGGTTCGTTGAAGATGCGGTAGCCAGCACCGAGGATCAGAAAGGTGTCTGTCTCGAAGGCAGAGAATTCATCGACCGACCCCTGAAGCTTTGCAAAACCAAAGACCTTGGGATTGAAATCGCGGGTGTATTCGAGGCCATAGAACAGGCTCTCTTCGGTTTTCTTACCGTCGTCTTCGCCGTAAACATAGCTCAACTGAAGCTCGTAGCCGTTCGGTCCCTGAACGTAGTTCAGATCAGAACCGATCCCGACGTCGAGGCTGTCGGTGTTGCCAGTGCTGCCGAGAGCGCGCAGCGCGAAAGAGCCGGTGAAGCCCTGCGGGCGCCCTTCGTTGCCAAACCGGGTGATGTCACGCTCGGCATCGTCTTCGATGTCTTCGAGCAGATCTTCGTTGCGGTCTGCGGCGACGTTGGTGCCGGTAAAGACGTTTTGTGCGGAAGCAACCGACGCGAGGGACGTTGCGAGAATGACAGCGCCCAGTGCGGCGCGGGTAGGCGTGTTCATATCGGCATTCCTTAAGATATTAGGGTGCAGAAAATCTCTGCATGGCGCCCATCTAGCGGAATTTCCGATCACGGTACGAAGTACATTTGTTGGGTTCCCGGATGACGAAAAAACCCGGCAGAATCCACACATCGGCGACAAGGCGCGCATGGAAAAGCAAGCGATAACAATGAAGCGAATACCGCCAGAGATTGTGCCGCGATTAATTTTTCACGCTGACTTGAACTTGTCGCGTTTAGACATGTTTGTGAAAAGCATGTTTTAAGCCGCCTCATCGCAGGCGTTGCCTGCCAGGGCCCAGGCGAACCAGTCCAAATCGATTCGTTCGCCCGGATGAATAACGACCGTCGCTTTACAGGATGCCTTCATAGATCGGGCCAAGCGTGTCGGTCTCAAACAGGGACGACACCGATGTTCCGTTCCAGATGTTGAGGATTGCTTGAGCAAACATGGGAGCGGTCGGAACGATGCGAATGTTCCGGGCCGCCGAGACGAATTCGGTGGGTTGGATAGAGTCGCTGATGACCAGCGATTTCATGACCGAATTGGTGATCCGCTCAACCGCTGGCCCGCTCAGGACCCCGTGGGTGATGTAGGAATGTACTTCTGTCGCGCCGTGCTCGATCAGAACTTCCGCGGCCTTGCACAGGGTTCCAGCAGTGTCGCAGATATCATCGACGATGATGCATTTCTTGCCGGTCACTTCGCCGATGACGGTCATCTCCGCAATCTCGCCGGGCTTTTCGCGGCGCTTGTCGACGATCGACAGCGGAGCGTTGATACGCTTGGCCAGTTCACGTGCACGGGCAACGCCGCCGACATCCGGAGAGACGACCATCAGATCGCTGGTGTCGTTTTTGAACTGGTTGAGAATATCGAGTGCAAAGATCGGTGACGCATAGAGGTTGTCGACAGGCATGTCGAAGAAACCCTGAATCTGCGCGGCGTGTAGGTCCATCGTCAAGACGCGTTCGATGCCCGCTTCGGCGATCATGTTGGCCACCAGCTTGGCGGTGATCGGGGTGCGCGCCTTGGTGCGGCGATCTTGTCGTGCATAACCGAAATACGGGATCACGGCGGTGATGCGCGCCGCCGAGGAGCGGCGCAGCGCGTCCGACATGATGAGCAGTTCCATCAGGTTGTCGTTGGCCGGGTTCGAGGTCGGCTGGATGATGAACATGTCCTCGCCTCGGACGTTTTCGTAAACCTCGACGAATACTTCCTGATCGTTGAACCGTTCGACCCGCGCATTCACCAGCCCGATGTTCATGCCGCGATACATCGACATGCGCCGCGCGATCCCTTTGGCGAGCGGTAAATTCGCGTTGCCCGAAATCAGTTTGGGTTCATCAAGGCTGGGCATCAGGGGCGCTCCATAAAGGAAATAAATGACAGATTCGTGACGTTGCGCTCGCCTTAGCATGGGCCTACCGTCCGGCAAACCCACTAGCCCGGAGTTCAGCCAGATGCCTCACATTGATTACTTTTTCTCAACACTTTCGCCCTACACCTATCTTGCCGGGACGCGGATGGAGGAGGTTGCGGAAAGACACGGCGCGACGATCACGTATAAACCGTTGGATGTCATGGCGTTGTTCGCGCGCACAGGGGGAACGCCGCCCAATGAACGCCACCCAAGCCGTATGGAACTCCGGGCGCAGGAATTGGTGCGTCAGGCGAAAAAGCACAACATGCCGTTGAATCTCAAGCCTGCGCATTGGCCGACAAATGCAGCCCCAACGTCTTATGCGATCATTGCAGCGCAGACCGCCGGCGGTGGCGATCTTGCGCGGTTGGTGCATGGATATCTCAAGGCGGTTTGGGCGGACGAGGCCGACATTGCCGAAGATGACGTGGTGCGAGCGGGCTTGTCCGACGCCGGCTTTGATCCGGCGCTGGCAGACAGCGGTTTGTTGAGCGGAGCCGAGACCTACGCTGCCAATCAGGAGGAAGCGGTGGCGCGGGGCGTGTTTGGCGCGCCGTTCTATATCACCGACACCGACGAGCGTTTCTGGGGGCAGGACCGGATCGACGATCTCGATCTGCATCTGGCGGGCAAGCTCTGATGCCAATGGGCGTCAAGGCTGGATTTCCGGTCTATTGGCGAACCTTTGGCGACGGGGAAGAGCCGGCGCTGCTATTGCATTGCGGATTGGCGCATTCCGGAGCGTGGGCACGCCTGGCCGCGCTTTTGGCGGATCGCTTGACGATGATCGCGCCGGATATGCCCGGACACGGGCACAGCGGCGATTGGGATCCGGCGTATGATCTGCACGACCAGATCACCGCGATCGCGCGCGACTGTCTGGGGCAGGGCGGCCATGTGATCGGTCACAGCTTTGGCGCAACCGTGGCGCTTCGGTTGGCGATAGAGATGCCCGAGCGGGTTTGCAGCCTGACGCTGATCGAGCCGGTCCTGTTTGCGGCGGCGAAAGAAAGTGATCCGATGGTTTTCCAGAGGTATCTCGAAACTATGCAGGGCGTGAACCACGCGATGGACCGCGAAGACTGGGCCGAGGCGGCGCGGCTCTTCACCGCGCTTTGGGGTGACGGACGGTCATGGGATACGCTTTCGGACAAGGAGCGCCGGACCTTTGCGGAGCAGGTTCCGTTTGTTCGACAGACCGAGGGACATTTGGAGGATGACGGTGCCGGATTGCTGGATGCAGGCCGCTTGGAGGGTATCGCCTGTCCGGTAATGTTGCTGCGCGGAGCCGAGACGTTGCCCATCATCAGTGCGGTTCACGCGACGTTGCAGCGGCGTATTCCTGTGGCGCATGAACATGTTATCGGAGGCGCAGGCCATATGGCCCCGATCACTCATCCCGAACCTGTCGCGCGCCGGATCAAGGCGCTGCTCGACGCGGCGCCCCCTTGCAAGACGGCAGGTGGTGCGCCATTTACCGAAGCAATGAGACGTTAGCGGCCACAGGAGACTGGTATGATCGAACTCGGACAAAGCCCCAATGATGCCGACCTGATCAAGGATGTGTCACAAGAGGCCTTCATGGCCGAGGTTGTCGAAGGCAGCATGAACGGACCGGTGATCGTTGATTTCTGGGCGCCGTGGTGTGGGCCGTGCAAGACATTGGGCCCTCAACTCGAAGCGGCGGTTCGCTCTGCGCGCGGTGCGGTGCGGATGGTCAAACTCAACGTTGATGAGTCACAGGAACTGGTGCAGGCCTTGGGCCAGCAAGGGTTGCCGATCCAGTCGATCCCGACGGTGATTGCCTTTGTGCAAGGGCGACCGGTCGATATGTTCCAGGGGGCGAAATCGCCTTCCGAGTTGAAGGTGTTCGTCGATAAGGTGATCGAAGCGGCGGGCGGCGAGACCGGAAACGGGCTGGATGATGCTGTCGAGGCGGCTGAGGAAATGCTCGACACGGGTGCGGCTGTCGATGCGATCCAGACATTTTCGGCGGTGCTGGAAGAAGAGCCGCACCACGCGCGGGCCTATGCGGGGTTGGTGCGGGCCAATCTGGCGATTGGCGAAGTCGAGCAGGCCGAGGCCATTTTGAACGGCGCGCCGGCGGAAATTTCTGAAAGCGCAGAGATCGAAGCGGCTCACGCACAGCTTCTCTTGGCCAAACAAGCCAACAATTCCGGCCCGGTGACAGAGTTGCAGGCGAAGGTCGATGCAAATGCAGACGACCATCAGGCGCGGTTCGATCTGGCGCAGGCGCTTTATGCATCGGGCGATGGTCAGGCAGCGGTCGATCATCTGCTGGAACTGTTCCGGCGTGATCGTGAATGGAATGACGGTGCCGCCAAGACGCAGCTGATGACAATCTTCGAGGCGCTCAAGCCGAATGATCCCGTCGCGTTGAACGGGCGGCGACGTTTAAGCTCGATGATATTTGCCTGAACCGTTCAGGGGGCTACGTCCTGAGCCATGACAAGAGTCCATGAATTACCGGGGTCAATCCCCGTGTTCCCGCTACCCGGGGCGCTTTTGCTGCCACGGGCGCGGTTGCCCCTGCACCTGTTTGAGCCGCGCTATCTTCAGATGCTGGAAGATGCGATGAAAACGCCCGCCAGATTGATTGGCATGGTGCAACCCTATGCCCGACCCAACGGCGGCGAAGACGCGCTGCACCTCATTGGCTGTGCCGGGCGCATCACACAGTTTTCGGAAACCGAAGACGGCCGCTACATGATCACGCTCAGCGGGATCTCAAGGTTTCGCCTTGGCGACGAGGTGAAAGGCTTTACGCCGTACCGGAAGTTCGAAGTGAACTGGGATGGATTTGACCGCGACCAAGGGGGCCCGGAACACGATCGCGGGTTTGATCGTGACGCCTTTCTTGACCTTCTCGACAGATATTTCGACGCGCGCGATCTTTCGGCCGATTGGCCGACCTTGAAAGAGGCCGACGATGAATTGCTGATCAACTCGCTGTCCATGCTGCTTGATTTCGAGCCCGAGGAAAAGCAGGCTCTGCTGGAAGCACCCTCGCTCTCGACGCGGCGAGAGACTTTGATAACGTTGATCGAATACGCCCTCAGAGGCGGTCAGTCCGAGGATATTTTGCAATGAACCAAGAGAGTGCCGGATTCGATCGCAAGATGCTTGAGGCGCTTGTTTGTCCACAGACGCAAGGACGCCTTGATTACGATGCCGAGAGGCAAGAGTTGATCAGCCGCAGTGCCCATCTCGCCTATCCGATCCGCGATGGCATCCCGATCATGCTGATTGACGAGGCGCGCGAAATCGACTGACGCTCAAGCCGAGAATTGACAGGTCGAACCGCCTGCGATACCTCGCCGGTCTTTCATCTAGGCGAGGGCATCATGGGACGCAAACGCAAGGGGCGCGATATTTCCGGTTGGCTGGTGGTCGATAAACCCGCCGGGCCGACCTCGACCGCTGTCGTGAACAAGGTGCGCTGGGCGCTCGATGCCAAGAAGGCGGGTCATGCGGGAACGCTCGATCCGGACGCAACCGGAATTCTTGCCGTAGCGCTGGGTGAGGCGACGAAGACCGTGCCCTACATCACCGACGCGTTGAAAGCCTACAGGTTCACCGTGCGCTGGGGGCAGGCGACCCGCACTGATGACGCTGAAGGCGACGTCATCGCCACGTCCGATCTGCGTCCGACGGATGACGAAATCAAGGAAGCGTTGCACGGCTTTGTCGGAGATATCGAGCAGGTCCCACCGCAATTCTCGGCCGTGAAGATTGATGGGGAGCGCGCCTATAAACGCGCCCGCGACGGCGAGGAAATGGAATTGTCCGCGCGCCCGCTTTGGGTGGAAGAACTGACCCTGCTCGATCGGCCCGATGCTGATCATGCTGAACTTGAACTGGTGTGCGGCAAGGGCGGGTATGTCCGCTCGATCGCCCGCGATCTGGGTGAAACACTTGGGTGTTATGGCCATGTTCTGCACTTGCGGCGCACCTGGTCCGGGCCGTTTGACGCCGGAGATGCGCTGACACTCGAACAGATCGAGACGATGGCGCGCACGCCCGAACTCGACGCGCATCTGCGCCCGGTGGCGGAAGGTCTGGTCGAGTTGCCGGAAGTGTCCTGCTCTGCTGAAGCGGCGGTCAAGCTGCGCAACGGAAATCCGGCGATGGTTGTGGCGTCGGGGCTCGAGTATGGCGAAGAATGCTGGGTGTCGCATGACGGCGAACCGGTTGCGGTGGGCCGCTACAAATCGGGCGAAGTGCACCCCACGCGGGTTTTTGTCACTGCGTGACCGACTTGCCGGCAAACCTGTGCGACCGATTGGTGTGCCGCACGCATGAGGGTGAAGACTGCGTTTCGCGGGTGTGGTATTCGCCATGCGGTCACTATCGCTACGGGCTGTCGCGGCTTTGGAATGCAGATCAGCGGTCGGTCTTGTTCATCATGTTGAACCCCTCCACGGCGGATGAACATCGCAACGATCCAACTGTCGCGCGCTGCGAGACACGGGCGCGGCGCATGGGGTTCGGGGCGGTGATGATTGCCAATATCTTTGCCTTTCGCGCCACGAAACCCGCCGATCTGAAACGTGCGGCAGAGCCTGTGGGGCCGTTCAATGATGCGGTCCTGGAGCATTGGTCGGATCGCGCGGGCCTGATCATTGCGGCATGGGGAGCACATGGTGCATATCAAGGACGCGCATTGACGGTTGCAAGGCGGTTGCCCGCCGCTGCGCATCATCTGGGCCTGACGAAGCACGGCCATCCGAGGCATCCGCTTTATGTGTCTTTCGACACCGCGCCTGTGGCTTGGCAAGAGCGATAAACGTTCGAATTTTACAGGCATTCGTTTCCGAATTGCGCGCGCGAAAACCGCTCGTTTACTTTTTGTGCCTAACGTTTGTGACATCACTCACGGCGTAGGTTGTCATGATTTATTTTTCGCTCTGTCTTTTGGGCCTTTTCTGTTTTTCCCGCATCACCTTTGCAGAACCGCGCCGGGCTGCTGTTCTGGATCGATCCGTCTACCGCACGCCGCCACCCGATTGGCCCGACGTTCCAATCACGTCGCTGGGCCTTTTTCAGCCGTTGGGACGTATCAATACACCCGTCATGCAACCGATCTTGCCGACGCGGCTCTACTCTTTCGAAGAGGCGCAGGACTTCGTGCTGCAACAGGCGGATCTGGCATCGTCACGCGCGCCGGAAATCACTCTGCGCCTTTCCGAACTGGGCGGTCCGGAGTGGACAGACATCCTTCTGGATGGCGAGGTGAGAGCGCAGGTGAGCACTGCAGAACTGACATCAAGCGCCCGCGCTTCAAACGCACGCGGGCAAGCGGTATGAGGGGGTTTCCAATCGCATGGGAATTGCCTATACGCGCGCATCTGCCTGCTGGCAGAGATTCTCCATGGGCCTTGCTGGACGACATCCCGGCTTGCGCCATCACTCTAACCTTCGAAAGGGGACCCCGATGTCGATTACCGTTGAAGAAAAGAACCGCCTGATCAAGGAATTTGCAACCAAGGAAGGCGACACTGGTTCGCCCGAAGTACAGGTCGCGATCCTGACCAGCCGGATTTCCACACTGACCGAGCATTTCAAGACCCACAAGAAAGACAACCACTCGCGTCGTGGTCTGCTCAAGCTTGTGGCTCTGCGTCGTAAGCTCTTGGATTACACCAAGGCGAAAGACGAAGCGCGCTATCAGGATTTGATCAAGCGTCTTGGTATCCGCCGTTAAGGCCAAGAAATCGCGGTAAAGGAAAACGCCCGCCGATAGCGCGGGCGTTTTTCGTTTTGGGTACAGATGGTTGGCACGATATCACCGAACGCTGAGGATCTCGTCCAGCGGTTTTTTGATCTTTGCGGCCTTGGGGATTTTCGCATCGCGTGCGGCGTGCCCAACAGCTAGGATCATCGTTGGTTTTTCTGAAGCGGGTCGGTCGAGCGCGTGGTTCAGGAACTTCATCGGGTTGGGAGTGTGAGTCAGCGTCACCAGCCCCGCATGATGCAGCGCAGCGATCAGGAAACCCGTCGCGATGCCGACGCTTTCAGGGACATAATAATTCTTGAATCGCGTACCGTCGTCAAATTCTCCATAGCGCTGGGCGAAGACGACGATCAACCAAGCGGCATCGGTCAGATGCGGCTTATCGGCTGTCGTGCCGATCGGCTCAAGCGCCTTTAGCCATTCGTCACCGCCCCCACCGGCGTAGAATTTTTGCTCCTCTTCTTCGGCGGCTGCTCGGATTTGGGCCTTGATCGCCGGGTCCGAGATCGCCACGAAATGCCATGGCTGGTGATTGGCCCCCGACGGTGCGGTTCCGGCGGTGCGGATGCAATCTTCTATCACAACGCGGGGGACGGGGCGCTGTTCGTAATCACGCACCGAATGACGGGTTTTCATGTGTTCATAGAACGCTTTGGCCGCAGCGCGCATGGCAGCGTCGGTCAGGTCTGACCGGTCCGGCAGGTCAATGGCTTCATGTGCGATCTGGTCGCGTGCAAACATGGTGGTCCCTATCCTCGATAGTGCAATAAATGGCGTTGGTTTTTTCCTATCACGCAATGTTGCGGACAGGCGAGACGTGGTTTTACGACGCCAGAGTTTAACGTGGTTTCCAAAGCCGCCCAAATCCTGTAAGGCGCGTGCATCTGAGACGTGACGCTTCGATCCCGGCGCATGACAGGATGAAAGGGATCGGCGGCAATGGGGCCGCCATGTGATATCGGGAGACCCGGAGGGCCGGGAGTGCTCCCTAACAGGAAACGATGATGTTCAAAACGACAACGAAGACGATGCAGTGGGGCGAAGAGACGCTCACATTGGAAACGGGCAAGGTGGCCCGTCAGGCCGATGGCAGCGTGATCGCGACCCTCGGCGAAACCTCGGTGATGGCAAACGTGACGTTCGCCAAACAACCCAAGCCCGGTCAGGATTTCTTTCCGCTGACCGTGCACTATCAAGAGAAATACTATGCCGCCGGTAAGGTGCCGGGCGGTTTCTTCAAGCGCGAGGCGCGCCCCACCGAAAAGGAAACGCTGACCGCGCGTCTGATCGATCGACCGATCCGTCCGCTGTTCGTGCCGGGCTTCAAACACGAAGTTCTGGTCATGTGCACCGTTCTGTCGCACGATCTCGTCAACGACCCTGATGTTGTCGCCATGATCGCCGCGTCTGCCGCTTTGACCATTTCGGGCGCGCCCTTCATGGGGCCGATCGCATGCTGCCGTGTCGGGTATTCCGAAGGCGAATACATCCTCAACCCCGATGTCGAGGATATGGATCAGCTGCGCAACAACCCCGATCAGCGGCTTGATCTGGTTGTCGCGGGCACCAAAGACGCCGTGATGATGGTGGAATCCGAAGCCTACGAGCTGACCGAGGAAGAGATGCTCGGTGCGGTGACCTTCGCGCATGAGCAGATCCAGCCGGTGATCGACCTGATTATTTCGCTGGCAGAAGAAGCCGCGAAAGAGCCGTTCGATTTCCAGCCGCCGGATTACGCGATCCTCTATGCGGATGTGAAAAAGTATGGCGAAGACAAGGTTCGCGCGGCGTACGCGATCAATGACAAGCAGGAACGCACCGCAGCGGTGGCGCAGGCCAAGGCCGATATCAAGGATGCCCTGAACGAAGAGCAGCTTGAAGATCCGAACCTCGGTGCCGCACTCAAGAAGCTTGAGGCAGAAGTCCTGCGCGGCGACGTCGTCAAGAGCGGCAAGCGCATCGACGGCCGTGCCCTCAACGAAGTGCGCGATATCGTGTGCGAAACCGGTTTCCTGCCCAGGACACATGGCTCGGCACTGTTCACACGTGGTGAAACGCAAGGCCTCGTCGTGACCACTCTGGGCACCGGCGACGACGAGCAGATTATCGACGCGCTGCACGGCAATTACCGGTCGAACTTCCTGTTGCACTACAACTTCCCTCCCTATTCGGTTGGCGAAGCGGGTCGCGTGGGCCCTCCGGGACGTCGCGAGATCGGTCACGGCAAGCTGGCTTGGCGTGCCCTTCAGGCGGTTTTGCCGGCTGCAACGGATTTCCCTTACACCATCCGCGTCGTATCCGAGATCACTGAATCCAACGGATCCAGCTCGATGGCGTCGGTCTGCGGCGGGTCGCTGTCGATGATGGATGCGGGCGTTCCGCTGAAATCCGCGGTGGCCGGTGTTGCGATGGGTCTGATCCTCGAAGAAGATGGCTCTTACGCGGTTTTGACCGATATCCTTGGTGACGAAGACCATCTGGGCGATATGGATTTCAAGGTTGCGGGCACCGAAAACGGCATCACTTCCTTGCAGATGGACATCAAGGTCGCGGGCATCACACCCGAGATCATGAAAAAGGCGCTGGCTCAGGCGAAAGAGGGTCGGTTGCACATTCTTGGCGAGATGAACAAGGCGCTGACCGGTGCTGCGGACTTCTCGGTTCACGCGCCGCGCATCGAAACGATGCAGGTTCCAACCGACAAGATCCGTGAAGTCATCGGCTCGGGCGGCAAGGTGATCCGCGAGATCGTGGAAGTCTCGGGTGCCAAGGTCGACATCAATGATGACGGCATCATCAAGATCGCGTCCCCCAACGGCGAGGCCATCCAGAAAGCCTATGACATGATCTACTCGATCGTGGCAGAGCCAGAGGAAGGCCAGGTCTACAAGGGTAAAGTCGTGAAGATCGTCGATTTCGGCGCGTTCGTGAACTTCTTTGGCAAGCGTGACGGACTGGTCCATGTCAGCCAGATCGAGAACCGTCGCTTGAACCATCCGTCGGATGTGCTCAAGGAAGGTCAGGAAGTCTATGTGAAGCTTCTGGGCTTTGACGACCGTGGCAAGGTACGCCTTGCGATGAAGATGGTCGATCAGGCGACTGGCGAAGAAGTAGCGCCAGAGACCAAAAAAGAAGACGCCGAGTAAGGTTTTGCTCAGCGGTTGATCTCAAGGGTGTCCCGTCGGGGCACCCTTTTTTGTTTCTGGAGCAGCACTAGGTTTGGTGCATGAAACGGATTTTGGCGATTTTGATGGCGACATTCATGGCGGAGCAGGCGATGGCAGAGGTATTTGACGATTTCTCCGGCGAGGCAAAGGGCCGGTGGGATTTCGTGGCGGACGGCGTGATGGGGGGCGTATCCGATGGCGGAGCGACGATTTCCGGAGATGGGAAAGACGCTGTCCTGCACCTTACAGGTCAGGTCAGTACCGACAATAACGGTGGCTTCATTCAGGTGCGGCGGCGGTTTTCCGACGCGTGGCCGGAAGATGCCAAGGGCGTGTCCCTATCGGTGAAAGGCAACGGAGAGCGCTATTATGTGTTCTTGAAAACGCCTGACCTGTCCCGCGTTTGGTATTCGTATCGCGCGAGTTTTGTCGCCGGGAAAGACTGGACGCAGATACGGTTGCCTTTTGCCTCTTTCACTCCATCGCATGACAGCATGCCGCAATCCTTTTCACCTTCAGACGTCAACAGTATTGCAATCGTTGCCTATGGCGCGGACTTCGAGGCCGCGGTGTCTGTTGGAGAGATCAGGCTATACTGATCGGCGGTTTCCGCCGCGATTTGCGGCCTCTGTCAAAAAAAGACCCCGGAGCATTGTCCGGGGCCAAGTCCAACAGGGAGGTACATATGATGACCCGCATATGCGACGGGATTCCATGTGATCTTCGCTAAGGGTTTGTGTCCCCTGCATCTTTGATCTGGGTCAAAAACCCACCGTGTCAAGAGACCAGGCGATATCCACCGGATTCAGTCACCAACAGACGCGCGTTCGACGGGTCGGGTTCGATCTTTTGACGCAGACGGTAAATGTGGGTTTCGAGCGTATGGGTGGTGACACCCGCATTGTAACCCCAGACCTCGTGCAACAACGTATCGCGCGCGACCACACCGTCGGTTGAGCGGTAGAGGAATTTCAGAATATTCGTCTCTTTCTCGGTGAGGCGGATCTTCTTGTCGTCCTCGGTGATAAGCAGTTTCATCGACGGTTTGAAGGTGTAAGGCCCAAGCGTAAAGACGGCGTCCTCGGATTGCTCGTGCTGGCGCAACTGGGCGCGAATACGGGCCAGCAGGACGGGAAACTTGAACGGCTTGGTGACGTAATCGTTTGCGCCGGCATCCAAGCCCAGAATGGTGTCGGAATCCGAATCATGTCCGGTCAGCATGACAACCGGCGATTTGACACCTTGCTTGCGCATGAGGCGGCACAATTCGCGCCCGTCCGTGTCGGGAAGGCCGACATCGAGGATGACCAGATCGAAGAGCTGCTCTTTGACGCGCCCCATCGCGGCGGTGCCGCAATCGGCTTCGAACACTTCGAAATCTTCGGTCATCACCAATTGCTCGGCCAAGGCCTCTCGCAAATCGTCGTCGTCATCGACCAAAAGAATGTTTTTCAACTGTGCCATGCGGATCGTGCCTCCCTCGCTTTATCGTGACATGGTCCGTGCGTTGCACGGCGGCAAGAATTGCTGCAAGTGTCTCACGGCCTCGTGTATGCAGGGGGCAAATGTTTCATGATTTGGCACCTTTTGTTGCAATGGGGCCAGTGGAGAATTCATGTCGACCATGACGCTTGCTCCTGACATTACAGAACTTCTGGCGCGCGCGCGGGCGGATTTGCGCATGGGCGTGCCTGTCGTTCTGGGCGCGGCGACCGGGCTTTTGGTGCTGGCAACCGAAACCTTGAGCGCCCCGCGATTGAGCGCGCTGATGGCGTTGTCCGAAGAGGCCGATCTGGTTGTTACCGGTCGGCGGGCGGAAACGCTGAAGGCGCGCGCCTATGACGGCGATGTGGCGCGGGTGGCCTTGCCCAAGGATGCGACCGTTCGCTGGGTCCAGGCGCTTGCTGATCCGGCCGATGACTTGGCGCATCCAATGAAGGGACCGTTGACCACGCGCCGGGGCGGAGATGCCTCGCTGCACCGGATTGCGGTGACGCTGGCCAAATCGGCGCGGCTGTTGCCCGCGGTGATCGTCGTGCCGTTGGACGATCCGGCAGGGTTCGCGGCGGCGAACGGATTGACGTGCCTGAACGCCGGGGCGGTTCAATCGCGCATCGGAGCGTCTGTGATCTATGACGAGGTGGTGTCGGCGCGGGTGCCCTTGCGCGCCGCGCAGGACGCCCGCCTGCATGTGTTTCGACCCGAAGACGGATCGGAAGAGCACTACGCGATCGAGATCGGGCGACCAGACCGCGATGCACCGGTGTTGGCGCGGCTTCACTCCGCCTGTTTCACCGGTGATCTGCTGGGCAGCCTGAAGTGTGATTGCGGTCCACAACTGAATGCGGCTCTCGCCGCGATGGGCGCCGAAGGAGCGGGGGTTCTGCTCTACCTCAACCAAGAAGGACGCGGCATCGGGCTTGCGAACAAGATGCGCGCCTATGCGCTGCAAGATCAGGGCTTTGATACGGTCGAGGCCAATCACCGCCTCGGCTTTGAAGATGACGAACGGGATTTTCGCATCGGTTCTGATCTGTTGCGCAAGCTCGGGTTCACGTCGGTGCGGTTGATGACGAACAATCCGGCCAAGATGGCAATGATGTCCCGATGCGGTATCGACGTGACCGAGCGTGTGCCGCTCAAAGTCGGGGAAAATCCGCACAACACCGGATACCTGAAGACGAAAGCGCGCAAATCGGGGCATTTGTTGTGACGCCTGCCGATATGGTGCTGACGCATCGTGGAATCCGCTTCATGGGCAGGGACTGGCCTTGCACCATCGGACGTGGCGGTCTTTCTGCGGACAAACGTGAAGGCGACGGTGCTACGCCGGTGGGGACGCATCAGATCGTCGGAATGCTGTACCGCCCCGACCGCATGGCGCGTCCGGCGGATTGGGCGCGGCCGATCAGACCGGGCGATTTGTGGTCTGATGCCAGCGGGCAGGCGCAGTACAATTCGCTCGTGCGCGCGCCCTACGAGCATAGCCACGAAGTCCTGCGGCGGGCTGATCCGCTTTATGATCTGGTGATGCTGACAGATTGGAACTGGCCGGATGCACAGGCTGGAATGGGGTCAGCCATCTTTCTGCATCGCTGGCGCCGGCCCGGCTATCCGACGGAAGGTTGTATCGGGTTCCGCCCTGATCATTTGCGCCACATTGCCCAAATGGTGCAATTCGGTACGCGTTTGATCGTTCCCGCCTCTTTGGTTCGAGCGCACGCCGCCTACATCAGATGACATGAGAGTTCAGGATCGCCTTTCTAAATGCACGCTATGTGCAGACCGCTTTGCCGTCACCGCCACGCGCCATGCGCCCAAACCGGTCGTTTGGTTCCGCCCCGGCGCGCGCCTGTTGATTTGTTCGCAGGCACCGGGGATGCGGGCACACACCAGCCGCATACCGTTCGATGACCCGTCCGGCGACCGCCTGCGCGACTGGCTCGGGCTGGACCGCGATGCATTTTACGATCAGAGCCGGGTTGCCATCGTGCCGATGGGGTTCTGTTTTCCGGGCTATAACGCCGCCGGGTCCGATCTTCCACCGCCCGCGATCTGCCGTCAGACATGGCACGACGAGGTTCTGGGGCATGTTGGTGATGTGGCCTTGAAACTGGTGATCGGTGGCTATGCGCAGAAATACCATCTGGGTGTGAAAACGGGTGTGACCGAGACCGTTCAGGCGTGGCGCGACCATTGGCCGGGGGTTCTGCCCTTGCCGCATCCCAGTTGGCGCAATACGGCTTGGATCAGGAAGAACCCGTGGTTCGAAACCGAGGTGTTGCCCGCCTTGCGTGCGCGGGTGGAAGAGGTGATGGCATGACTGAGCAAACTCCGTTGGACCGCGCGCATACCGCGATGGAGGCTGCGCCCGATGACAGCACCGCGCGGTTGCGTTTTTACGATCGTCTGGCCGAAGCCGAACTGTTCCTGATGCTCGCACAGGAAGCTGACGGCGATCAGGCCGTGCCGGAACTTTTCGAGGTTGAGGATGCGCGCTACGTGCTGGTCTTTGATACCGAAGACCGCCTGAGTGCATTCGCGGGGCGCGCCGTGCCCTATGCGGCACTGTCAGGGCGCGCTGTGTCAGGAATGTTGATGGGTCAGGGCATCGGGCTGGCGCTGAACCCCGACATTGCGCCGTCGGCGATCCTGTTGCCGGCCGAGGCGGTTGATTGGTTGGCCGAAACCGTGCGCACCGCTCCGGTTGAGGCTGAAGCTCGTCCAGAGGAGTTTCGCGCGCCATCGGGGTTGCCGGACGGGTTGCTGGAAGCAATAGATGCGAAGCTGCGCACGACCACTGGATTGGCGCGGCGGGGGTATCTGGCCGAGGTTGTCTACGACAGCGGTGTGCGTGGCCATTTGATCGGTTTCACCGGCACCGTGCCAGGTGCTGAAAGCGCATTGGCACGCGCGATCCAGGAAGCCTTGGTGTTCTCCGGTCTGGAGGCCGCCACGCTTGACGTGGTGTTCCTGCGCGACAGCGATCCGGTAACGGCACAGTTGGCGCGTGTCGGGTTGCGTTTCGATTTGCCAGAACCTGAAATCCTAGAGCGGCTGACGCCGGTGGCTCCGGGAAGTGATCCGGCCAAGCCGCCGATCCTGCGCTGACGAACGTCGTGGTGCAGCGGGTTGTCGGCCACCTTAGCTTAATGAGTTGCGGAAGGTCGGCAAGGCATCCCCGTCGCTTGGAGTGGCTTCCCAGATCGCGCGGGCAATAGCGCGTGACAGGGAGACCGCCGCGTAATGGCCAAGAAGCGGGGCGATGTCCTCGCTTGGCGGGCGCCGTCGTGCGGTGCTTGACGCAAATACGAGATCGCCATCGAACGGAGTGTGCGCTGGCACGATGGCACGGGCCATGCCATCATGCGCCGCCGTCGCAAGCCGTTTGCACCCCGCCTTGTCCAGCATCGCGTCGGTCGCGACGATGGCAATCGTGGTGTTGGCATGGCTGGCCATCGCCTGTGCCTTGCGGCTCGCGGGCAACGGTTGCAGTCCGATTTCAGGATCAGGCCCGAGGCCGCCGAACTCCCCTCTGACCTCGAACGGAGCCGCCCAGAAATGTTTGCCCGAGGGTGTGGTTGCGCTGCCCAGAGCGTTGACAGCCACCAGCGCTCCGATGGTCGTGCCATCCGCCAACCTGAACGAGGCTGAACCGAGCCCGCCCTTGTGCCGCGCGTCGGTGGCACCGGTGCCGGCACCTGCGGTCCCGATCCGGAAGTCATGACGCGCATCGACCAAGGCGGCGCGCCCCAGGGCGGGATAAGGGTTTTCCGTCCAGTTCTTGTCGCCATGATTGAGCAGATCAAACAGGATCGCGGCTGGAACGATTGGAACTCGGGCGCTGTGAACGGCGAAGCCCCGGCCTTGCTCTGCCAGCGCGTCCATCACGCCCTGTGCGGCGGCAAGACCAAAGGCCGATCCGCCTGAAAGCACAAGCGCGTCGACACCGGGAACGGTTTTATCAGGTTCCAGCAAATCGGTGTCGCGGGTGCCGGGTGCACCGCCCATGACGGCGTAGCTGGTGGTCATGGGGCCGTCTTCGGACAAGAGAACGGTGGTGCCCGATTTCAGGCCGTCGTCCTGAGCGTTGCCCACTTTGAGGCCGGCCACGTCGGTGATGAGATTGCGTGGACCGGGTCTCATGCCGCGACAGGCCGGGGGGCCAGCCCCCCGGACCCCCCGGGATATTTCCGGCAAGAAGAATGAGAGATCATATGCAGCGGCCTCCGTCGACTTCCATACATACGCCGGTGATCATGCTGGCCTCGTCCGAGCAGAGAAAGGCGGCGGCATTGCCGAGATCCTCGGGCTGCGAAAAGCGGCCGAGGGGGATCGTCGATAGAAATTTGGCCCGTGTTTCCGGCGTGTCTTCGCCCATGAAGCTTTTGAGCAGCGGGGTTTCACCAGCCACCGGATTGAGCGCGTTGACGCGGATACCCTCAGGCGCAAGTTCGACCGCCAGTGTGCGTGTCGCCGTGATCACCCAGCCCTTTGAGGCGTTATACCAATTCAGCCGGGGTCGCGGCGACACGCCTGCGGTGGAGGCGATATTCAGGATCGCGCCGCTGCCGCGATGTTTGAAATGCGGAACGATGGCGCGGGCGGTCAGGTAGACGGATTTGCAGTTGACGGCAAAGACGCGGTCGAAATCTTCCTCGCTGACTTCTTCAAGCGGAGTTGGCAGATGGGTGATCCCGGCGTTGTTCACGAGAATGTCGATGTGACCCATCTCTGTCAGCGCGCTTTCGATCATATCCGAGACCTGATTGCCGCTCGAGACATCACACCGATAGGCGATGCCGCCGATCTCATCGGCGATGTTGTTTGCGTCCGGTTCATTGAGGTCAACCACCATGACTCGCGCCCCGTCGGCGGCGAACTTACGCGCGATTCCTGCGCCAAAGCCCGATGCGGCGCCGGTGACGATGGCGGTTTTGCCTTTGAGTTTCATCGTGATGTTCCTTTATCCATGTCGCGCGGCGACGGTCTTGAGCGTGGAGAACCCGTAAAGTGCCTCGAACCCTTTTTCCCGGCCGTGGCCGGATTTCCCGACGCCGCCAAAGGGCAGTTCAACCCCGCCCCCCGCGCCGTAGTTGTTCAGGAAAACCTGCCCGCTTCTGAGCGCTTTTGCCAGACGCATTTGCCGCGCGCCGTCCTGCGTCCAGACGCCAGCGACGAGGCCGTACTCGGTGCCGTTGGCAATCTCGAGCGCGTCCGTCTCCGTGTCAAACGGGATCAAGACCTGCACCGGTCCGAAAAGCTCGTCCTGGGCAAGCGGATGATCCGGCGGCGTCGGGCCGTAAAGCCGTGGTTGTACGTAAGCACCGCCTTCAGGAAGGTTTTGCGGCATGGGAGTCCGGGCAATGCAGGTCAGGTCCTGTGCTGCGCGCAGGGTCGTTTCCAGACGCTCTTTCTGGCGGATCGAAATCAGCGGGCCGATATCAGGATCGTCGCAGGCCGGGGCGATGGTCTTGGCCCGGTAAGCGTCCGCCATACGGTCCGCGACCTCGTCATAGACGTTTTGCTGGATCAGAATACGCGATGCGGCAGAGCAGGTCTGACCCGCGTTTTGCAGCCCTGCATTCACGAGAAACGGTAACGCGGCGTCGAGATCGGCATCGGCGAACACGATCTGGGGGGATTTGCCGCCCAACTCCAACGTGACCGGCACCACGTTTGCAGCGGCGGCGATCTGGATCGCCTTGCCGGTTCGCACCGAGCCGGTGAAGCTCAGATGCTGGATTCCGGAATGGCGAGCCAGCGCGGCGCCGGCTTCGGACCCGAGGCCCGGAATGACGTTCAGCGCGCCGTCGGGAAAGCCTGCCTCTTTGGCGAGATGGGCAAAAATCAGCGCGGTCAGGCACGCGTCTTCGGCAGGCTTCAGAACGCAGGCATTGCCCATGGCGAGGGCGGCACCGACCGAGCGACCGATGATCTGCATCGGATAATTCCACGGCACGATATGGCCTGTCACGCCGTGGGGTTCGCGCAGGGTATAGACGGTGTAGCCGTCGAGATACGGGATCGTCTGGCCGTGTAGCTTGTCGGCCGCGCCGCCGTAAAATTCGCAATACCGTGCAAGCGCAACGGCGTCGGCATGCGCCTGTGATAGCGGCTTACCCACATCCAGTGCTTCGAGCGTCGTGAGCAGATCGGCGTTGTCCAGCACCAGCTGACCAAGCCGGGTCAGGCAACGGCCCCGTTCAAGCGCGGTCATCCTGCCCCAGGTGTCTTCCAGTGCAGATCGTGCGGCGATAACGGCGGCGTTCACGTCGTCTTCGAAACTGCGTGCGATGTTGCACAGGGTTTCGCCCGTGGACGGATTGATCAGCGGCAGGGTGGCATTTGTGGCGCGCCATGTGCCGTCGATCAGGCAATGGCTTGGGTCAAATGGAAGGTTGGGCAGCATGAGTGGCCTCCGCAAACGCGGGCAGTCGCGGCGCCGCGTCGATCAGGGTGCGTGTGTATGGATGGCTTGGACTGTCGAACAGGGCGTCAGTCGGACGATCTTCAATGATTTCTCCGGCGCGCATGACCAGCACGCGATCGGTGATCGAACGTACGACGCTCAGGTCGTGACTGATGAACAGATACGTCAGACCGTAATCTCGGCTGAGCTGCGCCATGAGGTCGAGAATTTGAGCGCGTACCCGCACATCGAGGGCCGACACCGCTTCGTCGAAGATGATAAGTTGCGGCTTGATGATGAGGGCGCGGGCGATGGCGATCCGCTGGCGCTGACCACCGGAGAAGGCGTGGATGTGCTTGTCAGCGTCGCCCGGCTCAAGACCGACTGCCGTCAGCGCCTCCGCGATAGCTCTGGCGCGTTTCGCACCCGTCGGCGGGGTCTCGAGCAGGTGAAACGGCTCGGTGATGAGGCGCGCGACCTTGTGGCGGGGATTGAAGCTGCCATAGGGATCCTGAAACACCACTTGCATCTTGCGGCGCACGGATACATTCGGTCCGCTCGTCCAGACGGGCGTGCCATCAAGGGTGATCTGGCCGTGTTGCGTGGGCTCCAGTCCGAGGATGGCGCGCGTGAGGGTGGATTTCCCGCAGCCGGATTCGCCGACCAGCCCAACCCGTTCACCACGCTTGATTTCAAAGCTCACATTGTTGACGGCGCGAAACGTTTGGCGCGGTCCAAAGAGGGATTGCCGGGTGAGGGGATAGTCGCGGGTGACGTTTTGCACTGACAAGAGCGGCGCGTCGGCCTTGGATGCGCTAAGATCGGCCTTATGGCGCGAGGCTTCGAACAACTGGCGCGTATAGGGGTGGCGCATGTGGCGCAGAACTTCGCGTGTCGGGCCGCTTTCCACGATGTCGCCACGGCGCATGACGTGCAGTGTATCGGCCATCTCACTGACCACCGCGAGATCATGCGTGATCATCATCAGCGCCATGCCGTTTTGCCGGGCCAGCGCTTTGAGGAGATCGAGGATTTGCGCCTGAGTCGTCACGTCAAGCGCGGTTGTCGGTTCGTCCGCAATCAACAGGCGCGGGCGCAGGGCGATGGCCATGGCGATCACGACGCGCTGGCGCTGACCGCCGCTCAGTTCATGCGGATATCGGCCAGGCGGTACACGATCCGGTGGCAGCCCGACGCGAGCGAGGACGTCGCGGGTCCGGTCGGTGGCTTGATCGGGCGGCATTGCATTGTGGATCAGGATGGTTTCGCGCACTTGCGCTCCGATGGTCTGCACCGGATTGAGCGCTGTCATGGGCTCCTGAAATACCATGCCGATCTCGCGGCCGCGCAAGTTGCACAACGCGGACTCCGGTTGCGTGAGCAGGTTCTTTCCGTCGAACGTGATCGCTCCGCTGGTTCGGGTGCTTCTGGGCAGCAGACCCATTGTCGCGAATGCGGTCATTGATTTCCCGGAACCGCTTTCGCCCGTCAGCGCGGTGATTTCGCCTTTGGATATGTTCAAGGAAATGCCGTTCAGGATCGGCTTGTGAAAGATCGACACGGAGAGGTTTTCGATACGGAGAAGGGTCATGCACGCACCACCCTGAGGCGCGGATCAAGCGCATCGCGCAATCCGTCGCCCAGCAGATTCAGGCCCAGCACCATCGCCACGATGGTCAGACCGGGGATCAGGGCGACGTGCGGAGCGAGCGATACCATCGTCTGCGCATCCGCCAACATGCGCCCCCAACTGGGTGTGGGCGGCTGCGCGCCAAGGCCGACATAGCTCAGCCCCGCCTCGGCGAGGATACCGAGCGAGAACTGGATGGTGCCTTGCACGATCAACAGGTTGGCAACATTCGGCAGTATGTGTTCCGCGCTGATACGAACATGGCCTTTGCCAGCCACTTGCGCGGCCATGATGAATTCGCGCTTCCACAGGCTGAGCGCGGCACCACGGGTGATGCGGGCAAAAACCGGGATGTTGAAGATGCCGATGGCGATGATGGCGTTTGTGGCGCTGGGGCCGAACACGGCAGTGATCAAGATCGCGATGACCAATGAGGGAAAGGCGAAGATGAGGTCGTTCATGCGCATGATGACCTCGTCAATCATGCTGCCGCGTCTGGCCGCCGCCGCGAGTCCTAGCGGCACGCCAAGGCCCATGCCGATGCCCACCGCCACAAGCGCCACGGCAATCGACGTGCGCGCGCCGACCATGAGCATCGAAAGGATGTCGCGGCCGAAATGGTCAGTTCCAAGTAAATTGGTCGAGTTCGGCGGAGTGAGGCGACCGGCGATGTTCATCGTCTCAACACTCGCGGGAGTCCAGACGAAGGAGATCAGGGCGGCAAGCACAAACAGTGCAGTCAACGCGCCGCCGATGGCCAGATTGCGGGTCACGAGCGCGATCTCAGTCGTGGATCGACGATTGCGTAGGCCAGATCGACGAGGAAGTTCACCATGATGACCGCAAAGACCAAGAGCATGACCACCGATTCCACGACGATCAGATCGCGTTGGGTGATGGATTGGAAAATCAGCCGCCCGAGTCCCGGCAGAAAGAACACCTGTTCGATGATGATTGCTCCGGCCAGAAGAAAGGCGAATTGCAGTCCCATGATCGTCAACACCGGGATCAGCGCATTGCGCAAACCGTGGCGCCACAACGCCTGTTGCGCCGAGAGACCCTTGGCGCGGGCCGTGCGCATGAAATCCTCTCCCAGAATATCGAGCAGCGACGAGCGCATCACGCGCGCCAGGATTGCCGCCTGCGGCAACGCGAGCGCGATGGCCGGCAGCGTGAGCGCCTTGATCCCGGCCCAGAAACCCGGATCCCAGCCGGGAAACCCACCGGCGCTGAACCAGCGCAGGTTGATGGCAAAGACCAGCACAAGCATCATCGCAAACCAGAAGTTCGGAATGGCGACGCCCAATTGCGTTGCGCCCATGACCGTCAGGTCGCCCGGCCCACCACGCCGCGCAGCGGCAAAAATACCGGCAGGGAAGGCGATCAGCGTCGACAGCGCAAGCGCATAGAGCGCAAGGGGGAGCGACACCCAAAGGCGGTCCGCAATCATGCGCGCCACCGGCGCCCGGTAGGTATAGGAGGTGCCGAAATCGCCCGACAGCATGCCGGTGACCCAGCTCAGATATCGGTCGGGTCGGGATTGATCGAGGCCCAGTTCGGCGCGTAAGGCCGCGACCGTGTCAGGTTGCGCGTTGATGCCCAGCATAAAGCTGGCCGGATCGCCGGGCGCGACCTCTACCACGACGAAGATCACCATCGACGCGACAATCAGGCTCAGCCCGAGAGAGAGCAATCTTTTGAGAACATAGCGCACCATTGCGCGCAGGTTAGGCGAAGCGAACCGGCAAGGAAACGCCGAAATTCAGCGGTATGCGCGTGCCTTGGCTTGGAAATTCCGGCCCCTACAGCCCGTCCATCTTGCGTGCCAGTTTCGCGTCCAGCGCAGACAGGCCGTCCACGTCATGCGTGGTCAACGTGACGTGCACCTTGTTGTAAACGTTGCGCCACTCGGGGTGGTGGTTCCATTTTTCGGCATACATCGCAGCACGGGTCATCCAGGCAAACGCCTCGGTAAAATCCTGAAACGAGAAGGTTTTGCAGATGGCATCTCGGTCCGTATCGAGTTCCCATCCGGCCTCGAACAGGGGTTCCAGAACGGTTTTTCGGGCGGTGTCGGACAGTTTTTCGGTCATTGTTGATCCTCAATCTGAGCTTTTCGGAACGGACCGTAGCTGGTCAGCACCTCGATATCATCGTCCACCGCGTCGGATTCGGCTTCAAGGAAACGCGCAACGGCGTCCGCAAAGCCGGCGTCTGCGATCCAGTGCAGCGAATGGATCGGCACCGGAAGATACCCGCGCGACAACTTGTGATCACCTTGTGCGCCAGCTTCGACACGAGTGTGGCCGTGCGCGATGGCATAGTCCATCGCCTGATAATAGCAGAGTTCGAAATGCAGGCAGGGATGATCTTCGGTGCACCCCCAATAGCGCCCGTAAAGTGTGTCTCGACCGATCACATTGAGGGCACCAGCGACCCACGCACCGTCACGCTGCGCCATCACCAACAGGATGTCGTTGCGCAACGTGTCCTGCGCAATATCAAAAAACCGGCGTGTCAGATAGGGTGTGCCCCATTTCCGCGCGCCGGTGTCTTGGTAAAACTCCCAGAAAGCATCCCAGTGTTCGGGGCGGATGTCATCGCCGCTGAAGTGATGTATCGTGCCGCCAAAGGCCTGCGCGCGTTGGCGTTCCTTGCGAATGGCCTTGCGCTTGCGCGAACTCAGGTCTCCCAGGAATGCGTCAAAGCTGTCGTAACCGCGATTCTGCCAATGGTATTGCTGCGTGCGACGGCGCAATAGGCCGATCCGCTCGCCGGCAATGGCTTCGGCTTCGGTGCAAAACGTGACGTGCAGCGAGGACAAATCGTTCTCTGATGCAACCTGCACCGCGCCTTGGATCAAGGCGCTCATGCCTTCGACCTCGTATCCCGGCCGGGTCAGAAAGCGCCGCCCTGTGGCGGGGGTAAAAGGAACGGCGATCTGGAGCTTGGGATAGTACCGCCCTCCCGCCTGTTCCCAGGCATGCGCCCAGTTGTGATCGAAAATGTACTCGCCCTGGCTGTGGCCCTTGGCGTAAAGCGGTGCGCAGGCGATGATCTGGTCATCCATTTCGGCGGTCAGGTATCGCGGCTCCCAACCCGTTCCCGGGCCAACCGACCCGCTCTCCTCCAGGGCCAAGAGGAATCGATGCGTCGTAAACGGATCATAGGGTCGTCCTCCGTCGGACGTTTCCGGACATGCGCACTCATCCCAATCCACCGCAGCGATCTGCGCGATGGAGGGGTGCATGGTAACGGAGAGTGTAGGCGCTTGGGCCGGTTGCGGCATGGTGATCCCTCGTGACCCTAAAGACTTGGGCCGCTTTCGGCAGGGTTCAAGCGGCGTAGCCCTCAAAGGTGATATTGTCGGCGATCTTGCGCACCTCACGCTCCTGTTCGGGGCTGCGCACGGTCCAGCACAAGATCGGGAATCCGTTGGCCTTGATCTGTTCGACGCGCGGCGACTTCAGGTCTTTCACATCGTGGCTGATAAAACTTGCGCCGACGCGTTCGAAATCGGGAATGCCGACCAGCCTGGCGCGTGTGTCGACCGGCACATGGGGGTCGTTTTCCTTGTGCCATGCCGAGCTGATGATGCCGCGCGGCACATGCGGACACAGCGTCTGAAGTCGGGCAACCATGTGAGGGTTGAACGACATCAGCGCCACCGGGCCGCTATAGCCGTTCAGCGCCTCCGCCGTCGCAACTTCCAGCGTCCCGTCGGTTTCGCCCATTTCGCCGTGCTGGTCCTTCAGTTCGATCAGCAGCGGTGCCGCTCCGTTCACCTGATCCAGCACTGCGTCGAGCGTCGGGATCATGTCGGCCCCACCGCTCAACCCGATGGTTTGCAACGCGCGTGCATCGCGGTCGCGCACCGGGCCGGTCTGATCGGTAAGGCGGTCCAGATCGTAATCGTGGAACACCATCGCCACACCGTCGCACGACAGTTGCACATCCATTTCGATCCCGTACCCGGCCGCGATCGCGGCGGCAAACGCGGCCGGGCTATTTTCGATCCGGCCAGCGGTCTTGTCGTGATAGCCGCGATGCGCAATCGGGCGGGATAGAAACTCGGATGGCAGCCTGGTCATTTGATCTCGAAGATGCCTTCGATCTCGACCGCAACACCGAACGGCAGTGCGCCTGCGGAAACGGCAGATCGGGCGTGACGGCCATTGTCGCCCAGAACCTCGACCATCAGGTCCGAGGCGCCGTTCACGACTTTGGGCTGCTCTTCGAAGTCAGGGGTCGAATTGACGAACCCTACCAATTTGAGCACACGAATACGCGATAAGTCGCCATCCGCAGCCTTGCGCGCCTGCGCCAAGAGACCCAGAGCACAGTATTTGGCCGCTTCGGCACCGGCGTTCACATCCAGCTCTGCGCCAACTTTCCCTTTGATCAATCCGTCCGGTCCATTCGGCAACTGGCCGGAGACGAAAATCTGATTACCGGATTTCACGAACGGCACATAATTGGCGGAAGGCGCTTGCGCGTCAGGCAATGTCAGGCCGAGTTCGGAAAGGCGGGCTTCGATGGGGTTGGTCATTTTATCCTCCGGAGTGATGTTGATTTGACGCTATTGCGCCATGTCTGAAATGGAAAGGGGCGTCGGGCCTTTGGGGTGTCGATACGTCAGTTGCCGCCAAGGATGTCGCGTAAGAGTTGGTTGAGTGCGTTTTCCAGCGCATTGCCGCTTTGCGGTTGGCGTTGCGGGGCTTGTTGCTGTGGCTGCTGGGGTTGCACGACCTGACGCGGTGCGTCCGGCTCTGTCATGGGCAGGGGATGGACGGGCAAGCCCTGATGTACGCGCACCATCGCTTCGCGCCAGATCTCGGCAGGCAATCCTCCGCCGGTCACGTCGGTGAGCGGCGTGTTGTCGTCATACCCCATCCAGACACCCGCGACATAGTCCGCAGTGAACCCGATGAACCACGCATCACGGGCGGCCTGCGTCGTGCCTGTCTTTCCCGCGGCCTGCCGGTCAGGTAGCTTTGCCCGGCTTCCGGTCCCGTTCGAGACGACTTTCTCCATCATCCAAATCAGTTGCCGCGCTGCGTCTTCGCGGATCACTCGTTCGCCGATACCGCCGCCAGCGCCCATCATCGGCGTGTCCTCACCCTTCAGCCGCAATTCGCGCAACCCGTACGGTGTGACCGAAGAGCCGCCGTTGAGGATGCCGGCATAGGCCCCTGTCATTTCCAGCAAGGAGGCTTCTGACGCCCCGAGAGCCAGCGCCGGCGTGTCGGTCAGCGTGCTGTCGATCCCGAAATCCTCGGACACCTTGCGCACCAGATCGCGGCCCACCGATTCCGAGATTTTGACCGCCGGCACGTTCAGGCTTCTCCGCAGAGCGTCGATCAAGGTCACCGGTCCGTCATAGACCCCGGCATTGTAGTTTTCCGGGCACCATTTGCCGGAGCCGGGAATGTTCATGCAGAAGGGCGCGTCCTCGACCGTATCATACGGGGTGTAACCCAGTTCCAGCGCCGTGGCGTAGACAAAGGGCTTGAACGCCGATCCCGTCTGTCGTTTCGCCTGCGTGGCGCGATTGAAGACGCCCGAAACATTGGTCTTGCGTCCCCCCACCATGCCGCGCACGGCACCGTCCGCCGACATCACTACGATTGCCGCTTCGGCTTTGGAGCTTGCGCTCACCTTGGTGGAAAAGATCGCCTTGATCGCGTCTTCGGCTGCTTTCTGGATGCGCTGGTCCAGCGTGGTCAGGATGATGACATCCTCGGTCGTGTCGCGGGTAAAGAAATCCGGGCCGGACTGCATGACCCAATCCGCAAAATACCCGCCTGTCTTGGTCTCCGCCTCGGTTGACAGCGTGGCCGGATTGGCTTGGGCGGCCTTGGTTTCCGCATCGCTCAGATAGCCCTGATCGTTCATCAACCGCAGCACCGTCGCCGCGCGCGCTTGCGCGCGTTCGAGGCTGGATGTCGGCGCAAGACTGGACGGGGCCGTCAGCAAACCCGCGATCATTGCCGCTTCCTGCGCTGTCAGGGCCGAGGCCGGCTTGGAGAAGTACCTCTCTGACGCTGCCGATGCACCATAGGCTCCGCCGCCCATATATGCGCGATTGAGGTAGATCGAGAGGATTTCATTCTTGGTGTATTTAACCTCCATCGCCAACGAATAGACGGCCTCCTTGGCCTTTCGGGCCAGTGAGCCACGGCGGCAATCGGCGATGTATTCGGCTTCGTTCTTCCAGTTGTTCGGATCGTATTTGACCCCAAGGCACAGCAGCTTGGCGGTCTGTTGCGTGATCGTGGACCCGCCGTGACCCGATAACGGCCCGCGCCCTTCGGAGAGGTTGATGCGCACCGCTGACGCGATGCCGCGCGGAGAGAGGCCGAAATGGGAGTAGAACCGTTTGTCTTCGGTCGCGACCACCGCGTTCTTGAGATGGGGCGACACTGACTCTGCCGTGACCACGCCGCCGAACTGGTCGCCCCGCCAGGCAAACGCCACACCGTCCCGGTCGAGCAGTTGGACCGACCCGCGCGCACGCCCGTCAAGCGCGGCGGAAACCTCCGGCAATGTCGTGTAAGTATACCCCACGAAGGCCGCGAGGATCAGCGCGGCGACAAGCCCGGCGCGGATGAACAACCGAAGGAAGAACCTGAAGATCAGGCCGATGATGCCGGTGAAGAACCCGACAATACCCCGTCTTGGCTTTGAGCCTGCGGCCTTGCGCTTTGCCGGTGCCGGTTTGCGCGGTTTGGCGGCCTTTCGCGGCTTGGCCTTGGCGGATTTGCCGGGATACCGGCGGTCCGCCACCAGTCGGCCTTTGCCACGTCGTGAATCAGTCATGTCGACCGCCTGTAATGCTGCTCGTTTTCGGCAATTTAGTGGGTTTTCACGACGATGTGGACCGTCGGCACCGGACACGCAACTTTATTTTTAGTCTAAAAATTAATCAAACCTAGAAAATTGTGCAAAAATTGTGCAACTTTGTCGTTCGTGCGTCCGAAACCGGTGCCGCGCGGACTTTCCTTTCCGTGACCCGCTTGCGTCTTCTGACGGGGCAACGCGTTGGCCCACAGGCGCCAACGTCGGGATACACAACGAGGAAACCACCATGATAAAAGTCTTCAAACCCTTTTCGGTTGCAGCCGCGATTGTGCTGCTGCCAGCGACAGGCATGGGCCAAGAAGGCCCTGTGGCGGGGGCTGCGGCGTCAACGGATAGCGTCTTCATCCTCAATTCCCTGCTGTTTCTCGTTGGCGGGTTTCTGGTGTTCTTCATGGCGGCCGGGTTTGCGATGCTCGAAGCCGGGCTGGTGCGTTCCAAGAACGTGACGATGCAACTGACCAAGAACATCGCGCTGTTTTCGCTGGCGTCGATCTTTTATTACCTCATTGGCTATAACCTGATGTACCCGCTGGGAACATGGCTGAGCGAGGGTGTGCTTTCGGGCGTCTGGGGTCCGGCTGTACTCGAAGCGGTTGGCGTAACGGCTGAGAACGCCGATGATTATGGTTACGCCGCCACCGGGTCCGACTATTTTTTCCAACTGATGTTCTGTGCGGCAACCGCTTCCATCGTGTCGGGCGCATTGGCCGAACGGATCAAGCTGTGGCCGTTTCTGGCCTTCGTGATCGTGCTCACGTCGGTCATCTACCCCTTGCAGGCATCCTGGAAATGGGGCGGCGGATTTCTTGATCAGGCGGGGTTTCTTGATTTTGCGGGGTCCACGGTCGTGCACTCGGTCGGCGGCTGGGCGGCTTTGGTGGGAGCGATCATTCTCGGGCCGCGCATCGGCAAGTACAAAGGCGGCAAGACCGTGCCGATGCCCGGCTCCAATCTGGCGCTGGCGACCTTGGGGACATTCATCCTCTGGATGGGGTGGTTCGGTTTCAACGGCGGGTCGCAACTGGCGATGGGCACCGTTGGCGATGTGGCCGACATCAGCCGTATCTTTGCCAACACCAATGCGGCGGCAGCCGGCGGCGCGATTGCGGCACTGTTGCTGACGCAGGCACTCTACAAAAAACCAGACCTGACGATGGCCCTGAACGGCGCTTTGGCCGGTCTTGTCTCGATCACCGCAGAGCCGCTGATGCCGACCTTGGGTATCGCGACGCTGATCGGCGGCATCGGCGGAATGATCGTGGTTCTTGGTGTTCCGTTGCTCGACAGGCTCGGGATCGACGATGTGGTCGGTGCCGTACCCGTTCACCTCTTCTGCGGTATCTGGGGGACGCTCGCTGTGGTTCTGACCAACCCGGATGCGTCACTTGGCGTGCAGCTCTACGGGATTTCGGTTGTCGCGATCTTTGTCATCGTGACGTCCGCTGCGATGTGGATGCTGCTCAAGGCAACGCTCGGCATTCGCGTTACCGAAGAAGACGAGATCTACGGGCTCGACATGGCGGAGCTTGGCATGGAGGCCTACCCGGAATTCTCCAAGGGCTGACATTGCCTCTGGCCTCGGTTGCTTGCGACCGGGGCCTACCCGCTGCCGATCAGAACACCGGCGGCAAAGACCAGTGCGCCGCCCAGAACGACCTGCATCGCGGCGCGGAAAAACGGCGTGTCCATATACTTGTTCTGAATCCACGCAATCGCCCAAAGCTCGATGAACACCACGACAAAGGCGATGATCGTTGCGGTCCAGAAATCGGTGATAAGGTAAGGCAAGGCATGTCCCAACCCGCCCAGCGTGGTCATGATGCCAGAGGCGAATCCGCGCTTGTAGGGAGAGCCGCGCCCTGACAACTGGCCATCATCAGAGGCCGCTTCGGTGAAGCCCATCGAGATGCCCGCCCCCACAGAGGCCGCCAGTCCGACGAGGAACGTCGTCCAGGTGTCATGCGTGGCGAACGCGGTGGCGAATATCGGCGCGAGGGTCGATACCGACCCGTCCATCAGACCGGCAAGACCGGGCTGCACCCATGTCAGCACGAACTGACGGCGGGCGTTGTTTTCCTCGCTGGTGCGGGAGGCGTGATCCAGATGTTCGGCTTCGAGCTGTTCGGCGGTCGTCTGATGCCCGGCCTCGGCAGCGGCCAGATCCCCCAGCAACTTGCGCGTCGCGGCATCTGTCGTGCGTTTGGCGGCGGCGAGATAGAATTGCTCGGCGTCATGCTCCATCGCCTCCGCTTCGGCGCGCACACGCTCGATGCCAAGGTTCTCGATCAGCCAGACCGGCTTGCGGGCGTAAAACCCCGCCACATGCTCGCGCCGGATCAGAGGAATGGTGTCACTGAACCTGTCGCGGTGCAGTTCCACGAGACTTTGGCGGTGGCCATCTTCTTCGCGGGCCATGCCTTCGAAGATCGCGGCGGTTGCCGGGTATTCGGATCGCAGGCGTTCGGCATAGCTGCGATAAATGCGGGCGTCGTCTTCTTCCGAGGAAATGGCGAGCGCCAGAATTTCCTGTTCGGACAAATCGGAAAAGCGGCGGCGGTTCAGCGAAAAGCGCATGAGGCGTCCTTGTGGCATATCAATAGGTCATTTTCCTGCATCATGGCGTTTGCGGGCAGCGATGTCAGTGTGACGAATCCCCACTTTTGAATACGACCTTTTCCTCGACTCGTTACCGCGCAGAGGTGTATTGGAACAAAAGTAGAACATTTGCTGCCGCGAGTCTCATGCGAAATCGACGTATCCTGTCCATCTGGTTTCCCAGGCTGGCCGCCGAACGGCATATCCGCCGCGATCCCAATCTGGGAGAGGTGCCGTTTGCGGTGGTCAAGGACGTGGGGCAAGCGCAGGTTCTGGCGTCTCTCTCCGTCGCCGCGCAAGCCATCGGGTTGTACGAAGGCCAGCCATTGCGTGACGCCCACGCGATGAGCGCCGATCTTCTGACACGCCTGTCCAACCCCCATGCAGAGGCGGCGTTTCTGGGGGTGTTGCACCGCTGGGCGGGCAAGTTCTCACCCTGGGTGGCGCAAGAGAAACCCGATGCTCTGGTGATTGATCTGACGGGATGTGCGCATCTTTTCGGCGGCGAGGACGGCGTGGCGCGGCAGATCGAGGACGACTGCACCGGGCTTGGCCTGTCGGTGCAACTGGGCATTGCCGACACGCTGGGTGGCGCATGGGCGCTGGCGCGGTTCGGTGGGACGCAGGCGGCAGGACATCACCGCAGCGGTGACGCTATTGACCAGGAGGCGCGCGCGACGCGGGCGCGGGCTGGCAAGCGGCGGCACTGGGAGCGTGGTGGCGCGGCACCGGCGGTAAGCGTGTCTGCCGACCAAGCCAATCTGCGCATCGCGGCCCCCGGAGAAACCTACCGTGCGCTCGCGCCGCTGCCGCTTGCGGCGTTGCGGCTGGAGGCGCATTCGATGGCGCAACTGTCCCGGCTTGGCCTGCGACGGGTGCAAGACCTTGTCGAACAACCCCGCGCCGGATTGGTGCGACGGTTCGGTCGGGGGCTGGTGGCCCGCATGGATCAGGCGCTGGGCAGTCTGCCCGAACCGGTCAGCGCCGCTCCGCCGCCGGACCGTTTTGCCACGCGACTCAGCCTGCCCGACCCGATCGGTCTGGAGGACGACGTGATGGCGGCGATCGACCGGATGCTGCCGCGATTGTGTGAATCGTTGCGTGCCAAGGGGCAGGGCGCGCGGACCCTGCGGCTTGAGGCGTATCGCAGCGATGCCACGATGCAATGGATGACCGTGACACTGGCCAAGCCCTCTGACGATCCCGACCATATCCGCCCGCTGTTGCGGCTCAAGATCGAGGATCTGGATGCCGGTTACGGCATCGACATGATGCGGCTTGAAACCGTGTTGCACGAGCCGATCCAGTTGCGCACCCGCGCCGGCCATCTTGAAGCGGCAGAAGACGGGCGGGCGCGCATGGCGGGCGGCAAGAGAAAGTCTCTGGACCGATTGATCGGGCGTCTTGGGACACGGTTGGGAATGGACGCGATCACCCGTCTGCATCCGGCTGACAGTCACATTCCGGAAAAGAACTGGGTTACGGTGGCGGCTGCGTGGTCTGAACCTGCAAAAGCGTGGCCGCCGCGAACACGGTTGCGCCCGCTGGTCATGTGGCCGCCAGAGATGGTGATAGCCCCGGATGCACCACGACTTCCCGAGGGGTTTCGATGGCGCGGGCGTGATTACAAGATACATTCCCTCAGGGGGCCGGAACGCATCGCGCCGGAATGGTGGCTTGACGATCCGGCCTGGCGCAACGGGCTGCGGGATTACTGGGAGGTCATCACCAAAGACGGCCATCGGCTTTGGTTGTTTTATGCACATGGAGCATCAATGTCGTCGGGATGGTTCTGTCAGGGGGCGTTTGCGTGATCGGTCAGCATAGTTGACCCATTGTTTCGCATGCGAAACAATGTGGCCGAAGCGGCCCTAAATTCCACAGCCGAACCGCACATCTGCCAAAATGCTTGATTTACGCAAACGCCTGCACACATCATGTGGTATGAACAGCCTGACTCCGTTTCCCACCCCATATACCGCGCCGCAGCAGATCGCGTTTCACCGGACCGAACTGGGTGTCATTCTGTCGCTTTACGGGCGGATGGTGGCTGCCGGTGAATGGCGCGATTACGGCATTTCCACCTTGCGAGAGGTCGCGGTGTTTTCGATCTTCCGGCGCTCAGCGGAAAACCCGCTTTACCGGATCGAAAAGCGGCCCAAACTGCGCAACAAGCAAGGACAATACGCCGTGATCGGCATTGACGGTCAGGTGCTCAAGCGTGGCAACGATCTGAAAACCGTGCTGCGCGTGCTGGAGCGCAAATTGATCCGCGCCGTCGAATAACCCCTCTCCACAATTGTCCAAGGACGGGATAACCGGCGCATATGCCAACGCTGCCCGAAATATACGCCGCGCGTGTCGCTGATGGGTCGCTGACCCCTGATCGGGCACAGGAAGCGGTGTTGCCCGAATTCGAACGCATCCGCGCCGCGCTTGCCGATCCGGCGCGCAAGAAGCTGTTTCGCAAGGCACCGGAACCCCCCAAGGGTCTTTACTTGTGGGGCGGGGTCGGGCGCGGCAAGTCGATGTTGATGGATCTGTTCGTTGCCAGCCTTGATGTGCCTGCACGCCGGGTTCATTTTCACGCCTTCATGCAGGAAATTCAGGCTGCCATTCACCAGGCACGCAAAGACGGGGTCGAGGATGCGATCAAGCCGGTTGCGCAGTCGGTGGCCGACTCCGTCAGGCTCTTGGCATTCGACGAGATGCAGATCACCGACATTGCCGATGCGATGATCGTGGGCCGGTTGTTCGAACGGTTGTTCGCGGCGGGCGTGGTGGTGGTTACGACATCCAACCGGGTGCCGGATGATCTTTACAAGGACGGTCTCAACCGACAAATATTCCTGCCGTTCATCGACATGCTGAAAGAGCGGATGGTGGTGCACGAACTGCGTGCGGACAAGGATTACCGGCAGGATCAACTGGCCGGTGCGCAGGTCTATTTCACACCCAACGACGCCGCGGCCAAGGCCGAGATCGACCGTATCTGGCAGGACTTGACCGGCGGAGAACAGGACAGTCTGACATTGTTCGTGCAGGGCCGCGAGCTGGTGTTGCCGCGCTATTACAACGGTGTCGCGCGCGCCAAGTTCTACGAGCTTTGCGGTACGATGCTGGGGCCCGCGGATTATCTGTCGCTTGCGGATGCGGTGCGGGTGCTGATCATCGAAGACATCCCGCGTCTGAGCCGTCAGAACTTCAACGAGGCAAAGCGGTTCGTCACCTTGATCGACGCGCTTTATGAGGCCCGCGTGCGGGTGATCGCGTCGGCGGCGGCAAGTCCGGAGATGCTTTACGTCGAAGGGGCGGGAACGTTTGAATTCGAACGCACGGCCAGTCGCCTGCGCGAAATGCAAGCCGAGGATTGGGGCCAGAGATAGAACAAAAAAAGAGGTCCCGAAGGACCCCTGAGACTGCTCGAAGTTTCTTCTGCCTGTGTTCAGGTCCTTGCTATGCCGTACGTCTTTGGCGCGAGGGAGCGCCGGAGGTTGGGTCGTCCTGGAGTGGTCTGGCGATAGGTTTCAGACCATGCGCCCCGGATGCCGGTGTCGGCAAATCGGTGTGCATGCACGTGCCTGAATTCATCATCAATTCCCCCCGTTTCGCACCTGCCTTTTGACAAATCGCGAAAACTTGATTCGTTGTGCCACAGCGAATCACACCGGTCAACATTTAGCTGAGCTTGAGGGGAACTTTTCTAAGGATGGGGCGTTCCGCCAGATGTTGTGGTCTTTTGATCCATCCGACCTAAGCTGGAAATAACATCGCGCTGACCCGGTGCGGATACCGAAACGCACGAAACCCAACACGCAAAAACACTTGCACCCCTAGTGTCCACCCTTACCGTCCGCTTGCGCGCTCAGGTCAGGTGAATTCGCGCAAGACATGCCCGGCAAGATAGAGCGATCCGCAAATCAGGACGCGCGCATTGGGGGTTTGCTCGGCTATCTGACGCAGGGCCGCTTCGACATCGTCGGCCACGCTGGCCGACATGCCCACATCACGCGCCGCGATGGCAGTGTCCTGCGCGCTCAACGTATTTGCTTCACCGGGGATCGAGATTGCGGTGAGTGCCGTTGCGATATCGGCCAATGGAGCAAGGTAGCCGCGCACGTCCTTGGTGTTGAGCATGCCGCATATCAGATGCGTCGGACGGTCTGGCAGTGTTTTGAGATGTGCCGCAAGCGCGAGTCCAGCCGCAGGGTTATGGCCGCCGTCAAGCCATATGTCAGCATCGGGCGCCAATGCGTTGAGCGCTGTGGAGCGCAAGTTCTGCAAGCGTGCCGGCCAGTCCGCGTTTCCAACAGCGCCATCAAAAGCGGCATCCGACATTTTTAGATAACGCAGAGCGGCCAGTGCCATCCCGGCGTTTTCAATCTGATGTGGTCCGGGCAGATTGGGCAGATCGAGATCGAGCAGACCGGTGTCGTCCTGATACACCAACCGCCCGTTTTCACGTCCGACATGCCAGTGCTGGCCGAAGGCCAAAAGCGGCGCGCCCAGCTTGGCAGCGCGGGTTTCGACCACAGCGAGAGCTTCGTCAGGTTGAGGGCCGACAATGCACGGCACGCCGCGCTTGATGATGCCCGCCTTTTCGCCGGCAATCTGCGCGAGCGTATCACCAAGATAGCTTTCGTGATCCATCGAAACCGGCGTGATGATCGTGAGCGCCGGCGCGTCGATCACGTTGGTCGCGTCCAGACGCCCGCCAAGCCCAACTTCGAGCAAGGTGTAATCGGTGGGCGTACGGGAAAACGCCAGAAGCGCGGCGCAGGTCGTGATTTCGAAATAGGTGATGTTCGCGCCATCATTGGCCGCGTAACACTCGTCAAGCACCTGCGTCAGCGCGTCTTCGGTGATGAGCTCTCCAGCCAAGCGGATGCGCTCGTGAAACCTTGCCAGATGCGGAGACGTATAAGCATGCACGGTCTGGTGCGCCGCTTCGAGACCGGCGCGGATCATGGCTTGCGTCGACCCTTTGCCGTTGGTTCCGGCGATATGGATGACGGGCGGCAGTTTTCGTTCGGGATGATCGAGCGCGTCCAGCAAGGACCAGACGCGATCAAGCGTGAGGTCGATCACCTTGGGATGCAGCGACATCATCCGTTCGAGGATGGCATCCGAACCGGTGGGCGGGGTCACGGGGCCGGGTCGGTGCTGACGGATGCATCGGGCTTTTCCACATCCGGCGCTGGCAGTTCACCAGCCACGGGCGGTGGCAAATGCATCAGCATCCGGATGATACTGACCAGCTCATCGCGCAGCTCGCGCCGGTCGGTGACGCGGTCCAGCATTCCGTGTTCCAGCAGATATTCGGCGCGTTGAAACCCTTCGGGCAACTTTTCGCGGATCGTCTGTTCGATCACGCGTGGACCGGCAAAGCAGATCAGTGCATTGGGTTCTGCGATATGGACGTCGCCCAGCATCGCATAAGACGCGGTCACGCCGCCTGTCGTGGGGTGGGTGAGCACGACGATGTAGGGCAGGTTCGCTTCCTTGAGCATCTGCACGGCCACGGTGGTGCGCGGCATCTGCATCAGGCTCAGGATACCTTCCTGCATCCGTGCACCTCCGGCGGCAGAGAACAAGACCAGAGGGCGACGCAGCTCGACCGCCTTTTGTGCAGCGGCGATGATGGCGTTGCCGACATACATGCCCATGGAGCCGGCCATGAAGCTGAAATCCTGCGCTGCGGCCACGACGAGCGTGCGCCCGATTTCGCCGGTGACAACCAGCATCGCCTCTTTCTCGCCGACGGATTTCTGGGCGGCTTTCATCCGGTCGGGATATTTCTTCTGATCGCGGAAATGCAGCGGATCAGCCAGCGGTTCGGGCACCGAAATCTCGTTGAACACGCCGCCGTCGAACAGGCCGAGAAACCGGTCGCGCGGGGTGATCAGCATGTGGTGATCGCAATTGCTGCAAACGTTCAGGTTGTCGGACATTTCGCGGTGAAACAGCATGGTGCCGCATTCGTCGCATTTGACCCACAGGTTCTCCGGCACTTCGCGGCGCGAAAAGATCGAGTTGATCCGGGGGCGGACGTAATTGTTGATCCAGTTCATCGAAGTGCGGTCCCGTCACCTTTGCAGCGTTTGTGGTGATCTAAGCCGGACAGCACTGAATTGCAATCAGCCCTGCGGCGTCAGGTTTGACCGCGCAGGTCCGCGTTTGACGCCCAATTGGCGTTCGCGCCAGATGATCAGACCGCCCGCGCCGATGATGACCACCGAGCCGACGATCGTTGACACCGTGGGGATTTCATCGAACACGGTGTAGCCGATGATCAGTGCGAACAGGATCGAAGCATAATCGAACGGTGCCAGAAAGGCGGCTTCGGCATGGCGGTAGGACGACGTCAGCAGGATCTGGGCCACTCCACCGAACACGCCCGCGCCGATCAGTTGCGCGGCGGTGAGCGGATCGGGCAACACCCAGCCAAAGGGGGATGTGAGAAGCGACAGGCAAGACGATGTGAGCGCGAAATAAAAGACCACGGCAGAGGTTGTCTCGTGCTGCACCAGCTTGCGAATGTGCACATGCGCCAGTGCGCGCAACGTGGCCGAGACGAGAACCAGAACAACACCCCAGCGGGCCGCGGTGCCAAGCTGTTCGTTGCCAAGCTGCGGTAGCATGACGATGACAACTCCGATCAGCCCCAGAGCGACGGCAAACATGCGCACAAGGCGGATGCGTTCGCCCAGAATCATGGCCGCGAATATCACCGTCAGGATCGGCGCGGCATAGCCCAGGACGGTCACCTCGGGCAGCGGGAGCAAACCGAGCGCCGCAAATCCCGCGCCCATCGCGCTGACGCCGAACATGCCGCGCCACAGATGCCCGAGCGGGTTTCTTGTACGCAATCCGGTTGCGAGTTCACGGCGAAAGGCGAGCCAGCCAAGAATGATCGGAATGGCAAAGAAGGACCGGAAGAAAACGGCCTCCCCAGCGGGCACGACATCGGCACTGGCTTTGATCAGTGCGGCCATGATGACAAACAGAAAGACGGCGCTGAGTTTCAGCGCCATGCCACGCAACGGGGACATAGGTTCTCCGGGGTCCGGTTTTCACGGACTGTGCCTGCCTGACTTGTGAACGTCAATCAGAGGCGGTCAGGCCGTGTCGCGGCAGTGCCTGCGGAACGAGCGTTTGAGCATGTCGAGCTCTGCGCGCAAGAGCGCCATTTCCGACCGGATGTCTTCGCCTGCGGCGTCGCCCGCGATGATCGAGAAGTCACCCAGAGGCTGGCCCAGCGTTGCCTCGGAAATCACAAAGGTATGCACTCCATCGGCGATCATGTTGGCTGGCACCGGCACCTTCAGATGCCACGATGCCGGGTCTTCCAACGGCTCCAGCATGATGTCTGGTACAGCGCGGTCATGTACGCGCACGTCGATATTCGGGGTTGGCGCATCATCGGAATTTCCGGCGATCACACCTTCCCAGACGCCTTCGAAGAAACGGGATTTGGACAGCGAATAGGCGGTCATTGCATGGCCTTACAGTTCGGCGCGGGGACGGCGGCTAAAGTACAGGTCGCGCAGGATGACCTGGCTCATTTCGGGGTTCTCGAAAATCAAGTCGATCCAGACCTTCTCGACCCGCTTCTCATTCAACTTGGTGTAGGCCAGATCGAACTCCAGCACGAGGTTGCGGTCGTTCAGAGGCAATTCGCGCACGATCTGTTCGGTGTTTGGGCCATGCTGCACATTGAGGCGGCCAAAGATCTCAAGCGGACGTTCGAGTTCAACAATCGCATCAAGCCGGATCAGATGGTTGCGTTTCAACCCGTGTGCGGCGCTTGGCGGAAGATCGACGACCAGCGACAGGTAGGAGCCATCGAAGCGAAACACATCGAGCCGCAGCCCATAGGCCGCAAGGTCATCGACGCTGGTGTTGCGAAGCTGGCGCAGCGTGAGTTCGGAATGTTGGCAGTCGTGAAACAGGGTCACTTCGCGGCCAAGCATGGATTTGCTTTGCACCGAAGAGACACCCTGCGTGGCGAGCGGACCGCACCAGAGCTCCGGACGCCACGACCAATCGGCATCGTAGGGAACCGGCACCGCCTGATTGCCGACGACGGGCAGGGCCAGGCGGTTGTCGGCCACATGGATCAGTTCATCGAGATAGTATTTCATGCGACGCGCAGCGGACCGGTTGCGCCGCAATTCGCGCAAGTCGTCACTCGGCGCGGTTTCGGCCCATCGGCGGAACCGTTTGAGCGCCGATTGCTGCATCACGCGGTCAAACAGACCGGGCTTCATCTCTGACATGAGCTGCTCGCTCCTGCATCTTGTATATGTCCGGCGCTTTGGTGCGCCGGTTCATCCACTTTATTGCAGATCGCCGGCTTCAGATAAACGATCAAATTGCGCCGCGAGGGCACCGGTCGAGGGTTGCGACAGTTCTGCACTGGTTGCGGGTGTTGGAGAACTAGCGCGAATTCGTGAAGAAACCGTATTCAGGAACGCCGCTCCCTGCGATCCGACCAGCGGGCTGCCCTTCGGAGCATAGAGCGCCAGACCGACCATCCACTCGCCCAGGACGAAAGCTCCCCTCCAATGGCGCGGATCACTGCCCTGAAACGCCGACTCTCCGCCCGACGCCATCAGGCCGACGTCCACGGCGCTGAATTTGCGGTTTTGCAAGAGTTGCGTGTTCAGCGCGGCTGCCAGATCGCTTGGCGCTGGTACATCTTCCGGAGCGCGGCTGACGGTAATGGTCACAAGTCCGGGCTCGACCATCGGGCCGTCACGCCCACCGGAGAGGATCGAGCAACTGGCGATGGCGGCAAAGCCCCCTGCGTCAGAGTTGCGCAAGGTTTTGGCATCGACACAATATCCGCCTGGCCCCGAGACAACAACCGCACCACCCGCAAGGCTTGCCGCAGCCAACGGAGCCGCCGCACCTTGCGATCCGGTCTCCAGCAAGGACAGACTGCCGGGCATGGCGGTCGGGTCGCATCCCGCAAGCACGAGCGTCGCGCCCATCAGCGCGGCGCTCAGAGTGGTGCGTATGCTTGTCATAAGTCCCAATACTGGTGCTTTTCGCCCTTTGCCCCCGGATGCGTGACCGCTCCCTTGTAGGTCGGGCCGACGAGTTCGGCGAATTTCCAGATCGCACCGGAGGTGTAGATCGTCTCGCGCGGACCGGGCCAGTCGGCCTTGCGCTGTGCCAGTTCATCGTCGGTCAAATCGACGCTGAGTGATCCCTTGACGGCGTCGATGGTGATCATGTCACCGTTCTTCAGCAATGCGATCGGGCCGCCATAAGCCGATTCCGGCCCAACGTGGCCGACGCAAAAGCCGCGTGTGGCACCAGAGAAGCGGCCATCGGTGATCAGCGCGACCTTCTTGCCCATGCCCTGACCGGAAAGCGCCGCAGTGGTGGCCAGCATTTCGCGCATGCCGGGGCCGCCAGCGGGGCCTTCATTGCGGATGACAAGCACCTCGCCCTCTTCGTAGGCGCGCTGCTTGACCGCTTCGAACGCGTCTTCTTCGCATTCGAACACGCGGGCGGGGCCGGTGAACACCTGACCTTCGGCAGGGATGCCCGCGACCTTCACAATTGCCCCTTCGGGCGCCAGATTGCCCTTGAGGCCGACAACGCCGCCGGTCTTGGTGAGCGGGGCGTCGATGGAATAGATCACCTTGCCATCCGCTTCGCGCTCGATCAGATCAAGCTCTTCGCCGATGGTGCGGGTGGAGGCAGTGATGCAATCCTCGTGGATCAAACCCGCCTTGCGCAGTTCCTTCATCACCACCGGGATGCCGCCGGAATCGTAGAGATCCTTGGCCACGTACTGACCGCCCGGTTTCAGATCGACGAAATAGGGTGTGTCGCGGAAGATGTCGCAGACATCTTCGAGGTAGAACTCGATCCCCGCCTCGTTGGCGATGGCAGGCAGGTGCAGACCGGCATTGGTGGATCCGCCGGTGCAGGCCACGACGCGCGCGGCGTTTTCCAGCGCCTTGCGGGTGACGACATCGCGCGCCTTGATGTTTTGCTCGATCAAATCCATCACCGCGCGGCCCGACGCTTCGCCATAGGCATCGCGGGATTCATAGGGTGCGGGCATGCCGGACGAATTGAACAGGGCAAGGCCGATCGCCTCGGAGACACAGGCCATTGTGTTGGCGGTGAACTGGCCACCGCAGGCCCCCGATGACGGGCAGGCCACGCGTTCCAGCATATCAAGCGCCTTGTCCGACATCTCGTGGTTCTGGTGGCGGCCGACGGCCTCGAACATGTCCTGGACAGTCAGATCGCGGGTGCGGAAATCCTCGGGGATTTCGTCAACCTGCGGTGCGCGACCGGGCAGGATCGATCCGCCATAGATGAACACCGACGGCACGTTCAAACGCACCATCGCCATCATCATGCCGGGCAGCGACTTGTCGCATCCGGCCAGACCGACCACCGCATCGTAGCAATGGCCGCGCATCGTCAGTTCAACCGTGTCGGCAATCGCCTCGCGGCTGGCAAGCGACGAGCGCATGCCCTCATGGCCCATCGCGATGCCGTCGGTGACGGTGATGGTGGTGAATTCACGCGGCGTACCCATCGCCTGTTTCACGCCCATCTTGACGGCCTGCGCCTGACGGTTGAGCGCGATGTTGCAGGGCGCGGCCTCGTTCCAGCAGGTTGCAACGCCAACGAGAGGCTGGTGAATTTCCTCTTCGGTCATGCCCATCGCGTAATAGTACGAACGGTGTGGCGCGCGCTCGGGGCCTTCGGTTACATGGCGGCTGGGCAGTTTCGACTTGTCGAACGGACGCTTGAGCATGACGCTCCTCCCTGGAAGGTGTGGTTGATCCCGGAATAGCGAAGCGTCTGGCGGTTCACAAGATTGAACCGGGCCTGCCTAGCTGTCCCAAAGTGCCGCGGCTGCGTAGGCCGGGGCCAACAAAGCGCGGCGCATCGGACCGAGGGGAAAGCGCTTTGGCGGAGTTCCAAGGAAGGCTGGTAACGGTCCTTGCTGCGGGCGTTGGAGAACCGTGTCGGCCAGTCGCGCGCCAAGATAGCTTCCCATCGCAACGCCGTTGCCATGATACCCCATTGCGGCAAATACGCCGGGCATGTCCGGCACCGCTCCGGCGAATGGCATGAAGCTGCGCATCAGACATAACAGGCCAGACCATTCATGCGTGATCTCCACGTCGTGCCATTCGCGGAACATGGCGTGGAAATCGGCACGAATTTTACGCGACAGTGCCGCTTCGGCCTTTGGCGTGGCCCGCAGCCCGCCACGCATTCCGAACAGGAACCTACCATCCGGCATCAGACGGAAATAATGCAGGAGCGTGCGACTGTCGTAGCACATCTGCGTACTGGTCCAGCCCTGACGGGATTGCGCATCTGTGCTGATCGGGCGGGTGACAATGACCGAAGACTGCACCGGAAGATAGCGCGCCCGCAGCCAGCGCGGCACGTCCTCGGAAGAATAGCCATTGGTGGCAAGGATGATCCGGTCGGCGACAATTGTGCCTCGCGGGGTTGTAATGCGCCAGCCTGCGCCGTATTGCGCCAGTGCCGTTGCCGGGGTTTGGCCAAAAGTCTGGACGCCATTCTCCATCGCCGCATCATGCAATCCCGCATGATATTTGGCAGGATTCAGCGCAAAGCCGATTGGCGTCGTCATGCCGCCGTGAAATGCGCCGTTCAGGCCAAGCTCGGGCAAATCTTCGGCGGTGAAGACATGCGGCGTGACGCCGTATTCGGTCGTTACGTTAACGGCGGTTCTCTGAATGTCGCGCATGGACTTTGCGTTATGAGCAAGCAATGTCTCGCCGGTAGAATGACAGTCGGCGTCGATGCCATATGCCCTCAGGAGCGCCGCCACATGCTCCACCGCGGCGCGTTCGGCGGCTTGCCACTCGCGGCGCGCATCTTCGCCATGCCGCTTGGCGATGGTGCTGGCGGGAAGTTTCGCCCCCCCGAGGCAGCAGAACCCGCCATTGCGCCCCGACGCGCCCCAGCCCGGTTGCTCCGCGTCGATCACCGTTGCCTGAACGCCGGATTGCGCCAGCATCAACGCTGCATTCAAGCCGGTAAAACCGCCGCCGATCACCGCCACTTCGGCGCGATGTTCACCGTGAAGTTCGGGGCGTGGTTCAGGTGAAACGGTATCATGCCACCAACAGCTTGCCGGTGCCTGATAGGCGGCTGGTTCGTAAATCCGCCTCATGCGGGGCGTTCGGCCAGCCGTTCATCGCGTGCCTGCCGCACCGCGGCCTGCTTGGTGAGAAGCGACGCGGCGATGACGCCGACCGTGACGACGGCGATCATAAGTGTGGAGAGCGCATTGATCTCGGGGCTGACGCCAAGGCGCACGGCGGAAAAGATCTTGATCGGCAGCGTGGTGGCTGACGGACCGGTGGTAAAGCTGGCGATCACCAGATCGTCAAGCGACAGGGTGAAGGCCAGAAGCCAGCCGGAAATCACCGCCGGAGCGATGATCGGCAGCGTGACGAGGCGGAAGGCTTCGAATGACGAACAACCGAGATCGAGCGCGGCCTCTTCCAGCGACTGATCGAAGGTCACAAGCCGAGACGACACCACGACCGAGACATAGCACATCGAAAAAGTGGTGTGCGCCAGCACGATGGTCAGAACACCACGGTCCAGGCCAATGCCGATAAAGAGCAGTAGAAGCGACAGGCCGGTGATCACTTCGGGCATTACCAGCGGCGCGTAGATCATGCCAGAGAACAGCGTCCGACCTGCGAACCGCCCGGCGCGAACCAGGACAAGCGCCGCCATGGTGCCAAGAACAGTCGCCAGGGACGAGCTGAGCACGGCCACCTTGATGGTGACCCATGCGGCATTGAGGAATTCCTCGTTGCGCAAAAGCTCTCCGTACCACTGGGTCGAGAAGCCGGCCCAGACAGTCACCAGTTTGGATTCGTTGAAGCTGTAGACGACGAGAATGATCATCGGCACGTAGAGAAACGCAAAGCCAAGCGTGAGCGCCGTCGCGTTGAACCAGGAGAAGCGTTTCATGGTGCACGCTTTCCGGTTTTGCCAACGGACTGGGGCAAGCGGTCGGGGGTTTCACCCCCGAACCCCCAAGGTATTTTGGGCCCAAAGAAGCCTGTGCTGCGACGCATCATCCGTCAGCCTCGCGTTGTTTCTGTTCGTTACGTTGGAAGAGGATGATCGGGATCACGAGAATGAGCAGCAGGATCACCGCGACCGCCGAGGCGACCGGCCAGTCCCGGTTGGAGAAAAATTCTTCCCAAAGAACCTTGCCGATCATCAGGGTGCCGGATCCGCCAAGCAGCGACGGAATCACGAATTCACCGATCACCGGGATGAAGACCAGGAAACAGCCCGCGATAATGCCGTTTTTCGACAACGGCACCGTCACCCGCCAGAACGCCGAAAGCCGCGAGCAGCCGAGGTCTTCGGCGGCTTCGAGCAGACTGTCATCCATTCTTTCGAGCGCCGAGTAGATCGGCAGGATCATGAACGGCAGATAGGTGTAGACGACGCCGATGTAGACGGCGGTGTTGGTGTTCAGGATTGTCAACGGCGCGCTGATGAGGCCGGTCCAGAGCAGGAACTGGTTGAGCAGCCCTTCGTTCGCGAGGATCCCCATCCAGGCATAGACACGGATGAGGAAGCTGGTCCAGAAGGGAAGGATCACCAGCATCAGCAAGGTCGGCCGCCATTCGGGCGCGGCGCGGGCCATGGCATAGGCGATCGGATAGCCCACCAGCAGAGTGAAACCGGTGGACAGGGCTGCGATTTTCAGCGAGCTGAGATAGGCTTTCCAGTAGAGATCATCGGTCGCGAGAAATTTGAAGTTTTCGAAATCAAGCGCGGCGAAAAAGGAGACAATGCCATCCCATCCGGCAGAGAGATCGAGCTGCGGCAGATAGGGTGGTCGCGCCATGGCAACGTCTGACAGCGAAATTTTCAGCACGATCACAAACGGGATCAGAAACAGCGCCACCAGCCACAGATACGGCACCGAGATCAGGAAAAAGCGGCGCATCTAGCGATCCAGCACGACACCGGCGGTGTCTGTCCAGCTTAGCCAGACCATATCTTCCCAAGTGATATGACGGCGGGAGATACGGCGGGTGTTGGCGGTTTGGGCCTTGATCACGTGGCCGGTCGGCAATTCCACATGATATGTCGAGATATTGCCGAGATAGGCGATGTCGAGAACCTTGCCTTGCAGCTTGTTGCCAGCCTCTTGCGGTTCGTCAACGCTGATGCCGACTTTTTCCGGACGGATGGCGAAATGCACCTCTTGGCCGGGTGTGATGGTTTTAGGCGTGCTGCCCAGAATGTCTGGCTGGCCCTCGGCCCAGGCGATTGCGATCTTGTCGCCTTGTGGCGTGGCGCGGCCCGTGATGATGTTCACGTCGCCAATAAAATCCGCCACATAGACGGAATTGGGGGCTTCGTAGATTTGGTCGGGTGTGGCCACCTGAATGATCTGTCCCTCGTCCATCACCGCGACACGGGAGGCGACGGTCATCGCTTCTTCCTGGTCATGGGTCACGATGACGAAGGTGGTGCCGGTCTTTTCCTGAATGTCCATCAACTCGAACTGAGTGTCCTGGCGCAGCTTCTTGTCAAGCGCGCCCAGCGGTTCGTCGAGCAACAGCAGCTTGGGCGCTTTGGCGAGCGAGCGTGCAAGCGCGACGCGCTGGCGCTGGCCGCCCGAGATCTGGTGCGGCTTGCGTTTGGCAAACTTGCTGAGGCGCGTGAGGCGCAGCATTTCGTCGACGCGGGCGCTTATCGTGTCCTTGTCCTTGCCCTCGCGTTTCAGGCCGAAGGCAATGTTGTCCCAGACCGACAGGTGCGGGAACAATGCGTAGGATTGAAACATCATGTTCACGGCGCGCTTGTTGGGCGGCACGCGGGCCATGTCCTGACCGGCGATGAGGATTTGGCCTTTGGTCGGAGCCTCGAACCCTGCAAGCATCCGCATCATCGTCGTCTTGCCGCAACCCGAGGGACCGAGCAGGGCAAAAAACTCTTTCTCGTAAATATCCTGTGTCAGATCATCTATCGCAGTGAAATCACCGAAGCGTTTGGTGACGCCCTTGAACTGGATAAGGGGCTTTTGGTCCGGGTCGGACCAAGGCGCGAAAACGGTTTGTGACATTGATCTATCCGAAAGGTCAGGTTCCGCCCCCGGCGTGCGGGGGCGGTCAGCGTCAGAGCCGGTCAGGTGCCAGACTTGATCTTGGTCCAGAGCCGCGTGACGGTGCGCTGTACGCGCGGATCAAACGGCGTTGTGGTAAAGAGGTTGTTCATCGCCTCCTCGGACGGATAGATCGCGGGATCGCCTATCACGTCTTCGACCAGATGCTCCTGGGACGCCTTGTTGCCATTGGCGTAATAGACGTAGTTGGACGCCGCCGCAGCATTTTCAGCTTCCATGATGAAGTTCAGGAACTTGTGCGCGGCATCGGGGTTGGGCGCGTCAACCGGAATGGCCATCTGGTCAAACCACATCTGCGCGCCCTCTTTCGGCGCGTTGAAGGCGATATTGACGCCGTTGCCGGCCTCTTCGGCGCGGTCGCGCGCCTGAAGGATATCGCCGGACCAGCCAACCGCCACGCAGATATCGCCATTGGCCAGCGCGTTGATGTATTCCGAGTTGTGGAACTTCTGGATATAGGGCCGGATCGCCATGAAAACGGGTTCTGTCTTGGCGATCACGTCAGGATCGTGGCTATCGGGGTCTTCTCCGATGTATTTCAAAGCGGCCGGAAATGTTTCGGCCGGAGCGTCCAGCATATGGACGCCGCAATCCGCCAGCTTGGAGAGGTTGTCGGGGTTGAAGATCAGTTCCCAGCTGTCGATCGGGGCATCCTCGCCCAGGATCTCCTTTACCTTATCGACATTCACGCCAATGCCGGTCGTGCCCCACATGTAATTGATCGAATAGGCATTGTCGGGATCGTACTGGGCGGTCCGCTCGGTGATCAAATTCCACATGTTGTCGAGATTCGGCAGTTTTTCAGGATCGAGCCTCTGAAATGCACCGGCCTGAATCTGGCGTTGCAGAAACGTTCCGGTGGGAACAACCACATCATAACCGGACCCGCCGGCGAGCATTTTGGTTTCCAGAAGTTCGTTGCTGTCGAACACGTCATAGATCAGGTCGATGCCGGTTTCTTCTTCGAATTTACTCAGCAAATCTTCGTCGATATAGTCGGACCAGTTATAGACCCGCACCTCGTCCGCATGGGCCAATGAGGCCATCAATGCGGCGCTTGCAGTCATCGTCAGCAGTTTCGTTTGCAATTTCCGTCTCCCGTTGATCCCGAAGCACTTGCGGCCCCGTCGATTTGAATTTGATCAAATGTTGCCTGATCTGGCAATAGCTGTCATGTTTTCACGCCATGAATGATCGCGCAAGTTAGCATCGCCGATCCTTTGAAACGGCAGTTTGAAGGTAGTGCTCTGGAGTTTGGAGTTTCACGATGACAGGGTTTGTTTCACCTGATCTAGACAGGGGAACGGCGGGCTTGCCGACGCATGAGGTGGTGTATCGCCAGTTGCGGGATCAGGTCTTGTTCGGAGAACTGGAGCCCGGTCAACCCGTTACGATCAAAGGGTTAACCGACGCGCTGGGCGTTGGCATGACTCCTGTTCGCGAAGCTTTGCGGCGGCTGACCGCGGAAGGCGCGCTGGCGTTTCTGGGCAACCGGCGCATCGCCGTGCCGGTGTTGGACGTCGCGGCAATCAACCAATTGACCATCGCGCGCAAGGCGCTGGAGCCGGAACTCGCTGCGCGTGCGGCGCGACATGCCCGATCGGACGATATTGCACGTCTGACGGAAACCGATCTACGGTTGGATCGCGCGATCCAGCGCGGCGACGTCGGCCGCTATCTGGTCGAGAATCATCGCTTTCATGCCGATCTTTATGCCTTGGCACAGGCCCCGATCCTGACCGAGATGGTGGATCGGCTGTGGCTGCGGTTCGGGCCATCCTTGCGGGTGGTGTGTGGTCAGGTCGGAACGCGAAACCTTCCGGACAGACACAAGGATGTGTTGGACGGGCTTGCCGCCAAGGACGAGGCCAGGGCCGCATCGGCGATGGAGGCGGATGTCGTGCAGGGAATGGAGCAGATCCGGAACGGTCTTTCCTGATTCGATTGACTCCAAATAATTTGATCATATTTTGATGCCAACCTTTCTGAGAGGACCAAATCCTATGGCGATGATCTCTAACCAACTGCCGACCGACGAGTTGCAGGCGCTGGACGCCGCGCATCACATGCATCCGTTCACACATGGCGGTGAGCTTGCGCAAAAAGGCGCGCGGGTGATTACACGGGCCGATGGCGTGTGGCTGAATGACAGCGACGGCAATCGGATTCTCGACGCCATGGCCGGGCTCTGGTGTGTGAACATCGGCTACGGACGCTCGGAACTTGCGCAGGCGGCGGCGCGTCAGATGGAGGAATTGCCGTATTACAACACGTTTTTCCAGACGACCCACGTGCCTGCCATCGCGCTGTCTCAAAAGCTCGCCGAGCTGGCGCCAGACGGGTTCAATCAGGTGTTCTTCGCCGGGTCGGGTTCCGAAGCGAACGACACCAATCTGCGCATGGTGCGCACCTATTGGGCCGCCAAGGGCCAGCCGGAGCGCAACGTCGTCATTTCCCGTTGGAACGCCTATCACGGATCGTCCGTCGGATCGGGCAGCCTTGGCGGAATGAAGGGGATGCACATGCAGGGCGGATTGCCGATCCCTGATATTCACCACATCGACCAGCCCGATTGGTGGTCTGAAGGCGGCGACATGACGCCCGAGGCGTTTGGCCTTGAGCGCGCGCGCCAGCTTGAGACGGCGATCAAGGAGCTTGGTCCCGAGCGTGTGGCGGCGTTTATCGCAGAGCCGATCCAAGGCGCGGGCGGCGTGATTATACCGCCCGACTCGTATTGGCCCGAAGTTCAGCGCATCGTGGACAAATACGGCATCTTGCTGATCGCGGATGAGGTGATCTGCGGTTTCGGTCGCACCGGCAACTGGTTCGGAAGCCAGACCGTGAACATTCGACCCCACATCATGACCGTCGCCAAGGGGTTGTCATCCGGCTATCAACCCATCGGCGGGTCAATCGTTTGTGATGAGGTGGCCGAGGTCATAAATTCGGTCGAGTTCAACCATGGCTACACATATTCCGGGCATCCGGTTGCCTGCGCCGTGGCGCTCGAGAATTTGCGCATCCTTGAAGACGAGCAGATCGTCCAGCGTGTCGCGACGGAGACCGGCCCTTACCTGAAAGAGAAGTTTGAGGCATTGGCAGACCATCCGCTGGTGGGTGAAGCCAGGATTGTCGGGCTGATGGGATCGCTCGCGCTGACACCTGACAAGAAAACGCGCGCGGCATTCGAGGCGGATGCGGGAACGGTCGGCTTCATCTGTCGCGAACGGTGTTTTGCCAATAATCTGGTGATGCGCCATGTCGGTGACCGAATGATCATCTCGCCGCCGCTCGTGATTTCGAAAGACGAAATCGACATCCTGATAGAGCGCGCGCGTAAGTCGCTGGACGAGTGCCTGGAACGGTTGAAGGCGGACGGGCTGATGAAGACGCGGGTGGCAAGCTAGGCAAGCGATGTTTCGCGGCGGGGCTGAAACGCATTCAGACGTTTCAGCCCTTTGCCAGGGTCCGTTCGTATCGCTGCCGCGCGACGGCCTCGTGCGCTTCGGCCTTTCGGTCCTGCGTTAGACAGGTTTCAACGTAAGTCAGATGATCCACCACGGCTTGCCGCGCTGCCGAACCGTCGCGTGACTGAAGAGCGTCGTTGATCGCGCGGTGCTGATCCAGCAGCATGGTTCGGGTGATGTTTTGGCGGAACATGATCTGGCGGTTGTAGAACACGCCTTCGCGCAGAAGCTGGTACATCGACCGCATCATGTGGAGCATGACGACGTTGTGGCTGGCCTCGATGATGGACAGGTGAAACTCGGCGTCCAGCGCCGCTTCATCCTCGGGATTGCGTTTGTGGTGTGCGGCCTCCATGCGGGCAAACACCGTGGCGATGACCTTCAGGTCGGTGTCCGACCCAAGGCGCGCCGCGCGGTCCGCCGCCAGACCTTCCATGTCGCGACGAAAGGACAGGTAATCAAAAACCGCCTCGTCGTGATTGGCGAACAACTGTATCAGCGCGTCGGAAAAGGCCGAGCCCAGGACATCGGCAACGTATACCCCGGCACCGGCGCGGCTCGTAAGCAAGCCGCGCTGTGACAGATCGGCGATCGCCTCGCGCAGCGACGGGCGCGACACCTGAAGCCTGTCGGACAGTTCCCGTTCCGAGGGCAGACGCTCACCCGGTCGCAGGATACCGCGCAGGATCAATTGCTCGATTTGACGCGTGACCGCGGTCGAGAGCTTCTCGGGTGTGACGGGATGAAAGGGCATGGCACTCGATGCTGCGTAAATTGGTCAAATGATATGACCAAAGCCGTGCCCGTTCAAGCTACCAGCGGGTCAGCGCGTCTTCGTCGGCATCCTTGGCAGCCACCCAATCGGTCTGACCGGAGCGCGCATGTTCTTTCTTCCAGAACGGCGCGCGGGACTTGAGGTAGTCCATGAGATACTCCGCGGCCTCGAACGCATCCTTGCGGTGCGGTGCAGCAGTCGCCACCATCATGATCTTTTCGCCGGGTTCCATGTGACCAAAGCGATGGATCACAAGCACATCGCCCAGAGACCAACGCGCGACCGCTTCGGCGGCGATTTTTTCAAGCGCATTTTGGGTCATCCCCGGGTAATGCTCGATTTCCATCGAGCTGAGCGCATTTTTACCAGTGTCGCGCACAACTCCGGTGAAGGTGACAATCGCGCCCATGTCGTGCCGCCCGCTCGCGAATGCCTCGGCCTCTGCTCCGAAATCAAACGGAGCGTCTTGCACCACGACCCGCATATTCAACCGCCGGTCATCGGTGGGAAGAACGCAACTTCGCGCGCCCCGTGCAATGGCGCATCGAAGTCTGTCAACTCCTGATCCACCGCGACACGCAACGCGCTCAGATCCGAAAATGCCATTTCATAGCGTTCTTCTCTGGTGCGCAATTCCTCAACGAGCTCGGACACGGTCGTCGCGGCCGTCTCCACCGTTTCCTTCGGCAAGCCGATCCGTTCGCGGACCCAGGCGAAATAAAGAACATCCATCAGATCAATCCTTCAAGAAGGGCAACGCTTTGCGGAAATAGTCCCATCCGGTGATCAGAGTCAAAAACGCTGCCACCCACAACAAAACGATGCCAAGGTTCCCGGCCCAGACCATCCCGGCGTGTTTCCACCAAAGGCCGTAACGGTCCTCGATGTCACCGTCCATCACGCCCTGAAATGTCTCGGGGCCCATGTCGATGACTGATATTCCCAAGTAGTGTTCGAACACGCCCTGAGCGAACAACACGGCAATCGCCACCATCTGCAACGTTGTTTTCCACTTGGCCAGCGGCGTAACCTTGAGCGTGCCTGCGGTATCGCCCAGAAATTCACGCAACCCCGAAACGAACACTTCGCGAAACAGGATGAATGTCGCTGGCAGCACCAGCCAGGGCGACATTGACGAATAGCCCACAATCACCATCAGGGCAATGACGACCATCGCCTTGTCGGCAATCGGGTCAAGCATCGCACCAAGCTTGCTTTCCTGTTTCCAGGCGCGCGCGAGATAGCCATCGAACCAATCGGTCACGGCGGCCAGAACGAACAGGATGAGGGCGAACCAATCCGCAGCCGGGCGCGAGAAATAAAGGAACATCAACGCCAGTCCAGGCGCCGCCAGAAGGCGCAGAACCGTGAGCGTATTTGGCAACTTCATGTTCATGTCTTCTGTCTAGCGCGCATGTGTCAGACTGAAAAGACGGTGTGACGTTGTTTTCGACCGGCGCTCTTGGGAAAAACCGGCATGTGCGGGCAGGTCGGGCTGTCGCCGCTATCCGGCGGTTCGCGCACGACGGTCAAGCGCTTCCAGAAATCGCGCACGGGCGACAGGCAGGGGTTTGCCGATTTGCCCCGCAGCCAGTTTGTGCTCGAGGAAATAGCCCGTTGTCCCGAGCGCGTCGATCACCTCACGGTCTGTGGCGTCTCCCTCGCCCTTCAAAGCGGCGGGAAGTGGCAGCAAGCGATCTATCCACTCTCCAGCACCGGCTTTTGACACAGCTCTACCGCTGTTAGGGGATACGAAAACGAGATCGTCCTGAGATCCCGTCACCGCACATGTCGCAAGGTTGAGCGCATATCCCATCTCATCCAGAAGCGCGGTTTCCCAGCGCATGTAAGCCAGCGGCCAGAGATCCGGTTGATCGAGCAGATCAAGAAGCGCCTGACTGTGCGCGTAAAGCGCCAGATGCGGTTCGCGTTCCGGTAAGGTGAACGCCAAAAGAGCAACGACAGCGTTCAATCCTGCCAGCGCCACGCGGTCACTCATCGCAATCGCGGCGCGTGAGCGCTGTAGTTCGACCGTATAGCTGCCGATATGATCTTCGAGACGCGCGCGCCATCTCAGATCGAGCTGTGCGCCGGGTTGCAGGACCGGCGCGATCTTTCGCGACGCGCCGCCGCGCACGATACCGGCATGACGTCCGCGCTCCGGTGTGAAGACGTCGATGATCATGGCATTTTCGCCGTGACGGCGGCTGCTCAGCAAAATTCCGGTGTCGCGCCAATCCATGCGCTAATCCTACTCCGACAGCCCGTCTTCATCCAGAAGATGCCGGCCAGCGCGATCCTCGACTTCAATGACCCAAAGATCGCTGTCGAAACTGCGTTGCTTGTCGATACTGTCATCCACATCCGCCTCGGGTCCGTCTGCCAGAATCTGCCACGCACGATGTCCGGTCAGCAAATCGAACTGGCGCACAAAGGCTTTCGCCTGTCCGTCCAGCGTATTGAGCTTGACCAGAACAGCGCCCGCGGTGTTGTCGCCATGCGCCGTCACGAAGGCGGGAATGTCAAACAGGGACAAGCGGCGCATGTAGGCATGCACCCAGAATTCAGCCGTCAGGCGGGTCATCTGCGCCAAGCGTGCATCACGAAGGGATGCGAACAGCTTTTAGTTTCCATCCTTGAAATTCAGCCCCATCTCCGAATAGCGCTCGGCTTCATCCAGCCATTTTTCACGCACCTTCACCTGCATGAACAGGTGAATGCGACGACCCAGAAACTCTTCCAGTTCTTCGCGCGCGGCCTTGCTGATCGCCTTGATCGTCTCGCCCTTGTTGCCCAGTACGATGCCCTTGTGACCATCGCGCACGACATAGATGATCTGGTCGATCCGCGCCGATCCGTCGTCCCGTTCCTCCCAGCTTTCGGTTTCGACGGTCAGTTGATAGGGCAATTCCTGATGCAGCCGCAGCGTCAGTTTCTCGCGCGTCATCTCAGACGCAATCATCCGCAGCGGCAAGTCGGCGATCTGGTCCTCGGGGTAGAGCCACGGGCCTTCGGGTAAATTGCTCGCCAACCATTTACGCAGGTCTTTGACGCCGTGTCCTTTCTCGGCCGAGATCAGAAAGGTCTCGGTGAACGGAAACTTCTCGTTCATCTTTTGCGTCAACGCCAGAAGCTTTGGCGCCTCCACGCGGTCGATCTTGTTGATGGCCAGAGCAACAGGGCGCTTGCCGACGACTTCGCCAAGGTTCTCAAGGATCGCCTCGACGCCTTCGGTGATGCCGCGATGGGCCTCGATCAGAAGCACGACGATGTCGGCATCCGACGCGCCCGACCACGCGGCGGCGACCATCGCGCGGTCCAACCGGCGGCGCGGCTTGAACAGGCCCGGCGTGTCCACCAGTACGATCTGTGCCTCGCCTTCAATGGCGACGCCGCGAATACGCGCGCGGGTGGTCTGGACCTTGTGGGTGACGATCGACACTTTCGCGCCGACCATCTGATTGGTCAACGTGGATTTGCCCGCGTTGGGCTCTCCGATCAGGGCGACGAAACCAGCGCGTGTGGTCATTGGAATTCCTTTGAATGAGACGCCCGCGCATATCCGAAATTCCCGCGCTTGACCAGTGATCCCGTGCGCGCGTTGGCAGTTCGGAACAATCGCATCGCGCAGCGGGTTTAATCCAGAAGACGGAGTGTACCGTCTGATTGAACCAAGGAGATCCCATCATGGCAAACGCAGTTGAGCTATACGTCGAGGAGCGACCGAATTCCGGCCGCCCGGTGATCCTGATCCATGGTTGGCCTCTCTCTTCGGCTGCGTGGGAGCACCAGATCGATGTACTGGCAGACGCCGGATATCATGTCATCGCCTATGATCGGCGCGGTTTCGGCAAGTCTGACCGGCCCGGCGAAGGGTTTGATTACGACACGCTCGCCGCCGACCTGTCGCATCTGATCGAAACGCGCGATCTCAACGACGTCACATTGGTAGGTTTCTCGATGGGTGGCGGAGAAGTCGCCCGATATGTCGGCAACCATGGTCAGGACCGCATCAAGAGCTTGGTCTTTGCGTCGGCAGTGCCGCCCTATCTCTTGCAGACCGACGACAACCCCGATGGGCCGTTGACGCAAAAGGCGGCGGATGAGTTCAAATCGGCTCTGACGTCGGACCGTGACGCGTTCTTCGAAGATTTCACGAAGGATTTCTTCAGCGCCAATGACGAATTGAAAGTCTCGGAAGAAGAACGCCAGAAGGCGCTGGCGCTTTGCAAGACGTCCAGCGAGGAGGCTGCGCTTGGCTGCATGAAAGCCTGGGCCACGACCGATTTCCGCGAGGATCTCAAGAAGATCAAATCACCGACACTTGTCATTCACGGCGATGCCGACGGCATCGTTCCCATCGAAGGCTCGGGCAAGCGCACGCACGAGATGGTCGCGGGTAGCCAGATGCACGTTCTGAAGGGGGCTCCGCACGGCTGCAATGTCAGCCATGCCGAGGAATTCAACAAAGCGCTTGTGACATTTCTGGAAGAAACCGGCGAACGGTCCTTGCCGGTCTGACGTTCAGCGCGCACGGACGCGCCCGCTGCGCACCAACGTATAGGTCCCGCTGCTCACGATCAGAGCCGCGCCAAGATAGGTGAGCAGATCGGGACGCTCGCCGAAGATGATGTAGGCGACGATCAGTGCGACCAGCAATCGTGAATAACGAAACGGCGCGACGACCGACACTTCGCCGGTCCGCATCGCCTTGGTCAGCGCGCTGTAGCCCATGACGCCCGCCAACCCGGTGCCCATCAAGAGCGCAAGCGCACCGGGATTGGGCGCGGCGAACGGGGCTGACTCAAACACGCTGATGACGCAACCGGCGATGAACACCATGACAAACCCCAAGATGCCCAGTTGCGTCGCCGTCACTTCAGGAGGGCTTGCACGCGTCATGAGATCGCGTCCGGCAAACCCGATCATGCCCAAGATGGCAAAGATCGATGTCGCATCGAACCCCGATGGCGTTGGGCGAACAATAAGCAGAACCCCGAAAAATCCGACCATCATGGCGCTCCAACGGCGAACCCCAACGGGTTCTTTCAAAACCAACGCCGCCCCGAGAGTAACCACGAGCGGAGCGGCCTGAAGGATCGCTGACGTTGTTGACAAGGGTGCAAAGGTCAATGCGAGTGCAAAGAACAGGCGGCCCACAATTTCAAAGGATGAGCGGATCAGCAGTGGGCGCTCCACATATGAGCGGGTCCAAACCCGCTCCCGCATCCAGAGCGACCGCAGGATGAAAAATGTTGTACCGAACACACCGAACAATAGTGTTCCAACCCCGGCGGACACACCAAACCCACCTGTCGCGCTTTTGAAGAACGCGTCCTCGATGGCGAATCCCAGCATGGCGAGGCACATGAACAAACTGCCACGCAGGTTGTCGCTCAAGACTGATCCTCAAGCCTGTCGAGCAGAGACTTGGCCGCCGCCTGTTCAGCCTGTCGCTTTGATCCGGCTTTGGCTTGCGCCGACGTTCCGCTCTCCAGTTCCACGGAAATGGTAAAGCTCGGCGCGTGGTCCGGCCCATCGCGCGACAATTCGACATAAGCGGGCGGCTGCATGCCGCGCGCCTGTGCCCATTCCTGGAGCGCCGTTTTTGCGTCCCGCGCGTCCTCCTCGACCGATCCGATGCGCTGCCCCCACAATCGCAACACCAGATCCTTGGCAGCCTCGAACCCCGCATCAAGATAGACCGCAGCGATGACCGCTTCCAAAGCATCGCCCAGCAACGCCTGTTTGCGCCGTCCTCCGGACAGCATCTCGGATCGTCCCAGCTTGAGGGCTGCGCCCAGATCGATCTCGCGCGCCACGTCGGCGCAGGTCTCTTTGCGCACCAGCGCGTTGAACCTCGGGGCAAGCTGGCCCTCGCTTGCCGCCTTATCGCTCGCCAGCAATGCTTCGGCCATGACAAGGCCCAGAACGCGGTCGCCCAGGAATTCCAGCCGCTGGTTGTCGTCGCGGTTGGCCCCGGCGCGCGAAGAATGAGTGACGGCGCGCACCAGCAGGGCAGGGCGTTCGAACCGATGCCCCAACCGCTTGGACAGTGCCTGAAGATCCGCCGAGAGCTTCACTCGATCTTCTCGAAGAAACGATCCCCGCGCCATGTCCAAAAGAACAGCATCGACGATCCGGCAGAGGAGAACACCACGCGATTTGCTTTGCCGACGAAGTTCTCGAACGGTACGAACCCGACACCACCGGCGACGCTTGGCACGCGGCTGTCCGAGGAGTTGTCACGGTTGTCCCCCATCATGAAGTAATGGCCTTCGGGCACGGAATAGACCGGCGTGTTGTCGGACCCCTGATTGCCGATATTGAGGATCGAATGGGTCGTTCCTCCGGGCAGGGTTTCAAGAAACCGCTCTTTCACGCAGACGCCGCCGGTTCCGACCGCGCCATTGGCGCAGCGAGGGCGCAACCCCTGCGGGCCTTGCGGCGCGGCGGTTTCCTCAAAATCGGGCTGCGGCTCGATCTTGACGGGTTCGCCATTGATATGAAGCACGCCGCGGATCATCTGGATCTTGTCACCGGGCAGGCCGATCACCCGCTTGATGAAGTCGCGCCCCGAGACGGGATGGCGGAACACCGCCACGTCGCCGCGTTCCGGCTCTGAACCGAACAGGCGGGAATTGTCACCGTCCGCCCAGCCGCAAATGTCGCTGGCGTCAATGTCGATTCCCAGATTGGGCAGGTAAAGCGAAGGGCACGATGCGTAGGAATACCCATAGGCCATTTTATTGACGAACAGGAAATCACCGATCAGGAGCGTGTCCTTCATCGACCCCGACGGAATCCAGAAAGGTTGGAAAAACAGCGTGCGGAAAATGCCCGCAATCAAGAGCGCATAGACGATGGTTTTGATCGTCTCGACGATGCCGCCGCTCTTTTTGGTTTCTGACGCCATGTTCGTTGCCCCTTGCGCGATGATCCGCGCTACATGAGCGGGGGCGACGCGGGTGTCAAGCAATGCGCAGCTTACTTGGGCCGCGCCTCGATCAAGACCGTTGCCTGTGCCCAAGGATGATCGTCGGTCAGCGTGACATGGATGATCGCCTCGTGGCCGGGCGGTGTCATCGCATCAAGGCGTTCCTTGGCCCAACCTGTGACCTCCATCACCGGCTGACCGGTGTGAAGGTTGTGTACCGACATGTCCTTCCAGGCGATGCCCATGCGCAAGCCCGTCCCGAGCGCTTTCGAGCACGCCTCTTTCGCGGCCCATCGTTTGGCATAGGTTCCGACGGTGTCGCGGCGGCGTTCGGCCTTGCGCTGCTCGGTGTCGGTAAACACACGGTTGCGAAACCGGTCGCCGAACCGGTCAAGCGTACCGGCGATCCGGTCGATATTCGCAAGATCGGTGCCGATGCCCAGGATCACGGCAGGTCCGTCCGAACGGTTACGACGCCACTTTGCTGATTGACGTTGACCGCGATTGAGAGGCGCGTGTCTTGGATGCCGTCGATATACTCGATCACAGGGACCGAAACCGTGAGGCCGATGGCCGGGTCATAGAGAGCAGTTGCCTTTTCAAGCAGAATACCAGCCCATCCCAACGAACCGTCATTTGAAATGAGAGCGCACAATCCCCCCGGATCTTCGGGCGCTGGAAAGAGCACCATGAGATGCGCGGAACAACAGACCGGCTCACCGCCGGTATCGAGCGCGATGAGGCGGATGTCGCCATTGGCAAAGCTTCGCGTGTTCTGTTCGACCGGGAACATCAGATTGCGGGCGTTGGCTTCGAACGTGTCGCAACTCCGAACGACCTGAGGCGTCGCCGACGTGGCGACACCTGCGCAGAGCAGTCCGGCATAGACGGCGAATTTCACGCCCGAGACTCATCAATCAGGCGGCGCATTTCCGCGATTGCCGGTTCAAGCCCGCGAAACACGGATTCGCCGATCAGGAAATGGCCGATATTCAGTTCCATCACCTCGGGGAAGGCGGCGACGGGTTTGACCGTTTCATAAGTCAACCCATGCCCCGCATGCACCTCAAGTCCCAGCGCGTGGGCGTGTGCCGACATCTTGCGCAGAGCGTCCAATTCGCGGTCGCGATCCTCGAGTCGCCCTTCGGCGTGAGCGTCGCAATAAGCGCCAGTGTGCAATTCGATCACCTCGGCACCGATACGGTGCGCTGCGGCGATCTGGCGTTCGTCAGCGGCAATGAAGATCGACACCCGACACCCGGCCTCGCGCAATGGTGCGATAAAATCCGCCAGTTTGTTTTCATCACGCGCCACGTCGAGGCCGCCTTCGGTGGTGCGCTCCTCGCGTTTCTCGGGGACAATGCAAACGGCGTGAGGTTTGTGGCGCAGGGCAATGGTTTGCATCTCTCGGGTCGCGGCCATCTCGAAATTCAGAGGTATGCCGATTCCGTCGATCAGCCGGTCGATGTCGTCATCGCGGATGTGGCGGCGGTCTTCGCGCAGATGGGCGGTGATGCCGTCTGCTCCGGCACGTTCGGCCAATTGCGCCGCGCGGAGCGGATCGGGAATATCGCCGCCGCGCGCGTTGCGCAAGGTTGCCACATGATCGATGTTCACACCCAGCCGCAGCGGGCCCGCAAATTTGCTCATCTTCGCCTCCGTCTCTCAGGATCGAACCTAGCCCGTCCTTTACCCGTCGTCAGCCTGTTTCGTCTTTTTCTTCAACGCCGCAAGTTTTGCCTTCAAAACGCCCATACGGCGGTTCTGATAGGCGCGGATGAGGGGCACCGACAGGTAATAGCATATCAACGCGGTGATGATTCCGGGGATCACCCCGCCCACAAGCCACGGAAAAAACACTTCGTGATAAAAGAGGGTCAGGCTTGCCCAGTCGGCCTCGGTATCATTGAACAACGTTCGGAAATTGCGCCAGAGGTCCTCGCTCGCCTTGGCGAATTTATATGGCACGCTGCCATGCTGTGGCGCGTCTTTGCGCAGGCCAAGCAACCAGTATCCTGTTTGCAACGAGGCAACGCTGATCGGCACATATGTCAGGGGATTGCCGAAGAAGGTCGAAAGAAGCGAGGCGATGATGTTGCCACGCATGACCCAGGCCAAGAGACCGGCAACCACAAAGTGCAATCCGAAAAGCGGTGTGAAGGTGGTGAACACTCCGGCAAATATGCCGCGTGCGATACGTTCGGGTGGGTCGGGCAAACGGTTCAGGCGATGCTGGACATAGCGGGCGGCACGTCCCCACCCGCCACGCGGCCATAACGCCTCGCGGAGGGTGGCCCATATCGACCGCCTGTCCCGCCGTTTGAATACCAAGTCCCTTCCCTTCGATCTTCCTATTCGGCGGCCGCTGCGCGTTGTGCCAAAGCCGGATCCCGGCTGCGCAGTACGGACGCCACATCGCTTTCCGCTTCCAATACCGACATGACCGCATGCAAATGGTTTGCGTCGCTCACGTCTATGTCTACGACCAACCTGTAAAAATCAGGTTTGCGATCGACAAATTTCATATCCGAGATATTGGCCTTCTGTTCGCCGATCAATGTGCAAATCCGTCCCAGCACTCCGGCGTCATTGCCGATGGTGAGCTCAAGCGACACTGTGTAAACCGGAGGATGGCTCCCGATCGCCCAGCGCAGATCGAGCCAGCGGCTTGGCTGGTCTTCAAAGCTGGCGAGCGCTCCGCAGTCGATGCTGTGAACGATCACACCCTGCCCGCGCTGCGTGATGCCGACGATGCGTTCGCCGGGCAAGGGCTGGCAACAGGGTGCACGGTCGAACGCCTGACCCTGATCCAGACCGATCACGGCGCGTTGCAATTCCACGAATTCCAGCGGTTCGGGTGCGAGGTCCGGAAACACCGCCGCGACGACATCGCGCGCTGACATTTCGGCGCTTCCCAATCGCGCCAGCAGTTCCTGCGCGTCCGGGATGCGCAGGTTGCGGGCGGCCATTTCAAGCACCTTATCGCTGGCTTTCTTACCGACATTCTCAAAGGCAGAACGCGCCAACTCGCGGCCAAGTTGAGCAAACCGTTCACGTCCGGCTTCGCGCAGCGCCCGACGGATTGCGGACTTGGCCTTGCCGGTGGTCGCGATGTCGAGCCACGTGGATTGCGGCGATTGCCCTTCCGCCGTGATGATATCGACCGATTGCCCGTTCTTCAGCCGAGTCCATAGAGGCACGCGAATGCCGTCGACCTTGGCGCCGACGCACCCCGCCCCGATGCGCGTGTGGATCGCATAGGCAAAATCCAGTGGCGTCGCGCCGCGCGGCAATTTCACGACATCTCCCTTGGGCGTGAAGCAGAACACCTTGTCGGGATACATCTCGAGCTTGACCGCCTCGAGGAAATCCTCGTGATCGTCCTCGCCGATAAATTGCTCTGTCAGCGAGGCGACCCATTTGGCCGGGTCCACGGCAAACGGGTTCTCGCTGCGCACACCGTCGCGATAGGACCAGTGAGCGGCGACGCCCGTTTCCGCGACATCATGCATCTGGCGGGTGCGGATCTGGACCTCGACCCGTTTACCGTCGCGGCCGGAAACTGTGGTGTGGATGGAGCGATACCCGTTTGATTTCGGTTCGCTGATGTAATCCTTGAAACGCTCGGGAATGGCCCGCCAGCGTTGATGAATCACGCCCAGTGTGGTGTAGCAATCGGCGATCGAATGGGTGATGATGCGAAACCCGTAGATGTCGGAGAGGCGGGAAAACCCGATCTCCTTTTCCTGCATCTTGCGCCAGATCGAATAGGGTTTCTTGGCGCGGCCGAACACATCGGCATCAACACCGGCCTTGTCCAGTTCCATGCGCATGTCGCCGGTGATCTTGTGAATGACATCGCCGGTTTCCCGCTGAAGGGTAATGAATCGACGTATGATACTGGCCCGACCCTCGGGGTTGAGGACGCGGAAGGCGAGGTCTTCAAGCTCTTCTCGCATCCACTGCATCCCCATGCGACCGGCCAGCGGAGCATAGATATCCATCGTCTCGCGGGCCTTCTGCACTTGCTTGTCGGGGCGCATCGCCTTGATGGTGCGCATGTTGTGCAGGCGGTCGGCAAGCTTTACTAGAATGACCCGCATGTCCTTGGACATCGCCATGAACAGCTTGCGGAAATTCTCGGCCTGCTTGGTCTCGGAACTGGAAAGCTGGAGGTTGGTCAGCTTGGTGACGCCATCGACCAGCATCGCGACTTCGGCACCGAACTGTTTGGCCACTTCGGAATAGGTGGATTTGGTGTCTTCGATCGTGTCATGCAACAGCGCCGTGATGATGGTGGCATCATCTAGCTGCTGTTCGGTCAGAATTGCCGCTACGGCGACAGGGTGCGAAAAGTAGGGTTCACCCGAATGACGCGTCTGACCCTCGTGCATCGCCCGGCCATAATCATAGGCCGCACGAATCAACGCCTCGTTGGTTTTCGGGTTGTAGTTGCGCACCAGCGCAACAAGGTCGTCTGCCGCGATCATCGGCGCCTCATTCTCATGCGGCCCGCGTCACGGGACGCGTCAGCCTTGGCCTTGCGCTTCCATCAATGCGCGAAGCAGCTTTTCTTCCGACAGATCGTCGTCGGCAGGTTTGTCAGGTTCGCCACCCATCAACAGCGCCATTGCGTCTTCTTCGGGCTCGTCGACTTCGATCTGGGTCTGGTTCGATTCGATCAGGCGCTCGCGAAGTTCGTCTGCCGATTGCGTTTCGTCCGCGATCTCGCGCAGGGCGACGACCGGGTTCTTGTCGTTGTCACGATCAACGGTGATCGCAGCACCGCTCGCGATCTCCCGCGCACGGTGCGCGGCAAGCATCACCAGTTCAAAGCGGTTCGGAACTTTATCAACGCAATCTTCAACCGTCACGCGGGCCATGACACACTCCAATTCATCGGGCAGCCTATAGAGAATCCGTTATTTATCGTTCGGGTCGCGCGAATACAACCCGTCATCAGGCATCAAGCACAACAATCTCCGCCAGAAGGTCTGGCGAGAGCGCGTCGCACATCTCGGCTACCGTGCGATCCAGAACCGGATGCCGCCACTGTGCCGCAATATCGCGCAGTGGCACAAGAACAAATGCGCGATCCTGCAAGCGCGGATGTGGCAGGATCAACTGATCAGGAGCAGCCTGACGCTGAGCCTCAAGCGGCAAATCGCGCCATGCGATATAGGTTGCACGATCCGGCAACACCCGGTCACCGCTTGCAATCAGATCAAGATCGAGTGTCCTCATCCCCCATCGATTGTGACGTTCCCGGCCGAAGAACGCTTCGATCTTGTGCAGGCGCGCCAGCAGATCCTCTGGTGACAGCGCCGATTGCAGATGCGCGGCGGCATTTACATAGTCGGGTCCGGCACCGGCTGGAAAACACGGTGTTCGGTAGAATGCGCTGACCGATTGCACCTTGAGATCTGCATTTTCAAGCATCTCGAGTGCCGCACGTAAAGTCACCTCCGGCGGACCTTCGGTTGACGAAAGGTTAGCTCCCAATGCGATGAAGAAATCGTTCATATTAAGCTCATATCAGAAAGGCTGACCGGAAATCGTACCTTGTAGTGAATTTCTGAGCCATTAAATCACGCAACGCGGCTTTGCCATGAGGCTTTGAGGGCGCTGGTCCTTGAATGTGTGCAAAAGCCAAAAGATTTTTGAAAGGCCCGATTCATGTTTTACAAAGACGAGCGACTGGCGTTGTTTATCGACGGCTCGAACCTCTATGCCGCTGGAAAGTCACTTGGATTCGACATTGACTACAAGCTTCTCCGGCAAGAGTTCCTGCGTCGCGGAAAACTGCTTCGCGCATTCTATTACACCGCGCTGTTGGAAAATGATGAGTATTCTCCGATCCGCCCCTTGGTGGATTGGCTCCACTATAACGGCTTCAATATGCGCACCAAGCCGGCCAAGGAATATACCGACAGCCAGGGGCGACGTAAGGTCAAAGGCAACATGGACATCGAACTTGCCGTCGATGCGATGGAACTTGCGGATTATGTCGATCACATTGTCTTGTTTTCGGGCGATGGCGATTTCCGGCCTTTGGTGGAAAGCCTGCAACGCAAAGGCGTCCGGGTGTCTGTCGTGTCGACGATTCGAAGCCAGCCGCCGATGATTGCGGATGAGTTGCGGCGCCAAGCGGACAATTTCATCGAACTCGACGAGCTGCGCGATGTCATCGGCCGCCCACCGCGCGATCCGATGCCCGAGCGTGAGCCTGCCGACACCGAGCAGACGTGAAGCTGACCGGATAGTATCCGCGCGATGTGGAATGAAGCCCTCTCGCTTGGCGGGCTGTTCATCGCCGCCTTCGGCGCGGCGACGATTTTGCCGTTCCAATCCGAGATCGTCTTTATCGCTTTGCAATTGCGCGGAGACATCCCGATCGCTTGGATCGTCGTCGTGGCCAGCATCGGCAACATCCTTGGATCCGGCCTGAACTATGGGCTGGGCCGGGTGCTGGAGCGATATCGCGGTCGCCGCTGGTTTCCGGTGTCGCAAAAGCAGTTGGACCGTGCGCAGGACTGGTACGCCAAATGGGGTGTGTGGACGTTGCTCCTCAGCTGGGCACCGCTGGGTGATGCGTTGACGATCGTTGCCGGCGTGATGCGGACGAATGTCTGGGTGTTCTTTGCGCTGGTCGGAATCGCCAAGATCGTTCGCTACGTCATTGTGGCCTGGCTCACTGCGATGACGTTCTGATGACCGCAGTCTCTGGCGTTCGCGGCAAGTCTCGCGCGGCGCGTCCAATGCCCCAGATCATCAAGCCCGTCGTTACGACGAAGTAGCCCGCAACGCTTAGGAACTGCGTCTCGATTCCGACGCCCCTGTCGATCAGAAATCCGGTCAGACCGGGGCCAATTGCTGAACCCAGAACCATGACCGCCGTCGCCGTTGCCTTGATCGCGCCGATATGGGCGGTGCCATAAAATTCCGCCCAGAAGGCGTTTGGCAAAGTGCTGTTGGCACCGGATGTGAGCCCAAGGAAAATAAACCCAACGGCCAGTCCGAGAGCGCTGTGCGTCAGTGCAAAGATGAGGAACGCTGCAACCATCGGGAGTTGATAATACGGCGTCAGTCGCGCCGTGCCGAACCGGTCGAGCGCCCAACCGGAGAGCACCATGGCGGCGATTCCGGTGACTGTGTAGACGGGGAACAGCGCAACGAAGCCCAGATGCTCGATCTCCTTGACCTCGGCCAAGTGGACCTGATGGAAGAAAAAGGCAGTGTTGAAGGCTGACGGCCCGAGAACCGCCGGAACCATGCACCAGAACTGCGGATGCCGCAGCACCTCGCCGCGCCGCCATTGCCGCCCCAGCATACCAAGGGACACGTCGTCATTTGCCATCGAGGCGGGAGTGCGCTCCTGCGCAAGAAGGCGCGCCAGAACGGGTATGGCAAGCAGCGATACACCGGCTGCGATCAGCCACAGGTTCTGCCATGCCATCATTGTCATGGCGGCGACGATGATCATGGGCATCAGCGCTTCACCGACAGCAAAACCAAGCGCGGCGATTGACAGCGCCCGACCGCGTGTGGCGATGAACCACCGCGCCATCGCGATCACGGCGACATGTGAACACATGCCCTGACCAAAGAGCCTGAGCGCAAATACCACAAACGGCAGCGCCCAGACCCAGGGATTGAACGCCATTGCCACGCAAGCCAGTGCCAATCCGGCCAGTACCAGAGGGCCAAGAACGCGAACGCGAAAGACATCCGTCAATACGCCCGCCCAAACCATCGTTAGAGCCGACGCCATCGTGCCAATCATGTAGATGCCGCCCCAGCTTCCGTGACTCAGGCCGAATTCCAGCCGGATTTCACCGGCAAAAAGCGAGATGAAATAGGTCTGGCCAAAAGACGACAGAAAGGTGAGCATCACCCCGGTGGTCAGAAACGGTGCATTGCTGCGAAGAAAGTCAGACAGGTGCATGTCGTTGCCATGCCCGCCCGCGTTCGGAGTGACAAGCCGCAAATGCCAGCCCGGCAGCGCAAGTTCAGTTGCGCGCGTTGATCTCGCTATGGATCTCCTGAACCTCGGTTGGCCAGGTGCTTTTGATGAAGGCGAGAACGTTCAGAATTTCATCATCGCTCAACACGTCACCAAACCCGATCATGGTCGATTTGTAACCGTTGCCGACAACGGCCTCACTGCCGACGGTGACGATCCGGATCAAAAGAGAATCGTCGTGGTGCCAAGTGTGTCCGCTTGCATCATGTGGCGGGGCCGGCAGGTAACCGTCTGCATTGGGAGTCTTCCAATCGGCTTCGCCTTCAAGGTTCGCGCCGTGACAGCTTGCACATTGAGCGTCGTAGATTTTTGCACCTTCGGCCACGCTGGCGGGATCGGTGTAGGGCAACGCACCGTCCGCGCTTTGGGCGCCGCTCGATAATACCACACTCAGGCCGAGGCCAAGAGCCAGGGCGGTGGCCACACCGATTGCAACAGTTTTTTTCATTCCACGTCTTCCCGTCATCAGTCCGAAGGCGTGCAAAGCACATTCCCGCACTGGAAGGTCAAGTCACCGCTTTGTGAGGTCCGGTCCTAGACCCCGAGGCCGATTCACCTTACCTCTCGCTCAGATACGGAGACACCGCACCGATGACGAAACCGCCCCTTACACTCTATCTCGCCGCGCCGCGCGGCTTTTGCGCTGGTGTCGACCGGGCCATCAAGATTGTGGAGATGGCGCTTTCGAAGTGGGGCGCGCCGGTCTATGTGCGCCATGAAATCGTCCACAACAAATTTGTCGTCGACAGTTTGCGCGACCAAGGTGCGGTGTTTGTCGAAGACCTGGACGAATGCCCGGATGATCGTCCGGTGATCTTTTCCGCCCATGGTGTGCCTAAGGCGGTGCCCGCCGAGGCCGCGAAGCGTGAAATGATCTATGTCGATGCCACCTGCCCACTGGTCAGCAAAGTGCATATCGAAGCCGCGCGGCATCACGAGAACGGTTTGCAGATGGTCATGATCGGCCACGAGGGCCACCCGGAAACCATCGGCACGATGGGGCAATTGCCCAAGGGCGAAGTGCTGCTGGTCGAAACGGTCGAGGATGTGGCGACGGTCGAAGTGCGTGACCCCGAGCGCTTGGCATTTGTCACACAAACGACGCTCAGCGTTGACGACACAATCGACATCGTCGCCGCTCTTAAATCGCGGTTTCCAGCCATCGTCGGGCCACACAAGGAAGACATCTGTTACGCCACCACCAACCGTCAGGAGGCGGTCAAGGCGATGGCCCCGCTGTGTGACGCGATGCTGGTGGTGGGTGCGCCGAATTCGTCAAATTCGCGGCGTTTGGTCGAAGTGGGGCGCAAGGCGGGATGCAGCTATGCGCAGCTGGTCCAACGCGCGACCGATATCGACTGGCGCGCGTTGGATGGAATTGCAAGCATGGGCATCACCGCCGGCGCCAGCGCGCCGGAACAGCTCATCAATGAGGTGATTGACGCATTTCGCGCGCGCTTCCACGTCACGATGGAAGTGGTGGAAACCGCCGTCGAGAACGTCGAGTTCAAAGTGCCGCGCGTGCTGCGAGAGCCTGCCTAGCGTTTCCCTCCGGGTTTTCCGCCCGGTTTTCCCTTGAATTTCGCCCCTGGCTTGCCTGTGGGTTTGCGGGGCTTACCCATGCGTTGCGAAGGATCGCCTGCATTGGCGCGCGCGACGTTCTTCCTGCTGTTCGGCTTGCCTTCGGGTGGCGGCGGGCCTTTGGGCTTGCCCTTGTAAGGCGTGGCCTGCATGCCGTCATCGCGATCCCTGCGCGGCGGGCGGTCGCCACCGGGCTTGCTGCCGAATTTTCCGGTAGGTTTGCCGCCCGTGGGCTTCCGATCGGACGGTTTCGGCTTTCGCACGCGGGGCGTCGGCGCATCGTTCCAGTCAATCGGCTTTGCCGGTTTCGGAGCGGACGTGGCCGCGCGTTCCGGCTTGGCTCCGGTCTCGGCGGGTGGCGCTAACTCGGTACTTTTAGAGGCGGGCTTTCCATCCAACTTTGCCCCGTCGCCATAGGATTTCCGTTCCGGCTTCGGTCCGTCCCTGTAGGGCTTGCGCTCTGGTTTTGACCCACCTTTGCCACCTGGCCGCGCGCCGCGTTCGAATTCAGGGGCGTGATCGAGCCGGGTCAGCGTGACGCCTTTTTCCAGTTCCATATCGGGCCCAACCGCATTCAGGAATCGCGCAACGGCGGATTCCTTGATTTGCACCAGCGAGTGATCCTGCTGGATGCGAATGGCCCCGACATCGTCCTTACCCAGATCGCCTGCGCCGCAGACCATCGGAAGGATACGTCGCGGCTCTGCATCGGCGGCGCGGCCACCGGAAACTGCAAACCAGACACTTGGCCCGAACTCTTGACGTTTCTCGGGCTTGGCACCGGGATCGGACAGCTCTTCCGGCGCGGTGTGCTGTTCGCGGAACAGACGCAGATAGGCAGCGGCGATCTGCTCGGGAGTCTTCTCATCCACCAAGCGCGCGACAACCGAGGTTTCGGATTCCTCGACAGGAACCGCCCAGCCCGGATCGGCGAACATCCGATCCTCGTCCTTTGCGAGAACCTCATCGGCAGAGGGCGCGGGGCCCCACTCGGATTTCAGCTTGGCCATGCCCAAAATTCGCTCGGCCTTCTTGCGCACCTTGGGCGTCACGATCAATGCGCTGACCCCCTTGCGCCCTGCGCGACCCGTCCGGCCGGAGCGGTGCAGCAGGGTTTCGTGGTTGGAGGGCAATTCCGCATGAACGACAAGATCGAGGTTTGGCAAATCAATGCCGCGCGCTGCCACGTCGGTGGCCACGCAAACCTGCGCGCGACCGTCGCGCATCGCTTGCAGCGCATGGGTCCGCTCGGTTTGAGATAACTCGCCCGACAACGCCACGACCTGAAAACCCCGGTTCGAAAGGCGCGTTGTCAGCCGGTTCACCATCGCGCGCGTGTTGGCGAAGACGATGGCATTCGGCGCTTCATAGAACCGCAACGTATTGATCACTGCATTGTCGGTGTCGCGGTCGGCCACCGTCATCGCGCGATAGGCAATATCGGCGTGCTGGCTGGTTTCGGATTTGGTGACCACCCGGATCGCATCGCGCTGATAGCTTTTCGCAAGGTTGGCGATCTGTTTCGGCACAGTGGCGGAAAACAGCAACGTCTGGCGGTCTTCGGGTGCTTCGCCCAGAATGAACTCCAGATCCTCGCGGAACCCGAGGTCGAGCATTTCGTCCGCCTCGTCGAGCACGACGGCGCGAATCTGGCTCAGATCAATCGAGCCGCGCATGATGTGGTCGCGCAAACGCCCCGGAGTGGCGACGACGATGTGGGCCCCTCGATCCAGCGCCCGGCGTTCATCGCGCATATCCATGCCGCCGACGGTCGAGGCCATGACGGCGCCTGCCTGCGCATATAGCCATGCCAGTTCGCGTTTCACCTGCAAGGCCAGTTCCCGCGTCGGGGCAATCACAAGAGCCAGCGGCGCGCCCGCCGCGCCAAAGCTCTCGTCACTTCCCAGGATGGTGGGCGCAATGGCAAGTCCGAAACCCAGCGTTTTGCCCGACCCGGTTTGCGCCGATACCAGAAGGTCTGCACCGGTATAGCCGGGGTTCAGAACCGCCTCTTGAACAGGGGTCAGCGTGTCGTATCCACGCGCGTCGAGGGCGTCTTGGAGGGCTTTTTTCACTTGCGTCGTCTTCTTTGTGTCAGCGGCCCAACAGCGGGCCAAAGCGCGCACCTAGATCATACAGGCACAAATGTATAGCGTCATCGGCATACACCACCGAGGAGCTGCCATGCTGTCACTGCAATTCCTGCTTACCGCATTCGTCGTTGTCGTCGCGCCGGGAACCGGGGTGATCTACACGCTCGCCATCGGATTGGAGCAGGGGCGGGCAGCGTCAATCTGGGCCGCGCTTGGCTGCACCTTCGGGATCGTGCCGCACCTGTTGGCAGCGACTTTGGGTCTGGCGGCAGTGCTGCATACGTCGGCAGTGTTGTTCAACGTCGTGAAATTCGCGGGCGTCGCCTATTTGCTCTGGTTGGCCCTCCAAGCCCTGCGCACTGGCGGCGCGCTTGCAGTGTCGGCGGACAAGACGGCCGAAAGCGGTTTGCGGATCGCCCGTCGCGGTGCGTTGATCAATATCCTGAACCCCAAGCTGTCGATCTTTTTTCTGGCCCTCTTGCCGCCGTTCCTGTCCGGCACACCGACCAGCGCAACCGCTGAAATGGCGATCTTGGGGGCGGTCTTTATGGCGATGACATTCGCGGTTTTCACCCTTTACGGTTTCTTTGCAGCCGCAGCCCGCAGATGGCTTTTGTCGAGCGAACGCGTCATGCTGTGGCTCAACCGGTCGTTTGCGGGCATCTTCACCGCTCTCGCCGGCCGGTTGGCGCTGGAGCGCGCCTGAGCTATGTCGCGACAAAGCCCCTCAGCATCGGATACGTCATGATTCAGATCCCTCGCTCTGTCCTCGTTCTCGGCCTTGCCGGCGTCATCCCGTTTGCATGGGGCGCGCTGACGCTGCTGTCCGATTCGGCCGCGCAATGGGGGCTGGACACGCTTGGCCCGCGTTTCATCGGCCCCTATGTGCAACTGTCCTACGGTATGGTCATCCTCAGTTTCATGTCAGGCGTGCTTTGGGGGTTCGCCACCAAGACGGAAGGTGGACAGGCCGCGACGGGTTATGCGCTCTCGGTCATTCCCGCACTTTGGGCGTTCTTCATGACGGGTGGCGGGCCGGTTTCGGCGGGCACAAACCTGATCTTCGGATTTCTGGGCGTTCTGGTTCTGGATTTCGCGTTCTGGCGCTGGGGTCTCGCTCCGAAATGGTGGATGCAGCTTCGCATCTTGATCACTGTCATGGTCGTGGCGTGCCTGTCCGTCGGAGTGTTCCGGTGACTGATCGCGATACCATTGCAGTCTATGACGCGCGCGCCGCGGATTATGCGCAGATTGATCCGTCGTGCAGCCGGAGCGCCACCTTGGCAGCCTTCATCGATGCGTTGCCCAAGGGCGCTCGTGTGCTCGATCTGGGGTGCGGACCCGGCACATCCGCTCGTCACATGGTGGCGGCGGGATGTCGCGTCGATGCGCTTGACGCATCAGCTGAAATGATCGCCCTCGCTTCTGCCATTGACGGTGTCTCGGCAAGGCAAGCCACGTTTGACGACATCTCGGGCGATGGCATTTATGACGGGGTCTGGGCGAATTTCAGCCTCTTGCACGCGCCCCGTACAGACATGCCCCGCCACTTGGCCGCAATCCACACCGCGCTCAAGTCAGGCGGTCTTTTCCACATTGCCGTCAAGGTAGGGCGCGGCGAATCGCGGGACAGCATCGGGCGCCTTTACACCTATTATTCCGAGGCCGAACTGAAGGCGCTCTTGAAAGATGCGGGTTTCACGCCCGGTGCCACTCGACGTGGACGCGACAAGGGGCTAAGCGGCGAGGATGCTGACTGGATATCACTGACCGCCCATGCCTGACCTTTACGCCTATACCGACGGAGCGTGTTCCGGGAATCCCGGACCGGGAGGCTGGGGCGTGCTGATGCAGGCCAGGGACGGTGACGCGATCGTCAAGGAGCGCACCCTATCGGGAGGCGAGGCCAACACGACCAACAACCGCATGGAATTGCTGGCCGCCATTCATGCGCTCGAGACGCTCTCGCGCCCGTCCTCGCTCACCATCGTCACCGACAGCGCTTATGTGAAGAACGGAGTCACCGGCTGGATTCACGGCTGGAAGCGCAACGGCTGGAAGACGTCGAACAAGAAACCGGTGAAGAACGTAGAGCTTTGGCAGCGGCTGGACGACGCGCAAGCCCGGCACGATGTGACGTGGGAATGGGTCAAGGGCCACGCCGGTCATCCCGAGAACAAACGTGCCGATGAACTGGCACGCGCCGGGATGGCGCCCTTCAAACCCTCCGCGAAACCCGCCGGACCATGACCATCATCGCCATGCTCGACTACGCGGCGGTTTTGGTGTTCGCGTTGACCGGCGCGTTGGTCGCTAGCCGGGCGCAGCTCGATATTATCGGCTTTTCCTTTCTTGCGATCCTGACCGGCGTCGGTGGCGGGACGTTGCGTGACCTGTTGCTTGACCGACATCCGGTATTCTGGATGGACGATCTTACCTATCTGGGCGTCGCCGTCACGGCGGCCTTTGTCGTGTTCTTCACCGCGCATCTGCTTGAAAGCCGGTACGCCGCGATCCTGTGGCTCGATGCGGCAGCGCTTGCCTTTGCCGTGGCAGCAGGCGCGCGCATCGCCGCGGCGCAAGGTGAAAGCGCGGTGATCGTGCTCGTGATGGGGGTGGTCACGGGCTGTCTGGGTGGTCTGATGCGCGATGTCGTGGCCAACGAAGTGCCCTTGGTCCTGAAGCGCGGCGAGCTTTATGTGACCTGCGCCGTGGCAGGTGCAGGCGTGTTCGCGTTGGCGCCATTGGTCGGATTGGGCGAGATGGCGACCGTACTGGCGTCGGGCGCACTGACCTTTGGGCTGCGTGCCGGGTCTCTGGGGTTCGGATGGCGGTTGCCGGTCTATAGATCGCGCCCGCCGCGAGCCTGATGTCGGTGAGGGGGCTTTGCCCCCTCGGCCTTCGGCCTCACCCCCAAGGTATTTCCGGCCCAAAGAAGCCGTTATTGCAAGTCCTTGAAGGCCTCCTGCAGACGCCGCCCGGCCTCTTGCACGCGCGCGATCTGAGTGGCCAGGTTGAAGCGCAGGAACGTCTCGCCGCCTGGGCCGAACTCCGGGCCGGGGCTGGGGGCGATCTGAGCTGATTTGCGCACCCGATGGCTGATCTCGTCATACTCCATCCCCGTGCCGCTGAAATCGACCCAAGCGAGGTATGTCGAGGCCAGAGGCAGCGAGCGCACGCCGGGGATCGAATTGACGGCCGCATCGAAGATCATGCGGTTGCCTTGCAGATGCGCCATTTGTGCGTCCACCCATTCTGCGCCTTCCGGAGAATAGGCAGCGGTCACCATCTTGAGGCCCAGCGCGTTGGGCGAATAGTCGAGAGCACGCAGGCGCTGCATCATCTCGGCGCGCAGGGTGTCGTCGGGAATGATCATGTTGCCGGTCTTCTGGCCGGCGATGTTAAAAGTTTTCGACGCCGCCGTCAGCACCACAAGCCGGTCGCGCGCCTCCGGAGCGGCGATGTCGAAGGACACAAAATCCTGTCCCGGATAGACCAGGTCGTGATGGATTTCGTCAACGATCAGGAGCAACTCGTTGCGGGCGGCAAATTCGGCCACGGCTTTCAGTTCTTCTGCCGTCCAGACCCGGCCCGACGGGTTTTGGGGCGAGCAGAAGATCAACATTTTCTCGCTCCCGTTCAGCCGCGCTTGTGCGTCGTCGAGATCAAGATGGTAGGTGTCGCCGACCCGCGTCAGCGGGCATTGCACGGGAACACGTCCGGCGCGTCGGAGCTTTTGTTCAAACTCGTGATATACCGGGTTGAAGGTGACCACCCTGTCACCGGGCTTGGTCCAGACGTCGATACACAGCGCGATCGCGTTTCCCAAGCCTTGTGCTGTCAAGATCCAGTCCTGCTCTATATCCCAGCCGTGGCGGGTTTTCATCCACCATTGGATCGCGGCGTTGTACTCGGAAAGGTCCGCGAAATAGCCGAAAACGCCATGATCGACCGCGTCCTGCACCGCTTTCAGAACGCACGGCGCGGTGGGGTAATCACTGTCGGCTGTCCACATCGCCAGACCGGTATCGGACGGAACGTCGAACATCTGTTCCAGCAGATCCCATTTGGATGAATGTGTGCCGCGCCGCTCGACGGGTTGGTTGAAAAGATCACGCATGACAGACAGTCTCCGGTTCGGTCGGTTTTGCGGGACGCTACCCGAGTTCTCGGCAGGCGCAAGCCCCCGTGCTATTGCCCTTGGGAAAGGGATTCCCTAGATCAATCCCATGAAACTGCCCATTCTCCTCCACCCGGACCCACGTCTGAAGAAAAGCTGCTTGGCGGTCCCCGATCTGTCGGACGATCTGCGCGCCTTGGCTGATGACATGCTCGAGACCATGTACGACGCGCCGGGCATCGGCCTTGCCGCGCCACAGGTCGGCGTCTTGTCGCGCCTGATCGTGCTGGACTGCGAAAAGGATGAAGACGCGGCACCGCGCCCGTTGGTGATGTTCAATCCGGAAATCCTTTTGGCGTCGGATGATCCGAATGTCTACGAAGAGGGGTGCCTGTCGATCCCGGATCAATTTGCAGAAGTGACCCGGCCCGATGCCGTCAAGGTGGCTTGGATCGACCAGAACGGCAACCCGCAGGAAGAAGAGTTTGACGGGCTATGGGCGACCTGTGTGCAGCACGAGATCGACCACCTGAACGGCAAGCTTTTCATCGACCACCTCAAGCCGCTCAAGCGCCAGATGATCACCCGCAAGATGGTAAAGCTGAAACGCGAACTGGCGCGGGCATGACGGTGCGGCCAACCCTGTTGTGGCCGAACACCGCTCTGCGCAGAAAAGCCGCGCCGGTCGATAAGATTACCGACGAGACGCGCCGCATCTGGGACGACATGATCGATACGATGGAAGCGATGCCCGGTGTTGGACTCGCGGCCAACCAGATCGGTGTGATGCAACGTCTGGCCGTCGTTGACGCGTCGCAGGAGCGCGGCCGCGCGGTGCGTATGGCCAACCCGCAAGTCCTCCACGCCTCGGTGCAATTGCGCACCCACGAGGAAGCGAGCCCGAACCTGCCGGGTGTGTCGGCCAAGATCGAGCGGCCGCGTGCGGTGACGGTGCGGTTTCTTGGTGACGACGGCACCATGCAGGAGCGCGATTTTGTCGGGCTTTGGGCCACCTCGGTTCAACACCAGATCGACCATCTCGATGGCAAAATGTATTTCGACCATCTGAGCAAGACAAGGCGCGACATGCTGCTGCGGCGGTCAAAGAAGCTGAAGGGGTAGCCATGCGGATCGTCTTTATGGGCACGCCGGAATTCTCGGTTCCGATCCTGGATGGGTTGATCGACGCGGGCCACGAGGTTGCGGCGGTTTATTGCCAGCCACCGCGCCCGGCCGGACGTGGCAAGAAAGAGCGTCTGACGCCTGTCCATGTGCGCGCCGAGGAACTGGGGTTGGAGGTGCGTCACCCCAGATCGTTGCGCTCGGAAACTGCGCAGACTGAATTTGCGGCCCTGGCTGCGGAGGTTGCCGTCGTGGCGGCCTACGGCTTGATCCTGCCGCAAGCGGTTCTGGACGCGCCAACGAAGGGCTGCCTGAATATCCATGCATCGCTCCTGCCTCGCTGGCGGGGGGCGGCGCCAATCCATCGGGCGATCATGGCAGGGGATGCCGAAACCGGCCTCTGTATCATGCAGATGGATGCTGGTCTGGATACCGGCGCAGTGTTATTGCGCGAAGCGACACCGATCGGAGCAGCAGAGACGACCGGAGATTTGCATGACCGACTGAGCCGGATGGGTGCGCGCCTGATTGTCGATGCCTTGGCGCGTTTGCCGGAACTGACTCCGCAGAGCCAGCCGGAGGATGGGGTCACCTATGCGCGGAAGATCGACAAATCCGAGGCTGAGATTGATTGGACGCGATCCGCGGCCGAAGTGGACCGCCATATTCGAGGGTTGTCGCCATCTCCGGGTGCGTGGACCACGTTTGACGGGGAGCGCCTGAAGCTGTTGGGAAGCCGTGTCGCCGAAGGAACGGGCGCCACCGGAACGGTGCTGGACGATGCATTCACCGTTGCCTGCGGCACCGGTGCCGTTAGGGTCACGCGGGCTCAGCGGGCCGGCAAAGGCGTGCAGGAGAGCGATGTCTTCCTGCGTGGAAAACCGGTTCCGAAAGGGACCCGACTGGGAGACTGACCATGTTCATGGTTTTGATGGGAACTGTCGTGATCGCCGGGATCGTTGGGTACGTGGCCGAGAAATCGGGATTTACCAACAATGGGGTATTGCAGAGCATCATCATCTGCATCGGCGGTGCATTTCTGGCGTATTTTGTGCGGATCATGTTCGGAATCGGCTTCAACTCTCCGGGTCTGAACGCCATCGCGTCATCGTTGGGTGCGCTCATCATCGTGCCGACCCACTGGCGCGCATCGGTGCGTGATCGACGCCGGCGGTAGTCGAATCGTGCGGCGGATGTCGTGCCTTCATTCGATACGTCTAGGGCGTGTCTGCCAGACTGACTTCCGGGAAGATTTTCGTCCCGTCCTTTTCCAACTTCTGCATGTGCCGGATCAAGGCTTCGCGAACGTTGCACGACACGGTCCATGACGTATTCGGGTTCGCGCACGCGATGCAGAAGGTCACGATTTGTCCGTAAATGTCCTGCGACGTGACCACGACCTGATGTTCGCCGTCCTTGACCAATTCGACTTCGTCGATTTCGTCCAGCACCGTCTCCAGAAGATCGCGCAGAGTCGACACATCGGCGGTGTGCGCGACCCGGATGTCGATTTCCCGGATCATCTGTGGTTCCTTGATCGACCAGTTTTCGAAGGTTTCCGACACGAACTCGGTCACCGGGACCACAAGCCTGACACCTGTCCAGACCCGCAGCAGCACGTAGGTGAAATTAATCCGTTCGACGTTACAGATGTTGCCCTTGTAGACGACCTTGTCTCCAATACGGGCCGATTGGTTGAGCGCGATTTGCATCGACGACATGATGTTGGACAACACTTCTCGTGCGGCGAAACCGAGGATCAGCGTGAGCGCACCGGCAGAGGCCAGAAGGGAAAAGCCGAAGGTGCGAAAAACGTTGGCCTCGGCCAGAACGACGCCAAAGCCGACCAGAAAGATCACCACGATCATCATGCGACGCGCCAGCGAAACCTTGGTCGCCATTGCGCGGCGGCCGTCCTTGCCCATCTGTTTCAGGTCTTCGTCGTCCCATTCGACAAGTCGGTCGATCATCCGGTCAGCGACATTGACCATGAAGATTAGCGCCGACATCACGTATCCCAACGCGATGGCCGGTGAGACGAGCCGAGACACCGGCCCTGAGAAAACGAAAACCTGACTGATCAAGGAGACGACCAGAGTGATGACGAAAAGAACGGCCGGAAGGCGCGCAGCTTCTATCACACGTGATATGTAAAAGCGGTTCGCGTTCGCGGCGGTGCGCGTCAGGGCAAAATGAACGGCCCAGCCAATGACGCCCGCAAGCGCCAGCATGATCGGGACACCGATCACTTCCCACCACATCAAGTTCCAAAAGGCATCCTTGCGCAGCCAGTCGGGCAGTTCGCGCTCCAGTTCCGTCGGACCGAACCGATCATAGAGCTTGTCGATGTTGACGACGGAGCGTTCGGAAAAGACCCAGACCGGGTTCTGGTCTGCAACCTGAACACGGTCGAGGCGGATTGGATAGGGACGATTGTCAATCGTCATGATCCGCAACAGAATGGATTGACGGGGCTGCCCCGCAACCGCGCTTTTCGACGTTTGATTGGCATCCAGCCCATCCGGTCGGTCAAGCAGATCGGACCAATCGATAACCACCTTGCGGTCGATCAGAGTGTATAGTTTTTCCGCCAATTGCGGCCCCACAGACGATTGCCTTTCAGGCGGGACGCGATTGAGATTGAGAAGATGCGCGGCCGTCTCCAGATCGTTTGCTTGAACCAGATCGAGAAGCGCTTCCATCGTGGCTTGGGGAGAGCTGCGATCAAGTGATTTCGGCGCCTCTGGCAGTCCGACGTTGAGTTCCTCAATCGAGAAAGTGGCATCCTGGGCCGTGGCGCTGACGGTGATAAGCAGCAGAAAAGCAAAAGCGGCGGCGCAGAATCGTTTGACGTCACAAAGCATCTTTTTTCCCGGAGATTCGTTTCATGCGCGTTAAAGAAAGTTAAAGAAACAAGCCCGGATCGTGCGCTTTTGTTCCAAAAAATGCGTTTCGAACAGGTTTGCCGAAGCGATCGTGCGCGTTCGGCAGCTTATGGCCTAATCTGCCGGAGGTTGATCTGAATCATTGTCCGAGAATGTTGCATGCCGTAAGGTCAATTTGCACGATGCGGATCAGGGAGGAGCGCTCGTGCGGATGTCTGGGCAACGCCAAAGGATGGGTTTGATGCGTGTTTTTCCAAGAGTCATCAATCCGAATTCCGGCGCTGTCGAGTTTGTGTGATCCCCTGGCGGATTTGCGAATTCATATCATTGACACGTCGTCCCGAAGTGAGGCTGCCATGAATACCAAGACACTCAAAAACCATCAGAAGAAACTTGATCAGCATGATGATGTTACCAACCATGCCAATCAAGGCCGTGTTGCTCATCCGCTAAGACGGATGGCCGAAGTTACAACCCGGATGCCAAAGGCCAAGCGGAAGCAAGTTGTCTGGGATGTCGAGGCGATGTTCGACAACGTTCCCGTATAACGAGCAAGCGCGCGCACCTTTTTCAGAATTACATCGTGATAGCGCCCCTTGCGAGCCGCTGGGCCGTTCTGTGCGCGAATCTGCGAGGGTGTGCGCGACCGCGGGCGTTTTTCGGAACGCGCAATCGTTCTATGTGTTCTTCCAAACCTAGATCTGGAGGAAAGACATGGGACTTTTGGTAGATGGCGAGTGGCAAGACAAATGGTACGACACTGCCAGCACTGGCGGTGCGTTCAAGCGCAGCACGGCCAAATTCCGTAACTGGATTACTGCGGACGGGTCTGCCGGGCCAAGCGGCGAAGCTGGCTTTCCGGCAGAGAGCGGTCGGTATCATCTATATGTCAGCCTTGCCTGCCCCTGGGCGCATCGGGCGCTGATCTTTCGCGCGCTCAAAGGGCTGGACGACCATATCGGCGTCTCCGTCGTGCACCCTGAGATGCTCGGCGATGGATGGACATTTGACGAAGATTTTCCGGCTGCCACTGGCGATAAGCTTTATGATCTGAAGTATGCGCGCGACATCTATCTCAAGGCTGATCCGAATATCTCGGGGCGGGTGACGGTGCCGATCCTGTGGGACAAAAGCCGCGAGACCATCGTGTCGAATGAAAGCTCCGAGATCATTCGCATGTTCAACAGTGCGTTCGATGCGCTCACCGGCAACACCGACGACTACTGGCCCGAAGAGATGCGCGATGCCATTGAAGAGGTGAACGCGCGGGTGTATGACACGGTCAATAACGGCGTCTACAAAGCCGGTTTCGCGACCGAGCAGGACGCGTATGATGCCGCGGTCGTGCCGCTATTTGACAGCCTTGACTGGCTGGAAGAGCGGCTGTCAACGCGCAGATACTTGATGGGCGACACCATCACAGAAGCCGACTGGCGTCTGTTTACCACGCTCGTCCGTTTTGATTCCGTTTACCATCTCCATTTCAAGTGCAACCGGCGCCGGATCATCCATTACCCGAACCTTTGGGGATACACGCGCGAATTATACCAATGGCCCGGTGTCGCAGAGACGGTGAATTTCGATCACATCGTGCGCCACTACCATTACAGCCACGACACCATCAATCCGAACCGGATCATTCCGATCAATCCCATTCTTGATTTTGAGGCGCCGCACGAGCGTGATCAGATCGGCTTGGCGTAATGCTCTACCATCGCGGCCAGATCATCGGGTTGGGTCGCGATGGGCACGAAAGCACAGGCGTTGGAGCAGAGTTGAAAAATTGATCCGTCCGAGAAAAAGCTGCTGTTGGTGACGAAGATCACCTTCGCGTTCGGGTGCCGATAGCTGGCGTAATCGGCAACGGCGATGGCACTGCCATTGTTTAGAACAACATCGAGAATGATGATCGGATAGAACTTTTCCGACAGCATTTCGATCGCCGCATCCTGATCTATGGCTATGTCCGCAACATGCCCGTGCCGGTGCAGATGACGCTGCCACATCTGGCCAAGCGTGGGTTTGTTCTGAACAATGAGGACATTCATAGACGGCATACAATCTGCAGAAGCGGTGGACGCGTTTTTCAGACTCGCTCTGATAATGATAATAAAAGGTTAATAAATAGGTAAGGTTTGTTTTTGTACCAACCATATGAGCGGAAGACAGCTTATCGGTCGAAATTTCTCGCGTGCGTCGCGCGTTTGGCGGAACGCGCAGGCTGTTGGAACGTTCGGCGAACAGCCTCATCATCGGGGAGCATATGGTGAAACCGGTTGTGATCTTTACCGCCATTGCCGCAACTTTAACCAGTCCGGTGCCTGCACAGAGCGACACAGCTGGTGACCAGGTGACCGGAACCAGGCCGTCGAGCACTTGCGTCAGGAATCCCCCAAGCGGGCCGCGTCGTGCATGAAGGTCATGCGACCATGCGTTCCGCTTTCTTCAGGTCCACCGAGACAAGCTGGCTTACACCTTGCTCCTGCATCGTAACTCCGAACAAGCGATCCATGCGCGACATCGTGACGGCGTGGTGTGTGATGATCAGAAACCGCGTCTCGGTGCGGCGGCACATTTCATCAAGCAAGTCGCAAAACCGTGTGACATTGGCATCGTCAAGCGGCGCATCGACCTCATCCAGCACGCAAATCGGGGCGGGATTGGCGAGAAACACCGCGAAGATCAGCGCCAGAGCAGTCAGCGTCTGTTCGCCGCCCGACAAGAGCGACAGCGTAGAAAGTTTCTTGCCCGGCGGCTGGCACATGATTTCCAGTCCGGCTTCGAGTGGATCGTCGCTTTCGACCATCACCAGATTTGCGTCGCCACCGTTGAACAGGTGGGTAAAAAGCAGCGAGAAGTTGCTGTTTACCTGCTCGAACGCGGTCAAAAGCCGTTCACGCCCTTCGCGGTTCAGGCTGGCAATGCCGGAGCGCAGCGTCTTGACCGCCTCTTCGAGATCAAGCTTTTCGCTCCGCAGGGTGTCGTGCTCCTCCTGCACCTCGCGCGCGTCTTCTTCGGCGCGCAGGTTTACAGCGCCCAGTGCGTCCCGCTGCCGCTTAAGCCGGTTGATGTCGGCCTCTATCGCTTCTGCGTGGGGAAGGTTGTCGGGGTCAACATCGAGTTTCTGCAACAACGCGCTAGGACGTGTGTCCTGTTCTTCGGCGATCCGTTCAGCCGCGTTGTTCACCGCATCGCGAGCGGCTTCGGCACGGGCCTCGGATCGGGCGCGGGCCTCTCGCGCCTCGGATGCAGCCCGCTCGGCCTCGCGTTCAGCTTGATCCGCTGACCGCAAGGTTCCCTCGGACGTCGAGAGCGCGTCATGTGCCGCGGCGTTTCTGGCCTCAGCTTCGGAAATGGCATGGCCGAGCGCCTCACGCTTGGCGGCCAGTTCTGCGGGTGAATTTGCAGCCGCGTCCAGCTCCTGCTGCGCAGCGTCGCGCCTCTCGGCCAATTCCGCGCTGCGCTTTTCGGCAGTCTCGAGACGATGGCGCCAGCCACTCAGATCCTTGGTGACCTGTTGCGCGCGTCCTTTCCGGGCATCGCCTTCGCGGCGCAACTCGTCATGTTCCGAGCGGCGTGACATCATCGTCATGCGGGCGGCCTCGACCGTCATCTTCAGGTCTTCCACCTCGGCACGGGCGTCATCCAGGTTTTCAAGGTCTCCAATACCGCGCTCGGCGTCGATCATTTGCGCGCGCGCTGCGGTGGCCTCGTCTTCATGGCGCGAAAGGGTCAGAGCAAGGCTTTCCAGTTTGCCTTCGGCCATGTCCCGGTCGGCCTCGGCCCGGCTCAGTTTTCGGGCCGCGTCCGTCACAGCTCCATCAGCGTCGCGTCGGGCCTGACGCGCTGCTTTCTCGGCTGAACTCAATTCGCTCAGCCGCTGTGTCAGGCTGTTATGGGCGTCTCGCGCGCCATCCGCGCGGGCGGAGGCGCGCGCGGTTTCCTGCTTCAGTGCCTCGAGCCGGTTGAGTTGCTCAAGCCGCAAAGCAGCAGCCGACGGCGCGTCTTCTGCCCAGGCCCGATAGCCATCCCATCGCCAGAGATCACCTTCAACGCTGACGAGACGTTGACCCGGCAACAACAACGCTTGCAGACGCGCCGCGTCATCGGCGTCAATGAGGCCGATCTGGGCCATACGGCGCTCCAGAACCTCCGGGACCGACACATGGTTTGTGAGGGCTGTCACGCCTTCGGGAAGCGATTGCGTGGCGTCATAATCGGGCAAACTGGTCCAGCCGGTGGGGCCGTCGCCTTCCACCTCTGGCGCGCGCAGATCGTCGGCAAGCGCCGCACCGAGCGCCTTTTCGAACCCCTGTTCGACTTGCAGGCGATCGAGTATCTGGCCGCCCTCTGCGGTGTCTCGGTCAAGCAGACGTGCCAATGCGGTCGTTTCGGCGGATAGCGCGTTTAACTCGCCTTCGGCTTCGGAGCGGGTGGCGCGGGCGTCCGCTTCGCGCGATTGGGTCTCTGCGCGAGCGGCTTCGGATTCGGTCAGCGCCTGATCGGCGCGCTCAGCCAGGTCTCGCGCGGCGGCCTGTTCCTGAGCCGCAAGTTTGGCTGTTTCCTTTGCATCGCTCAGTGTCTGCTTTGCCGTCGCCATCGCACCCCGCGCGCGGGCGGTGTCCGCTTCGTTCCGCTCCAGCGTCTTGCGACTGTCGGCCAACAGACGATGCGCCGATTGATGGCGCGCGGACAGGCGAGCGACGTCTTCTGTCTTTTGGCTCAGGTCAGCTTCGCGGGCTTGCAACACCGCGCCGGCTTCACGGGCAGCGTTGGCGGCACGAGCGAGCTTGTCGTCATGCCCCTCGGCGGCTTTGTCCAACTCGCGCGCTTCCCATTCAAGCTGTTGAATGGTCTCGCCTGCATCGCGGTTAAGCCCGGCTTCACGGTCAATATCCTTGGTCAGTTGTTCGATGCGTCCCGTCAGCGTCCGGATCGTGTCTTCAGCGCGGCGCTCTTGTTCGGAGAGAGTATCGCGCTGATGGGTCAAACGCTGCACTATGGCGGCGGCGATGGCGGCTTCTTCACGCAGGGGCGGCAAGGCGGCGTCGGCGGCTTCGCGCGCCTTGGTTGCTTCGCGGGCGGCCGTCTCGGCTTTCGATGCCTCGGTTGTGCGGTCGCGCAATTGGGCGTCTGCCTCGGCGCGGGTGGCGTCAGCATCTTTCCAGCGGCGATAGAGCAGAAGTCCCTCGGAATGGCGTAAATCTTCACCAATGGCGCGATAGCGGGCTGCTTGCCGAGCCTGACGTGCGAGTTGTGCCAGTTGCGCGGCGAGCTGTTCGATCACGTCGTCAACGCGCAACAGGTTCGCCTCTGTGCTCTTGAGTTTCAGCTCGGCTTCGTGACGGCGTTGATACAGGCCCGAGATGCCTGCCGCTTCTTCGAGGATGCGGCGGCGGTTTTTCGGCTTGGCGTTGATCAGTTCGCTGATCTGTCCCTGGCGCACAAGGGCGGGCGAATGCGCGCCGGTCGATGCGTCGGCAAACAGCATTTGCACATCGCGCGCACGGGTATCCTTGCCGTTGGCCTTGTAGGCGCTGCCGACGTCGCGGGTGATGCGACGCACGATGTCAAGCTGGTCCTGGTCATTAAAGCCAGCGGGGGCAAGCCGGTCGGAGTTGTCAATCTGGATCGACACTTCGGCGAAGTTGCGCGCCGGGCGGGTGGCGGCGCCGGCGAAGATCACATCTTCCATGCCACCGCCGCGCATCGCGGTGGGACGGTTTTCGCCCATCACCCAGCGCAACGCTTCGAGCAGGTTCGATTTTCCACAGCCGTTCGGCCCGACAACACCGGTCAGACCATCCGCGATGATCAGATCGGTCGGGTCGACAAAGCTTTTGAAGCCTGTGAGTCGAAGCTTGGAAAATCGCACCTGTAATGCCTGCCTGATTCCTCGATTGACTGACACTGTGTCGCGGAGAGTGCAAGCGTGTCAATGGATAGGCGGCCTATGTGGTTGTTACACTGAATTTATCCACAAGATATAGGCAACGCGCGGTGATTTCTAAGGGCTTTATGCGCTTACTCACTCGCGAAATATCTTTACATTCCAGAATTTGAATATAATGATATTCTGAAATTGGAATGTAAGGAGTCACGCGATGGATCATTCCCTCACAAAGCCCGCTGACAGCTATTCACCGCTTTACTTTCTTGCGTCCGTTGGCGCAGGGGGCGTGACTGTCAGCTTTTTCATGTTCCTGATGTTCTGGATTCCGCATCCCGGACAAGGTGTTCCGGTGTTCGAGGATCTTGTTCGCGCATTCGGGAGCGGTTCGCTATGGATGCAAGCAGCCGTCGTAGTGGCGCTGATCGGCATCGCGGTGTTCGCGACGCTGAACATCAAATCCTTGCTTTGGAACCTCAAATCCCTGAAAACGTTCAAGCGCACCGACGCTTACGAAAACCTGTGCAAGACAAATGCCGAAGCGACATTGTTGGCCATGCCACTCGCCTTGGCGATGACGGTCAACGTCTTGTTTATTGTCGGATTGGTTTTCGTGCCCGGACTTTGGAGCGTCGTCGAATTTCTGTTTCCGCTCGCGCTGATCGCCTTTTCGCTGATCGGAGCGTTGGCCTTGCGGATGCTGGGCGCGTTTCTTGGGCGTGTCTTGTCGCAAGGTGGGGTGTTCGATGTCACCGCGCACAATTCGTTTGCGCAGCTTCTGCCGGCGTTCAGTCTGGCAATGATTGCCGTTGGTTTTTCCGCACCGGCTGCAATGAGCGGGACTACGGCGACCGTGGCCGTTGCACTGGTGTTGTCGACGCTGTTCGGCGTGGCGGCGATCCTGTATTCTGCGATCGCGGCCGTCACGGCGTTCACGTCGATGTTGCAACACGGGACGGCGCGGGAATCCGGACCGACCTTGATGATCATCGTGCCGCTGGTCACCGTTCTGGGCATCATGTTCCTGCGTCAGGACCACGGCTTGCATGAGACGTTTGCTGTTCAGGCACAGGCGGGTGAGATGATGATCTTCCTCGCACGGCTGCTCTCGATCCAGGTGGTGTTTTTGCTGCTGGGTGCGGTTGTGATGCGGCGTCAGGGCTATTTCAGCGATTTCGTACTTGGCTCCAAAACCTCGCCGGGATCGTACGCCCTTGTGTGTCCTGCGGTGGCGTTGTCAGTGATGCTGCAATTTTTCGTCAACACTGGGTTGGTCGGGGCCGGCGCGATCGAGAAATTCGGCGTGGCCTATTGGAGCGTGACCGCTGTCGCCTTGATAGCACAGGTTGTGGCGGTCGCGCTGGTCTTCCGCCTGAACCGTCAACACTTTGCGCCTCGCCCCGTGGTGAGTGACGCGATCCCGGCGGAATAAGCTCACAAGGAAAAAGCCCGGATGATCCGATCCGGGCTTTTTGCTATCTGGCCGACGGTATGGTCGATCAAAAGGTCACTGTCACACCTGGCAAATTCAGCGATTTGATAAGATCGCGCAGTTCCTGACGCGCGGCAATGTTCGAGATGTTGAGTTGTTTCACTCCGACATCCTTGAGGTCGAGCAGCGTCAAGCCGCGCGGGAACAATTCACGGAAGATGACCCGCTCGTTGAAGCCCGGTGCCACGCGAAATCCGATGCGCTTTGACAGCCGGTCGAGCGCTTTTTCCATCTTGGCCTTGTTCACCATCTGCTGCGCGCCCAGACGGTTGCGCAGGACCACCCAGTCAATCGGAGGTAGCCCAGCCTGCGCACGCAATTGGCGCGCGTTCCAGACCATCTCGGAATAAACCGACGGGCCTTCGATCTTTTCACCGGTGGAGTCGGTGTGCGCCAGCAGGTCGAAATCCACGAAGCTATCGTTAAGCGGTGTAATCAGAGTGTCGGCCAGCGAATGCGCCACCTGACTGAGGCGCGTATGGGAGCCCGGGCAGTCGATCAGGATGAAATCGCTGCCGGGTTCGAGTTCGGCAACCGCCGCCGAGAGGCGATGATCATAGATATTTTCTCCCGGTTGCAAGCTTTCGGGATCAATTTCAGGCAGGTCCAGATAGCGCGGAGTGGGGAGGTCAAGCCCCTCTGCCTCCAGCATTTTCATCCGGTTGGTGACATAGCGCCCCATCGTGCGTTGCCGCAGATCAAGGTCGAGCGTGCCGACGCGGTGGCCCATACGCGACAGCGCGGTTGCCACGTGCATCGACACGGTCGATTTGCCCGCTCCGCCTTTTTCGTTACCGACAACAATTATATGCGCCATCTGTCCGCTCACCCCGAGTTTGAGCAAGCTATGGCCCGAAGTGGCGGCACGTTGCAACGGGGCGCGATGCGATTTGCCAGCGATTGCGGCGATGAAGACTCAGGGGGGAAACGAAAAAGCCACGCCCGAAGGCGCGGCTTTAGAAATCTTCGAAAAGGGTGGGAGATTTAGAAGCCCAGGCCTTCGTACTTTTTCTTGAACTTGGACACACGGCCACCGGTGTCGAGCAGGCGCGAGTTGCCGCCTGTCCAGGCCGGATGCACGGTCGGGTCGATGTCGAGCGACAGCGTGTCGCCTTCTTTGCCCCAGGTCGACCGCATTTCAAGCATGGTGCCGTCGGTCATCTTGACGTTGATGACGTGGTATTCGGGATGGATGTCTTTTTTCATCTCGGCAATCCTTACGCGTCTGCGCCCTTGCGGGGCTTGTAGGTGGAATCTTCCGCGATACGGGCCGATTTGCCGCGACGCGAGCGGAGGTAGTACAGCTTGGCGCGACGGACGCGGCCACGGCGTACAACCTCGATGCTGTCGATATTGGTGGAATAGAGCGGGAACACACGTTCCACACCTTCACCGAACGAAATCTTGCGAACCGTGAACGAACCGGCGATGCCGTCACCCTGACGGCGGCTGATGCAGACACCTTCATAGTTCTGCACACGGGTGCGGGTGCCTTCGGTCACTTTATAGCCAACGCGGATGGTGTCACCGGCTTTGAAATCGGGAATGTCTTTCCCGAGGGCGGTGATCTGTTCCGCCTCCAGCTGAGCGATCAGGTTCATCGCTTCTCTCCTAAACTGCTTGCGGTTGCCCCGCAAAGGTGTGTGCGCCTCAGAGCTCTTGGTCTTCGTCCGGGTCCGCAACTGCGCCCGCCAGAGATCAGGTCGACATTGTCTTTTCACGTTCGGGATGGGTACGGTTTGCCCTTGTGCGAAGTCCACACGGAATCACCGCACCGGGCTTACACCCGGAACAAGCGCCGTAAATCAGATCGCGGCCTTTGGATCAAGCGGGAAAGGCTGTTTCAGACGCGTTCTGCGCCGATGACAGGGCAATTTGTCATTCAGAAAGTTCCTTGGCGCGATAAAGCGTCCAGAGATCGGGGCGGCGCTCTTCGGTCAGCGCTTCTGCCTGTGCACGGCGCCATTTGGCGATTTCACCGTGGTGACCGGACATCAACACATCCGGGATCGGCAGACCGCGCCATTCGGCGGGGCGGGTGTATTGCGGATGCTCCAGAAGCCCGTCGGCAAAGCTTTCCTCTTCCGTCGAGGCCTCATTGCCCAGCACGCCCGGCAAGAGGCGCACGGTGGCGTCAATCATGGCCTGTGCTGCGATTTCGCCGCCAGTGAGGACGAAATCGCCAAGACTGACTTCCAGGATGCGGTACTGGTCGATCACGCGCTGATCAAGACCCTCGAACCGCCCGCAGATCAGTGTCGCGCCGGGGCCGGTGGCAAGCGTTTGTGCCATGTCTTGCGAGAACGGCTTGCCACGCGGGCTCAGGTAAACGAGCGGTGCCGCCGGTGCGATCTGCGGTCGGGCATGGTCGATGGCAGCAGCCATGACATCGGCACGCAGCACCATGCCAGCACCGCCGCCGGCGGGTGTGTCATCGACGTTGCGGTGCTTTCCCTCTCCGAATTCGCGCAGGGCGATGGTTTGCAACTGCCACAGCCCGTCCTTGAGCGCGCGCCCCGTCAGGGAGTGGCCAAGAATGCCGGGAAACGCTTCCGGCAGCAGGGTGATGACCTGCGCCTTCCAGACATGCGCCAAGTCGGGAGTTTCCTCCATCAAAGCGCGCGGCTGCAAGGTCGGGCGCATGGTCTTGCGGCCGTGTGATTTCTGTGGCGCGGTTTTCGTGTCTTCCATGTGCCTGCCCTTGTCTGACCTGACGGCTTTAGCCAGTTATTTGCAGGAATGCCAGTTCAGGCCGCGCCGGTCTGCGCCACGCGATCGCGCATGGCAAGCATGGCTTTGGGGTTGGAAAAGCATGCGGAGAGTTCGCCTGCCTCGGCCGGACTGGCACGCAGAAGGCGCTCAATCAACCATAGCTCGCGCGCCTGATCGTCGCTCAGGTGCATCGCATCCGTCTCGCCCCATCGTGCCATGATCTGGGCAAGGATCATCGCGATGTGATCGTCTTTGGTGACAAAGGCATCAGCACCGGCGGAGGGCGTGATGAAATCCTTGATGTGAACGCGAATGAGCACCGGAGTCGGGCTTTGCGATGCCAGATCGCCAAATGCAGATCGCACCAGAAGCGACGGGTATCGCGTCTTGGGTTTGGCATCGGCCATCACGGTTTGGTTGATCTTGGGCGATACCGCGATGGCAGCCGCCGCAACGCTGAGCGCGCCGGTGATGCCGAGCAACATGATCGCCAACGACACGGCAATCTCCTGAAACGTAATCGCGACCATACCCGGAGAAAATGCGGCAATACTCAACAAAAATCGACGCAACACAGTGTTCACCAAAACCACGCTCCCAGAGCAGTGATCCGTTTGTAATCAAACGCAATGGCGAATTGCCGCCGGGAAGCGGGCAAAGGAAAGGTCATAATCTGGCAATCAGGTGTTCGCGATCAGCCCGTCGCGCGCGCGGCCATCTTGCGTATGCTGCGCTTGGCTGATTGAACATCCTTGTCCGGCAAACAGCTTCGATTGAGGGCCAGGAACACTTGATCGATGCCGATATCCGGCTGCACGTTCTCCGGCGGCAAAACGGTCAGCAGGGAGCGATCAAGCCGGGGGAGGGTGAGCAGATCGAGCAGAGGTGTCAGCGGACCAAGCGGCAGGGTTTTGGATGCCTCAAGCGCATGAGACACCACCTTGGCCGGTGCCACGTCCTGTTCAATTTCGATCAGAATTTCCGCTAAAGACCGCGCATCGGCGAATTGCGCAGTGTAGCTGGCGAAATCACGGTCAAGTCGGGTACTGCGCAAATTCTGCCACCAGGTACTGCGCAGCCACGCATCACGGTTGCGGGTCGAGAAATAGAACGTCAGATCAAGGCCATCGCCAAAGCGGGCGAACGCGGCATCGGCAATGGATTTCATCACCAGCCCGGCGCTATCGTAACATTCAAGCCCATGCCGCCCCGGCATGTGACCGGAAAGATCCTCTGATGACATCAAGACAGGACGCTGGTCGGTGGGGTCGAGGTCGGCAAAAAATGCCGTAGAGGCTTTGGCGACATGCGCCAATGTTTTCTCGTTCGGAGCGATCGAAAAGCTGCGTGCCTTGGAGGTCAGCGTGGAAAAGCCGTCTTTCAACAGGACGCGCAGATGCGGGGACAGCCGGTCTGCATTCTCGCGCAGCATGGCCTGAACACTGGTGGTTCCGGTTTTGTGAAATCCTGCATGAATGACGATTTGCATCGTCACGAAAACAGTCCCTCCGGCGGGTCCGCTACGATCCGTCGCTGGGCCAGATCGACGGTTGGGACGATTGCCTTTGTGAACGGCAAAAGGACCGATTGCTTTTGACCCGGTGCGCTAAGCTCAAGCAGATCATCGGCACCATTGTTGAGAACCGACAGCACTTTTCCAAGCGACGTGCCGCCGGTGTCGAACACGTCAAGCCCGATCAGATCGGCATGGTAGAACTCGTCGTCCGGCAGAGATGGAAGGCGCTCTCGAGGCACGAAAAGCTGGGTTCCGCGCAGCGCGTCGGCGGCTTCCTTGGTGGTAACGCCCGACAGGCGCGCGGCCAGGCCGTTATTGACCTGACGGGTGATCTTCACGTCAAAGCTTTGCGCGCCATCTTCGGTCTCGAGCGGTGCGTAATTGGCGATTTCGCGTGGTTCGGCGGTAAAGCTCTTGAGGCGCACTTCACCTTTAACCCCGAAGGCACCGGCAATCGCTCCGACGCAGATTTTCTCACTCACCGATCAAGCCTCCCGGTCGCTCTGCGCGAAGGAATAGACCAGACCGGTGGGCAAGGGCAATCGCCTGCGGCGCAGTTTAGCCGCCGATGCTGAAGACGCGGGTGAGGCCGATGCGCGCGCCCCACTGCTCGTCGGAGCCTTGCTTGACAATCGGGCTGTCGAGCGCGTCATCCTGGAATGTTTCCCAGGTGACGGCACCTTCGACGCCCCAGACATCGTTGATCTGGTAGCGCGCGCCAAGTTCCACACCGGCAGAGACAAGCCCGCCGTCCGGGTCATAGGCGGAAAGTGCAGCGCTCGACTCGGCCGGAGTGACGCCGAAATAGGTGTCGGAATACTCGTCATCGCCAAAGAAAAGACGCGGACCAAGCGACAGGCGCAGGCGATCGGTTGGCCGCAGAATGGCGTCTGCGCCCACTTCACCAACCCAGCCCTCATGGCCGCCAAAACCCCGCCGCACATTGCCGAAAGCTGCAAAATATTCGGTGCCATAGCGCATGGAAACGCCCAGTTCGACCGTCGCATCGACATCGTCAAGCCCGGCGAGTTCATCGAAATCGCTGGTGTCACGCTCCTGAATGAAGCGCAGCGATCCGCCAAAGCTCAGGCCCGGGTTCTCGGCCCATGCGTCGGGATTGCCAAAGCTGCCGCTTTTGCCAAGCGAGACGTGGTTGAGGCGGAAGCCCAGATCGGCACCAGCCTTGTAATCGTCAGAGCCGAAATATTCGGGCATGGCCGACACGCCGCCGCGCAGGGTGAACACCAGCTTGGGCGTCGCAGGAGCCGCTGTGGGCGCCATTACGGCCGTCTGCTCGATGGTGTCTGACGGGCCTGCCGCAATGGCGGGTGCCGCAAGAGCGAGGGCGAAGCTGGAGGCGATGGCGGTGCGGGCGATCATGGCAGATGGTCCTTTGAAATAAGAGACTCGGTCAGGTTGTATGGTCTCGGTATAGCGCGAAATGGAGCGGTGCGCCGCATCCGTCAAGCGCGCACGTCTGCGCACGGGCCACCTGAGGCACCGATTGTGTGGTCGATGGCCTGCGTTGTGACAATAATAAAACAGTGGGGGCACGGCCCGATCGCATTCAGGCACGGCGCGCAGACGGCCGGGTGGGCCGGCCGTCTGCTTGGGCATCCGCAATTATTCTGCGGACGCCTCGTCTGCTGCCGGAGCGGCATCCGCTTCGGCTGCTTTGGCGGCTTTCGACTCGGCGCGTTCCTGGGCGTTCTTTCCCGGTACGGCCTTCTTGGGGTTATTGCGCTCTTTCTTGTCAACGACACCCGCCGCTTCAAGGAAACGCGACACGCGGTCGGTGGTCTGTGCACCTTGCGCCATCCAGTATTTGATACGCTCGACATCCATTTTCACGCGCTCTTCGCTGTCTTTGGGCAGCAGCGGGTTATAGGTGCCGAGTTTCTCGACGAAACGGCCATCGCGCGGCATACGTGTATCGGCGGCGACAATCTTGTAGAACGGGCGCTTCTTGGAACCGCCGCGGGCGAGACGAATTTTGATCGACATAAGTCTTTCTCCTGAGTGTTAGATTGACGGAAGAAACCGTCAGGATTGGTGTTGTTTGTGGTGTTGGATCACTTCCTGAATGATGAAATTCAGGAATTTCTTGGCGAACGCAGGGTCCAGATTGGCCTGCGCCGCAAGCTCTTCGAGCCGCGCGATTTGTCGGTCTTCCCGCGCGGGGTCTGAGGGCGGCAGGTCGTGCTGGGCTTTGAGCCGCCCGACGGCCTGAGTGTGTTTGAACCGTTCGGCCAGCGTGAACACCAAAATGGCATCCAGCCGGTCGATGCTGTCGCGGTGTTCCTTGAGCAGGTCAGCCGCGCGGGCCACGGGATTGGTCATGTCAGTCAATGGCCCAGCCTTTCGGTTTGAACAGGGGGTCTTGGTAATGCGCGATCTCCATGTCGATGCCATGCGCCAGCTGAGTACCGCGCAAGGCGTCGGGGGACGGGTGGCGGTAGCACACGTCAGAGCCATCGACAGTCGGCGCATCGTGGTCTTTCTTGGCGCCCAGACGCTCGGCCAGGCGAATGCTGTCGAGGTTCTTGGGATCGAGATAGCTGACTGCGGTGGTCCATCCCTTGTCATCATAGAAATACCGCCGCACCCGGTTCGCCGCTTCCAGAGCGTAGCCCTTGCCGCCCTGATCGGGCCAGATGATCCAGGCGATCTCGCGCTCGGGCCATTTCGCAGGCGACCAGCCACCCGCCATGCCGACGGTTTCCTCGGTGCCCCTGAGGTGGATCATCCACATGCCGAAACCACGAATTTCCCAATGCCCGATTTCGGCGGCATAGAGCATCCAGGCCTCGTATGCGTTGAGAGGTCCGCCCATGAAGCGCGAGCGATAAGAGGCAAAGGTGGCCTTGAAGTCGGGATAATCCTCGGGTTCCGGGCCGCGCAATTGCAGGCGTTTCGTTTCAAGGAGGGGGATGTCACGATGTCCCATTAGACCGCCTCCGGTCCGGGGTGACGGTACAGCATGTCCTCGCCCATATAGGCGTTCTGATAGGTGCGCTCGTACTTTGCACCCATGCGTTCCGCCAGCCGGATGGAGCGGGTGTTGCCCGGCACGATGTTGGAGGTCAACGTCGTCAGACCAAGGTCTTGATACGCCCAGTCGCGCGCACAGAGCGCGGCTTCATAAGCGATGCCTTTGCCCTCGTAGCCCTCAAACACCACCCATCCGAGTTCGGGTTCGGGCCAGCCATCGGGGTTCCAGATGCCGCTGAGTCCGGCGGGCTGGCCGGTGACATTATCTTCGATGGTGAAATACCCGTAGCCATGAATATGCCAATGCCCCACATTCAGCGCAAACCAGCGCCATGCGTCGGGACGATTGTCATAGGCACCAAAGCCGCCGGCACGGTCCTGATCCATGAGAAACGCGATCACGGCATCCGCGTCGCGCGTTTCCGGACCGCGCAGGATCAGACGTTCGGTCATCAGGGTGGGGGCGTTGGTCAGGCTCATGCGTAAGCCTCGGGATTGCCGTCGCTGTCTGGGCGGTGGCGAAAGACAAGTGTTTCGCGCAGGGTTTCCCCGTCCGGCAGCGCGGCGTCGGGATCATGAGTCGCGCCCAGCCGTTTGGCGAGTGCGATGGAACGGACGTTGTCGGGATCAATATAGCTCACCAGCGTATCAATGCCCTGCTCCCAAGCCCAGTCGAGTGCGACCAAGGCAGCTTCGGTGGCGTATCCCTTGCCTTGCGCAGGCGCGAACAACGTCCAGCCGATTTCGCGCTCGGGAAAGTGCGGCGGCTGGGTGATGGCGATCTGGCCGATAAAATCACCCTCGGCGGTATCAATGGCCCAGGCGCCATGACCCATCCAGCCCCATGATACGATTTCTGACGACAGGCCAAAGAACATCTGCGTGCGGGTCTTCGGCGCGCCGACAAATTCCGCGCACGGCGTTTGGTAGAAGGCCCAGAAGGCCTCCATGTCGTCCATACGGTGCGGACGTAACGCCAGACGCGGCGTTGTTATGAGAGGTGCATCAATCACGCAGCACTTCGGACGCGCTGATGCGCGACTGGACACTGGAGCGTATGTCGCGCGCAAGGCAGTTGGCCCGTGGCGGATGGTTCCTGAGCATATTTGGAAAGAGAAGGAGTCATCATTTCTTCTTTCCGAAACCGCTGAGGCCGGGGGGCAGGCCGCCGCCGCCCATGCCGGGCATTCCGCCCATGCCCATCTGCTTGGCAGCCGCCTCCAGCGCCTTGGGATCCATCTGGGACGGATCCAGACCTTCCGGACCGCCACCTTTGCCGAACATGCCCTTCATGGCCTGTTTCAGCATCCCGCCTTTGCCCATCTTGCCCATCTTCTTCATCATGTCGCCCATCTGGCGCTGCATCTTGAGAAGCTTGTTGAGTTCGGACACTTCCATGCCCGCGCCCTTGGCGATGCGTTTCTTGCGGCTGGCTTGAAGCAACTGCGGGTTGGCGCGTTCTTTTTTGGTCATCGAGTTGATGAGGGCGATTTGCTGGCGCAACATCCGGTCGTCGATACCCGCACCGTCCATCTGCTTTTGCATCTTGGCCGCGCCCGGCATCATGGCAAGCATACCTTCCATGCCGCCCATCTTCATCATCTGTTCCAGCTGCATCTTGAGGTCGTTCATATTGAACTGACCCTTCTGGAAGCGCTTCATCATGCGCTCGGCCTGTTCGACCTCAAGCGTCTGTTGCGCCTTTTCCACCAGCGCGACGATGTCGCCCATGCCGAGGATACGGCCCGCGATGCGGTCAGGCTCGAAGGTTTCGAGCGCGTCCATCTTTTCGCCAAGACCGACAAAGCGGATCGGTTTGCCCGTGACCGCGCGCATCGACAGAGCCGCACCACCGCGTCCGTCACCATCCATCCGGGTGAGGACAACGCCGGTGATGCCGATGCGCTCATCGAAGTTTTCGGCTGTATGGACGGCATCCTGACCGGTCAGGCCATCGACCACCAGCAGGGTCTCGCGCGGGTTGGCGACGTCGCGCACCGCCTCGACCTGCGCCATCAGCTCTTCGTCGATGGAAAGACGGCCCGCGGTGTCGAGCATGTAGACGTCGTAGCCGCCCAAAGACGCCTGCGTCTTGGCGCGCTTGGCGATGGCGACCGGGTTCTCGCCCTTGACGATGGGCAAGGTGTCGACGCCGATCTGCATGCCGAGGATCTGCAACTGCTCCATCGCGGCAGGGCGATTGACGTCGAGCGAGGCCATCAGAACCTTCTTGCCCTCGCGCTCTTTCAGGCGCTTGGCGATCTTGGCGGTGGTGGTGGTTTTGCCGCCACCCTGAAGACCGACCATCAGGATCGGTGCAGGCGCGTTGTCGATCTTGAGCTTTCCGGGGTCTTCGTCTCCGGTCAGGATGTGCTTGAGTTCGTCATGCACGATCTTGACGACCTGCTGACCCGGCGTGATCGACTTGGTGACGGCCTGACCGGTCGCCTTGGATTGCACCGCTTTGATGAAGTCGCGGGCTACGGGCAAGGACACGTCGGCCTCCAACAGCGCGACGCGCACTTCGCGCAGGGCTGTCTTGACGTCATCCTCGGACAGCGCGCCCTGTTTGGTGAGCCGGTCAAAGACGCCTGACAGGCGGTCGGACAGATTTTCAAACATGGGCTTGCGCCTCCTTTGCCGCTGGGATTGGTCCTGATGTAAGGGCCAGCGGCGCATTTACCAAACGTGTCGCCCAAAGGGGCGCGAACAAACAGTTTTGCCCCCACGGGCGTAACACGCTGGTGGGGGGCGATCCCGGACATGGGTCCAAGGGACCGGAAAGCTGGACTTTCCGGAGTTGGAGCGCGTTTAGGGGAAAACGGCACGAATTGTCAAGTCCGGGGTGTTTGGCATGGCGGTGCAGCCGGGTCGGCTCGAATAGACTTGCATTCGCGCACGACTTTGATGGATGTCAGCTGAAGCTGTTGATTTTTGCACTTGGGGTCGCGATGGAACACTGGGACGAGGTGCGCACCGCTTATCAGGTCGCGCGGCAGGGCACCGTGAGCGGTGCGGCCGATGTGCTGGGCGTCCATCATGCGACTGTCATTCGGCACATCGACGCGCTGGAGCGGCGGCTTGGCGTCAAGCTGTTTCAACGTCATGCGCGCGGATACACGCCAACCGAATCCGGTCAGGATCTGGCGCGCGTGGCGCAGGCAACCGAGGATCAGTTGCAGCAGTTGGCGGGCCGCATTCGGGGCCGCGGTGCGGATGTCAGCGGCGAATTGGTGATCACGTCGATTATCGAATTGTCGGATTTTCTCGTGCCCGTTCTGGCGGATTTCAAGGATGAATACCCGGAAGTTATCGTGCGCTATCTGACCGACGCGCGCGTATTCCGCCTTGAATATGGCGAGGCGCACGTCGCTATTCGTGCAGGCACCGTGCCTGACGAGCCGGACAATGTCGTGCAACCGCTCGTGACGCTTTCCGTCGGGCTTTACGCGGCGCGTCGCTATGTCGAGCGTTACGGGTTGCCGGCGGGCCCCGGAGATTTCGCGGCCCACAGGTTCGTGGCGCATGACAATCCCGACATCCGCGCGCCGTTCCAGAAGTGGCTGCGGGCGCAGGTTCCGTTCGAACGTGTCGTCTTCCGCACGACGGATTCGCGGAGCATGGCGACGGCCGTGAAAAGCGGCGCCGGTATCGGCTTCATGTCCAAGCGCATTGGCGACGCCGATCCCGACCTGATCGAAGTCATGCCGCCGCGAGAGGAATGGGGCCCACGCCTGTGGCTGGTCTCCCATGTCGATCTGCATCGCACGGCCAAAGTGCAGGCACTGTTGAGCCACCTCAAGGCCGCCATCAAGTCGGTCGAGGGAACCGGGATTTGAGATGACGGAAGCAGGCCGTGGACACTTGGCGATGCTGGCGTTCTCGGCGCTAGTGGCGGGGTCTTTCTCGCTCGGGTCGATGGCGGCGCCTCACATCGCGCCGCAAGCCCTGAACGCTGTGCGCTTTGTCATTGCTGCTGTCTTGATGTTCGCACTGGTCATGTCGACAGGCGGGGTGACTCGCGCAGCCTTTGTTGCGCCGTGGCGATACTTCGTGCTGGCCGTGTTCTTTTGCGCCTATTTCGTCCTGATGTTCGAGGGGCTGAAAACCGGAGCGCCGGTGTCGATGTCGGCGGTCTTCACGCTCACCCCCTTGATGGCAGCGGGGTTCGGCTGGCTGCTTTTGCGCCAGATCCTGACGCCGCGTATGGCGCTGGCGCTTGCCATCGGAGCGCTGGGCGCGCTTTGGGTGATTTTCCGGGCTGATCTGAGTGCTCTGCGAAGCTTTGAAATTGGGCGCGGCGAAGCGATCTTTTTCGTCGGCTGTTTCGGGCACGCGATCTACACGCCACTGGTTGCAAGATTGAACCGCGGTGAACGCCCGGCAGTGTTTACCCTTGGAACGCTGATTGCCGGATCGGTGCTGCTGCTGCTGGTTGGCTGGCGGTCGATGGTGGCGACGGACTGGGCGGAATTGCCCGCCGTCGTTTGGATCGCCATCGCCTACACCTCGGTCTTCGCCAGCGCGACAACCTTTCTCCTGTTGCAATATGCCAGCTTGCGCATCCCGTCGGCCAAGGTGATGGCCTATACCTATCTGACGCCAAGCTGGGTGATCTTGTGGGAAATGGCACTGGGCCGTCCGATGCCACCGCTCCTGATCCTGGTCGGTGTTGTAATGACGGCAGGTGCGCTTTGGCTGTTGCTCAAGAATGACAGCGAGGTGCGCGGGCGCGGGGTGTCAGAACGCGAGACGCTCAAGCGCGAAACCCTCGGCGGCGAGTAAAGCCAGAACACCATCCTCGCCCGGAAGATGGGCCGCGCCAAAGGCGGCGACAACAACATCGTTTTCAAGCGACGCATTGGTAAGAACCGGAATCCACGCGTGATTTCGGTCAATCAGCAGCTCTTGTTCGATCGTGGCGAAAATATCGGCGGCAATGTCCGGGTCTATCGGACTGTAGCGCTGGGCAAGAAGTTCCGAAACGGCCCAACCTTCGGCCGTCGCCTCGTCGAAATAACTGGCCAGCAGGGTGGCAAACAAGTCCTCGCTCACCTTGGGTTCGACAAGCGCGGACAGCATCATGTTGATCTGCGTCTGGCGGGGTTGCTCTGCAAAGCTGGCAAAGATCGTCTCGACATCCTCCAGCGCGGCGCGCGGTACGCCGGCGCCTTGCGCAATCTTTTCGATCAAGGCGTCCATACCCCCTTCGGCCAGTTCGGGCGTCGCAGCACAGGGCGGAATGGCCAGCAGGATCGACACATACCAAGGCTGGAACCGCGCTGCCATGAACGGCGGCATGCCGCGCGCCGTCAGTGCCTCGGTCATCTTAGCCCAGTCTTCTTCCGACAGGATCTCCGGCAGTGTCGCATCAGGCATCAGCAACAGGTCCGGATCGGAAGCCAGACGCGTCTCAAGCGCTGCTTCGTCCTCCTGTGTCATTTCCAAAAGCAGCAAATCGGCGCTCTCGACGATGGGCCGCAACCGTTCGAGTGGCGCGGCGAGGCGTGGATCGGCCAGGTGCATGGTGCCGATGAGGTGGATCACCTTGTCACCGCGCGTCGCGCGCCAATGGTTGCCGTCCGCATAAGGCGCCCCGTCAAGCGCCGCTTCGATGCGGGCCTGCTCGGCAGGCGTCAACGTCTCGCGCAGATCCGATCCGGAACAGGCCGCGAAGGCGGGGCCGGCCAGCGTAACGAGACAGAGCGCGTGAAGCATTCGAATGATCATGGTTACGGGCCTTTGACATATGACGGAGTGATCCAAAGCTAAGCGCTGAGCTTGCCAGCGGCAAGGCAGTCGCGCATTCATGTGCCATGCAGCGCGAAGCCGATCTCTATCCTCATGTCAAAGCCTATCTCGAAGCGCAGGGGTATCGCGTCAAGGGCGAGGTCGGCGCGGCCGATCTGGTTGCCACGCGCGGTGACGACGAGCCGGTGATCGTGGAGTTGAAGCTTCGACTGAACCTCACGCTTTATCACCAGGCGGTTGCGCGCATGGGGGTGACCGACCTGGTGTATATCGCGGTGCTCAAACCGACAGGGCGCAATGCGCGTCGTGCGTTGCGCGACAACAGGATGATGTGCCGTCGGTTGGGTCTCGGGTTTTTGACCGTGCGGAAAGATGGCATTGTCGAAGCACAGTGCGATCCGGGGCCGTATGCGCCGCGCAGGAACAAGCAGAAACGCGCCAGGCTTCTGCGCGAGTTCGATCGACTTGAGGGCGATCCCAATGACGGCGGCGCGACCCGGCACGGGATTGTGACCGCCTATCGGCAGGATGCGCTGCGTTGTGCAATTTATCTGGCCGAAGCCGGAGCCGAAAAAGGCTCTATCGTGGCCAAGGCGACGGGGGTCGCGAACGCTACGACACTGATGCGGGACAACCATTATGGCTGGTTCTGCAAGGTTGAAAAAGGCGTGTATTTCCTGACGCCGCAAGGGCAACAAGGGCTTGTCGATTGGGCTGGAAGCCTTGGTTAGGGCCGTCTGTGCGGCTTGAGAAGTAGTTAAAACCGATCCCGTCAGAAGCTCGCAAAACCGTTCCGGGCAGTCTCTTACCGCAAAACCCTGCCGAAGAGACGGGCAGGAGCAGACCCGGATATGATATTCCGTCCATTTCGAATGAAAATGTCGAGATGGTGTGTTGACTCGTATCAGCCGCATGCCTAGCTAAGCGCCGTTAGCACTCGAACAAAGAGAGTGACAACAGTTCGTCGGAGAGCGACGGACTCAAGTTGAAACTTTGAGCTAGGAGCATCAAAGATGGCATTCAAACCGCTTCATGACCGCGTGCTGGTGCGTCGCATCGAAAGCGACGAAAAGACCAAAGGCGGTCTCATCATCCCCGATAGTGCAAAAGAAAAGCCCGCCGAAGGCGTGGTTGTTGCTGTTGGCGCGGGCGCACGCGACGAAGACGGCGACCGCATCAAGCCGGATGTAAGCGAAGGCGACAAAGTTCTGTTCGGCAAGTGGTCGGGCACCGAAGTCACCATCGACGGCGAAGAAATGCTGATCATGAAAGAAACCGACATCATGGGCATCATCGCCTGAACGGCGCGCCCCGGTTCTTCTTTCCTTTCGAACGCACAGGAGTAATCTGACATGTCTGCAAAAGACGTAAAATTCGATACAGATGCCCGCAACCGTATGCTCAAGGGCGTGAACGTCCTTGCCGATGCGGTGAAGGTAACACTTGGCCCCAAGGGCCGGAACGTTGTTCTGGACAAATCCTTCGGCGCTCCGCGCATCACCAAGGACGGTGTGTCTGTTGCCAAAGAGATCGAGCTTGAGGACAAGTTCGAGAACATGGGCGCGCAGATGGTCAAAGAAGTGGCCCAGCGCACCAATGATGAAGCCGGCGACGGCACCACAACTGCGACGGTTTTGGCGCAGGCCATCGTCAAGGAAGGCCTCAAGTCGGTTGCTGCCGGCATGAACCCGATGGATCTCAAGCGCGGCATTGATCTGGCAACCACAAAAGTTGTCGAAGCCATCAAAGCCGCGGCGCGTCCGGTCGAGGACAGCGACGAGGTTGCCCAGGTTGGTACGATTTCCGCCAATGGAGAATCCGAGATCGGCCGCCAGATCGCGGACGCGATGCAGAAAGTCGGCAACGAGGGTGTCATTACCGTCGAAGAGAACAAGGGTCTTGAAACAGAGACTGACGTTGTCGAAGGCATGCAGTTCGACCGTGGTTACCTCAGCCCCTATTTCGTGACTAATGCCGACAAGATGACGGCTGAGCTGGAGGACTGCATTGTCCTGCTGCACGAAAAGAAACTGTCGAGCCTTCAGCCAATGGTTCCGCTGCTCGAGCAGGTGATCCAGTCGCAAAAACCGCTGCTGATCATTGCCGAAGACGTCGAAGGCGAAGCGCTGGCAACTCTGGTTGTCAACAAGCTGCGTGGCGGCCTGAAGATCGCAGCCGTCAAGGCACCGGGCTTTGGCGATCGTCGCAAGGCGATGCTGCAGGATATCGCGATCCTGACCGGTGGTCAGGTGATCTCCGAAGATCTGGGCATGAAGCTCGAGAACGTGACCATGGACATGCTTGGTTCGGCCAAGAAAATCCAGATCACGAAAGACGAGACCACCATCGTTGATGGCGCTGGCGAAAAGTCCGAGATCGAGGCGCGCGTTGCCCAGATCCGCAACCAGATCGAGGAAACCACGTCTGACTACGACCGTGAAAAGCTGCAAGAGCGTGTTGCGAAACTCGCAGGCGGCGTTGCCGTCATCCGCGTTGGCGGCATGACCGAGGTCGAAGTCAAAGAGCGCAAGGACCGCGTCGACGACGCGCTGAACGCAACCCGTGCGGCTGTGCAAGAAGGCATCGTCGTTGGTGGTGGTGTTGCTCTGGTTCAGGCAGCCAAGAACCTTGACGGCCTGACCGGCGAGAACAGCGACCAGACCGTTGGTATCTCCATCGTGCGCAAGGCACTTGAAGCGCCGCTGCGTCAGATCGCAGAGAACGCCGGTGTCGACGGGTCCGTCGTGGCTGGTAAAATCCGCGAAAGCGACGATCTGAAGTTCGGCTTCAACGCGCAGACCGAAGAATATGGCGACATGTTCAAGTTCGGCGTGATCGACCCGGCCAAAGTGGTTCGCACGGCGCTACAGGATGCAGCTTCGATTGCCGGCCTGCTGATCACCACCGAGGTGATGATTGCCGACAAGCCGCAAAAAGAAGGCGGCGGCGGCATGCCCGACATGGGTGGCATGGGCGGAATGGGCGGCATGATGTAAGATGGCGTCAGGTGTCCGGCTTTTTCGGCCGGACACCAGCCACTTCTTCATTCTGCAAACAAGGGCGCCTTCGGGCGCCTTTGTCACGTTCAAGACGACAGCACTTCCTTAACCTGCAGACAGCGCGTATCTCATCGCCATGATCCGAATGATTTTCCTCTGTGCCATCGCGGCGTTGACGGTTTTCGCCCCGTCTCGGGGGCGCGCCGATTGCGTCATCCTCTTGCATGGGCTTGCGCGCACCGAGGCGTCGTTCGTCCTGATGCAGTCGGTCCTGGAAACCAACGGATACCGCGTCGAGGCGCCGGGCTACCCGTCGACCACCGCAAGGGTGCAATCGCTGGTCGAAGACACGCTGCCGGCGGCGATGGCGGCGTGCGGCGATGACCGTGTGCATTTTGTGACGCATTCGATGGGCGGCATCCTGTTGCGGTTCTGGCTCAAGGACAATCGTCCGGCCAATCTGGGTCGTGTGGTGATGCTGGCTCCGCCCAATCAGGGCAGCGAGTTGGTGGATGAACTGGGTGGGCTCGAGCTTTTCGAATGGCTGAACGGACCTGCCGGCCTGCAATTGGGAACCGCGCCGGACGATTTGCCCAAATCCCTGCCGCCCGTGGATTTCGAACTTGGTGTGATCGCCGGCTCGCGCTCCATGAACCCTTTTTTCTCCAATCTGATTCCCGGAGAAGACGATGGCAAAGTGTCGGTTGCCTCGACTTATGTCGACGGCATGAAGGCACATCTGACGGTATCGGTGACGCATACCTTCATCATGCAGGCTCCGTCTGTCATCGCGCAGGTGATGCTGTTTCTTGAAACCGGGCGGTTCGATCCGAAACTCGACTGGACGAAAAGCATCAACGCCGAGGAGTTGAAATGCTTGTTCGGTTTCTGCCCGGAGCCACTTGATGCCGATTGACTGCCGACTGACCGGCGCAAATGTTCTGCGGCCAGAGGGGTGGAGCAATGTGCCGTTGTCGATCTTGGACGGGATGCTGGCCGACGAACGCGCACCGCGCGAGGTTGATCTGAGCGGGTATCTGGTATTGCCCGGAATTGTCGATGTCCATGGCGACGGCTTTGAGCGCCACATGGCGCCCCGCCGCGGTGCCTTGCGTGAAGCCCAGAACGGAGTGGTCGCCGTCGCGGCAGAGCTTGCCGCGAACGGCATCACGACGGCGGTTCTGGCTCAGTTCTTCAGTTGGGAGGGCGGCATGCGCGGCCCCGAATTTGCCGAGCATGTGTTTGAAAGCGTCGTCGCGGTAAACCCCTCCGTGCCCGTCGATCTGCGTCTGCAACTGCGGCTGGAGACGCATTTGATGGATGAGTTTGCTCGGGCCGAGGCGGCGATCGAGCGTTTCGAAATCAGATTCGTCGTATTCAACGATCATCTGCCCCACGCGCGACTGGCAGAAGGGCGCAAACCGCCGCGCCTGACCGGACAGGCGCTGAAAAGCGGGCGTAGCCCGGAAACCCATCTTGCGTTGATGCAGGAGTTGCACGCGCGCGGTCGCGAGGTGCCAGCCGCGCTTGATACGTTTTGTGACCGGTTGGTCGCGCGCAATGTGGTGATCGGAAGCCATGATGACACGACGTCGCAAGATCGCGCGATCTGGGCGCGCCGCGGCGCGACAGTCAGCGAATTTCCCGAAACGGTAGAGGCCGCCCGAAGTGCGCGCGAGGACGGCGCGCATATCGTGCTTGGCGCACCGAACGTGGTGCGCGGTGCAAGCCACGCCGGCAATGTGGCTGCCGTGGATCTGATCGCCGCGGGGCTGTGCGATGCTCTCGCGTCCGACTATCATTACCCCTCCCCGATGCGTGCTGCGTTCCGTTTGGAAGAGTTGGGGATGTGCGATCTTGAAACGGCTTGGGCATTGGTATCGACGGGCCCGGCTCAGGTGCTTGGTCTTTCGGATCGCGGTGTCGTGAAAGCAGGTCAGCGGGCGGATTTGGTCGTTCTCGATCCACGGACGCGGCGCGTTGCGGCGACACTTGCGGGTGGTGAGGTTGCGTATATGACGGGCGATGTCGCCGAGCGGTTTTGCGCGCGTTGAGGGGCCAGCCCCTCAAACTCCCCGAGGTATTTTTGAACCAGAGAAGGTCAGGCCCGGATGATGCGGTTAACGTGCCCCATCTTGCGGCCAGGTTTGGTTTCTGCCTTGCCATACAGATGGAGTGCGCAATCGGTGGATTGTGCGAGCTCAGGCACGCGGTCCATGTCGTTGCCGATCAGGTTTTCCATCACCACGTCAGAGTGGCGTTGCCCGTCCCCCAACGGCCAGCCGGTGATGGCGCGGATGTGCTGTTCGAATTGATCGACAACGCAGCCGTTTTGGGTCCAATGGCCGGAATTATGGACGCGCGGCGCGATTTCGTTCACGACCAACCCATCGGACGTCACGAAAAGCTCAACGCCCAGAACGCCGACATAGTTGAGCGCATTGGCGATTTTTGCCGCCATCAGAACCGCATCGGTGCGTTGAGCAGCCGTCAGGCGGGCTGGCACGGTTGTGCTGCGCAGGATGCCCTCGGAATGGACATTTTCGCCCGGATCGAAGGCCGCCACCGCACCGTCCAGGCTGCGCGCGGCGATCACTGAAACCTCGTGTGTGAAATCCACGAACCCTTCGATGATCGCCGGCGCGTTTTGAATCTCCTTCAGTGCGGCTGCGGCCTGATCGCGGGATGCGATGCGCGCCTGACCTTTGCCGTCATAGCCGAACCGGCGTGTCTTGAGGATGGCGGGAGCGCCGATCTCCGCCAGTGCTGCGTCAAGGCTGGCAGCATCGGTGACATCGGCGAATGGTGCTGTCTGGAGGCCGAGATTGCGCAGGAATTCCTTCTCGGTCAGGCGATCCTGACTGACCCTGAGCGCCTCGCGTCCGGGGTGGATCGGGGCTAGATCCTGCAACACGTCAAGCGCTTGGGTCGGGATATTCTCGAATTCGTAGGTGATGATGTCCACCGCATTGCCGAACGCGCGCAAGGCGGCTTCGTCGTCATAGGCCGCGGTTGTCACCTGATAGGCCACCTGTCCCGCGGGCGGGGCGGCGCTGGGATCGTAGATGTGGCATAGAAATCCCAAACGGCTTGCCGCGACCGACAGCATTCGGCCCAACTGTCCGCCGCCAATGATGCCGATGATGGAGCCTTGGGGCAGGGATGCTGTCATGGTGTGTCTTCGTTTGATGGGGTGTCAGGGATCGACGCTGAAAGATCCGCGCGCCACTGTTCGAGCCGTTGCGCCAGTCCCGCGTCCTGGAGCGCCAGGATACCGGCTGCCATCAGGCCCGCATTTGCGGCCCCGGCCGCGCCGATGGCCATGGTGGCGACCGGATAACCGCGTGGCATCTGTAGGATCGAATAAAGACTGTCGACACCGGACAAGGCGCGCGTCTGGATCGGCACTCCGATGACCGGCACACGGGTTTTTGAGGCCATCATGCCCGGCAGATGCGCCGCACCGCCTGCGCCGGCGATGATAACCTGCAAACCGCGCTCCACCGCTGTTTTGCCATATTCCCAAAGCCGGTCCGGCGTGCGATGGGCCGAGACGATCCGGGCGTCGTAAAGCACATCGAGTGCGGTCAGAATATCGGCGGCTTCCTTCATCGTGGGCCAATCCGATTGGCTGCCCATGATCAGGCCCACCTTGATCCTATCCGACATCGCAGTGTTGCCCGTATTTGATTCAGGAGCGCGCACTATAACCGGATCAGAGGCGGGGGCAATCAGGCAATGATATCGGGAAGCAGGCGGTCCTCAATCTGTGCGATCCTGTCCTTGAGAGCCAGCTTTTTCTTCTTCAGCCGTTGCAACGTGAGTTGATCGGCCGTGCCGATCTGCTGCATCGCGCGGATCGCATCATCAAGATCGCGGTGCTCGCGGCGGAATACCTCCAACTCGACCCTGAGCACGTCATCCGTTTTCATCGACAGGTCACTGGGGGCATTCATATTGTTTTTGTTCTCAAAAGTTGCAGCAAACCACAAGATAACCTCAAAGAGCGATTCCGCAAAGCCCTTGCTTTGCCCTCAAGGCCTCCCCATATTTCCATCAGAGCGGTCGCCAAAACGGGGCCGCACCACACTGTCGCTTTACGCATAAGGACGTGTCGATGACGAAATTGACCTTGGGATCCTATCCCCATCTGCTTGGTTTCGAGCAACTTGAACGCTTGTTGGAACGCACCGCAAAGTCGGGCAATGACGGCTATCCGCCGTTCAACATCGAGCAAACCTCTGACGCTTCGTACCGGATCACGCTGGCAGTGGCAGGCTTTCGGGAACAAGATCTCAGCATAACCGTTGAGGACAGACAGCTTGTGATCCGCGGTCGCCAACAAGACGATTGCGATGAGCGGATTTTCCTGCACCGGGGCATTGCCGCACGGCAGTTTCAACGCAGTTTCGTGCTGGCGGATGGCGTCGAAGTCGGCGAGGCCATCATGGAAAACGGGTTGCTGCACGTCGATCTGACTCTGTCTCGTCCCGAGACTGTGGTTCAGACAATCCAGATCAGGAAAGGTTAGACGATGAACACACCATATGACTTCAAGGATGACGACCAGTCCAATCTGGTCTACGTGCGCTCGGTCGCTGTTGCGGATCTGCCGGAGGATGTGCAGGACGAGGTTGGCAACCAAACGACGATTTATGCCGTACACCGCGCCGATGGTGAGCGTCTGGCGCTGGTGAAGGATCGCAAGCTGGCTTTCATGCTGGCCCGGCAAAACGATCTCGCGCCAGTCACAGTCCACTGAACGCGGGAATTTGACGTTGAACGGCGCGCCGGATTTGCCGACGCGCCGTTTTTTTTGCGGCTATAGGCTTTGCTAGATAACGCCAAGCGCGCGCATTGCCTCGGCGACACGGATGAACCCACCGATATTGGCACCGGCGACATAGTTTCCGGGCATGCCGTAATCTTCAGCGGTTTCGGCACAGCGGTCGTGGATCGAGTACATGATCGTTTCCAGCCGCTGTTCGGTCTGGGCAAAGGTCCAACTGTCGCGTGACGCATTTTGCTGCATTTCCAAGGCGCTGGTGGCAACGCCACCCGCATTGCTAGCCTTGCCCGGAGCATAAAGCACGTCGGCTTCGCGGAACTTGCGCTGTGCATCCGGTGTGCAGGGCATGTTCGCGCCTTCGGCAAGGGCGATCATCCCGTTCTTGATCAAGGTGCTTGCAGCCTTGCCGTCCAGTTCGTTCTGGGTCGCACATGGCAGGGCGATGTCACAGGGTACGTCCCAGATGCTGCCGCCTTTGACAAAGCGCGATTTGCCGGCGCGCTCGTCGGCATAGGACGAGATGCGATCGCGGCGCACTTCCTTGATGTCCTTGACCAACGCCAGATCGATTCCGTCGTCATCGACAACATAGCCGTCGGAATCCGAACAGGCGACCACGATGGCGCCCATCGATTGAAGTTTTTCGATGGCATAGACAGCGACGTTGCCTGATCCGGATACGACGACGCGGCGGCCCTCCATCAGCTTGCTGCTGGCTTCCAGCATGCGTTTGAGGAAGAACACCGTGCCATAACCGGTGGCTTCGGTCCGCACGCGGCTGCCGCCCCATCGCAGGCCCTTGCCGGTCAAGACACCGGATTCATAGCGGTTGGTGATGCGTTTATACTGGCCGAACATGAAGCCAATTTCGCGCTGACCGACACCGATATCGCCCGCAGGTACGTCGGTGTATTCCCCGATATGGCGATAAAGCTCGGTCATGAACGATTGGCAGAAGCGCATGACCTCGCCTTCTGAACGCCCCCGGGGATCGAAGTCGGAGCCGCCCTTGCCGCCGCCGATGGGAAGGCCCGTCAGCGCGTTCTTGAAGATCTGCTCGAAGCCCAGGAACTTCACGATGCTGATATTCACGCTTGGGTGGAACCGTAAACCGCCCTTGTAAGGACCAAGCGCCGAGTTGAATTCGACGCGGAAGCCACGGTTCATCCGGACTTTTCCGTTGTCATCAATCCACGGCACTCGGAAGATGATCTGACGTTCGGGTTCGCAAATCCGTTCGAGCAGGGAATCCTTGGCATAGTCGGGATTGCGCGCAATCACCGGCCCCAGGGTTTCGAGTACCTCGCGTGCGGCTTGGTGGAACTCCATTTCGCCAGCGTTGCGGCGTTCGATTTCGGCCAGAACAGGCTCTAGCTTTTCGTCCATCAAGGACCCTCGCATTTTTATTATTCAGAAGCGCCGTCTTTTAGGCCGCTTGCGGCGTGATGAGCAAGGGCACCCGTTCAGTGAACCGTCGCGGCATGGTGATGCACCTGCCGCGACGGGCGCGATATAGTCGATATCAGTTCCAGATTGTCCTCGTAACGCCCGAAGTCCGCTTCGAGTTGGGCATAGGTCTGGTTCATACCGCCGGCGTACTGGCGCGAACCAGGTCTATTGGCCGGCGATCAATCCAAGGGATTCCAGTTTCAGGATCACCTGATGGGCGCAATTGTCCACATCGACATTCTCGGTCTCGACCCGCAATTCGGGTGTCTGAGGCTCGTCATAGGGATCGGAGATGCCGGTGAACTCCTTGATCTTTCCCTCACGCGCCAGCTTGTAGAGACCCTTGCGATCGCGGCTTTCGCAGACCTCCAGACTGGTCGCCACATGCACCTCGATGAAGGCGCCAAACGCCTCGATATCCTCGCGCACGGCCCGGCGGGTGGTGGCGTAGGGGGCGATCGGTGCACAAATGGCGATGCCGCCGTTCTTGGTGATCTCGGACGCGACATAGCCGATGCGGCGGATGTTCAGGTCGCGGTGTTCCTTTGAAAAGCCCAGCTCCGAACTGAGGTTCTTGCGCACGATATCGCCGTCCAGAAGCGTCACCGGACGTCCGCCCATCTCCATCAGCTTGACCATCAGCGCGTTGGCAATGGTCGATTTTCCCGACCCCGAAAGCCCGGTGAAGAACACTGTAAATCCCTGTTGCGAACGTGGCGGGCGCGTCTTGCGCAACTCTGTCACGACTTCGGGGAAGCTGAACCATTCGGGGATGTCCAGCCCTTCGGACAGGCGGCGGCGCAGTTCGGTGCCGGAGATGTTGAGGATGGTCACATCGTCCTTGTCCGCGATCTCGTCCATCGGCTCATACTGCGCGCGTTCCTGCACATAGACCATGTGTTTGAAATCGACCATCTCGATGCCGATCTCGGTCTCATGCTCGCGGAACAGATCCTGGGCATCGTAAGGACCGTAGAAATCCTCTCCGGCGCTGTTCTTGCCCGGCCCAGCATGATCGCGGCCGACGATGAAATGGGTGCAGCCGTGGTTCTTGCGGATCAGCCCGTGCCACACCGCCTCGCGTGGACCAGCCATCCGCATCGCGAGGTTCAACAAACTCATCGTGGTGGTGGATTGCGGATACTTGTCGAGCACAGCCTCGTAGCAACGCACGCGGGTGAAGTGATCCACATCTCCCGGCTTGGTCATGCCCACAACGGGGTGGATCAACAGGTTTGCCTGGGATTCCTTGGCAGCTCGGAAGGTCAATTCCTGATGCGCGCGGTGCAGTGGGTTGCGGGTCTGGAAAGCCACGACCTTGCGCCAGCCGAGTTTGCGAAAGTAGGCGCGCAACTCGTTCGGTGTGTCGCGACGGGCGCGGAAATCGTAATGTACGGGCTGCTGAATGCCGGTTACAGGGCCACCCAGATAGACCGGGCCAGCGGTGTTGTGCAGGTAGTTCACCGCTGGATGCGCATCGTCATCGGCGCCGAATACCTGTTCCGCCTCGCGCGCCTTGTCGGGTGTCCAGCGGTCGGTGACGGTCATGGTCCCGAGGATCACGCCTTCCTGATCGCGCAACGCGATGTCCTGGCCGATCTCGATGCTGTCCGCGAAAGCCTCGGAGACATCGAGCGTGATCGGCATTGGCCAGAGCGTGCCATCGGCCAGGCGCATGGTCTTTACGACGCTGTCGTAATCCTCCTCGCTCAGGAACCCTTTCAGCGGGTTGAACCCGCCATTCATCAAAAGCTCCAGATCGCAAATCTGGCGCGGCGTCAGATCATGGCTGATCAGATCACCTGCTTCCTGTTTCAACTTCTGGGCGCTGTCATACGAGACGAAGAGTTCGGGGATCGGGGCAAGGTTTTGGGGATACATAAATCTGCTCGGACTGAAGGATTTTCGCGGGGATTACGCTTGGTCAGGAAAGGTGTCCAGTGACAAGCCGCCCCAATGGTCAAATCCCGCGCAAGTGCGGGATTTGTGCACAGGGTCGATACGCGTGGGTTGTCAGTGGCGTCGGGGCTTGATCTGCCAACACGCTCGACCATGCCCATAGAGACTAGGCTTGTGCGTCACGCACCCTCTTTCACGGGCGCCCCATAGCCCAGCGGTTCGGACACGTCCTTGCCGGAATCGTCGCCAACCTCCGCCAAAAACCGCTCCGCTTCCAACGCGGCCATGCAGCCCATGCCGGCGCTGGTCACGGCTTGGCGATACTTGTGATCGGTTAGATCGCCAGCTACAAACACGCCCGGAATCGAGGTTTCGGTGCTGTCGGGCTTCGTCACCACATAGCCGCCCATATGGGTTTCAAGCTTGTCCTTGACCAGTTCGTTGGCGGGCGCGTGACCGATGGCGATGAAGACGCCCTTGCAGGGAATGTCGGTAATTTCTCCGGTGTCGACATGCCTGACCTTCACACCCTCGACCCCCTTGGGCATATCCGATCCGTACACTTCGTCCAGTTGGTGATGCCAGAGCGTTTCGATCTTGGGGTTCTTGAACAGGCGATCCTGCAAAATCTTTTCGGCGCGCAATTCGTCGCGGCGGTGAACCAATGTCACCTTCGAGGCGAAGTTCGTCAGGAACAGCGCTTCCTCGACCGCGGTGTTGCCGCCGCCGATTACCACGATCTCCTGCCCGCGATAGAAGAATCCGTCGCAGGTGGCGCAGGCCGAGACGCCGAAGCCCTTGAACGCCTCTTCCGAGGGCAGACCAAGCCATTTGGCGCGCGCGCCGGTGGCGAGGATGACTGCGTCAGCAGTATAAACCGTGCCGCTGTCGGACTGTGCTGTAAAGGGGCGGTTGTCCAGATCCAGCGACGTGATGATATCGCCAACGATCTCGCAACCGACGGAACGTGCGTGTGCCTCCATCCGCACCATCAGGTCCGGGCCTTGCACCTCGGTGTCGCCAGGCCAGTTCTCCACTTCGGTGGTGGTCGTCAACTGGCCCCCCGGCTCCATCCCCTGAACGAGGATCGGCTCCAGCATGGCGCGGCTGGCGTAGACCCCGGCGGTATATCCGGCAGGGCCGGATCCGATGATCAGAACCTTTGTGTGGCGTGTGTTGGACATGGGTGCAGCCTCGCATCGTGACAGGTTTGAAGGGCGTTGATCCTCCATATAAGCGTGCCATCTCCGGTTCGCAAACGCATGCGGCTTGGATGGGCTGTGCCTGGCATCGCGACCTTTTTCATTAATATTGTTGCGCGGTCTTGAAACATAATTGCGCGTGCCTGCGCGAGTGTTATAACAATGGCAAATTAACAAAGGTGCCGCGAAAATGCCGTCACATCGGTTGGATCCAATTGACCGTAAAATACTGGCCGAGCTTCAGGCTGATGGTCGCATGACCAATGTCGAGCTTGCACGCCGCGTCGGGATTTCGGCGCCACCATGTCTGCGCCGTGTGCGCACGCTCGAAGAGCAGGGCTTCATTCGCGGCTATCACGCCGATGTCGATCCGCGTGAATTGGGGTTCGAGGTGCAGGTTTTCGCAATGGTGGGCCTGCAAACCCAGGCCGAAGCGGATTTGCGGGCGTTCGAGGAACTGTGCCGGGGCTGGCCGCTGGTGCGCGAGTGTCACATGCTCAACGGCGAGGTGGACTTCATCCTCAAATGCGTGGCGCCCGATCTGAGCACGTTCCAGAGCTTTCTGACCAGTGATTTGCTGACCTCGGCCAATGTTGGGAGCGTGAAAACTTCACTTGTGATCCGGGGAGCAAAGGATGAACCGGGCGTCCCGTTCGATGTGCTCGAAGCGCGATTGGCCGATCCGAATTAGGCTGGATCAGGCGGCGCGCAACGTGTCGATGACATCGCGTGAGGAGCGCGGAAGCGCGAGACCGCCAAAGCCGTCAAGATCAGTCACGTGCTCGAACATCTTGAGCAGCATCGCGCGCGCTGGCGCTCCGATCTCTGTCTCCGACACACGGCCGGGATGGTAGCTTTCCAGCTCGTGACCATTGGCACGCAGGATTCCATGGCGGCGCAGCGCAAGATGGTAAAGCCGGACGGCACCGGGCGGAGTGATACGCAAGATGCGATCCCCGTCGACATACTCCGAGGCTGGCGCCAAAACTGCATCGCAATTCAACAGCTCGGCAAATTTTTCCTGGCGGATGACCAACCGTGCGGCTGGCCCCAGCAGCAGATCTCCCTGATCCAACCCATCGCCCGGCAGCCGCAAGAGATGCGTCAGCGACGTCGAACCGCTGGCAGAGTTTGGCAGATAGCTGGTGCTGCCCTTCCACAAAAGCGGCTCGGGGCCGCGATGTGTTTGCACCAGATCTCCGGGAATCAAATCCTCGACCGGGATCGGCCCCATCACGGTGGAGATTAGTGTCCCTTGCGCAAACGCGGAGGCGCATGTCTCGAAGGTCGGAGTGGCAGGCACGGTAAAGCTGGATTCGGAAACCGAGCGATCCGGAAGATAGGCGGCAGCCTCGATGGTGCGGGTGAGAGATGGATCGCGTCGAGGCTGCCCGTCGAACGTGGCAACTTGGTCTTTGGAAACCGCATAGGCGTTATAGTCTTCGCCGGAGGGCGTGACGGTCGGGGTCAGAGCCATGTGATCACCTTTCGGTTCGGTCACATCCGCGTTGGCCCCCACCAACAACACCAGAAGGACGGTGCGATTTGTTGATCCTAGATTGGCCGCATTACGAACGATTCGTCAAAATCCAACGAAAATTGGCCGCAACATGCGGCCAATCGGGACGAGTTCTGGAAATTGTCGATGATGGACCAACAGTCAGGCCACAATCATTGCCGAGCTTCAATGGCCGTGCCGTCCAACCTCAGGCGCGCTTGCGCTCGGGCTGCTGCGCGGCCTCGGCCTTGATACGGGCGAACATCGCTTTTCGTGCTGCACCGCGTTGGAAGGGCAGGGTGGGCAACTCTTCTTTCGAGGCTGAGACGACGGATGCGATGAATTTCGATTTGCGCGACATGGGACTGCTCCGGTGTTTGGTCTTGTTGTTTTGTTAACTCTAATAAGCCCCTGCAATGGGGCGCGTTTGTGACCAAACGGGGACAATCCCGGTGTATTCCTGTGATTGATTTGGGCAAAAGGGCGCTGCGGCTGGGAGCCCGTCAAAGCCTGATCGTTGCGATCAAGCGCCCGTAATCCGCCTCGCGCGCATGTGTTGCGCGACGGTACGAGAAGAAGCGTTCGGCGTCTGAATAGGTGCAATGACGTGTCCATTCGGCCTGCACGCCCGCGGCGCGGAGGCGGAACAGCCCAAAGCCCGGCAGATCAAAGTGATACCTGTCGTTTTCTCCATTGACGAAGAAGCGCGCGTAACCGGGATCTTCGGCCAGGAAATCATCAAGAAACTCGGCGCCAACCTCGTACGCCTTTTGGCTGATGCTCGGCCCGATCACGGCGGCGATATTCTCGTGTGTGGCCCCGAGATCGACCATCGCCTCGACCGTCGCCTCAAGCACCCCGTCCAAAGCACCGCGCCATCCCGCATGGGCAGCGCCGATCACTCCGGCTTGCGTATCGGCTAACAGCACCGGCTGGCAATCTGCGGTCAGAATGCCCAAAGCCATGCCTGGCGTATTCGTGACCATCGCATCGGCCTTGGGGCGCGGATCGTCGACGGACGACTCAACCACATGCACGGTGGCGGAATGGGTTTGATGCACGGTGACAAGGTTTTCGATGGGCACCTGCATCGCCTCTGCCACCCGCGCGCGGTTGATTGCCACGATCTCGCGTTGATCCGACGATCCGGTACCGCAGTTCAACCCGGCAAAAACCCCAGAAGATGCACCGCCTCGCCGGGTAAAGAACCCGTGGCGGAGCGGGCTGAGACTGTCGGACGTGATGATTTCCAGCGTCATGGTTCCAGTCCGGGTGGCGGCGATTCACCGTGCGGGTAGAGCCCCAGCACTTTGAATAGGGAACCCATTTCTTTGGGGTGGGTCAACCGTCGATGTGCCGCGATATGACTCTCCAGAGCCGAGGCGCTCAGACCTTGTGCGAGCCCCTGCGCACGTGCCGTAATGCCGAGCCGCTCCAGGAACTCGCCTTGCTTGCACAATGCACTCACCTCACAGCCGAGCGACCTTGCAGCCTTGGCAAGTGGTTCGAAATCCACATGTGCTGTCAGGTCTGCTTTTCCGGGGCGGGCAAACGGATCGACCGGCTTGTGCTCAGCGACCGCCTGAAAGGTATCGCCGTGCGACCGCCATCCGCCATAATCGATGACGAGAGCGAGTCCACCCTGCGCCGCGATCCGCCATGCCAGCGCCTCTATGATCGCTGTTCCATGTGCGCAGGTCTCGACCAATGCGCCTGGCTCTGTGTCGTCCAGCCGGTGGTCGAGCGCGGCAATTGGCACCGCATCGCTTAGCCCGCGCTGCAATGCGCCTTCCCTTGACAGCCCGATCATGACTTCGCGCCAGCCCGCCGCGTCGCGTTGGAATTGCCTGATCGGCAGCGCATCGAAAAATTCATTGGCAATGGCGAAAAGCGGTCGGTCTTCCGGTAGCGACTCGACCGTGTCATGCCACTTTGGGCCGTGCGCCTTGAGCGCTTTGGCCTGAATGTCCCGCAGGCGCGGCGATGCCTCTACCAGATGGAGTTCCATCGCGTCGTGAAACCCGGGCACCCGACGGGTTGCCCGCAGCACATCCACCATCAACGTTCCCCGTCCGGGGCCAAGCTCCGCCAGCGAGAAAGGCTTGGGCGCGCCTTGGTCCATCCACGCTTGGGCCAGACACAGCCCGATCAATTCGCCAAACATCTGGCTGATCTCGGGCGCGGTTGTGAAATCGCCCTGCGCGCCGAACGCGTCTTGGGTGGTGTAATACCCGTGTTCGGGGTGCAGCAAACAGGCCGACATATATTGCGCGACGGTCAGCGGCCCTGTCGCGCTGATCTGGCGTCTTAGAATATCGGCCAGCGCGGTCATGGTCGCCGCGCGGTTGCCCAGAGATAGGCGCCGATCGCGATCATTGGAAGCGACAGAAGCTGACCCATGGTCAGACCGTATCCGCCGACATCCCATGCCAGTCCCAAGGGGTTTTCCGATCCAACGAATTGCGCATCCGGCTGGCGCACAAATTCCACCAGAAACCGAGCCAGGCCGTAACCGGCGATGAACAGCCCGACAATCTTGCCCGGCGCTTTCAACGCCCCGCGCCGGAACGCTAGCCACAGCAGCACGGACCCGAGCAGCAATCCCTCCAACGCGGCCTCATAGAGCTGCGATGGATGGCGCGCGCAGAGCTCGCCGACCGCCTGACCGCAGCTTTGTGCCGCCGGACCCGGAAAGATCACGCCCCAGGGCAGATCGGTCGGACGCCCCCAAAGCTCTGCATTGATGAAGTTCGCGATCCGCCCCAGCAACAACCCCGGTGGCGTCGCCAACGCCATCATGTCCGCGGCTGGCCGCAGCGGAATGTTTGCGCGCAGGCAATAAACCAGCGCCGCGACGATCACGCCGATCAGTCCGCCGTGAAATGACATGCCCCCCTGCCAGACAGCCAGAATCTCGGCCGGGTTCGCAAGGTAATAGGCGGGCTGGTAGAACAGAACAAATCCCAGTCTCCCGCCCAGAATGATGCCCAGGATCACCCAGGTCAGCAGTTCTTCGACCTGTTCGGGGCGCATCGGCGGCGTGCTGTCGGGCCATAATGCGGCGCGCCGCACCGCCGCCACCGCGATCCGCCAGCCGATCAGGATGCCCGCGATATAAGCAAGCGCGTACCAGCGCAGGGCAAAGTCGATCCCGAAAAGCGAGATCGAAAACAGCTCTGGCGAGATGTCGGGGAAGGGCAAACCACTGCTCATGCGCGCTACCTGCCCCGCGTTTCACGGCGAAGTCAACCTTGTGCACATGCGCCCGGCTGCCCATATAAGGCGTCAGTCTAGACCGGAGAGATCAATGCAGACCCGCAACAAAGTATTCGAAGACATCTCGCAGTTGCTGACCAACGCGATGGGTGTGGCTCAGGGCGCGAAAGATGAAGCTGAGACAGCTATGAAATCCATGATGGATCGCTGGCTCGCCGACCGCGACTTCGTCACCCGCGAGGAGTTCGATGCCGTGCGCGCGATGGCGCAAAAGGCACGCGAGGAAAACGAGGCGCTCAAGGCGCGGCTTGATATGTTGGATAACCCGAAGAAATAAGGTTGCTCCGACCCGATGGGGGCTTTGCCCCCAAACCCCCAAGGTATTTGGGGCCCAAAGAAGCCGAAATCCGTCTGCGAGGACGGGGTGTGGCTGGATCGTTCGTGATCAATTGACGCCAGCGTGGGACGATACGCCCGCGCTTTGGCGGTAACTTCTCCACAACTTATTGGCTTCGCCACCGAATTAACGCTTTACGCAGGGCCGTTGCGAAGGCACCCTATGTTGTAGGGGGCCAACGAGAATACGCAGTCCCTAGAGCAGGCACCGAGTGGTTGAGGCCAAAAGGTCCACACCGCTACAGGCAACAGGAGGCGGCGTCATGGCCCTGTCCGAGCACTATCTTGAGGATGATATCCACCCGATCGACCTTGTGGAACACATCGCGGCACATCACGACTGGGAGTTCGACAGGATCGGCGACGACCAGATCGCAATGGCGGTGGAGGGTCAGTGGCGGACCTATTCGATCACGCTGGCCTGGTCGCAATTCGATGAATCCTTGCGCCTTATCTGCACGTTCGACATGGAACCGCCGCCAGATCGTCTGCCGGTTCTGCACGAGACCCTGAATGCCGTGAACGATCAATGCTGGGCGGGGGCCTTCACCTATTGGGCCGAGGCCAAGCTGATGGTGTACCGCTACGGGCTGGTGTTGGCAGGCGGAAACGTGGCGAGTGCCGACCAGATCGACAAGATGATCAACTGCGCCGTGACGAGCGCCGAGCGGTATTACCCGGCGTTTCAACTGGTCGTCTGGGGCAATCGCACTCCCAAAGACGCGCTTCAGGTCGCCATTGCAGAGGCATACGGGCACGCGTAACACTTGGTCCTGACGCACTAAACCGTGGGGACCGCAATGAGCATTTCAGACATTTCCAAACGGGGCCTTGTCCTGTTGGGCTGTGGCAAGATGGGATCGGCCATGCTGGAGGGCTGGCTCGACGGGGGTCTTTCGCCAGATGCGGTCTGGGTCAATGATCCGGCTCCGTCGGAGTGGGTTCAGGCGCAGGGTGTTCACCTCAACCGAGAATTGCCCGAAGCGCCTGCCATCGTTCTGGTTGCCGTCAAACCGCAAATGATGCGCGACGCCTTGCCGTCGTTGGCCCGGCTTGGAAATGGCAGCACGTTGTTCCTGTCGATCGCTGCTGGCACCACCATTGCCATCTTCGAGGACATGCTGGGTTCAAACACCCCGATCATCCGTTCGATCCCCAACACGCCGGCCGCCATCAAGCAGGGTATCACCGCGTTGATCGGCAATGCTGCGGTCGCCGAGACGCACATGCAAAGCGCCGAAACCCTGCTGTCCGCCATTGGTCAGACGGTTCGTCTGGAGACCGAAGACCAGATGGACGCCGTGACCGGGTTGAGCGGCTCCGGCCCGGCCTATGTGTTTCACATGATCGAATGTCTCGCCAAGGCGGGTGAGGCGCAGGGGCTTTCCCCGGCTCTTGCCATGACCCTGGCCAAAGCCACCGTGGCGGGGGCGGGGGCTTTGGCGATGCAATCCAATGAGACCCCAAGCCAGTTGCGCGTCAATGTGACCAGCCCGAACGGGACGACGCAGGCGGGACTTGATGTGTTGATGGATCACGAAACAGGTCTGCCACCGCTCATAGTTCGGACTGTCGATGCGGCAACGAAACGGTCAAAGGAGCTTGCCAATGGCTGAAATCTCTTACGATGACTTCGTGAAAGTCGAGATCCGCGTCGGGACTGTGACGCGCGCCGAGCCGTTTCCCGAGGCACGCAAGCCTGCGATCAAGCTTTGGGTCGATTATGGCGGGACAATCGGGATCAAGAAGTCTTCGGCCCAGATTACCGCGCATTACGATCCTGAAGCGCTTGTGGGCAAAAAAGTCATGGGCGTCGTCAATTTCCCACCGCGCCAGATCGGTCCGTTCATGTCCGAGGTCCTGGTGCTTGGATTCGCGGACGCAAATGGCGACATTGTTCTGGCAGTGCCGGATCAGCCCGTCGAAAATGGAGCGCAACTATGCTGAAACTGTTGATCACACGACCCTTGCCCGACCGGGTGATTGCAAAGGCGCGCGGCTTTTTTGACACCACGGTGCGCGAAAAAACAACGCCTCTCTCCAGAGAGGAGTTGGTGGCCAGTCTGAAAGACTATGATCTCGTGCTGCCCACCTTGGGCGATATGTACAGCGCCGAGGTGTTCGAGGCTGTGTCCGATCCGCGTGCACGCGCGATCGCCAATTTCGGCGTCGGTTATAATCATATCGACACGCAGGCCGCGAATAACGCCGGTATTCCTGTCAGCAACACGCCGGGAGCCGTCACTGATGCGACCGCCGATATTGCGGTGATGCTGATGCTGATGACGAGCCGTCGCGCCGCCGAAGGCGAGCGCATGGTGCGATCGCAAAGCTGGGGCGGGTGGCACCCGACGCAACTGCTGGGCCTGCACATGTCCGGAAAGACGCTTGGGATTGTCGGAATGGGGCGCATCGGGCAGGCCGTGGCACATCGCGCGCATCATGGGTTCGGGATGACGATCAAGTATTTCAACAGATCACCGAAAACCGTCGACATCCCCGCCGAGCAGATCGACAGCTTGTCCGGTTTGGCAGGGCAGGTCGACATCATGGTCATCGCCGTCCCCGGTGGCAATGCCACGCATCATCTGATCAATGCAGAGATCCTGAGCGCAATGCAGCCGCATGCGCATCTTGTGAATATCGCTCGCGGGGACATTGTCAAAGAGGCCGATCTGATCGAGGCGCTGGAAAACGGCAAAATCGCTGGCGCAGGGCTCGATGTTTACGAATTCGAACCGAAAGTGCCGCAAGCACTGATCGACATGGAGAATGTCACGTTGCTGCCCCATCTTGGGACTGCGGCGCTGGATGTGCGTGAAAACATGGGGTTCATGGCACTCGATAACGTGATTGCTGCGTCCGAAAGGAAACCGCTGCCCAATCAGGTGTGATCGTCCGTTTCGCCAGACTGGCGGTTGCTGCTGTCCGGCTTGTAGACACTACGTTTGTGGCCGGATTTTGTGTGAGTGGACCATTCGGGGCCGCGTTCCTTGATGCGCCGGGCTACGATCAGCGCGCTGGGCCATGCCATCAACCAACCGATCAGGGCCACACCGCCCAACACCCACCAGCTGTCGTAGCCCATGGAAAAGGCAGCCACGACCAGCGCGCCTGAGATCAGCGCGCCACTCAACAACGTCAAAATAACCGATAATCGGTTCATGTATCTTCCCTCTTCATATGTCAAAACGCGCAGGTTCGACCGAGGGTTCCGAAAGCCTCGGCGTGCCCTTGACGTCGTGCGGGACTTGCCGTTTTCTCGAACAAGCCCCCAAGGAGCCGATTTATGATCCAGCCCGCCATCACCGGAAGCGGTGTGTTCACGCCGCAAAGCGTCATCACCAACGATGAACTCGTGGCGGCTTTCAACGCCTACGCGGACAAGACCAATGCCGAAAACGCCGACGCGATTGCGGTGGGCGATACCGAAGCCATCGCACATTCCAGTAGCGACTTTATCGTCAGCGCCTCGGGGATCGAGCAGCGATATGTGATGAACAAGAGCGGTGTCCTTGACCCGGACCGGATGTATCCGGACCTGCCACCGCGCGCCGACGATGTGCCGTCGATCATGGCAGAGATGGCGGTCGATGCGATTTCTAAAGCGCTGGCGAAGGCTGGGCGCGGAGGAGCGGAGGTCGACCTAGTAATCTGCGCCGCATCGAATCTTGAACGCGCCTACCCGGCGGTGGCGGTCGAGATCCAGAGCCTGATTGGCGCGGGTGGATTTGCCTTTGACATGAATGTCGCATGCTCCTCGGCCACCTTCGGAATTCAGGCCGCCGCCGACATGGTGCGCGCAGGGTCCGTCAAATGCGCAATCGTGGTCAATCCCGAGATTTGCTCGGCACATCTGGAATGGCGCGATCGCGATTGTCACTTTATCTTCGGAGACGTGGCCACCGCGGTCGTGATCGAGCCTGCGATTAACGCCAATGGCGCGCACTTCATCATCCACGGCACGCGCTGTGCAACCGAATTTTCAAATAACATCCGCAATAACAACGGCTTCTTGCGGCGAGCACATGACCAGATGGAAGACCGCCGCGACATGCAATTCATGCAAAACGGTCGCAAGGTGTTCAAGGAAGTTCTTCCGATGGTGTCGGGTCATATCACCGGTCATCTGAAGGACGAGGGCTGGAGCGCCGACAGTCTGACGCGGGTCTGGCTGCATCAGGCCAACAAGACAATGAATGATTTCATCGGCAAGAAAGTCCTCGGGCGTAGTCCTGAGCCGGGTGAACAGCCCAACATCCTACAGGATTATGCAAACACGTCCTCGGCCGGGTCGATCATCGCGTTTTCAAAGCACTCGGACGATATGGCATCCGGCGAGCGTGGCGTGATCTGCTCCTTCGGTGCTGGCTACTCCGTCGGATCGGTGCTGGTAGAACGCGCCTGAGCCAAAAAAAAGAGGGCCGAAACGGCCCTCTTTCAGGAGTTCATACTGTCTGGATCAGTCCCAGAAGCCTTCGTCGACAGATTCGAGCGCTTCAAGCTGCTCTTCGTTCATTCGGGTCACGAAACCATAGGTTTTGTCATCCACCGCGACGAGGTTCACGTCATCCACCGCAATCAGCACGTGCTTGTCGCCAATGTCGAGGAAGCCGCCGATTTCACCGACGATACCAATCATCTGGCCGGACCGGTTCAGCACGATGTCTTCGATTTCGCCAATCTCGTTCCAGTCAGCGCCGACCGCGTCATAGCCGGTGTCGGAATCCCACCCTTCGTCATCGGCTTCGTTGGTCGTGTAGATTTTCCCGCCTGTGATGTCGCGTGTGCGGATCAGATCACCCTTCAGGCCTGGCATCGACATGCTGGCGTCGCCCATCATGCCGGTGTGGGATTCTGCCCATGCGCCGGTGGTTGCCATGGTAAGGGCGAGCGCGCTTGCAAATAGCTTAGTCATTTAAATCTCCTCGGTTGCGTTTCATCTGCCTACACAACGGGTGACCCTTGGCGCGGTTCCAAAAAAACTAGCCAAATCGCTCATCAGCATTCACAGCGGCGCGCCAATGCCGGCGACACAGGCTCACATAGGTCTCGTTGCCACCGATCTGGACCTGTGCGCCCTCGGTCAGCACGGTGCCGTCATCGTCCTGTCGGACCACCATCGTGGCCTTTCGCCCGCAATGGCAGATCGTGCGCACCTCTCGCAACGTGTCAGCCAGCGCCAGCAGGGTGGCAGAGCCCGGAAACAACTGTCCCTGAAAGTCCACGCGCAAGCCATAGGCCATGACCGGCACGCCAAGATCATCAGCCACCCGCGCCAGTTGCCACACTTGATCGGGCGTCAGGAACTGGGCTTCGTCGATGAAGATGCAGGCGAATTTGTCTTGCGCCAGAAGTGTCTTGATCCGTGCGAAGAGGTCGTCATTTGGCGAAAACGTATCCGCTTCGCGTGCAAATCCGATCCGCGATCCGATCTGCCCCTTGCCGGCACGATCGTCAAACGCCGCAGTCATGCGATAGACTGACATTCCCCGCTCTTCATAGTTATGCGCGGCCTGCAACAGCAAGGTGGATTTGCCCGCATTCATCGTCGAGTAATGAAAATACAATTTTGCCATGACGGCGGTGTGCCGCAAGCGGCGTTGCCTCGCAAGACCGGTTGCCGCTCTACCGATGCGTTTGTGCCCTGTGTCGCGGACAAGTCGCCTCTGGCGCCTTGGGATGCTTGCATTAAACTTGGACAAAGGGAAAATCGGAAAGGCCCGATCGCCAGAATCCGGCGCAGCAGAGGTAAGACAAATGCCGACATCTGTCCGGTATCAGACATATATTCCAAAACCCCGGTCAGGCGCTGATGCAACGGTTTGAAGGCGTCATCTCCGATCGCGGCTCGAAATACGCGGTCAGCGGTGGCCCCGCCAGCGGCCGCGAGGCCGCGCTTGAATTCCTCAAAACGCTCAAGCGTACCAAGAAATATGCCAAGGCGACGCACAACACCTGGGCCGTGATCTTTTCCGACGGCACACCGCTCAAGAACGATGACGGCGAAGGCGGGGCAGGGCAGTTGATCCTGCAAATGCTTGAGCGCGAGGGACTTACCGATCACATCGTCGTCGTCACCCGCTGGTATGGCGGCAAACATCTGGGCGGCGACCGGTTTCGCCACGTGCAGGATTGCGTGCGACACTATCTCGACAATGCCTGAAGTTAGGGCACTTCATAAGGACCACGACATGATCGTCTTTTTTACCCGTCTGAAAGCGCGCACCATCTGGTCGTGGGACGGCTGCGTCGAAACATGGCGCACCGAATACAGCTTTCGCTCATGGGTTTGGGCCAACCTCGTCTCTGCCGCGCTGGCGCTGGTCCTGCCGCTCGCCCCGGTCGAGCGTGCGCTGATCCTCGTTCTGGGTCTTCTGGTGCTGGCGGCTGAACTGTTCAACACGGCAATCGAGAACGCTGTCGATCATAGCTCGACCGAAATCCATCCGCTCGCCAAACGCGCCAAGGACGCGGGCAGCGCCGGTGTCGCGGTCGCGGCGTTTGCGGCGGGCGTGGCGTGGCTGGTGATCCTGATCGGCTGATCGCGCTCAGAACAATTTGAACTTGCGAAAGATCACGAATTCCAGCCCGACCACGGCCAGCATGAGCGCACAGACGATCCAGAACCCGTAATCGCTTTGCGCCAATGGCACGCCCCCGACATTCACTCCCAGCAACCCGGTCAAAAAACTGATCGGCAGGAAAAAGGCCGCCACGACAGTCAACACCAGCATTTGCTGGTTCATCGCCTCGGCACGTACGTCCAGCATGTGATCCTGCACCACCTGACAGCGTTCGCGGATCATATCCAGTTCCTCGCACAGCCGCGACAACCGGTCGACCGCCTCGCGCAGATGCGCCTTGGCAATATCCGTGATCCAGACGAAAGCCTCGACCTCAAGTGTTGTCAGCGCGTCGCGTTGCGGAAACAGATAACGCCGCAGCGCAATCGCCACCTGGCGCGTGTCCGAAATCGCGGCGCGGGTTTCTGCGATATCGCAATCCTGCAAGCCGTCTTCGATCCCGTCCAGCGCCTCGTTCAAATCGGCGACCACCGGGTCCGCGCGATCAATCAGCCGCAGCGCAATCGCCGCCAACATCGCACCGCTCGTGGCAGGAGCGCGGTCATGCATGACCATCGCACGAATATCGTCAAGCGCACCAAGGGGCCGGATTCCGACGCTGACGATCTGATTTGCCTCGATCCAGATCCGCAGCGAGATCATATCCTCGGGATCGGCCCCCTCGATCAGGTTCACGCCCCTCAGGATCACCACGGCGCCGTCGCCATGTGGCGTGCAACGCGGGCGCGTTTCGGCGGCCGAAAGTGCGGCGCGCACCACCGGATCAAGCGGCAGTTCGCCCAGTGTTTCGGCGACAAACCCCAGATCGCCCTGCACATGGGTCCAACGGTACGCCCCGTTCCCTTCAACCAGCGCACGGCCTGTGTCGGAAATCGCATAGCTGAAACTGTGGTTTTCCGGCTTCATGCCTTTGCCAATCGCCCCCAGAGATCGTATTCGCCCGCCTCGTCCACGTCGACAGATACAATCTCGCCGACCTGTAGCGCGCTCGTGCCTTCGTCGATGAAGAGGTTGCCGTCGATTTCCGGCGCATCCGCTTTGGTGCGGCAGGTGGCGATCCCGTCGGTGTCGATATCGTCGATGATCACCTCCATCCGGCTGCCCACCTTGGCCGCCAGCTTCGCTTCGGAAATTGCCTGCGCGTGCTCCATGAAGCGGTTCCACCGGTCTTGCTTTTCGTCCTCCGGCACATGGTCCGGCAACGCATTCGACCGGGCACCGGCGACGTTTTCGTACTGAAAGCACCCAACCCGATCGAGCTGCGCCTCATCCAGCCAGTCCAGCAACGTCTGGAACTCCGCTTCCGTCTCGCCCGGATAACCGACGATGAATGTCGATCGCAACGTGATGTCGGGGCACACATCGCGCCATGCCGCAATCTCGTCGAGTGTGCGCGCCGCTGCCGCGGGCCGCGCCATGCGGCGCAACACATCGGGATGGGCGTGTTGGAACGGAATGTCGAGATAAGGCAGCACCAGCCCTTCGGCCATCAGCGGCACCAGCTCGCGCACGTGCGGATAGGGATACACGTAGTGCATCCGTACCCACGCCCCCAACGCCCCAAGATCGCGCGCCAGGGACAGGATCGGAAACTTCTCGTCCCGGTCCTTCCAGTCGGTGCCATAGGCCGAGGTGTCCTGCGAAATCACCAACAACTCCCGCACGCCGTTCTCCACCAGCTTTTCCGCTTCTCGCAACACGGCGCGGGCGGGGCGTGACGTCAGCAATCCGCGCATGTCGGGGATGATGCAGAACTTGCACTTGTGATTGCAGCCCTCGGAAATCTTGAGATACGAATAGTGCCGCGGCGTCAGGCTGACGCCGGACGCGGGCAGCAGATCGACAAACGGATCGGGCGACGGCGGCACGGCCTTGTGCACCGCGTCGAGAACCTGTTCGTATTGATGCGGTCCGGTCACGGCAAGAACCTTGGGATGTGCTCCGGTGATGTAGTCAGGCTCTGCGCCCAAACAGCCGGTCACGATCACCTTTCCATTCTCGCTCAGCGCTTCTCCGATTGCATCGAGACTTTCCGCCTTGGCGCTGTCAAGAAATCCGCAGGTGTTCACGATCACCGCGTCCGCGCCGGAATAATCCGACGAAATCCCGTATCCCTCGGCCCTGAGGCGCGTCAGGATCCGCTCTGAGTCCACCAGTGCCTTGGGACAGCCAAGAGAGACCATTCCGATCAATGGCTGACCGGCGCGGGGAACATCCGCGATCCGGGCCGCAGGGGCCAGATCGGGGCGCAATGAAGGTGGGTTCTGTGACATGCGCGGCGTATAAAGTGAAGCGCGCGATTGGGAAAGAGGGCATCGCCATGCCTTCGCGCGAGCGTTACTCGCGAAACCACGTGCGCCACCGGCGCAAATGCCCTACCGTCACAGCCTCGCACTCATCTGATCGGAGCCACCTGTGATCCTCGATATCAATGTGCACCTTGCGTATCGTCTTGATGTCCCTCTCGACCTCCTCTTGCAGATCGAGGCGGCGGACCTTGCCGACCAGCGGCTTGTCTCGGCCAATATCCAGACGTCCGATGTCAGCCACTTCGTGCGCGTCGCCGCCGAAGATGGGCTGGGCGAGCGCATCTGGATACGCGCCGACGGGCTTTTTCGCTGCGATTATACCGCCCGCCTCGACATTGATCGCCCGGTGCTCGACATCGCGCCGCTGTCCGCCGTGCCGCCGCATCTGTTGCCGGGCGACACGGTGCGCTATCTCATGCCGTCGCGCTACTGCCCCTCGGACGAATTTCAAACCTTCGTTGCCGCCGAATTCGGCCATCTTTCGGGCGGAGCGCAAATTGCCGCGATGCGCGACTGGATCACCGGCGCGTTCGAATATGTGCCCGGCGCCAGCAATGCCCAGACAACCGCGCTCGACACCTTTGTGCAGCGTCAGGGCGTCTGCCGTGATTTCGCTCATGTGATGGTCACCCTGGCCCGCGCCGCCACGATCCCGGCGCGCTTTGCCAGCGTCTATGCCCCCGATGTCACCCCGCAGGATTTTCACGCCGTCGCCGAGATCTACCTTGAAGGCACGTGGCACCTTGTCGATGCCACGGGCATGGCGCGTGCTGATACGATCGCCCGCATCGGTATCGGCCCGGACGCCGCCAACGTGGCGTTCCTCAGCGCGTTCGGCAAGATCATGTTCGAGGCGCAATCCGTGTCGGTCACGCGCGGTTGAAGAGCGATTCCAGATAAACGAAAGGGGCGGTGACACCGCCCCTCGAAACTGCGCGAGTTGCAAAAGACGCGGTTGCTCACCGCCGCCTGTCGCGCCGCGAACTCATCGGTTGAAACGCAACACCCACATGGGCTTCGCAATAGGGCTTGCCCTGCTGGACAGGCAATCCGCAAAACCAGAAATTGGGCGTTGCCGGGTCTCCGACGGGCCACTTGCAGGTTCGCTCGGTCAGTTCCATCAGGGTCAGCTTCTTCGCCTTCTTCTCGATCGCGTTGACCTTGGCCAAGGCTTCGGGGCTGATTTCATTGGCCGAAGGTTGCGGCGGCAAGGGTTGTCCTGCGGGAATGATCTGCTTGCGCGGGCTTGGCGGTGGGGTCGCCGATTTCGTCTCCATCACCACTTCGGGAACAGCGGGTTTCGCCGGCGCCGCCTTGGGGGCGGGCTTTGGCTTGGCCTCGGCCTTGGCCGGTTTCGGCTCGGGCTTGGCCGTGCCGGCGGCCCCGGCACGGTTCGACAGGCCCAGACGGTGCACCTTGCCGATCACCGCGTTGCGGGTGACGCCGCCCAATTCCTTGGCGATCTGACTGGCAGACTGGCCTTCGCCCCACATCTTTTTGAGCACTTCAACTCGTTCATCGGTCCAGGACATCTGCGCCCTCCATCAAAAAGAGCGGCCCGTTTGCGTTGGCCGCCCATACACTCTAAGTCGATCCTTATTCTAATCATGCGTGGGCGAGATACAACCCGCGCGAGTCGCAAGAGGCACGCAATGCAGCAAGATGGGCAGATGATCGCACAGGAGCGCCGGTTCGGACGGGTCAACTGGATGGGTCTTTACACGCTTGCCGAGCGCGAGATCCTGCGCTTCACCAAGGTCTGGACGCAAACGCTGCTCGCGCCATTGGTGACAGCGGGGCTTTTCGTGGTGATCTTCACCATCGCCATCGGGCCGCGTCGGGGCGATGTCATGGGAGTCGATTTCACCACGTTCATCGCGCCCGGCATCCTGATGATGACTGTGATTCAAAACGCTTTTGCCAACACGTCCTCGTCGATTGTCGTCTCCAAGGTGCAGGGCAATATCGTCGACACGCTGATGCCGCCGCTGTCGGCCAGCGAACTGGTCCTGGGCTACCTTGCCGGCGGTATCGCCCGTGGACTCGTGGTGGCGGTGGCCATTGCCCTGGCCGTTTGGCTGTTCCTTGGCATCGTGCCGCAGCATCCGTTCGTGGCCCTGTTTTTCGTCATTATCGGTGCGGCATTGATGTCTGCGGTCGGAATGGTTGCGGGCATTTATGCCGACAAGTTCGATCAAATGGCCGCGATCACCAATTTCATCGTGACCCCGTTGGCGTTTCTGTCGGGCACCTTCTATTCGGTCGATGCGCTGCCACCACTGCTCAACCAGATCACCCACGCCAACCCGATTTTCTATCTGATCGACGGTGTCCGTTGGGGCTTGATCGGCGTCTCCGACAGCAGCCCGGTCTTGGGCGCCGTCGTGTCTGTTGTGGCGACGTTGTTGGTCTGCGTTCTGGCGTGGTGGTTCTTTCGCACGGGATATCGGCTAAAGGCCTGAATGGGCAGCGTCACGCGCCTCGCTCGGGAACCAGTTGCTGCACCACTCCGACGGCGATCAGGTAGACCGAGGTTGCGACAAGGCCCCAATGGGCCCAGCTTTCGGGGTGGAAATCAACCCACGCGGCCCAGCCCGCAAAGAACGTCCACGCCAGCGCAACGGGCAGCGACACCGAACGCCAGCGTTCAGTCCGCACCGGATGAATAAACTTGAGCGGCAAGAACATCGCGACCGCAAGTATGGCGACCAGCGACAGCGACACCCAGAAATTCGGCTCGATTGCGAACAACACCAGCACCAGCATGTTCCACGCCCCCGGAAACCCGTGGAATGAATTGTCGGATGTCTTCATCCGGCTGTCTGCGAAATACATTGCCGAAGCGAAGGTGATGATGATGATCGCGAACCACCCTGTCCAACCCGGCAAGAGGCCAGATTGGAACAGGGCGAATGCCGGGATGAACACATATGTCAGGTAGTCGATGATCATATCAAGCAGCACGCCGTCAAAGCGCGGTGCCTTGGTTTTGACGTCATACTTGCGCGCCAGCGGGCCATCCACGCCATCGACGGCAAAAGCGACCACCAGCCAAAGAAACATGATCGACCACTCTTCCTGAGCGGCGGCGAGCAGGGCCAACATGGCAAACACCGCCCCGGTGGCGGTGAACAAATGGACGAGCAGGGCGCGGGATTGATCGGTCATGCGTTTTATCTGACGGAATTCGTGGCCAAGGTGAAGCCCCCGCGCACGGCTCGACGACGCTCTTTTGCACCCAAGCAACAGATCAGGCGGTTAGCTGATGCCCATCGGTCCCGGTGATCACCGCCGTGACGATCTTGCCCACGGCCTGAGGCGCGGCAAAGCGCACTTCGCTGAACTGCTCGGTGCGGCCCATGTCGGGCGCTTCGGTCAGAATGCGGTGCGTGCGACCCTGTTGCTGGCTCAAATGGCGGCTGATCGCATCGGCACCCGCCGAACGCAGCCGCGCTGCGCGGTCCTTGATCGCCCGCCCATCAACCTGCGGCATGCGCGCGGCTGGCGTACCGTGACGCGGCGAGTAGGGAAAGACGTGCAACCAGGTCAGGTGGCAGTCTTCCACCAGTTTCAGGGAGTTGTCGAAATGCGCCTCTGTCTCGGTCGGAAAACCGGCGATAATATCGGCGCCAAAGGTCATGTCCGGGCGCAGGCGTCGGGCATCCTCGGCAAAGCGGATCGCATCGTCGCGCAGGTGCCGACGCTTCATGCGCTTCAGGATCAGATCATCGCCGTGTTGCAGGCTCAGATGCAGATGCGGCATCAGGCGCGACTCGGAGGCAATCGCGTGCATGAGATTTTCGTCCACCTCAATGCTGTCGATCGAACTGATCCGCAAACGCGGCAGGTCTGGCACCAGCTTGAGAATGCGCATCACCAGATCGCCGAGCTTGGGCTGCGCAGGCAAATCCGCGCCCCAGCTCGTCAGGTCTACACCTGTCAGCACCACTTCGTTAAAGCCTGTATCGACCAGCCGTTTGATCTGATCGACGATCACCCCTGCGGGCACAGAGCGCGAATTGCCGCGACCGTAGGGAATGATGCAGAATGTACAGCGGTGATCGCAGCCGTTTTGCACCTGCACATATGCGCGGCTGCGGGTGCCGAATCCGTCAATCAGATGCTGCGCGGTCTCGGTGACGGACATGATGTCGTTGACTTGCAGCGCTTCGGTCTGGCCGATGAAATCGGCCGCCAGCCCCTGCCATGTCTCCGGCGACATCTTTTCGATATTGCCGATCACCGCATCCACTTCGGACATTTTCGAAAACGTCTCGGGCTCGGTCTGCGCGGCGCAGCCGGTTACAATGAGCCGGGAATCGGGATTGTCACGGCGCAGCTTGCGGATCTCCTGGCGTGCCTTGCGCACCGCCTCGGACGTCACGGCGCAGGTGTTCACGACCACGGCGTTCTCCAACCCGGCCTGTGCGGCCAGGTCTTTCATCGCCTCGGTCTCGTAAGCGTTCAGCCGACAGCCGAGCGTGGTGAACTTCGGCGCGCTCACGTGATCGCCTCCAGCCAGCCACGGGTGAACGTGCCACTAAACACATGCGTTGTCGGACCAGTCATCCAGACACCATCGTCGCGCCACTCGATGTCGATTCGCCCGCCATCGAGATCGATCCGGACCTGCCGGCCTGTCAGTCCGCGCCGCGCGGCCGCAACGGCGGTCGCGCAGGATGAGGAGCCCGAGGCCAACGTCACTCCGACGCCACGTTCCCAAACCCGCATCCGAAGATGATTGCCCCCGATCACACTTGCGAATTGGACATTGGTGCGTTCGGGAAACAGCGGGTGTCTCTCGATCTCGCGCCCCCGTGCTTCAAGGTCGATCATTTCCGCATCGTCAACGAAAAACGTGCAATGCGGGTTGCCCATTCCGGTTGCGGTCGGAGCCCCGTCAATCGGCAGTTCGAGGGTATCCACCGCCTTGGCCAATGGAACGTCCTGCCAGTCGAGCTGGGGCAGCCCCATATTCACCGACGTCTTGCCGCCCCCGGCGTCGCGGGCAAACAACTGGCCGCGCTCGGTTGTGAGGACAACTTCGCTGGTGCGGTCTTCGGTCATCAGATGACGGGCGATACAGCGGGTCGCATTTCCGCATGCCCCGGAGATCGACCCGTCGGAGTTGAAAAACGTGAGCCGCGCCGTTGCGCCGTCGTCACTGGCCGAGATGACGGCCAACTGATCGAATCCCACCCCGCAATGCCTGTCGCCAATCGCCTGCGCCATTGCCGGCGTCACGACAAACGGATGCTCGCGCGTGTCCAGCACGACAAAATCATTGCCGAGCCCGTGCATTTTCAGAAAGGAAACATCGTCTGCCGTGTGAATCGTCATGGCCGAGCACATAAGCTCCTTGAGTGCGTCTTTCCAGCCCGACAGCACTTACGCGGGCGTCAATCTTTAACTCAATGGCGGAATGTGACTTTTTGGGGTTGACCCTTCAACGCCCTCTTTTTAGACACCGCTCCAGTGGGCCGTTAGCTCAGTTGGTAGAGCAACTGACTTTTAATCAGTGGGTCGCAGGTTCGATCCCTGCACGGCTCACCACTGACCTCTCCAACCGGCAATGCGGGGCGCGCGCCAAATTGGCGTGCACGACCGAGAACTTCGCGACGGCCTGCGCGCTGCAAGGATGGCGAACACTCACCTTCCTCTGACAGCAGCCTATTGATGCTCAACAAGCGTGTCGCCGTATCGCTGGCTTAGAAAGCGAGACGTGTGGGTTCCTAACGCGCAGCGTGCGCCCTGTGGCGTTTGCGCTCGCCCAGCATCAGCATCGCGGGCGTGACCACAAGGGTGAGCACCGTTGCCACGACCAGACCGCCCGCGATGGAGGAGGACAACTCGGTCCACCACTGCGTTGATGGCGCGCCATACACGACATCGCGCGTAAAGAAGTTCAGGTTCAGGCCGATAACCATCGGCATCAGGCCAAGGGCGGTCGTCACCGACGTCAGAACCACCGGACGCAAACGTTGCGCGCCGGTGCGCAGAGCCGCTTCGAGAGGCGACTGCCCGGCCTTTTTCAGATCGTTATAGGTATCGATCAACACGATGTTGTTGTTCACCACGATCCCGGCCAGGGCGATGACACCGATCCCTCCCATGACGATCCCGAAGGGGCGACCGGTGACCACCAGCCCCAGCAAGACACCGGCAATGGAAAAGACGATCGCGCTCATCACGATGACCGCCTGATAGAAATTGTTGAACTGCAACACGAGGATGACGAACATCAGGAACACGGCAGCGATGAACGCGGTGATCAGAAAGGCCATGCTTTCCTGCTGGTCCTGCGCCTCGCCGGCAAACGTGAACGAGATTCCCTCGGGCAGGTCGGCCTCCTCCAAGGCATCCGTCAGCGCTACAACCTGATCGTTGACAAGCACACCGGGGGCGACGTTGGCCTCAATCGTCGTCACACGCTTTTCGTCGATGCGGCGGATCACACCGATTCGGTCGGTCGGCTCGAAGGTCACGAAGTTCGAAATCGGCACCAATCCCGAGGAGGTCGGCACCCGCAAGCTGGCAAGCTCTGCCAGAGAGCGTTCCGCGCGCGGGAACCGCACCCTTATGTCAAGCGTGCCGTCAATGTCATCGGGGCGGTAATCGGCCACCGTGATGCCTTGGGTCAGAAGCTGCACCGCCTGACCCAACAGGCTCACGTCGGCACCAAAGCGCGCGGCTTCGGCGCGATTGACCAGAATCGAAACCTCGACGCCGGGAACGGGACGGGTGTCGGTCACGTCGGTGAATCCGCCCATCCGGTCCATGACGTCGCGAATCTGCTGCACCGCGTTTTCCTGCGCTCGCGAGGATGCTCCGCTGACACGCAGGTTGATGGGTTTGCCCGACGTCGGCCCGCCGCTTTCGGTCTGGACCTGAACGTCGATACCGGCAATGTCGGACACGTCATTCCGAATATCGACGCCGATCTCGGCCGCGGTGCGGCGCGTGTCCCAGTCGGTCAACTCAAGCTGAAGCGTGCCGATGGTTTCCTCGTCACCACGGCCTGCGCTCATGGTCGAGCGGGCGTAGATGCTGGCGATTTCGTCATAGCCAAGCAGACGGTTTTCAACCGCCCGCACCAGCGCATCTCGCTCGAATATCGAGAAATTGTCGCGAGCACGCACCTGAACCTGCATGAACTCGGGCTCGATCGAGGGAAAGAAGGTGATGCCCTTTCCGAATTGCCCGTATAGCCCGAACCCGCCCAAGAGCAGCGCAACCGCGAGCAATAATGTGGTTGCAGGCCGCAGAATGGCGCGCTCCAGCAGGCGCACATACGCACCGGTAATGCCCCCCATGTCGCGCGGATCGCCCAGCTCGGCAGCGTGCAGCGCGGCCTTGGCGTTGGCTGATTGCGGTTGCCTCTTGCCGATCAGACTGCCCAGCACCGGAATGAAGATCAGCGCCATGAACAGCGATGCCGTGAGCGTCAGGATAACGGTGATGGGCAGGAATTTCATGAACTGCCCCACCATGCCCGACCAGAACAACAGCGGGAAAAACACGCTTAGCGTGGTGGCAGTAGAGGCGATGATGGGCCATGACATGCGCTTGGCGGCGAAGGAATAAGCCTCTCGCGGTGGCACGCCCTCCTGGAGTTTCCGGTCGGCGAGCTCGGTCGTGACGATAGCCCCGTCCACCAGCATCCCGACTACAAGGATCAGCGCGAACAGCACGATGATGTTCATCGAGTAGCCCATCGCCCAAAGCGCAATCACACCGGAAAAGAACGCGCCCGGAATGGCCAGACCAACCAGAACCGCCGAGCGGAAGCCGAGCGCGAAAACGATCACGATCATCACGAGGATCACGGCCGCAATCACGTTCGCTTCGAGATCGCTGAGAAAGGTCTTCACCTGCTCGGACTGGTCTTGAAGATACGTGATCTTGACACTTTCCGGCCAGTCCGCGCGCAGTTCTTCCACCCGTTCCTTCACCTGATCGACCGTTTCGATGATGTTCGCGCCCGAACGTTTCTTGACCTCGAGCGCCAACGCCGGTTGCCCGTTGATGCGGGCAAAGGAATCCGGATCGTCAAAGGTGCGCCGGATCGTTGCGATATCGCCAAAGGTCACAACCGCGTTGCCGCGCACCTTGACGGGCATCGCCATGACGTCTTCCAGCCCCTCGATCAGCCCCGGCACTTTCAGCACGATCCGCCCCGCGCCGGTCTCGATGGCGCCTGCGGCGATCAACCGGTTGTTGCGCTGGATCTGGCCGATCAATTCATCAAAGGACAGATTGTAGGTCTGAAACACCGTCGGATCGATCAGCACCTCCAGAAACTCGAACCGCTGACCACCGATATCGACCTCAAGCACCCCCGGCAGCGCCTCGATCTCCTCTTGCATTTCATCGGCCAGATCATTCAGCGTGCGTTCGGGCACAGAGCCGGACAGGATCGCGGTGACGATGGGGAACAGTGCGGTATTGATCTCGGTGATGGTGACGTCATAGGCGTCGCTCGGCAACTCGCTCTCGGCACGATCCACCGCGTCCTGGACCTTTCCCAGCGCCTCCTGGCTTTCAAATCCGGGGCTGAACTCCAGTTGCAGGCTCGCAAACCCTTCGGAGGCGTCTGATTTCAGGCTTTCCAGCCCCGCAATTGACGCAAACTCGGTTTCCAAAGGCTCCAGCAGCAGGCGTTCGGCGTCGGACGGGCTGATCCCGTCAAGCCCGGTCGAGACATAGAAAAACGGCAACGGTATTTCGGGCGTCGATTCCTTGGGGATCGCCATATAGGCATAGACACCCACGGTCAGCACCATGAACAGGGTCATGATGACGACGCGCGCCCGCGAAAATGCGGCGTTGATAATGGCATTCATCCGTTTGTGTCTCCGGCGCTCGGAATGACGGTGTCATCCGCACTGACATAGCCTTGACCCACGGTGATAACGTTGACCGTTTCGGGCAGGCCGGTCACCCAGATGCCGTCGATCTGCGCTTTCACCACCTCGACCGGGAAAAACTCGACCACATCGTCGTCGTTCACGGTCTTGACGCCCAGCGTGCCTTCGGAGTTCAGCGATACGATAGAGGGCGACAGGAAATGCGCAGTGACCTCGCCGGTTGGAATGATCACCTCTGCCGAGATGCCAGCAGGGATTTTGCCGTCCTCGTTGGCAATCTCGACCTCTGCCAGAAAGGTGCGGGTTTCCGATGCAGCGGACGTGCCGACAAAGACAACCGTGCCGTCGCGCTCTTCTCCGGTGATGAACCGGACCGTTGCCGTCTGGCCGACGGAAATGCGCGTCAGCGATTGCTGGGGCACCTGAATCGCCACCGTCAGCGGAGTGATATCGACCAGGCGGCCCACTTCGGTGCCCGCTGACACGAACTCGCCTTCATCGATATCCAGCGTTTCGATACGTCCGGCAAAGGGCGCGGTGATCGTCAATGCCTTGGCCGCCTGTTCGGCCGCGGTGACCTGCGCCTGCGCCGAGGCCAGTGCGGCACGCGCGTCGGTCATCCGGTCAATCGTCGCGACACCCCGATCCAGCAATTGCTGGGCGTTGTCGAACTCGCGCTGGGCACGGGCCAATTCCTCGGCGGCGCGGTTGGCGTCGGCCTTGTTGTTCGTGGGATCGAACCTGGCGATCACCGTCCCGGCGGCGACGTCCTGTCCCTTGCGCACCAGCACGGCCTCGATATCGCCAGAGGTTTCGGCGCGCATCATGGTGTCACGGTCGGGCAGGGCCTGACCTTCGGCGCGATAAAGCTGTGTCACCGTTTCCGCAGTCGCGGCTCTCACGGCAACCGACACCGGCTTGGGCGCCTCGCGCATGTTTGACGATTCCGCCTGGTCGGAGGGAAAGATGAAGCCGCTGCCCATCCACACCACAATCGCCACCACGAAAGCCGCAGCGATCCAGGTTGAGCGCGACGACCCCTTGTCGGATTCAAACGTCAGCCTTTGCGGCGTCTCGTCATCGGCGTCATCGGTGTGCTCGGTCTTGTCAAATGTCATCGGTCGTTTCCCTCGGGGCGACGGGCGTTTGCAACGGCGTCTGTGTCCTCGTGCTACTGACTTAGCCCGCTTCCGGGCAAGCCGACAGGGGAAGCGGGAAAAGACTTGTCAGCACTTTGCGATTTTCCGCTGCGTCCGTGGGGTTAAAAACCACAGGATACCTTCAATTTGGAGTTGCGAACAATTCGCAAGTGACTAAGTTGTTGAGAGTGATTTGCATGTGCAGACCGGACCTGACATAAGCCCATCGGAGGCATAATTCATGACGATCAGACCCCTTGCATCAGCCGCCGCCGCGCTCCTCGCCGTTCTGGCGACGACTGCCGCGGCCGACGACAGGATGAAGGTTGTCACGACCTTTACCGTGCTGGCCGACATGGCCGCCAATGTTGCCGGTGAAGCTGCGGAGGTCGTGTCGATCACCAAGCCCGGAGCCGAGATCCACGGCTATGAGCCAACTCCTCAGGACATCGTGCGTGCCTATGATGCCGATCTCATCCTCTGGAACGGAATGAACCTCGAACTTTGGTTCGAACAATTCGTGTCCAATCTTGGCGACATTCCCTCGGTCACGCTGACAGACGGGGTCGATCCGATCTCCATCGCGGCGGGCAGCTACGAGGGCAAGCCAAACCCCCACGCGTGGATGGGTTTGGACAACGCACTGATCTACATCGACAATATCGAAACGGCGTTTGCGCAGTACGATCCCGACAACGCCGACACCTATGCTGCCAACGCCGAGCGCTATAGGGAAGAATTGCGCGCCACGATCGAGCCGCTGCGCGATGAAATTGCAACCATCCCCCCAGAGCAGCGTTGGTTGGTCACATGTGAAGGCGCGTTCAGCTATCTGGCGCGGGATTTCGGAATGAAGGAACTCTATCTCTGGCCGATGAACGCCGATCAGGTCGGCACACCGCAACAGGTACGCGCGGTAATCGACGGGGTGCGCGACAATGACATTCCGGTGGTGTTCTGTGAAAGCACGGTCAACACCTCACCCGCCAAACAGGTCGCCCGCGAAACCGGCGCGACCTATGGCGGCGAACTTTACGTCGATTCGCTCAGCACCGCCGACGGACCTGTCCCCACCTATCTTGATCTGCTGACCGTCACGTCGCGCACCGTTGTCGACGGTCTGAGATCCGCCTCGCAATGAGGCCGACACCACATCACCCGGTCCCGGCAGGGACACGGCACCGCAAAGGACAATGCCATGCTCGATAATGAGCAGAGCCGAGGGCAGCCCGTCGCATCAGGGCACACCGGCAGCGGCCTCATGCTGCAAGACGTCACCGTGACCTATCGCAACGGACACACCGCCCTGTGGAACGCCAGTTTCGAAATCCCGCGCGGCACCGTGACGGCGCTGGTCGGGGTGAACGGCGCTGGCAAATCCACGATTTTCAAGGCGATCATGGGGTTCGTTCCGGCCGCGAGCGGTGACATTCGCATCCTTGGAATGCCTGTCCGAGAGGCGCTGGCCAAGAATCTCGTGGCTTACGTTCCGCAATCCGAAGAGGTGGATTGGGCCTTTCCGGTGCTGGTCGAAGACGTCGTGATGATGGGGCGCTATGGCCACATGGGCTTTTTGCGCCGCCCCAAACCGGCGGATCACGAGGCCGTGGATCAGGCGCTGGGGCGCGTGAACATGCGGGAGTTTCGCCACCGCCAAATTGGAGAACTGTCAGGCGGCCAGCGCAAACGCGTGTTTCTGGCGCGCGCTCTGGCGCAGGACGGGCAGGTGATCCTGCTGGACGAACCGTTCACCGGTGTGGACGTCAAGACCGAAGACCAGATCGTCGCTCTGCTGCGCGAATTGCGCGATGAGGGGCGGGTGATGCTGGTCTCGACCCACAACCTTGGATCGGTGCCGGAATTCTGCGACCGCACCGTGTTGGTGAAAGGCACCGTGCTCAGCTACGGGCCGACCGAAACCACTTTCACCCGCGCCAACCTCGAAGCGGCGTTCGGCGGTGTCCTGCGTCACTTTACCCTTGGCGGTGAAGATCTGCACGACGACGAGGATGCGCGCGAAGTCACGATCTTTACCGATGACGAGCGCCCCTTCGTGCAATACGGCGAGAAAACCCAGCGCACGGATACCAAGCCATGATCGCGTCGCTTTGGGAACCGTTCGGCTACAATTACATGGTCAACGCCATGTGGGTGTCGGCGCTTGTCGGCGGGGTGTGTGCGTTCTTGTCGGCCTACCTGATGCTCAAGGGGTGGTCCCTGATCGGCGATGCGCTGTCGCATTCGGTTGTACCGGGGGTGGCGGGTGCCTACATTCTTGGCCTGCCATTCGCGCTCGGCGCGTTCATCGCCGGCGGCTTGGCGGCGGGCGCGATGCTCTTCCTGTCGGAGCGCTCGGGGCTCAAGCCGGATGTGATCATCGGGCTGATCTTTACCTCGTTCTTTGGCCTTGGCCTGTTCATCGTGTCGGTCAACCCGATGTCGGTGTCGATCCAGACCATCACGATGGGCAACATCCTTGCCATCACGCCCGAAGACACGCTGCAACTGGCGATCATCGGATTTGTGTCCCTCGCGGTCCTGCTGGCCAAGTGGAAAGATCTGATGGTCACGTTCTTTGACGAAAACCACGCCCGCACCATCGGCCTGAACCCCACGCGGCTCAAGGCGATGTTCTTTGTACTGCTGTCCGCCTCGGTCGTGGCCGCGATGCAGACGGTCGGAGCCTTCCTTGTGATCGCAATGGTGGTCACGCCGGGCGCAACCGCCTACCTGCTGTGCGACCGCTTTCCGCGCTTGATCATCACGTCGGTCCTGATCGGAACACTGACGAGCTTTTTCGGCGCATACATCAGTTATTTCCTCGACGGTGCGACAGGAGGCATCATCGTGACCTTGCAAACGCTGATCTTCCTCATCGTCTTTGTCTTTGCGCCCCGCCACGGCCTCTTGGCCGCACGACGCCGCGCCAGGGACGCGTTGCGCAGTGGGCCGCCACGCGACAGCATGGTGCCGGTCAGTCCTGCACAGGAGCATGTGTGATGGACCTCGAAACCCTGCTTTTGCCCTTCCGCTTTGCATTTATGCAAAACGCGTTCTTCATCTCGATCATGGTCGCCGTGCCGACGGCGCTCCTGTCGTGCTTCCTCGTGCTCAAGGGCTGGGCGCTGATGGGGGATGCGGTGAGCCATGCGGTTCTGCCCGGCATCGTTCTGGCCTACATCTTCGGTATTCCGCTGATCATCGGCGCCTTCGCCGCCGGGATGACCTGCGCCCTGGCGACCGGCTATCTGGCCACCAACAGCAGGGTCAAACAGGATACGGTGATGGGCGTGGTGTTCTCCGGCATGTTCGGTGTCGGCATCGTGCTCTATGTCTCGATCGAGACCAACGCCCATCTCGATCACATCCTGTTCGGCAAAATGCTTGGGGTCGAGCCGCACGAGCTTTGGACTGCCGGCATCATATCCGCACTGGTGGGCGGTGTGCTGTTGCTCAAATGGAAAGACTGGCTGTTGCACAGCTTTGATCCCGCGCAGGCCCGTGCCTCCGGGCTGTGGGTCAATGCGCTTCATTACGGTCTTCTTGCCGCGCTGTCCCTGACCATCGTGGCGACATTGTCAGCGGTCGGCTTGATCCTTGCCATTGGCCTGCTGATCGCGCCGGGGGCGATCGCGTTCCTGCTGGTGCGCAAATTCTCGACGATGCTGTGGCTGTCGGTGCTGATCAACATGGCGTCGATGCTTTTGGGCGTTTACCTGAGCTTCTTCCTCGACAGTGCGCCAGCGCCGACGATCATCCTGATCCAGACCGCAATCTTCGTCGCGGCCTTTGTCCGCCGTCAGGTCGTGACGCGCCGCGCCTCTCGCCAGAGGCAGCAGGCGACACCGGTCTGAGGTTCAGGTCATCACATCAGGAACACTGCGTCCGGTGCGTTGTGCCAGACCGCAGATCTGCGCCGTGGCTTCGGCAAGATCCGCCAACGCCGCCTGAGTGTCGATCCCAAGGTCGCCCTCTGGCGGCTCGTAGCGTTCAAGGTAGACGCGCAGGGTCGCGCCTTCGGTTCCGGTTCCGGATAAGCGCAACACTGCGCGTCCACCGCCGTCAAAGTTGATGCGCAGTCCTTGATTGTGGCTGACCGACCCGTCAACCGGATCGTGATATGAGAACCGATCCGCATACGTGACCTTGCACGCGCCGAACTGCTGACCGGCAAGAGTTTCCAGATCCATCGTCAGATCGGCCATAAGATCATTGGCAATAGCGACGTCGAGCGCCTCGTAGTCGTGACGCGAATAATAGTTGCGCCCATAGGTGCTCCAGTGGCCATCAAGGGTCTCTTTGACCGACAGGTCGCGCGCGGCAAGGATATTCAGCCACATCAACACTGCCCAAAGCCCGTCCTTTTCGCGCACATGGTCGCTGCCTGTACCGGCACTTTCCTCGCCGCAAAGCGTGACGCGGCCAGCATCGAGGAGCGTGCCGAAAAACTTCCATCCCGTCGGCGTTTCGAAACATTCAACACCCAACGCCTCGGCCACCCGGTCACACGCGGCGCTGGTCGGCATGGACCGGGCCACGCCCTTGATGCCTGCCGCACATCCCGGCGTCAGGTGGGCGTTGGCCGCGATCACCGCAAGGCTGTCGGACGGCGTCACATAAACGCCCCTGCCAAGTATCATGTTGCGATCCCCATCGCCATCGGACGCTGCGGCAAAATCGGGCGCTCCATCGGCCATCACCATGTCCACCAACGGTTTGGCCCAGATCGGGTTCGGATCGGGATGGCCCTTGGCGAAATCAACCGAAGGCACGCCGTTCAAGACCGTGCCGTCTGGCGCGCCAAGCATGTCTTGCAGGATCGTCGTCGCATAGGGGCCCGTCACCGCATGCATCGCGTCAAAGCGCATTGTTTTGCCGTTCGCAAACCACGCGCGGATCGCGTCGAAATCGAACAGCTCCTGCATCAAGGCGGCATAATCCGCGACCGGATCGACAATCTCGATCGTCGTCGCGTGCAACTGCGTCTCTCCCAGAGTGTTAAGGTCAATGTCGCTGCTTTTGACGGTCTTGAAGCTTGTGATCGCCTGCGTCTCGGCAAAGATCGCGTCGGTGACGGCTTCGGGGGCGGGGCCACCGTTGGGGGTGTTGAATTTCATTCCGAAATCCGCATTCACTCCGCCCGGATTGTGGCTTGCCGACAGAAGCAAGCCGCCATCCGCGCCGCGCTTGCGAATGAGGTGCGATGCCGCCGGGGTGGAGAGCAAGCCGCCCTGGCCCACAATCGCCCGTGCCGCCCCGTTCGCCGCTGCCATGCACAGGATCGTCTGGATTGCTTCTAGGTTGAAGAACCGCCCGTCGCCGCCGATCACCAGCGTTTTGCCCGCGACCCCGCCAATCGCGTTGAAGATGGACTGCACGAAACATTCGACATAGCCGGGCTGCATGAAAACGCGGGTTTTCTTGCGCAAGCCCGATGTGCCGGGTTTCTGGTCGTCGAACGGGGTGCAGGTCTGGGTCAGGATTGTCATGCGGACACCTTTTTGCGCAACGTGCCCGATTTGAACAGAACCGCAGCGGTTACGCCACCGTCAGTGTGCGGATTTGCCGGCCATCCGCGTCGAAATTGTCATCCGCCAACCATCTGCTGAATCGCGCTTTCAAGGCTGGCCACTCGCGATCAAGGATCGAATACCACGCGGTATCGCGGTTGCGGCCCTTGTAGTGGGTCGCCTGCCGGAACGTCCCTTCATAGGTAAACCCCAGCCGCTCTGCCGCCGTGCGAGAGGGCGCGTTCAGCGCGTCGCATTTCCACTCGTAGCGCCGATAGTTCAACTCATCGAACGCGCGCGCCATCATCAGATACTGAAACTCCGTCGCGGCGCGGGTGCGTTGCAGGCGAGGCGAGAGATTGATGAACCCCACCTCGATGGATGCGGCCTGTGGCGCGTTACGCAGATAGCTGGCATGGCCCACCGCGTGCCCATCAACAAGAATGCTGAACATCAGCGGATCATCGGCATTCATCGCCGTCTTGACCCACGCGCGAAACGCAACCTCGTCGCGGTAGGGGCCGTTGGGCAGATAGGTCCAGATGCGATCCTCGGTGTCCTCTTTGAACGCCGTGTAGAGATCGCCGGCATGCTCCAGCGACATCGGCACGACCGAGCAGAACCGCCCGACCATCGGCGTGCGCGGAGGCGTCGGTCGGACGCTTGTGTCACTGACCGGCAGACCGACAGGTTGACCCAGCGCATTGCGGCGCTGGGTCAGCGTCGAGGCATCGCTCACCCGAATTCGCGACCCAAGGCTGCATCAACAGACGCGATGATCTGGTTGATGTCGTCTTTGGTGGCGATCAGCGCCGGGCTGAAGCACAGCGTATTGTTGAAGCCCGGAATTGACCGGTTCGTCGCACCGATCACCACGCCTTGCGCCATGCAATCGGCCACGACGCGCTGGACCCGCTTTTCATCGACGGGCGCGCGCGTGTCGCGGTCCTCGACCAACTCGGCGCCAAGAAACAGACCCTTGCCCCGCACATCGCCGATGGCGCTGTGCTTGTCGGCAAGCCCGTGCAACTGGTCGATCATATACTCGCCCATGCGCGTGGTGTTGTCCAAAAGATCTTCGTCCTCGATGATCCGCATATTCTCGAGCGCCGCTGCCGGGCCTGCGGTGCAGCCGCCAAAGGTGGAAATGTCGCGGAAATAGTTCATCGGATCGTCGGAATTGTCCTTGAACATGGAGAACACGTCTTCTGTGGTCACCAGGCAGGCAATCGCCGCATAGCCCGACGCGACGCCCTTGGCCATCGTGACCATGTCGGGTTGCACACCGTATTGCTGGTAGCCGAACCATGTGCCGGTACGGCCGACGCCACAGACGACCTCGTCAATATGCAACAGAATGTCGTATTTGCGGCAAATCTCTTGCACGCGCTGCCAGTACCCCTCGGGCGGAGTGATGACGCCGCCACCGGCTGTGACCGGCTCGAGGCAGAGCGCGCCGATGGTGTCCGGGCCTTCGCGCAGGATCACTTGCTCGATCTGGTCAGCGGCCCATTCGCCGTAATTCTCGCTCGGAGCGCCCTGATCTGCGGCGCGGTATTCAAGGCAATGGGGAACCTTCACGAAACCGGGAGTGTAGGGACCGTACTGCGCGTTGCGCTCCTCTTGGCCACCGGCGGACAGACAGGTGATCGTGGTGCCGTGGTAATCGCGGTCGCGGTAAAGGATCTTGTGCTTGGACCCGCCATAGCGCTTGTGCGCGATCTGGCGGACCATCTTGAACGCCTTCTCGTTCGCCTCGGACCCCGAATTGGTGTAATACACGCGGGTCATTCCCGGCATCTTCGAAATCAGCTTTTCCGAGAACAATGCGCCCGGAACCGACCCTGCGGACCCGGCGAAATAGTTCAGCTTGATCAACTGGTCATAAACGGCCTTGGCGATGCTTTCGCGCCCGTAGCCGACATTGACGGTCCAGACGCCACCGGACACCGCATCAAGATGCTCCTTGCCCTTCTGGTCCCAGACGCGCATGCCCTTGCCCTCGACGATGATCCGGGGATCGTTCGTCTCGAATGGTTTATGCTGTGTCAGGTGATGCCAGACATGGGCGCGGTCGGCCTCAACGATGTGGCTAAGATCATTTTTTGACAATGTGCCGTCCATGGCTGTCGTCTCCCTCTGAGAATCACCGCAGGGCAGGTGCGATCCCAGCCACGGCTCGCTCATTCTGGGCATATCACGCGGCTGCCGTTAGGGCCAAAGATGTGTCACTGATAGGTCCAGTTGCGGAAAGCCTCGCAAACTGGCCGGAAATGGCCTGAGGGCCGGCAGCTCAAGCAGCAAACGCCGATCAGGCATCGCTCATGGCCATCGCGTCGTCGGAACCGCCACCGATCATGCGAAAACTGTCGCGATTTGCGTATCGAGCCAAGCGCGGACCTGATTCACCATCGACACATAGCTGTCGAGCAATCCGGCAAGCTGTGGGATCGTTTCGCCGAGCTGCGGCGCAAAGATGTAGAGCGCTGTCAGGAAAACAAAGAGAAGCACCACAAACATGAAGCCACGGCCAAATCCGCCGGCGTCATCGTCGTCGTCATCAAGATCGCCCTGAAGCGTGCGCACCTCGCGCCGTTCGCTCGACGCGCGCAGGGTCTGGTTGATCTCGTCGATATCGGGCAGCATGTCGCCCCGAGATTGCGGCCGATCGCTGACCGCCGAAGCTGCTGCCGCGCCCGCTGCATCCTGGCCGCGCAATCTGCGCATCCGGTCCTGAGCCTGACGCGCACGCTTGGCGGCTTCGTCCTCGGGTTCCTGCAATCCCAGATCGGGCTGCTCTTCCAGAACACCAGCCTGAGACGCACGCGCTCGGCTTTCCAGCGCGGCTTCCTCGCGCAGGATGTCGGCCACCGACGGATCGAGTTCGCGCCGCTTGGGCGGGGTTGGCGCAGGCTTTTCGGCGGGTGCGGCACCTTGATTGACCGATGGCCCGTCATCGATATCGCTCTCGACCTCGGGATGCCAGACCGCGTCCTTGGGCGCGGAGGCCTCGGCGGCCAGTGTTTCGGGGCTGTCCTCGGTATCGCGTGCCTGAAACCAGGTGTTGCCGCAATTGGAACATTGGACATCGCGCCCGTCTTCGGGGATGACATCGGCGGGAACCTCGTATCGTGCCCCGCAGCTTGGACAGGTCAGCCGCATTTCGCCTATCGCCCTTTTTTGACGCGCCCGTGTTGCCGGCCGTCGTCGTTCCTCACCAATTCGCACAGCATAGGCCCGCCGATCTGCATGTAAAACCCCCTACAACCCCTATGGGCGCATTGAAACCGGCACGATGCTCAGGCACAACAGCGCCAACCAAGGGCAGGGGCAGCAGCGCCGTGATCGAGCTAGAAAATGTGGCGTATAGTTATGGCGGTGGCGAATTGCTGACCGACATCTCCCTCACCGTGCCACGCGGGTCGTTCCACTTTCTGACCGGACCATCAGGATCGGGAAAAACCACGTTTCTCAAGCTGTGCTACGGCGCGTTGCAGGCAACTGCGGGCCATGTGCGCCTGTTTGATCGCGATGTGCGCAGCCTTGGCCGTGACGACGTGGCGCTGTTGCGTCGCAAGGTGGGCGTGGTGCATCAGGATTGCCAATTCCTCGATCATCTTTCGGTGACAGAGAACATCGCCCTGCCGCTCGCCGTGTCCGGGCAGGACGCCACCGGAACGGATGCCAATCTGAAGGAATTGATGGCCTGGGTCGGCCTGACCTCGCGCGCCGAAGCCCTGCCGCCGGAACTGTCGGGCGGAGAGCGCCAGCGCGCCGCCCTGGCCCGCGCGGTCATCATGTCGCCGGATGTGATCCTGGCGGACGAGCCGACCGGCAATATCGACTGGGAGATGTCGCAGCGCCTGCTGACACTGCTGGTGGAGCTTAACCGCATGGGCAAAACGGTGCTGGTGGCAACACACGATCTGAGCCTGATCCGCGCGGCAAAAGCACAGGTGCAGACACGGGTGCTGCGCATTTCCAACCGGCGGTTGCAGACAGCGGGGGCGGATTTGTGAAGTTCGATCTGCGCGCCACGGCGCAAATGCTGCTGTTTGACGAAAAGTCCGACCGCGTCGTTCCGCCCACCGGTTTCACGGCACGGCTGACCCTGTTCAGCGCTTTCGCGATGGCATTCCTTGCGGTGTTTGCTCTGGCACTGTCGCTCGCCGCCGGGCGGGTCGCGGATCGCTGGGGCGAAGAGCTGGCACAATCCTCGACCGTGCGCATCTCGGCCCCGGCGGGCGAAGTGGCAACCCAGACCGAAGCGGCGCTGCGCGTGCTGCGCACGACGCCGGGAATCGAGGAAGCCAACGCGCTGACCCTTGAGGAACAGCGTGCGCTTCTGACGCCGTGGTTCGGCCCCGACCTGCCGATCGAGGATCTGCCGCTGCCGCAATTGATCGACATTTCCGAAACCGCCGAAGGCTATGACGCCGCCGGTCTGCGCCTGCGACTTGCCGCTGAAGCGCCCGCCGCCGTGCTGGACGATCACGCCCGCTGGCGCCGCCCTCTGGTGGATGCGGCGGCCCGGTTGCGCCTGCTGGGATGGGCGTCGATCCTGCTCATCGCCACGGCAACGGCGGCGATGGTCACGTTGGCGGCCAATGCGTCGCTGGCGGCGAACGCGCAGGTCATTGCGGTGTTGCGGCTGGTGGGGGCAAAAGACACCTATATCGCCAGCGCTTTCGTCCGCCGCTTTGCCTTGCGCGCCCTCATCGGCGCGGCGTTCGGCACTGTGATCGGCGTCGTCGCGCTGTTTCTGGTGCCGTCGGGCGGCGACGCGGCCAGCTTTCTGACCGGATTGACCATTCAGGGCTGGGGCTGGCTCTGGGTGGTGCTGATCCCGCCGCTGTCGGGGCTTGTCGCGCTTGTCGCCACGCGCTTTGCCGCCAACCGCGTGCTTGAGGAGTTGGCCTGATGTCATACGCAATCCAGTGGGTGCGGTCGCTGATCTACATGGCCTCGGTCTATCTGGCGATTGCCGTGGTCGGCCTCGTGCTGTTCCCCTGGGCGGTCTTTTCCCGCAAGGGCGCGCGCGTCGGGTGCATGAGCGTGTGCCGCTATGTGCGCTGGGCGGCACCCTGGATGATCGGGTTGAAAACCGAAGTGCGCGGCACGCCGCCTGATTACGAATGTATCGTCGCTGCCAAACACCAAAGCTTTCTGGATGTGTTCATGGTGTTCTCGGCCCTGCCAGCAGGCAAGTTCATCATGAAACGTATCTTGATGTACGCGCCGGTAGTCGGCCAATACGGTCTGCGCATCGGCTGCATCCCGGTCGATCGCGGCAAGCGCGGCGCGGCGATCAAGCAGATGGTTGCTGCGGTCGCGCGGGGTGAGGCAACAGCCGGACAGCTGATCATCTACCCGCAAGGCACCCGTATCGCACCGGGCGTCAAGGCGCCCTACAAGGTGGGTCCTGCGGTGCTTTACGAACAACTCAAACAGCCCTGCGTGCCGGTGGCCGCCAATGTCGGCCTGTTCTGGCCCAAGCGCGGTATCTATCGCAAGCAGGGCACGGCGGTGGTGGAGTTTCTGGAACCGATCCCTCCGGGGCTGCCGCGTGCGGAGTTTCTGGCGTTGCTGGAAGAGCGGATCGAGACGGCCTCGGACCGGCTCAACGCCGAGGCGGGGTTTGTGGCCCAGCCCTAACACCGGCGTACGGTGGGTTGGCAAACCGTTAACGCTTGACCGCTAGTGTGCCCCCACGTTGCGCAACGAGCGGACAGGGTCACTCCCACACCGCGACAGATTTGACTTTGCTCTCTTTCCGGTGGTGACGCGCCGACCATGAGAGACCGGTTTCAGCAGGCCCCGAGAGGGGTACAGGTCCGGGGGGCAACCCCTGATTTTGAGAGAATGGTCAGCCCGAACGGGGCGGCGCCGCTTCTTTTCAGCATCAAGGCTCTTTCTCAAGAGCCTGTCCCAAGCGGTTTCAAACCCGCTTCAGGAAGCCATGTCGACATGGCTTCCCGCTTTGCGTGGTAAATGGGTTTCTTAACTGTGGATCGCGCCGTCGCCGCAGGCCAGCGCCGCTTCGCGTACCGCTTCGGAATAGGTGGGGTGGGCGTGGCAGGTCATTGCCAGATCCTCGGCGGCCGCACCGAACTCCATCGCGACACAGACCTCGTGAATGAGATCCCCCGCCATCGGGCCGATGATATGCGCGCCCAAGATGCGATCGGTGTCCTTGTCGGCGAGGATCTTGACGAACCCGTCAGCGGCAAAATTCGCCTTGGCCCGGCCATTGCCCATGAAGGAGAACTTGCCCGCCTTGTAGGCGCGGCCTTCTTCTTTCAGTTGCTCTTCGGTCTGGCCGACGGTGGCAACCTCGGGATGGGTGTAGATCACGCTGGGAATGACGCCGTAGTTCACATGACCATGCTTGCCCGCAATCACCTCGGCGCAGGCCATGCCTTCGTCCTCGGCCTTGTGCGCGAGCATCGGGCCGTCGATGCAATCGCCGATGGCGTAAATGCCCGGCACGTTGGTCTGCCACTGCTTGTCGGTTTTGATCTGGCCCCGCTCGGACACTGCGATCCCAAGCGCATCAAGCCCGATGCCGTCGGTATAGGGGCGGCGGCCGGTGGCGACGAGCACCACATCGGCCTCGGCGCTGTGCTCGCTGTCATCCTTGCGCAGCTTGTAGCTCACCTTGGCCTTGCCCTTGGACGCGTCCACGCTTTGCACGGCGGCCCCCATGGTGAATTTAAGCCCCTGTTTCGTGAGGAGCTTCTGAAAGGTCTTTTGCACTTCTCCGTCCATCCCCGGCGTGACCCGATCAAGGAATTCGATCACCTGCACCTCGGTGCCCAGACGGCTGTAGACCGAACCAAGCTCCAGCCCGATCACGCCCGCGCCGATGACGATCATGGTCTTGGGGATTTTGGGCAATTCCAACGCGCCGGTGGAACTGACCACGGTTTTCTCGTCCACCGTCACATCGGCACCGGGCACCGGCGACACTTCGGAGCCTGAAGCGATGATGATGTTCTTGGCCTCATGCACCTCGTCGCCAACCTTGACGCGGCCCGCCTCGGGGATGGAGCCCCAGCCCTTGAGCCAGTCGATTTTGTTCTTCTTGAACAGGAATTCGATGCCCTTGGTGTTGGTCTCGATCACGTCGTCCTTGTAGGCCAGCATCTGCTTCCAGTCGACCGAAGGGGATTTGCCCTTCAGTCCCATCTTGGCGAAATTGTGCTCGGCCTCGTGCAGCATGTGGCTGGAATGCAGCAAGGCTTTCGAGGGGATACAGCCGACGTTGAGGCAGGTGCCGCCCAGTGTCTCGCGGCCCTCGACGCAGGCGGTCTTCAGGCCCAGCTGCGCGCAGCGGATCGCGGCCACATAGCCGCCGGGGCCGGAGCCGATGATGATGACGTCATACTGTGCCATTGGGTCTTCCTTTTCTTGGGTGGGGATCGGGGGCGCTGCCCCCGCGCGCCTTGCGCGCTCCCCCGAGGTATTTTGAACCGGAGAAGTTACATAAGCGCCGCGATCAGCATCAGGGTGGTCGCGCCGAACCCCGCGAACCAGATCACCGAGCGCCACGGCGTCCAGCCGAAATAATAGGCCGGGATGTAGAGCACTCGGGCGACCAGATAGATCACGGCACACAGCGCGGTCAGGGCCGTGCCCTGATCGGAGAAGCTGATCACCGTGCAGGCGATGCCGAACAGGATCAGCCCTTCGAAATGATTGTTCATCGCCCGGTAGAGACGCGCGGTCTTGTCGCTCAACTGGTCTTCGAGACTGCCCCCCAACCGCTTGCGATCGCGCGGAGAGGCGGTCTTGCCGGGGCCGAGTTCGAGGTTGGCAGGCACGGCCATGAGCACGAATTGTAGCACTTGGAGCAGCGCTGCGAGGGTGAGGGCGGTGAGTTCTGGGGTCATGGCGGTCCTGTTAGTGAGTGAGGCGCGCTGGGATGGCGCACCTTACAACATGGTTATGGGATGCGCCGTCGCGCACAACCCTCACAAATCCATCAACAACCGGCGCGGATCTTCGAGCGCCTCTTTCACCCGCACGAGGAACGTCACAGCGCCCTTGCCGTCCACAACGCGGTGGTCGTAGCTCAGCGCGAGGTACATCATCGGGCGGATCACGATCTCGCCGCCGATCACCATCGCGCGGTCCTGGATCTTGTGCATGCCCAGAATGCCGGATTGCGGCGGGTTCAGGATGGGTGAGGACATCAGAGAGCCGTAGACGCCGCCGTTCGATATGGTGAAGGTGCCGCCCTGCATTTCGGCCATGCTCAGCTTGCCATCGCGGGCGCGGCGGCCTTTTTCGGCGATGGCTTTCTCGATCTCGGCAAAGCTCATCTGGTCGGCATCGCGGATCACCGGAACGACCAAACCCTGCGGCGTGCCGGCGGCGACGCCCATATGGACGAAGTTCTTGTAGACGATGTCGGTGCCGTCGATCTCGGCATTGACCTCGGGCACCTCTTTCAGCGCATGGCAGCAGGCCTTGGTGAAGAAGGACATGAAGCCGAGGCGGACGCCGTGCTTCTTTTCGAACTGGTCCTTGTACTCGTTGCGTAGCTCCATGACCCCGGTCATGTCCGCCTCGTTATAGGTGGTCAGGATCGCGGCGGTGTTCTGGGCGTCCTTGAGGCGGCGGGCGATGGTCTGGCGCAGGCGGGTCATTTTGACCCGTTCCTCGCGCGAGGCATCGTCGGCGGAGACCGGGGCGCGGGGGGCGCTTGCCGGGGCAGAGGTTTGCGCCGGGGCGCTGGAGGCGGCGGCAACCGCTTTGGCGACGTCGTCTTTCATGATGCGCCCATCGCGGCCTGTGCCCTGAACCTGATCGGCGGAGATGCCGGCTTCGGCCATAGCCTTCTTGGCGGACGGTGCGTCTTCGACATCGCCGCCGGTGCTGGCGGGCTGTGCGGCGGGGGCGGGTTTGGTTTCCTGTGCGCTCGCCGATGTCGACGCTCCGCTGCTTCCGCCGATCACGGCGAGCTTGCCTCCGGCCTCGACGGTGCTGCCCTCTTCAGCGAGGATTTCGCTCAAGGTGCCGGCGCTCGGGGCGGGGACTTCGACGGAAACCTTGTCGGTCTCAAGCTCGCACAGCATCTCGTCCTGCGCGACGGTGTCGCCAACCTTCTTGAACCATGTCGAGACCGTGGCCTCGGACACGGATTCTCCCAAAGTGGGCACCATCACATCGACCGATTTGCCGCCGTCGTCCTTGTCCTTGGCCGGTTTGTCCGCTTCGGCCTTCTTTTCGGCCTTTGCCTCGGACGGGCGTTCCTCGACCTGTGTCGCGCCGGCCTCGCCGGACTCCGCGATATTCGCCAGCAGAGCATCGACACCGACGGTATCGCCTTCGTTTGCCACGATATCGGCCAGTTTTCCGGCCACCGGCGAGGGGACTTCAACCGTGACCTTGTCGGTTTCGAGCTCGCACAGCATCTCGTCCACGGCGACGTCGTCACCGGGCTTCTTGAACCATGTGGCAACCGTGGCTTCGGTTACGGATTCGCCCAATGTGGGTACACGCACTTCGGTGGTCATGTCATTTCTTTCCTTCGATCGTCAGCGCTTCGTCTACGAGTGCTGCTTGCTGTGCTTTGTGTTGGCTGGCCAGACCTGTGGCAGGTGAGGCCGATGTGGCGCGGCCCACGTATTTCGGGCGTTTGGTCTTGGCTTTGATGCGGCCCAGAACCCATTCGATATTCGGCTCCATGAAGGTCCAGCCACCCTGGTTCTTGGGCTCCTCCTGACACCAGATCATGTCGGCATCGGGGAACCGTTCCAGTTCCTTGACCGCAGAGATCGCCGGGAACGGATAGAACTGTTCGAACCGCAGGAGGTAGATGTCGTCGATGCCGCGTGCGTCGCGTTCTTCGAGCAGATCGTAATAGACCTTGCCGGAACACATCACCACGCGCTTGATCTTGTCATCCGCCACTAGCTTGGTGTCGGAATTGCCGTATTGGGCATCATCCCACAAGACACGGTGGAAACTGGACCCGGTTACAAATTCCTCGGTCTTTGAAACGGCCAGCTTGTGGCGCAGAAGCGATTTCGGGGTCATCAGGATCAGCGGTTTGCGGAACGAGCGGTGCAATTGGCGACGCAGGATGTGGAAATAGTTCGCCGGGGTTGTGCAATTGGCGACGATCCAGTTGTCCTGACCGCACATCTGCAAGAACCGTTCCAGACGGGCAGAGGAGTGTTCCGGTCCCTGACCTTCAAAGCCATGCGGCAGCAGGCAGACGAGGCCCGACATGCGCAGCCATTTGCTTTCGCCGGAGCTGATGAACTGGTCGAACATGATCTGCGCACCATTGGCGAAATCGCCGAACTGTGCTTCCCACAGGGTCAGCGCGTTGGGTTCGGCAAGGCTGTAGCCGTACTCAAACCCAAGGACGGCGTATTCCGAAAGGGCGCTGTCGATCACCTCGAAGCGCGACTGGCCTTCCCGGATATGGTTCAGCGGGTAGTAGCGGTCTTCGTTGTCCTGATTGACCAGCCCGGAATGGCGCTGGCTGAAGGTGCCTCGGGTGCTGTCCTGGCCGGACAGGCGGACCGGGTAGCCTTCCGTCAGCAACGAGCCGAACGCCAGAGCCTCGGCAGTTGCCCAATCAAAGCCCTGACCGCTGTCGAACATCTCCTTGCGGGTATCGAGCAGGCGCGCCACGGTCTTGTGTAGCGGGAAGTTATCGGGCGTGGTGGTCAGCGCGGTGCCGATTTCCTCCACTGTCTCGGGCTTGATCGAGGTTTTGCCACGCTGGTACTTGCCCTGTTTCTGACGGTCGAGATGCGACCAGCGCCCGTCGAGCCAATCGGCCTTGTTCGGCTTGTAATTCTTGCCCGCCTCGAACTCTTCGTTGAGATGAGACTGGAACGCCGCCTTCATATCCTCGATCTCGCCCTCGGGGATCAGGCCGTCCTTGACCAGACGCTCGGTGTACAGGCTCAGCGTGGTCTTTTGCTGCTTGATCTTCTTGTACATCAAGGGGTTGGTGAACATCGGTTCATCCCCCTCGTTGTGACCGAAGCGGCGGTAGCAGAAAATGTCGATCACAGCGTCCTTGCTGAATTTCTGGCGGAACTCCGTGGCGACCTTGGCGGCGTGAACCACCGCTTCGGGGTCATCGCCGTTGACGTGGAAGATCGGCGCTTCGACCACCAGCGCGTTGTCGGTGGGGTAGGGCGAGGAGCGGCTGAAATGCGGTGCGGTGGTAAAGCCGATCTGGTTGTTGACCACGATATGAATCGTGCCGCCGGTGCGGTGACCGCGCACGCCGGAGAGTGCGAAGCATTCCGCGACAACGCCCTGACCGGCAAAAGCGGCGTCGCCATGCAGCAAGAGCGGCATGACCTGCTTGCGATCGTTGTCGTTCAGTTGATCCTGCTTGGCGCGTACCTTGCCCAGAACAACCGGGTTCACCGCTTCGAGGTGGGAGGGGTTCGCCGTCAGGGACAGGTGCACAGAATTGCCGTCGAATTCGCGGTCGGATGATGCACCGAGGTGGTACTTCACATCGCCCGAGCCGTCGACATCTTCGGGTTTGAAGCTGCCGCCCTGAAATTCGTTGAAGATCGCGCGGTAGGGTTTCTGCATCACGTTGGCAAGAACCGACAAGCGGCCCCGGTGCGGCATCCCGATGATGATTTCCTTGACGCCAAGATTGCCGCCGCGCTTGATGATCTGCTCCATCGCCGGGATCAGGCTTTCGCCGCCATCAAGGCCGAAACGCTTGGTGCCCATGTATTTGACGTGCAAGAATTTCTCGAAGCCCTCGGCCTCGACCATCTTGTTGAGGATCGCCTTGCGGCCAACACGCGTGAACTTGACCTCTTTGCCGTAACCCTCGATCCGCTCCTTCAGCCAGGCGGATTGTTCGGGGTCCGAGATGTGCATGTATTGCAGCGCAAACGTGCCGCAATAGGTGCTTTTGACGATATCCACGATCTGGCGCATCGACGCGATCTGGAGGCCCAGAACGTTGTCGATGAAGATCGGGCGATCCATGTCGCTGTCGGTGAAACCGTAGGATTTTGGTTCAAGTTCGGGATGGGGTGTCTCGTCGCGCATGTTCAGCGGATCGAGATCGGCGGCGAGATGGCCGCGAATCCGGTACGCGCGGATCAACATCAGGGCGCGGATGGAATCAAGCACAGCGCGCTGGATGGCGTCGTCGGTGATTTCGACACCCTTTTCCTGCGCCTTGGCCTTGATCTTTTCGCCTGCCGCCTTTGTCTCGATCGGGGCAGGCCATTGACCATCGAGCGCCGCGGTCAGATCGTCGCTCGGTTGCGGCGGCCAGTCGGTGCGCGCCCAGCTTGGTCCGGTCGCCTCGGCCTTGATGCTGCGGTCGTCATCGCCCAACTGCTTGAAGAACGCCTGCCACGCCTCATCGACCGCGTTCGGATCGTTGGCATAGCGGGCATACATCTGTTCCAGATAGGCCGCATTGTGCCCCTGCATGAAGCTGGAGGCGTGGAAGAGATCGTTGGGGCTTTGATCCGTCATGTTTTGGTCCTCCTGACCGGTCTTGATCAAGCAGCAGGAAAGCGGATCGCAAGATCCGCCATCACGCAGCTTGGCAACAGGGTGGGCAATTTACCCACCCTGTGCAAGTGGCGGGGCCTGTATCAGCCCTTGATCGCCTCCAAAACCGCTTCGCCAAGGCTGGCGGGGCTTTCGGCAACGGTGATCCCGGCGGATTTCATCGCCTCGATCTTGTCGTCAGCGCCACCTTTGCCACCGGCGACGATGGCGCCGGCATGGCCCATGCGGCGGCCCGGAGGAGCGGTGCGCCCGGCGATGAAACCGGCCGTGGGCTTCCAGCGGCCCTTCTTCTTCTCATCGGCCAGGAACTGCGCGGCTTCCTCTTCGGCAGAGCCGCCGATTTCGCCGATCATGATGATGCTCTCGGTCTCGTCGTCGGCCAGGAACCATTCAAGCACATCGATATGCTCAGTGCCCTTGATCGGATCACCACCGATGCCGACGCAGGTGGACTGTCCCAGTCCCACATCGGTGGTCTGCTTGACCGCCTCATAGGTGAGCGTGCCCGAGCGCGACACCACGCCGACGCTGCCGCGACGGTGGATGTGGCCGGGCATGATGCCGATCTTGCACGCATCGGGCGTGATGACGCCGGGGCAGTTCGGGCCGATCAGGATCGATTTCGAGGTCTCCAGCGCGCGCTTGACCTTCATCATGTCGAGCACCGGGATGCCTTCGGTTATGCAGACGATCACTTCCATCTCGGCGTCGATCGCTTCGAGGATCGAATCCGCCGCGAAGGGCGGCGGGACGTAGATGACCGAAGCATTGGCCTGCGTCTGGTGCTTGGCCTCGTGGACCGAGTTGAAGACCGGCAGGTCAAGATGCGTCATCCCGCCCTTGCCCGGTGTCACGCCGCCGACCATCTTGGTGCCATAGGCGATCGCCTGTTCGGTGTGAAAGGTGCCCTGAGAGCCGGTAAGACCCTGACAGATGACTTTGGTGTTTTCGTCGATGAGGACTGCCATGTGGCGTTCTCCTATGTAGGGTGCGTGATTTCACGCACCTGAAATTCCGTCACAAAGGTGCGTGAAATCACGCACCCTACACATCAGCCCTTAACCGCCTTCACGATCTTCTGCGCGCCGTCCTTGAGGTCGTCGGCGGCAATGACGTCGAGGCCGGAGTTCGAGATGATCTCTTTCCCCTTGTCGACATTCGTGCCTTCCAGACGCACTACCAGCGGCACCTTGAGACCGACTTCCTTGACCGCGGCGATCACGCCTTCCGCGATCACGTCGCAGCGCATGATGCCGCCAAAGATGTTGACGAGGATGCCCTTGACCTGCGGATCGGAGGTGATGATCTTGAACGCCTCGGTGACCTTTTCCTTGGTCGCGCCGCCGCCCACGTCGAGGAAGTTGGCAGGCTCGGCGCCGTAGAGCTTGATGATGTCCATCGTCGCCATCGCAAGGCCCGCGCCGTTCACCATGCAGCCGATTTCACCGTCCAGAGCGATGTAGTTGAGGTCGTATTTGGACGCCTCAAGCTCTTTGGGGTCTTCTTCGGTGGTGTCGCGCAACTCGGCAATGTCGGGGTGGCGGTAGATGGCGTTGCCGTCAAAGCCCATCTTGGCATCGAGGCATTTCAGATCGCCCTCGTCGGACACGATCAGCGGGTTGATCTCGAGCATCTCCATGTCTTTTTCGACGAAGAGCTTGTAAAGCGTGCCCATCAGCGCGACGCATTGTTTGACCTGCTTGCCTTCCAGCCCGAGGTTGAAGGCGATGCGGCGGCCGTGAAACGGCTGGTAGCCGGTGGCGGGATCAACGCTGAAGGACAGGATCTTGTCAGGCGTGTTCTCGGCCACTTCCTCGATGTCCATGCCGCCTTCGGTGGAGGCGACAAAGGACACGCGCGATGTCTGACGATCCACGAGAAGGGCGAGGTACATCTCGGTCTGGATGCCCGAGCCATCTTCGATATAGATGCGGTTGACCTGCTTGCCGGCGTCGCCGGTCTGCTTGGTGACCAGCGTGCGGCCCAGCATTTTCTTGGCTTCCTCGGCGGCTTCTTCCACCGACTTGGCAAGACGCACACCACCGGCTTCGCCAGCGCTGTCTTCCTTGAACGTGCCCTTGCCGCGCCCACCGGCGTGAATTTGTGCCTTGACCACCCAGAGCGGTCCGTCCATTTCGCCAGCTTTGGTCTTGGCCTCTTCGGCCTTGAGAACCACGCGGCCATCCGACACCGGAGCGCCGTAGCTGCGTAGCAGGGCTTTCGCCTGATACTCGTGGATGTTCATCGGTACACTGTCCCGTTCATTGCTGCGGTTGGCGTTGATATACGATTGTATACAGTATGGAATTAAGGGCCTTTTTGCCGCAGAGGCGGAAACCGGCCCAAAAAGCGACATTTGTGATCACAGGCAAAAATCGTGTGATCACAAATACTCCTTCGCACGTAGATACCGCACTGCGAGAACGGACAGAAGGCCGATTCCTTTCGGAGATAAAGCGCTTTCAGGAGTTGTTCCCAGAGCGTGTCGGTTTTTTCGCGGGTGCATCGCATCGGGGAAAAGACGACCCGAGTTCATGTACGATCAACCCCGGACATTGGCCGCTTGTCCGCAGACTGGCTTTAAACTACTCAAAGCGCCATTCGCAACAAAGGTCCGGATCGCCATGAAAACGCTGCAACGCTATGGTTCCGACGTTTTCGATGCGACGGCTTTGCCAGTCGTGTCGCTGCTCCATAATGAGGCCAACATCGTGCAGGATTTCCTGTCGCACTACCGTGGATTGGGGCCAGTTTCGTTCCTGATCGTGGATGATGGATCGACGGACGGCACGGCCGAGCTGTTGGCGGACGCGCCCGATGTGACGGTGTTTCGCCCGGTTGCCGGTTCAACCTACCGCGAGGACAAGGCCGTCTGGCGCTCGGAGTTGCTGGATGCCTATGGGGATGCTCGGTGGTGCCTTGTTCCCGATCTGGACGAGCATTTTGTCTATGCCGGAGCCGACACACTTGCGCACTATATCGCGCAGCTTGAAGCCGAAGGGGCCGAAGCGGTCGCAACGTTGATGATTGATATGTATGGCGACCAGCCGCTGCGCGATCATGTGCATCCTGTCGGTGAGGATTTGGCATTGGGCAAACGGTTCACGCTTTTTGACGGTCCCGACGCGTATGCGATGCGCAGCGTGATGGGGCGGGCGATCCGTCGGTTTCCAACGCCGCCGATTGCCTTTCACGGCGGGCCACGGGACAGGTTGCAGCGTGGCGGGCTTTTTGACGGAGCGGGCCGATTGAGCCGCTGGGTATTGCAGAACCGGGTCGGGCTGGACCAACCGATCCGCGCGCGGTCGTCAATGGGGCGCAGGATCGTTGATCGGTTTGCCCGAGCGCAGTTTTCCGGAACGCTCAATATGACAAAACTCGGGTTGTTGCGCTGGCAACGGGGCCTGCGATTCAACGGCGGCGCGCACAAGGTGAACCGGATTTTGCCGGTTTCCGAAAGCATCGCGGGATTTCTGCACTACCCGTTCACACGCGGGCAGGCGGGCGTCGCCTATATCGCCCGGCGCGGGCAGCATGCGGGGGGCGCAAAGCACTATCGGGCGGTTCTGGACACCGACATGATGGACCGGTCGCTGGTGCATGAGGGCAGCCGGGTGTTCTCTGATATCGCCGACCTCACGGGGCTGATCCGCCCGGTTCCGGTGCGTTAGATACAAAAAAAGCGTGCGCTGACCTGGCAGCAGTGAGATGTCAGGCAGATTTTTTCATCATGACGCGTCTTGCGTTTCCGTAGGCGGAGTCGGTCAGCGTGGACACTTTGCCAATCGAGCCGAGGGCTTTGATCCCCGGTTCGGCCCGGCGCGCCCGGAGATCTAGAATAACGGCACCCTCGGGCGACACTCCATCTTCAAAGAATGTCATGTAGGTGTCGCATGGATAGTGAAACCCGCAAGAGATAAAGCTCACGGCAAGATCGACCGGGGGTTGGTCAGAGACGGCCTCTTTCTCTGGGTTTATGCAAACGATATCTTTTTTCGCCACGCCATTTGCCTCGAGAAAGGCACGGGCGACGCCAAGATTGGAATAAGCGGCCCCTTCCTCACGAAATCCGAAATGCCGGTCTTCGCTGTGTTCCAGGTCGATCAGTAGAAGACGACCGGGGTGGTCTTGCCACAGAAAGAGATCGAAAATTGCATAACCGCATCCGATATCTGCGGTCGATTTCGGGCTTAACCTGTCGATGGCTGGTTTGATCTCTTGATACTCCAGCCAGATGACGCTCGCGGCGCGACGGATCAGATCGTCTCGCATTTTGTCGACCAGTGCCAATGCGGGGCCGGAATCACCCTCGGCCCACGCCTTGGTGACCTTTCCGGGGCGCGGTTGATCACGGATGATCTCTGATCTTTGCAGGATGAGATTGACGACATCTTCCGTGCTGAAACATGTGACATCGAGCGATTTGATGATGTCCAGGTCACACGCGTCCAGCGTCTGTTCGAACGTAATCAAGGAAGAAGCCTCTTGAAGTGAAAGGGCGCGGCAACAGCCGCACGCTAGATCTATTCTGCGGGTTGAACAATCATCGTCGCGCGTCAGGATAATCATAAAAAAACGCAGCGACGCTGGGCCGCTGCGTTTTTTTTCCGTGACGTAATCTGTATTTACGCGAGGCTGTCGTCGATGCCCTTGCATGCCTCGACAAGGCCTTTCACCGCGTTGACGGAGTTGTCGAACATGACTTGCTCGTCTTTCGTCAGCTTGATGTCGACGACCTTTTCGATACCGCCAGCGCCGATGATGGTGGGGACGCCAACGTAAAAACCGTTCAGGCCGAATTCGCCGTCGCAATGGGCTGCGCAGGGGAGCAGGCGTTTCTGATCTTTCAAATACGCTTCGGCCATTTCGATGGCAGAGGTTGCCGGCGCGTAGAAGGCCGAGCCGGTTTTCAGCAGGCCGACGATTTCCGCACCGCCATCGCGGGTGCGCTGGACGATGGCGTCAAGCTTGTCCTGTGTTGTCCAGCCCATCTTGACCAGATCGGGCAGCGGGATGCCCGCGACTGTCGAGTAGCGGGTGAGCGGCACCATCGTGTCGCCGTGGCCGCCGAGAACGAAGGCGGTGACGTCGCGCATCGAGACGTCGAATTCGAGGCTGAGGAAGTGGCGGAAACGGGCGCTGTCGAGTACGCCGGCCATGCCGCAGACCTTTTCGGTGGGCAGGCCCGAGAACTGCTGAAGCGCCCAGACCATCGCGTCGAGCGGGTTGGTGATGCAGATCACGAACGCATCCGGTGCGTTGGCGGCGATGCCTTCGCCGACGGATTTCATCACCTTGAGGTTGATGCCAAGAAGGTCGTCGCGGCTCATGCCCGGTTTGCGGGGAACACCGGCGGTGACGATGCAGACATCCGCGCCTGCGATGTCGGCGTAATCCTGGGTTCCCTTGAGAGTCGCATCAAAACCCTCGGCGGGGCCGGATTCAGCGATGTCGAGCGCTTTGCCCTCGGGGATGCCTTCGGAGATGTCGAAGAGCACAACATCACCCAATTCTTTCAGTGCCACGAGGTGCGCGAGCGTGCCCCCGATCTGTCCTGCGCCGATGAGGGCAATCTTTGGTCTGGCCATGGAAACTGTCTCCGGTCCGATGTGAATTTTGCGATGTGCTAGTCCGACTGCCCGGCTTTCGCAAGTGCGGCGGAGCGAAGCGGTTATTTGCGTGATTGTGGCAAAGTTCGATTAAGTCGGGAGTTTCCCACAGGTTAGTGTTTGAATTCGGCCTTGAGCAGCGGGCCCGTTTTTTGCGTCGCGTCCGTTTGAGGTGACTGCACCGGCGTTTCTCGGAGGTCATGTCCGGCGTCACTGCGTGCCGACGCGGTGTCGATTCTGCGGGGGCTCAGGCGTCTTTGGTCGGGACGGGGAGCGTTTCGGCCAGTGTTTCGAATGCGAGACCGCTGGCGATCAGGCAGGTCACGCCCGAGGGCGAAGTGACTGTGATTGTCCAGCTGCCGGTATCCATTGAGGCGAACACTTCGAGCAGCGTGTTGTTCTGGCCCAGACCGATGGACTGGCGGGTTTCACTGTAGATGTCCGCCAGCCGCTCCAGAACCTGCGCGCGCGGGGCGCAGGTTTCCTGTGCGTTGCTTTCGTGCGGTATGGCCAGAAGCAGAGCGGTGGCGAGAACGGCGAGTTTCGGTGTCATTGGCGATGCCTCTTATGGTTTGATGACCTGTTGCCCAAAGGGTGAGACGCGATGCCTACCAAATGGTTAACGGCGCGGGCGGCTAACCTTACGGGGCGCTTTTTCTGCACTGCGGCACATCTGGTCTTGCACTATTTGGCTAAAAATGTACCTGTGCAGCGCAACATTATTTCGCACCAATCACTCAGGAGACCGTCATGGACATGCGCAGCCGCCCTTATCGCTCGGTTCTTTATATCCCCGGATCGAAAGACCGGGCGTTGGAGAAGGCGCGCAGCCTGCCGGTGGATGCGATCATTTTCGATCTGGAAGATGCAGTGTCGGTTGATGAAAAGCCGGGCGCGCGTGCGACGCTGGCGGAGGCGCTTGGTGCGGGTGGCTATGGCGCGCGGGTGCGGATCGTGCGGATCAACGGGCTGGACACCGAATGGGGGCACGCCGATGCCGAAGCGGTCACCAAGATGGATTGTGACGCGGTTTTGTTGCCGAAGGTGGAAAGCGCGGCGCAGCTGGATGCGCTGGCCAAGATCACCGGCGACCTGCCGATCTGGGCGATGATGGAGACGCCAAGGGGCATGTTGAACGCTGCCGAGATTGCGGCGCATCCGAAACTGGCCGGGATGGTGATGGGGACCAACGACTTGGCCAAGGAGCTGCAATCGCGGTTCAGGGCCGACCGGATGCCGATGCTTGCTTCGCTGTCGCTGTGCCTGCTTGCGGCCAAGGCCGAGGGGCTGGTGATCGTCGATGGCGTCTACAATGCGTTCAAGGACGAAGACGGATTGCGCGCCGAATGCACGAAAGGGCGCGACATGGGGTTTGATGGAAAGACGTTGATCCATCCAGCGCAGGTGGACATCGCCAATACCGCCTTTGCCCCCACGTCTGAGGAGATTGATCTTGCACGCCGCCAGATCGCTGCCTTCGAAGAAGCGATGGCAGAGGGGCAGGGGGTTGCCGTGGTGGACGGCAAGATCGTCGAAAACCTTCACGTTGCCACGGCGCGTGAAATACTGGCAAAAGCAGAGGCGATAGACGCGATCGAAGCGGGGTAAGCCATGATCGGACTTCTTATACTGGGACTGCTCATCTGGACGGGCGCGCATTTGTTCAAGCGCGTGGCGCCGGAGCGACGGGCCGCGATGGGTGATTCAGGACGCGGCATTGTGGCCGCGGCGCTGGGCCTCAGCCTTGTTCTGATGATCTGGGGCTTTTGGAAGGCCGATTTCATTCCGGTCTGGTATCCGCCCAGTTTCCTGACACATATCAACAACCTGCTGATGCTGGTGGCGATTTTCGTGTTCGGGATGAGCGCGACCACGGGGCGGTTGCGCGGCAAGATGCGGCATCCGCAGCTGACGGCGGTCAAGATCTGGGCCGTCGCGCATTTGCTGGTGAACGGCGATCTGGCGTCGATCATCCTGTTCGGCGGTCTTCTGGCCTGGGCCGTGGCCGAGGTGATCGTGATCAACCGCGCCGAGCCGGTCTGGGATCGCCCGCCGCCGGGGGATGCGAAGAAGGACGTTCTGTTGGTGGTCATCACCATCGTCGCCTATGTCGTGATTTCCCTTATTCACCTGTGGCTTGGCGTTTCGCCGTTTGGAGGATGACATGAAGATTTACCGCTTGTTGACCGAGGACGATACATCGGCCTTTTGCCACAAGGTGTCCGAAGCGTTGAGCAAGGGATGGGAGCTCTATGGCACGCCGACCTATGCGTTCGATCAGGCCAATGGCGTGATGCGTTGCGGGCAGGCGGTGACGAAAGAGATCGACACGCCCTACAGCCCCGACATGAAACTGGGTGCGCAGTAGCTGTTGCGTAAGAAAGAGACGTTATGACCAAGACCAATGCTGGCCGTTTTTTCGAGGATTACGCTGTCGGGCAGGTGATCCGCCATGCGGTGCCGCGGACCGTCAAGATGGGAGAGCGGGCGCTCTATCACGCGCTTTATCCGGCGCGTCACGCGCTCTATTCGTCGGATCAGTTCGCGCAGGATTGCGGCCTGCCGTTCAGCCCGCTTGATGACATGATCGCGTTCCATGTGGTGTTTGGGAAAACCGTACCGGATGTCTCGCTGAACGCGGTGGCGAATCTGGGATATGCCGAAGGGCGTTGGATCACGCCGGTCTGGCCGGGTGACACGTTGCGCTCGGAATCCGAGGTGATCGGTGTCAAGCAGAACTCGAACGGCAAGACTGGTGTTGTCTGGGTTCGCACGCGCGGGATGAACCAGCATGACGAACTGGTTCTGGAATATGTGCGCTGGGTCATGGTGCGCAAGCGTGATGTTGAGGCGGCCGCGCCGGAAACGGTGGTGCCGGAGTTGAAACCGGCGCTTTCGGCGTCTGATCTGGTGATCCCGAAGGGGCTTGATTTCACCGGATACGATTTCGAACTGGCTGGCGAGCCGCATCGCTGGGGCGATTACGAGATCGGTGAGAAGATCGACCATGTGGACGGTGTGACGATCGAGGAAGCCGAGCATATGATGGCAACGCGGCTTTGGCAGAACACCGCCAAGGTGCATTTCGACGCCACGTTCCGGCCCGACGGGCAGCGGCTGATCTATGGCGGGCACATCATCAGCATGGCGCGGGCGTTGTCGTTCAACGGGCTGGCGAATGCGCAGATGATCGTCGGGCTGAATGGCGGAGCACATGCGAACCCGTGTTTCAGCGGTGACACGGTGCGCGCCTGGTCCGAGGTGCTCGACAAGGCAGAAACCGATGCGCCCGGCGTCGGCGCGGTGCGGTTGCGGCTGGTGGCAACCAAGGAGGCTGAATCATTCGAGTTGAAAGGCGAGGACGGCAAGTATCTGCCGCATGTGCTGCTCGATCTCGACTATTGGGCACTGATGCCGGTGTGAAGGTGAAGATGGACTGGCGCGGATCGTTGGAGAAAACCTGAGTGAAAAACTGCGAAACGACAGGGTGAATTTGTGTGATCACACGCTGTAAAAGTGTGATCACATCGCCTCGAAATTTGCGATTCCGGTGATAAAATGACCAAACTGCGCGGTCCTGTCTCGTGACACCGTTGTAAAAAAGAATAGAACCACGTGCAGGAACACGAAAGGACTCAGACATGGCTGACGTCAATCGGGGCAATCGCCCGCTGTCACCGCATTTGCAGGTGTACCGACCACAACTGACCTCAATGACCTCTATCCTGACGCGCATCACCGGCAACGCGATGATCGTTGCGGCGCTGATGATCGTCTGGTGGCTGATCGCGGCCTCGACTGGACCAGAGGCGTTCGCGACGGCAAACGGATTTGTAACAAGCTGGTTCGGCGATCTGGTGCTGTTCCTGTCGGTCTGGGCGCTGTGGTATCATACGCTGGCCGGTGTGCGGCATCTTATCTGGGACAATGCCAAGATGCTGGAGATCGATCAGGCCGAAACGCTGGGCTGGATCGTGATTATCGGGTCGGTCGTTCTGACCGTACTGACTGTTGTTCTGGTTTGGTGAGGCGCGAGACATGGCTTTTTTGACTGACCGCAAGCGTGCCGAGGGACTGGGCTCTGCACAATCGGGAACCGAGCATTTCTGGGCGATGAAGAAATCGTCGATTGCCTTGCTGATCCTCATTCCATTTTTCGTGTTTACCTTTGGCAACGTGCTTGGCTCGTCCTACGAGGACGTTCTGGCCTATTATTCGCGGCCTTTCCCCGCGATCGTGGCGGCGTTGACGCTGCTTGTGGGGTTCAAACACTTCAATGACGGTTTTCAGGTCCTAATCGAGGACTATGTGCATGGCTTGGCCGGGAAGATCATCATCCTCGGCATGACATGCGTAAGCTACGGCGCGGCTGCCGTTGGCGTTTTTGCAATCGCCAAAATGGCCCTTTGACGGAGTTTCCAGGATTATGGCTGCATACGAATACGAGACGCATGATTATGACGTCGTGGTCGTCGGCGCGGGCGGCGCGGGTTTGCGCGCCACGCTGGGCATGGCCGAGCAGGGGTTGCGCACGGCGTGCGTGACCAAGGTGTTCCCGACACGCTCGCACACGGTCGCGGCGCAGGGCGGCATCGCGGCGTCGCTGTCGAACATGGGGCCGGACCATTGGCAGTGGCATATGTATGACACCGTCAAGGGCTCGGACTGGCTGGGCGATACAGACGCGATGGAATACCTCGCGCGTGAGGCGCCCAAGGCGGTGTATGAGCTGGAGCATTACGGCGTGCCGTTTTCGCGCACCGAAGAGGGCAAGATCTACCAGCGCCCCTTTGGCGGCCACACGACAGAATTCGGCGAAGGCCCGCCCGTGCAGCGTACTTGTGCGGCGGCGGACCGTACGGGGCACGCGATCCTGCATACGCTTTATGGACAATCGCTGAAGAACAACGCGGAATTCTACATCGAGTATTTCGCCATTGATCTGGTGATGTCCGACGATGGGCGCTGCACGGGCGTCGTCTGCTGGAAGCTTGATGACGGCACGATGCATGTGTTCAATGCCAAGATGGTCGTGCTGGCGACGGGTGGCTATGGCCGTGCCTATTTCAGCGCTACGTCGGCCCATACCTGCACCGGCGACGGCGGCGGTATGGTGGCGCGGGCAGGGCTGCCGCTTCAGGACATGGAGTTCGTCCAGTTCCACCCGACCGGCATCTATGGCTCTGGTTGTCTCATCACCGAAGGCGCACGCGGCGAAGGGGGTTACCTCACCAACTCCGAGGGCGAGCGCTTCATGGAGCGTTATGCGCCGAACTATAAAGACCTCGCGCCGCGCGATTACGTTTCGCGGTCCATGACCATGGAAATCCGCGAAGGGCGCGGTGTCGGGGACGAGGCGGATCACATTCACCTGAACCTGTCGCATCTGCCGAAAGAGGCGCTTGCCGAACGTCTGCCCGGCATTTCCGAGAGTGCCAAGATTTTCGCCGGTGTCGATGTCACCAAGGAGCCGATCCCGGTTCTGCCGACCGTGCATTACAACATGGGCGGTATTCCGACGAACTATTGGGGCGAAGTGCTGAACCCCACCGAGGATGAGCCGAACAAGGTTGTTCCGGGCCTGATGGCCGTGGGCGAGGCGGGCTGTGCGTCGGTGCATGGCGCGAACCGGCTTGGGTCGAATTCGCTGATTGACCTTGTGGTCTTTGGCCGTGCGGCCGCGATCCGGGCGGGCAAGGTCGTTGACCCCGAAAGCGCCGTGCCTGCGACGAACAAGGCGTCCGTCGACAAGGCGTTTGAGCGGTTCGACGGGTTGCGCAACGCCAATGGCGGCGTTCCGACTGCCGAGCTGCGGCTTGAGATGCAGAAAACCATGCAGGCCGATGCCGCCGTGTTCCGTACGGCCAAGACGATGAAAGAGGGTCTGGACAAGATGACGGCGATTGCCGCCAAGCTGGACGATCTCAAAGTGACCGACCGCAGCCTTGTCTGGAACTCGGATCTGATGGAAACGCTGGAACTGACCAACCTCATGCCCAACGCGCTGGCGACAATCACCGGGGCCGAGGCGCGCAAGGAAAGCCGCGGCGCGCATGCGCATGAGGATTTCAGCACGCGGGACGACGAGAACTGGCGGGTTCATACTATCGCGCGGGTCGAGGGCAACTCGGTTGATCTCAGCTACCGTCCGGTGGTGACAGATCCGCTCTCGACGGAAGCCGAAGGTGGTATCTCGCTCAAGAAGATCGCGCCGAAAGAACGGACGTTCTGATGCGGTTGGTGCTCGCCTCTGTCGTGCTTTTGTCTGCCTGCTCTGTCCAGCAGCAGGACCAGATCGCGCGGGAGGCGGCACGGTCGGCCATAACGCCTGTGCTGGTGGAGCGCTTTCCCGGCGTGCCGCTGGAGCCGACGTTGAACTGCGTGATCTACAATGCCAGTGCGGTGCAAATCCGCGCTCTGGCGGTTGATAGCGTGGCTGGCACAACCCAAAGCACGGTGCAGATCGTGACCGATATCGTCTCGCAACCCGAGACTTTGACTTGTCTGGCGGCCAATGGCCTGCCGGCCCTGCTTCGTTAGGAGAAAGACATGGTTCAACTGACGCTCCCCAAGAATTCGAAAATGCGCACCGGCAAGACGTGGCCAAAACCCGAAGGTGCGACCAATGTGCGGAAATTCAGCATCTATCGCTGGAATCCCGACGACGGCCAGAACCCGCAGGTTGATACCTATTTTGTCGACATGGACAAATGCGGGCCGATGGTTTTGGACGCGCTAATCAAGATCAAGAACGAGATTGACCCGACGCTGACATTCCGCCGGTCCTGTCGCGAAGGCATCTGCGGATCCTGCGCGATGAACATCGACGGGATCAATACGCTGGCCTGTATCTACGGCCTTGATGAGATCAAGGGCGATGTGAAGATATATCCGCTGCCGCATATGCCGGTGGTCAAGGATCTGATCCCCGACCTGACGCATTTCTACGCCCAGCACGCCTCCATCATGCCGTGGCTGGAGACCAAGACGAACCGCCCGGCAAAGGAATGGAAGCAATCCATCGAGGACCGCAAGAAACTCGACGGACTATATGAGTGTGTGATGTGCGCGTCGTGCTCGACGGCCTGCCCGTCCTATTGGTGGAACGGCGATCGCTATCTCGGGCCAGCGGCGCTGCTTCATGCCTATCGCTGGATCATCGACAGCCGCGATGAAGCAACGGGCGAGCGTCTTGACGAGCTGGAAGACCCTTTCAAGCTATATCGTTGCCACACGATCATGAACTGCACCAAGACCTGCCCCAAGGGATTGAACCCCGCCAAGGCGATTGCAGAGATCAAGAAACTGATGGTGGAACGGCGCGTCTAGCCTCCAACGATGTCTGATCTGATCAAAGTGATCCTGCTGACATCGCTGGCAGGAAGCGCGATCCCGCTGGGAGCGTACCTGGCGGGACGGGAGCGGTTTGTGCCGCACCGGTTTCTCAAGGAATTCCAGCACGCGATCATCGCATTCGGGGGCGGCGCGCTGCTGTCTGCGATTGCGCTCGTTCTGGTTCCCGAAGGGATCGACCGCCTGCCCGCGGTGCCATCCCTTCTGGCCTTCGGGGCCGGAGGTTTGGTGTTCGGGTTTCTCGATCACCTGTTGTCACGGCGAGAAGGGCGTTTGGCGCAATTCATGGCGATGATGCTTGATTACATTCCCGAGGCGATGGCGCTCGGGGCCATGATGATCGGACAAAGCAGCGTGGCCCTTCTATTGGCGGGGCTGATCGCGCTGCAAAACCTGCCCGAAGGCTATAATGCGTGGAATGAGATGACCACAAAGAAGCGGAATCCCAAGCTTCTCGCTGTGTTCATCGCGATGGTGCCTGCGGGGGCAGTTGCGGCTGTGGTCGGTCTGACCATACTCGGTGAAGCGCAAGCCGTGCTGGGCGCGATCATGCTGTTTTCGGCTGGCGGTATTCTTTACCTGCTGTTCGAAGATATCGCGCCGCAGGTGCCGATTGCCCAACGCTGGGCCCCTCCAATGGGAGCGGTCATGGGCTTCATGCTTGGTCTCGCGGGGCATTTGGCAATTGGGTGACTCGCGATCCTATTCCGCCGGTAGGTAAACCGAAAAGGAGCCTTCGACGGTTTGCGACGAACCACGTTCTTCGGGTTTCTTGTAGATCGTGGGCCAAGTGACCTTATGTTGTCGCCGCTCTGATACGTTGCTTCAATGATCGTTTCGATGGCGCAATAGTGACGCATGTCCGACAGACGCCATTGCAGGCGCTCGGATCGTGCCATTAAACGGGAGCCATGCCCATCTTTCTCATTCTTCTCTTGCTGGGTGTGCTGGCCTATCTGTTCTGGCGGCGCAAGACGACAACCCTGACGCGGGAATGTCGTTGGCGGCAGGTGCAGCTCGGACAGTGGCGATGTGCCTTTTGCGGGGCCGAAACTGCCTCGCAGTCCAGCCCCTTGGTGTGTTTACGCAACGACAGAACCACCCCGGAATAAATTTTCATTTGTCGCAAAAAACTTGTTGCGCCGAATCCGGTTCGGCCCCATATGCGCGATTACAGACGCCAACGCACGCACCTCTGGCGAGGTGGGCTTTAGCACCCACGCGGTTTACGTAGCGACGGTAACGTCTCCCTTGGAAGTGAGCGGTCATATATGGCCGGGTCTATTGGAGATGACCATGAACGCATACGTAAACGGGCTTCAGGCCTGTGCCTTCTCGACTGTATCCCGCGCAGAAACCTATATCCTGAATACCCGGTTCGAGCGTCCGACGCTGGTCATCGACACGCAGGCTGTTGCGCGCAACTATGCCGCCCTGTCGCAAGGGCTCGGCCGTGCGCGTGTGCACTTTGCAGTGAAAGCCAACCCGGCGCCCGAGATCCTGAAAACCCTGGCAGACGCGGGCAGCAATTTCGATGCCGCATCGCGCGCCGAGATCGAGATGTGCCTTGCCGCGGGTGCGGATGCATCGCGCATTTCCTTTGGCAACACCGTCAAGCGTGCATCGGATATCGCATGGGCGCACGGCGCGGGCATCACGCATTTTGCAGCGGATTCCGAAGAAGAGCTTGAAAAGCTGGCGCTTCACGCACCGGGCGCGCAGGTTTACATCCGCCTGATCGTGGGCTCTTTGCAGGCCGATTGGCCGCTGTCGCGCAAGTTCGGTTGTGCACTTGAAAAAGCGCCGGCGCTGTTTGCGTATGCGGTGTCTCTGGGCCTGGTTCCGGTTGGTCTTTCGTTCCACGTCGGGTCGCAAACCCGCCGCGCCGAGATGTGGACAGAGACGCTGGATCAGGTGGCCGAGGTTTGGCACGGACTGAAAGCGCAAGGCTTCGCGCCCAGCCTGTTGAATATCGGTGGTGGCTTCCCGGCATTCTACGGTCAGGAAGTTGATGCGCCTCAGGACTATGCGGCGGCCGTCATGCGTCTGATCCATGCCCGTTTCGGCGATATTGAATCGATCATGGCAGAGCCGGGGCGTGGTCTTGTGGCTGATGCGGGGGCCATTGCCGCCGAGGTGCTGCTGGTGTCGCGGAAATCCGACAATGACCTGCACCGCTGGGTTTACCTTGATATCGGCAAATTCTCGGGCCTTGCCGAGACGATGGACGAAGCCATTCGCTATCAGTTCATCACCGAGCGTGACCACGAGCCGACGGGCGCGTGCATTCTGGCCGGCCCGTCTTGTGACAGCGCCGATGTGCTATACGAAAAGCAGCCCGTGCAATTGCCGCTCGGGTTGCAATCCGGGGACCGTATCGTGATCCGCAACTGTGGGGCGTATACGTCGACCTATTCGTCGGTCGGCTTCAACGGCTTTCCGCCGCTGGACGTGATCGCGATCTGAAGGTTCCCGTCTCTGGCGCGCGAGGGGAGGCGCGCGCCGGAGAGTTATTTGAGTATTTGGCAAAGAAAAGAAGCCAGGGGTCCAGCCTACCACGCTCCGGCGTTGATCGGCTCTCCAGCCTCTACCGCGCGGTGAGTTCAGCGCATATTGATTGAAACGCCGTGAACGCAACCGCGTTCTTCTCTTGAAAAATACATCCATTCTTTCGCCTGAACGATGCTTGCCATCAGATGCGATCTGCGCTTCCTTGCTTGGCAGATGACAGGGAAAGAGCATGACGAGGATTCCAGACGACGCCGATGCGCGCCGCGCGGTGGCGCCGGTGATCTGCTATCCGAATGACACGTTGCCTCGCCCTGATATGGCGACTTATGCGCGTGCTTTGGCCAGTGCGGAAATCGTGGAAACCGTGGTCGCACCGCCGCGTGATGCGTGCAGCTTTCGCGTTCCGGCGGGGAGTTTCTTTCGCATCGTCAGTGTCGAGGGGCCGCAGGTCGGAGATTTGAACCTGTGGAATGCCGAAGATCTGAGCGAGCGATTTTATTCCGGCAAGACGCGTGCGCTACATGGAACGCATGTCACAACGGGAGAGCGGCTTTGGTCGTCGTTTCCGACCTTGCGACCCCTCGCGACAATCGTTGAGGACAGTCTCGATTGGTATGGGATCGACCGTTTTGGCGGATCGGTGCATGACGTGATCGGCACGCGGTGTGACCCTTATACCGGCACACTCTTGTCTGGATCACAGTACCATCATTGCTGCCACTCCAACCTCACACGGGCGCTGGCGGACGCGACTGGCGTGTCGTTGTCAGAGGCAGAGTGGCATGTGCATGATGTGTTGAACATCTTCATGTGTACCGGATTCACACGTGACACGGGGCAGTATTTCATGAAAGCCAGCCCGGTGCGGCCCGGCGATCATTTGACGTTTTTTGCGGAGATTGATTTGCTCGGCGCTTTGTCCGCCTGTCCCGGCGGTGACTGTTCGTCTGAGCACACCAGCGACGTTGCCGCGTGTTATCCGCTTCGGGTTGATGTGCTGCGCCCCAAAGACGGTGCGCTTCAGGGGTGGGTATCACCGCCCGTAAACGGATATGACCGAAGTCACGGGCGGTGATCGAATTCAGGCGAACGCGGCGGTCAGGGCGATCTCGATCATATCACCAAAGCTGCGCTCGCGGTCCTCTGCGGGCAGGGCTTCGCCGGTTTGCAAATGGTCCGAAACCGTCAGAACGGCCAAGGCGCGAACCGAATGGCGCGCGGCAAGGTTGTAAAGTTCAGCCGCTTCCATTTCGACGCCGAGAATCCCGTGACGGGTCATCTGTTCATTCAGATCGGGGCGTTCGTCGTAAAAGACATCCGACGAATAGATCCCGCCGACATGGGTTTTCACGCCTTTCGCCTCGGCCGCGTCGAACGCGGCGCGGAGCAAGCCCCAATCCGCACACGGGGCGAAATTCAATTCCTTGAAGATGCCGCGTGACGGCGTGGACAGAGTGGTTGCCGTCATTGCCAGAACAACATCGCGAATACCGACCTGAGGCTGCATCCCGCCGCAAGACCCGATGCGGATCAGCGTCTTTGCACCGTAATCGCGGATCAACTCGTTGGCATAGATCGACAGCGACGGCATTCCCATTCCGGAGCCCTGAATGGTGACGCGCCGGCCTTTCCAGGTGCCGGTGAACCCCAACATCCCACGCGTTTCGTTGATCAGTTTGGCGTCATCAAGAAAGGTCTCTGCCGCCCATTTCGCGCGATAGGGATCGCCGGGCATGAGAACGATTTCAGCGATATCACCCGCTTTGGCACCGATGTGGACCGTCATGTCAGATCGCCAGATCTTGGAGCGATTTGCCGTCGGCCAAAGCGTCGTTTAGCCAATTGGGTTTGCGGCCCTTGCCCGTCCAGGTCTGATCGGCATTTGCTGGATTGCGATATTTGGGCGGACTTTTGGACCCCTTCTTGGGTGCAGCACCGAGCAATTCATCCAACGAAAAACCGTATTCCTTCGCAGCGCTTTCCGCCGCTTTCTTGGCTTCGGCCTTGCGGCGAGATTCAAGAGATTTCAAAGCTTTTTCAGCATCGTTGATCAGCTTTTTCAATTCGTCTTTCGACATGTCATTCACATCAATCGCCATATTTCCCTCCAGCAGGTGTGCAATTCCAATCGAGAGATAAAGATGTTTCAGATTATGTCAATTCAGGAACCGGGTGAGGCCAATCGGATATCCGCCGAAATGCAATTCACGGTTGATTTGAGCTGCATTTCACCATCCTTTCGACTGTCAGGTCAAAAGGATGATGATCCTTATGCGGACATCGGATTTACTCTGCCGCGACGGCCTGAGGATCGACCAGCGTCACGATATCCATCATGATGGTATTCAGAACGAAATCCTTGGGGGTGTAGACTTTGGCCACGCCCATCGCTTTCAAGCGAGCGGCGTCGTCCTCGGGGATGATGCCGCCGACGATGACGGGAATATGCGTCAATCCAGCATCGGCCATCTTTTTCATCATGTCCTCGACCAGCGGAATGTGGCTTCCCGACAGGATAGACAGGCCGACCACATGCACGTCATGTTCCTGTGCGGCGGCAACGATCTGGTCGGGGGTGAGGCGGATGCCTTCATAGTCGATCTCCATGCCGCAATCACGAGCCCGGAACGCGATTTGCTCGGCACCGTTGGAATGGCCGTCAAGGCCCGGTTTGCCGACAAGGAATTTCAGGCGGCGGCCCAGTCGGTCGCTGACAGCATCAACCGCATCGCGGATATCGTCCAACCCTTCGGTCTTGTTCGACATGGCTTTGGACACGCCTGTGGGTCCACGATACTCGCCGTAGACATTGCGCATTTCCTGAGCCCATTCGCCTGTCGTCACGCCGGCCTTGGCGCAGGCGATCGAGGCGGGCATGACATTGCGCCCCTCATTGGCGGCTGCCCGCAGATCGGCGAGAGCGGCTTGGACCGCGCCGGCGTCACGTTCGGCGCGCCATTTGGAGAGGCGGTCGATTTGATGTTGCTCGACCGCCGGATCGACAACCATGATGCCGCCGTCTTCGGTTTGCAGAGGGGACGGTTCGCCCTCGGTCCATTTGTTGACGCCGACAACAATTGTTTCGTTGCGCTCGATCCGGTTCAGGCGGTCGGCGTTTGAATCGACAAGGCGGCCTTTCATGTAGTCGATTGCGCCGATGGCGCCGCCCATGCTGTCGATATTGGCCAATTCTGCCCGGGCGCCATCTTTCAGCTCTTCAACCTTGCGATCCACTGCCGGGTTGTTTTCAAACAGATCGTCATATTCCAGAAGATCCGTTTCATAGGCCAGAATCTGTTGCATCCGCATCGACCATTGCTGATCCCACGGGCGCGGCAGGCCAAGCGCTTCGTTCCAGGCGGGCAATTGCACGGCGCGGGCGCGGGCTTTCTTGGAGAGAGTCACCGCCAACATTTCGATCAGAATTCGGTAAACGTTATTTTCCGGCTGCTGCTCGGTCAGGCCAAGGGAATTGACCTGAACGCCATAGCGAAAGCGGCGGAATTTGGGGTTTTCGACACCGTATCGGGTTTCCAGGATTTCATCCCAGAGATCGACAAACGCGCGCATCTTGCACATCTCGGTGACGAACCGAATGCCTGCGTTGACGAAGAAGGAGATGCGGCCACAGAGGGCCGGGAAATCCTCGTCGGGAACGCGGGGTTTCAATTCGTCCAGCACGGCTACTGCGGTGGCAAGGGCGAAGGACAACTCCTGCTCCGGTGTCGCGCCGGCCTCTTGCAAATGGTAGGAACAGACGTTCATCGGGTTCCATTTGGGGATATGCGTGTAGCAGTATTCGGCCACATCCCCGATCATCTTGAGCGACGGTTTCGGCGGACAGATATAGGTGCCGCGCGAAAGGTATTCCTTGATAAGATCGTTCTGCACCGTGCCTTGCAGCTTGCTCACATCCGCGCCCTGTTCCTCGGCGACGGCAATATAGAGCGACAGCAGCCATGGCGCGGTGGCATTGATCGTCATGGAGGTGTTCATCTGCTCCAGCGGAATCTGGTCAAACAGCATGCGCATGTCGCCAAGATGGCTGACTGGCACGCCGACCTTTCCGACTTCGCCACGCGACAGGATGTGATCGCTGTCATAGCCGGTTTGCGTGGGCAAATCGAAGGCCACCGAAAGACCTGTCTGACCGCGTGCGAGATTGGACCGGTAGAGCGTATTGGAGGCTTCTGCGGTGGAATGACCCGCATATGTGCGGATGAGCCAAGGGCGGTCGCGGGGCGGGGTCTGTGCGTCGGTCATTGTGGCTCCGTTACTGGCGAGATTCGTTTGCGTAATCATGTTGCGTCAGTAGGTGAATATGTGAAAGATTGTGTCGCTGTCAATTCGCCGCACTGCGGCGTCGCGGTTTTTCTGCGCGACAGCATATTCCATCCGGGCAGCCTTGGAAAACCCCAACGGGTATTTTAGCAAGACGCTGACCATGACTTTCGCGCGCCGGCAACCGGGTGGCGAGATATGAGTGGTTTACCCGGCGCTGCTACGTTGCGAAAGTGACACGATGACAAGCAATGTGACGCTTCCCTTATGGGTGTTCGTTCTGATCGTGCTCTTTGCGGCGGTGACGTTCGCGTCGCATTTCCTGTTTCCCTCGGTGCGCTGGTTCTTTCGTCGCCGGATGGAACGCGCCGTGACGCGTCTGAATGCGCGCCTTGAGACGCCGATCCAGCCATTCAAGCTGCTCAGGCGGCACGATATGATCCAGCGGCTTGTCTATGATCCCGAAGTGACGCAGGCCATCGTCGAACATGCCAAGGCGACCGGCGTGCGCGAGGACGTGGCTTTCGAGCGTGCGCGCCGCTATGCGCGCGAGATCGTTCCGTCGTTTTCGGCATGGGCCTATTTCGGCTTTGCCATCCGGGCGGCCAAGTTTCTGAGCACGTCGCTGTACCGCGTGCGGATGGTGCACCATGACGTGCGGCTGGCCGATATCGACCCTGATGCAACGGTCGTGTTCGTGATGAATCACCGCTCCAACATGGATTATGTGCTTGTCACGTACCTTGCGGCGGATCGGTCTGCGTTGTCCTACGCGGTGGGCGAATGGGCGCGGGTGTGGCCGTTGTCACGGTTGATCCGGGCGATGGGGGCGTATTTCATCCGGCGCAGATCGCGAAACGATCTCTATCGCAAGGTTCTGGCGCGGTATGTGCAACAGGCGACCGGAGCGGGTGTGACCCAGGCGGTGTTTCCCGAAGGAGGGCTGAGCCTTGATGGAAGTCTCGCGCAGCCGAAGGTCGGGATACTGAGCTATATCCTGAAGGGCGCGGCCACCGCCAATCGGGATGTGATTTTTGTACCCATCGCGCTGAATTACGATCGGGTGCTGGAAGACACCATTCTGCTGAAAGCCCAAGAGACCGGTGACCGCAAGTTCCGGGCGCGGATCAGCGTGGTGTCCCGGGCGATCCTGCGCAAGATCTGGCAACGTGTCACTGGCCGGTTCCACCGCTTCGGCTACGCTGCGGTCAGCTTTGGAGAACCTGTTTTGCTCAGTGACATCGCGGGTGGTGTCGAGAACACCGAGGCTCTTTCAGAAATGATCATGCAGCGCATTTCCGATGCGGTCCCGGTTTTGCCAGTGCCCTTGGTCACAACCCTGCTTCTGCGGGACGGCGCGGTCACTCCTGCGCAACTTGGTGTTGCCTTTGCGGAAGCGGTCACGGCATTGGACGACGCGCAGGTGCATCTGCCGCGTGGCGATTGTGATTATGCGGTGAAATTCGGACTACGCGCCTTGGAAGAGCGCGGGATTGTTGTCCGGGAGGAGGGGCGAGTGCGCATCGCGGATGGACAATACGCGCTGGCTCAGTTCTATGCGAATTCGATCAAACATCTGATGTAGCTGATTTCTGCGCCCGCGAAGGAATTTCTGCAATTGCTCGGTTATAAAATTACAAAATCGGCTGAAATCTTATTGCATAATTTCAATCCGGCACATATCTCAGGGTCAGACGCCGCGATTCTGCATTGCGGCACACTTGTAACTCGACTCTAGGAGGCTCCGATGGCTCTGGACCAGGAAACCGGCATCGCGGCGTATGACGCGCCTGAAAAAGATCTGTACGAAATCGGCGAAATGCCACCGCTCGGCTATGTTCCCAAGCAAATGTATGCCTGGGCCATTCGCCGCGAGCGTCACGGCGAGCCTGAGCAGGCGTTCGAAATCGAAGTTGTCGATACCTGGCAGATCGACAGCCACGAGGTCCTGGTTCTCGTGATGGCGGCAGGGGTGAATTACAACGGTGTCTGGGCTGGACTGGGCCAGCCGATCAGCCCGTTCGACGGACACCAGCAGCCCTATCACATCGCCGGATCGGATGCGTCGGGCATCGTCTGGAAAGTGGGCGACAAGGTCACGCGCTGGAAAGTGGGTGATGAGGTTGTCATCCACTGCAATCAGGACAATGGCGACGACGAAGAGTGCAACGGCGGCGACCCGATGTTCAGCCCGAGCCAGCGTATCTGGGGATACGAGACGCACGACGGATCGTTCTCGCAATTCACGCGGGTTCAGGCACAGCAGTTGATGCCGCGACCCAAGCATCTGACGTGGGAAGAAAGCGCGTGTTACACGCTGACGCTGGCGACGGCATATCGCATGCTGTTCGGTCATCAGCCGCATGAATTGCGTCCGGGCCAGAACGTCCTTGTCTGGGGCGCATCCGGCGGATTGGGCTCCTATGCGATCCAATTGGCCAATACTGCGGGCGCCAACGCGATCGGCGTGATCTCTGACGAGGACAAGCGCGAGTTCGTGATGTCGATGGGCGCCAAGGGCGTTATCAATCGCAAGGATTTCAAATGCTGGGGCCAGTTGCCCACTGTGAACACGCCTGAATACAAGGAGTGGTTCACCGAGGCGCGCAAATTCGGCAAGGCGATCTGGGACATCACCGGCAAGGGCAAGAACGTCGATATGGTGTTCGAACATCCGGGTGAGGCGACCTTCCCGGTTTCGACGCTGGTGGTCAAGAAAGGCGGCATGGTCGTGATTTGTGCGGGCACCACAGGGTTCAATTGTACGTTTGACGTACGCTACATGTGGATGCATCAGAAACGCCTACAGGGATCGCATTTCGCGCATCTCAAGCAGGCGGCGTCGGCCAATCAGCTGATGATCGAACGGCGGCTTGACCCGTGCATGTCCGAGGTTTTTCCTTGGGACGAAATCCCGCAGGCGCACACCAAGATGCTGCGTAACGAGCACAAGCCCGGAAATATGGCGGTGTTGGTTCAGGCACCCAAAACCGGGCTGCGCACGTTCGAGGACGCCCTGGCGGCCAAATCGTAACCAAACGCTTACGACTCGCTGTTAGACAGACCCTGCGAGCCATTCCGGTTCGCAGGGTTTTTACGTCTCGAAAAGGCGTGTGCAGTCAAAACAGTGCGATAGAAATTTTCCCTTCCCCATTTTCGGGGAGTTGGAATCAGGGAATTTCACACTTTTTTACCACATGCTAGGGTTGTGTTAACGAACTATTAACTATCTGGAGGTGACGCTGAAATGGGACATGATTGGATCATAGACGTGTTGACAGACCTCAGGACGTTTGCAGCTGCAAACGACCTCGAAGCGCTGGCTGCCAAGCTGGACGATACTCAGCTGGTCGCGCGGGCAGAGCTTGTGTCGCACGGTAAGGGGATAGGCCGTGGGTTACTTGGAGAAACTGCCGCAGTTGGACGGGGTGATTGCACGATTGGAGTGCGCCGAACGTCTTGAAGATTTGCAGATTGCCATAGAATGGCTGCGCGATCATTACAGCGTCGATCACATGGTATATCATTGGGTGTCTGGCAACGGTGAGCAATATGGATGCGGCACCTAAGATCCGGCATGGGTTCAGCGCTATCTGGACCAGGGTTATCTGCGCATAGATCCGGTCGTGCTGGGCTGTTACCAGCATTTCCACCCCGTTGACTGGAAACGTCTGGACTGGTCGAGCAAGACGGCACGGGCGTTTCAGAAAGACGCGATGGCGCATGGTATCGGTAATCAGGGGTTCTCGATTCCGATCCGCGGGCCGAACGGGCAATTTGCGTTGTTTACAGTCAGTCACAGCTGCGATGATGCCGAATGGGCGGGTTTCGCAGAGCTCAACCGGCGCGATCTCATTCTGTTGGCGCATTATTTCAACCAGACCGCGCTCAATCTTGAACCCGGTCGCAAGCCCGCGCCGACGCAGCCGCTGTCACCGCGAGAGGTGGAAACGATGACGTTGTTGGCTGTCGGATACAGCCGCGCGCAGGTGGCTGATACCTTGTCGATTTCAGAGCATACCTTGCGGGTTTACATCGAAAGCGCGCGGTTCAAACTCGGGGCGCTCAATACCACGCACGCCGTCGCGCGTGCGATGGCGCGCGGGCAAATCGTGGTCTAGCGACGCGTTGTCTTTGCATCGGCGATAATTCGCCACGCAACGGGCATCGGTCGCCGTGGCAAGAAACAATTCACCTTTGAAGCACAGCCTGTTTGCAACAAACGGAGACTGTGCTGATGATTCGTTACCTGTATGCCGATCAACTCTCGACCACACCGCTGCTTGCGCGCACCATGTATCAAGACCGCGCCGACCAGTTCGCAACACGGCTGGGATGGGAGGTCAGCGTTGATAAAAACGGTCAGGAGAGGGATCAATATGACGATCTCAACCCACTGTATGTGATCTGGGAAAAACCCGACGGCACGCATGGCGGATCGATGCGGTTCTTGCCCACAACCGGACGCACGATGGTCAACGAGCATTTCCTGACGCTGACGGACGGGGTGGCGTTTCAAAGCCCGTTCATCTGGGAATGTACCCGCTTTTGCCTTGCGCGAAACCCCGAGCCGGGCACTGCTGCGGCGCTGATGCTGGCTGGAGGCGAGGTGATGCAGGGCTTTGACATTCGCCATTTCGTCGGGGTGTTCGATGCCCGGATGGTGCGTATCTACAACCGGATCGGCGCCGCGCCCGAGGTTTTGGGAACCCAAGGCGAGGGCCGTCAGGCGATCAGTGTCGGTCTGTGGGAATTTTCCGAAGCTGCGCAAAGGCATGTCTCACAGGTCGCTGGCGTCTCGTTGGCAGACTCACGGAGTTGGTTCGAGGCGGCCTTTGGCAGCTCGGTGACGCAGTCTGCGGTCCATGCGGCCTAGCGATCGGAATGCCTGACAATGGACCGCCTGCCGCTGGTGCCTGATTGTCGGGCGATATAGGGTTCGGGCATGACATTGCCCGCCCTCACATATTCGCACGATCAGGCCGCCGCGCACGATCAGGTCGCAGACATGCTGCGCGAGGCCGGTGTCGATCTTGACACCGGTCACCTGATGCCGCCGCGTGATGGTCAGACCAAGATCATGGCGATCACCGGTAAGGCCGGGTCTGGAAAAACGCTGCTTCTGGCGGAACTTTGCAAGGCGTTGCAGGACGCGGGTGTCGATCTCGTTTCAGGCGATTACGAAGGCCGAAGGCGCAAGGATCGGCGCACTCTGGCGGTGCTTGCGCCAACGAACAAAGCCGCCAGCGTCTTGCGGATGCGCGGCGTTCCGGCGACAACCATTCACCGCATCCTGTACACACCGGTCTATGATCCGGAATACGAGCGGATTGCGGAATGGCTGATGGGCAACGACGACCGGCCCGAGATTGAGGGGCTGACAGACGAGGCGCTGGCGCGGGCCCAACTGTCCTTTGAAACGCACAAATCGATCCCTGCTGCATTGGCTGCCGCCGGGTTGCGCGGTTCGGATTTCATCACCGGCTGGAAACGGCGTGAGGATCCGCTCGACATCGGGTTTGTCGATGAGGCGTCGATGCTGGATGAACGTCAGGTCGCAGACCTGCGCGAGATTTTTCCCCATTTGCTGCTGTTTGGCGATCCGGCGCAGCTCGCGCCCGTTAACCAATCGGGCAAGATGGTGTTTGAATCGCTGGAGCCGTCTCAGGTGATGAACCTGAGCCGCATTCACCGGCAGGATGCCGACAACCCGATCCTCGATCTGGCGCACGCGCTCGCCGACCCCGCACTGGATTTTGAGGCTTTCGAACGGATGGTCGAAGAGGCTTCAAAGACTGACGATCGTGTGGTCTGGGGCCAGCGGGTCGAGGTGGACCTGATGGCGCGGTCCCCCGTGCTTGTCTGGCGCAACGCGACGCGTATTCGCCTGATCCACGCCTTTCGCGCAGTGCATGGCGCACCTGAGGATTCACTTTTGGAAGGCGAGCCTCTGATCTGCGACGGGCTTGAACTGCCTCTGAAACACCGCAAGAAGCGGCTCGATCTCGAGGCGCGGGGTCTGATCAAGGGAGCGCAGGTGATCTATCTCGGTCCGGGGCGAAAGCCGGGATTCTCAAGGCTTCACGTGATGGGTGCGGAAGACCCTCAGGTTTCAGCGGCTTCCATCGTGAAGATCGAGAAACCGGGGGAGGAAGAGCCGTTTATTCCCTTCGCCGCCCGCATGGGCGCAACCTTCCTGCACGGCGCGGCGGTGACCATTCACAAAGCGCAGGGGTCGCAGTGGGACGAGGTGCAGGTCTTTGCTCCGGATTTATATGCTGCCGCGCGAATGGGGCGGGTCGAGGCGGGCCAGCCGCTGTGGAAACGGCTGGCCTATGTCGCTATCACCCGCGCATCGACGCGGCTTCATTGGGTTGTGCGCAACCGGTTGTCAAAACCCGGCGGCCCGCTTCAAGTGGATGATTTGAAAGCCACGCCCGCGGCGCCCTTGGCGTTGGAGGTCGAGAGCGGGGTCTAGATCACAGCTTGACGACCTGCTTTCCCATATTGCCACCTTTCAGCATTGCGATGAACGCCTCCGGCGCATTTTCGAGGCCTTCGGCCACGTCTTCAAGATAGGAGATCTCGCCGGCCTCAACCTTTGGGCCGACATCGGCCAGGAACTCGGGGAACTCATCCCAGTGGTCGAAGATGATGAAACCCGTCACCTGTAGTCGGTTCACAAGAATGCTGCGCCACATCGCAGGAAGCTGGTTTTCTTCGGCGATATTGTCGCCGCCGTACCACGCAACCATGCCGCAAATCGGTATGCGCCCGTGCACGTTCATCAGCGGCAGAACCGCCTCGATGAGCTGGCCCGCAACGTTCTCCCAATATATGTCGACACCGTCCGGGGCCGCTTCGGCAATCGCGGCGCGCAGGGATTTCGCGTCGTCATGCGCGTGGTGGTCGATTGCGGCGTCAAACCCGAACGTCTCGGTGGCGATGCGGCATTTTTCTTCTCCTCCGGCGATGGCCACGGTGCGCAGGCCCAGGCTCTTGGCGAGTTGTCCCACCATAGAGCCGACGGGTCCGGTGGCGGCACCGACAACCAGTGTTTCGCCGGCTTTGGGATTGCCATACTTGTGCAACCCGACCCAACCGGTCAGTCCCGGCATGCCAAGCACGCCCAATGCGGTGGATGCCGGAACCGATCCGTCAAGTTTGCGCAAAACACTGGCTGGAAGCGTTGCATGGCTGGCCCAGCCGGTCATTCCGGTGACGGTATCCCCTTCGGCAAAATCGTCTGCGTTGCTTTTCAACACGCGCCCTACACCCTGACCGGTCATGGTGTCGCCGATTTCGAGCGATTCTGCATAGCTCTTGGCGTCGTCCATGCGGCCCCGCATATAGGGGTCGAGCGACAGGTGCGTGACCTCGATCAACACCTCGCCTTTGCCCGGTTCAGGCAGAGCGCCGGTTTCCAGTTTGAAGTCGTCTTGCACTGGTGCGCCTTCGGGGCGGCGGGCCAATGTGATGCGGGACATTTGATCGGACATAAAACCTCCTGAGTTTCGTCTCATGAGGTCAATGCCCGGCGCGCCGGAAAGTTCAGTTCACAGCTTCGCGAATGGCGCGCATATTGTCGCCATAGGGCGCAGGGTTTTCGACCGACCCGCCTTTGAAGACGGCCGAACCGGCAACCAGAACGTCGGCCCCTGCGGCGACGACCAAAGGTGCGGTTCTGGGATCGACGCCGCCATCCACTTCGATATGGACCTCGCGATCCCCGATCATTTCTCGCAACTCGCTGACTTTCTGAACACAGGGGTGAATGAAGCTCTGGCCGCCAAAGCCGGGGTTCACGGTCATCACGCAGATCATATCGACCAGATCGAGCAGGGGCGCTGCCGCTTCGGCTGGTGTGCCGGGGTTGAGCGCCAGTCCTGCCTTGGCTCCGCTGGCCCGGATCGCTTGCAATGTACGGTGGATATGGGGGCCGGCCTCGACATGGGCGGTGATGATGTCGGCACCTGCATCTGCGAACGCCTCGATATACGGATCGACAGGCGCGATCATCAGGTGAACGTCCATAAGCGTCTTGATATGGGGCCGAATGGCGGCGCAGGTCGCGGGACCGAACGTGATGTTGGGCACAAAATGGCCGTCCATGACATCGACGTGTATCCAGTCCGCGCCCTGCGCTTCGACCGCTTGGATCTCGGCACCGAAATTGGCGAAGTCGGAGGCGAGGATGGATGGGGCGATCTTAACCGAACGGTCGAATGTCATTGTGGCGGCTCCAATGTGATTGATGCGGTGTTAATATCCGGCGTCGCGATCGACAAGATGCAGCAGCGGTTCGCCAGCCTCGGAGCGGCGGATGTTCTCGACCACTGCGCGCGCCGCACTCGGCGGGCGGGTCTGCGAGGCGATGTGCGGCGTGACCGTGACGCTTGGGTGCGACCAGAACGGATGATCGCGTGGCAACGGTTCGGTGCGAAACACATCAAGCGTTGCATGCGCCACCTGTCCGCTGTCGAGCGCGTCAAGCAGAGCGCTGTCGTCGATCAGTGGCCCACGTCCGGGGTTTAGGACGAACGCACCGTGCGGCAATAGCGCGAGTGTTTCAGCATTCAGCGTATTTTGCGTGGCAGGTGTGTCCGGCAATAGCAGGATCACGATCTGCGAATTGCGCAGGGTTTCCCTCAGGCCGTCCGCACCGTGCAGGCACGTGATCCCGTCCACGGATTTGGCGGTGCGCGACCATCCGGTGACCGGAAAGCCAAGCCGCGAGAGCGCCTGTCCGCAGGCGGTGCCAAGTTCGCCCAGCCCCAGTATTCCGACCGGACGATCGGCCGAAACCGGTGGCGCCTTGGCCGACCATTGGTGATCCGGATTGACGATATGTGCGTCCATTCCAAGATGATGTCGCAACGCGTGGCCCGTGACCCACTCCACCATACCTTGCGTCAGGCCGGCATCATCGACCATGCGCGCAAAGGGCACGGTGAGGGTCGGATTGCCAACCGCGTCTTCGACGCCTGCCCAAAGGTTCAGAACCGCTTTCAGCCGGGTGAAGGGCGTGAAATCCTGAACCTCGGAGTTGGGCGCATAGATGATGTAATCAACGCTGTCGGCCGGCAAGTCGGTCGCCAATCTATAGTCCAGCCCGGTATCGTTCAGCGCGTTGCGCAGCGGGGTTTCGTAGTCCGCCCAACGCGTTGCGTGGGCGGCGAAAAGAATGTTGACGGACATGGATTACCTCGCGCGGTGGATATGAGCGCTTTGTACAAGGCCGAACGCGATCATCAAGACCAGCATCGCCGATCCGCCATAACTCACCAGAGGCAGAGGGACACCCACGACAGGGGCCAGGCCCATCACCATCGACATGTTGACGGCAAAGTACAAAAAGAACGTGACGCCGATGCCGAGGATCAGCAGGGATGAGTAGCGGTCGCGGTTTTGCAGGGCGGCGATGATGCAGAAGATCAGGATCAGAACATAAAGCAGCAGCAGTGAAATGCCGCCGATGAACCCGAATTCCTCGGCCAGTGTGTTGAAAATGAAATCCGTGTGTTTCTCTGGCAAGAAATTCAGACGCGATTGGGTGCCTTGCATGAAACCGCGCCCGGTCCAGCCGCCCGATCCCATCGCAATCTTGGCTTGGGTGATGTGATAGCCCGCGCCAAGCGGGTCTGAACTCGGATCGAGGAACGTGTCGATGCGGCGGAACTGATATTCCTTGAGCAATTGCCAATCCGTGCCACGGCTTAGGAAGATGGCATAGATGCCGCCGGTTCCTGCGGCGATCACGGTTGCGAAATACGCCCAGTGTACGCCGGCGAGAAACATCATCAATCCGCCCCCGGCAACGAGCAATATGGCGGTGCCGAGATCGGGTTGCGTCAGCACCATGAAGGTGGGCAACAGGATGATGAAGATCGGCAAGAGCACCCAGAACGGGTGCGAGGTTTTACGCATCGGCAGCCAGTCGTAATACGCCGCAAGCACCATCACCATGGCGACTTTCATCAATTCGGACGGTTGCAGGCGCATGAACCCAAGGTCGATCCAGCGCTGTGCGCCCATCCCGACAGAGCCGAAGAACTCGACCGCGACCAGCAAACCCAGCGCGATGAGATAGGCCATGACGGACATGTTGCGCCAGAACCAGATCGGCACCATCGCCACGATGAACATAAGCGCCACGCCAAGCGCAAAGCGTTTGATCTGCGGTTCGGCCCAGGGTGTCATCGACCCGCCAGCAACCGAGTAGAGCATCAGGAAACCGACACCGGCAATCGCGGCCAGAAGGGCCACCAGAGGCCAGTTGATGAACAACATCTTGCGCCATCCCGCCGGAACGGTCTTGACGGTATATTCAAGATAACTCATGCCCGGCTGTTTCCGTCCGGGTGATTGGCTTGCAGGATCTTCTGCAACCGATCCTGCTGGCTTTGAATGCGCTCCCGATCGCCAGAGGGGTATGCCTCGAGTGGGGGAGTGTCGCCATAAAGTGCCTGCAACGTGATGTCCCGGGCGATCGGAGCGGCCGCTGCAGATCCGCCGCCACCGTGTTCGACAACGACGGACACGGAAATCCGGGGCGCTTCATAGGGGGCGTAATTCACGAACAAGGCATGGTCGCGCCGGTTCCACGGCAGATCCTCGTTGCGGGTCACGCCGCGCGCACGCTCGGCAGGCGTGATGTTGCGGACCTGGCTGGTGCCGGTCTTGCCGGCCATGCGGTAGGCGTCTTCGATGATGCGAGAGCGATAGGCCGTGCCGCGCCGGTTGTTGCTGACGGCGAACATGGCACGTCGGATCTGGCGCAGGTGGTTCTCGTTGAAGCCGAGATCGTCGCCGCCCGCTAGCGCCTGATCGGTGCCGTCGATGTGACGCACCAAGCGTGGAGTGACTGACCTTCCGGTCGCCAGACGCGCGGTCATCACCGCTTGCTGCAACGGCGAGCTGAGCACGAAACCCTGGCCGATCGAAGCGTTCACCGTATCGCCGATCACCCACGCCTTGCCGCGTTCGCGCAGCTTCCAATCCTTGTTGGGGATCAGGCCATCGGTGACAGCAGACATGCCGATGCTGAACGCCTGACCGAGGCCGAGCCGCTGCGCGGTTTCGGCAATGCGTTCGATGCCGACCTTGAGCGCGAGGTCGTAGTAATACACGTCACAGCTTTCGCGCAGCGATTGCTCGAGGTTCATGTGGCCGTGGCCCGCGCGTTTCCAGCAGTGAAAACGTCGTCCGCCCACCTTGAGGTGTCCGGGGCACCAGACGGTTTCGTCCGGCGCGACCACTCCGGCGTCAAGCGCCGCAAGTGCCGTGACCATCTTGAAGGTCGAGCCGGGCGGATACGCGTCCTGCACGGTTTTCGATGCCAGCGGGCGGTGGTCGTTTTCGCGAAGCACGCTGTAATCGGCCACCGAAATGCCGCGTACGAACTTGTTGGGATCGTATGAGGGCGAAGACGCGATGCCCAGCAGATCGCCATTGGTCACGTCCATCACCACGACCGACGCGCTTTCCTCGCCCAGTCGCGCCTGGATGTAGCTTTGCAAATTGCTGTCGACGGTCAACTGCATGTCCAGACCCGGTGTGCCTTCGCGGCGGTCAAGCTCTCGCATGACACGGCCGACGGCGTTCACCTCGACGCGCTTGGCTCCGGCGCGACCGCGCAGCTTTTCTTCGTGCCGCGCCTCGATCCCGACCTTGCCGATCTGGAATCGCGGGATGCGCAGAACCGGATCGGGCGCGTCATAGCGCGCCAGATCCCGCTCACTGACCGGGCCGACATAACCGACCACATGTGCGAAATCGCCACGCCGCGGATAGACACGCGACAAGCCGACCTCGGGCGTGACGCCGGGCAGGGCCGGGGCATTGACGGCGACACGGCTGATGTCTTGCCAGGATACACGTTCAGCCACCGTGACCGGCAGGAACGGCGCGCTGCGCTGCATCTCAAGCAGGGCGCGGTTCAATTCGACTTCGTCAAGTTCCACAAGCGAGGACAGACGCGCGATCACGTCATCCACATTGCCTGCATCTTCGCGCACCATCGTGATGCGGTAGGACGGCGCATTTCCGGCGAGAATGACACCGTTGCGATCAAAGATCTGGCCGCGGCTCGGGGGGATCAGCCGGATGTTGATCCTGTTTTCTTCGGCGAGAAGGCGAAATTCGTCGGCTTGATCAACCTGCAAGTGCTGCATGCGCAGGCCCAAAGCCCCAGCAAACGCCAGTTGCGCACCGCCAAGGATCACCCCGCGACGCGAGATTTTGCGGATGCTTTCCGCGGTGTCTTTTGGCGCACGCCTCATATCGCCCGTCCCAATCGGTCCACATCGCCCGGTGCGGCACGGCGTACGCCGAACAGCACATAGGACACACCGACGACCACTGGATAAAACGCGACCGTCGCCGCCACCTGTATCACGCTCAGCGTCAGCGTGCCCGGCGCCAGAATAAGCACCATCATCACCGTGCGATAGAGGGCGGTAATCACAATGAGGACACCGGCGAAGGTCAGCCACTCCAGCACGAACGTGGTTTCCCGGTCGCGCCGGTCGCGCGATTTCAGCCACTCGGCGGCACAGACAACCAGAACCGACCAAAGGCCCGGCGGGCGCTGTAGCAACATATCGGCCAAGAGCATCACGATCGCGATCAAGAGGATCGGCACATAGTCCGGGCGCCGCACGGCCCAGGCGAACGTCATCGCGACCAGAATGTCAGGCGCGGCCCAGCGGCTCGGGCTGAGATCGAGCGGCAGAAGGTGAAAGAACAGGATGACCAGCGCAATCAGCACGAACAGCGCCCGCATGCCCCAGATTCGCAAGAGTCCGGTATCCATCATTGGCCGATACTTTCCGCGTCCGCGTCCGCGTCCGCAGGCGGCGTTTCGGCGACCGGCATAGCGGTTTGCCCCGGTGGCACTGCGGGAAGGATCAGAGCCGAGGGGTTCGACACCCGCCGCGATCCGTGATCCCGCAGCACGCGCAGGAATTCGAGCCGTTCGTAATCCGCTGCCAGACGGGTGCGCAGGCGGCCACCGGGGTCTTGGGCCACTTGCCCGATCAGCAGACCGGGCGGAAACACCTCTCCGTCGCCCGATGTCACGATCCGGTCACCGGGGCGTACCTGATCGGGCTCTTCGAGAAAGTCGATGGGGGGCGCGGAGGTATTGTCGCCCACAATCAGTGCCCGTTGGCCGGAGGGCTGGATCGTCGCGGGAATGCGGCTTGTGGCGTCGGTCAGCATGATGACGCGGCTGGTGTTGGACCCGACACCCGAGATGCGACCCACCAACCCGGTGCCGTCCATCGTAGCCCATCCGTCGACGATCCCGTCACGGGAGCCGACATTGATGAGAACGGATTGGCGGAATGGCGACCCGCTGTCGGCCAGCACAACGCCGGTGATATAGGTCAGCCGTGGATCGAGCCGCACGTTGTTCAGATCGCGCAGCTTGGCGTTCTCTTGCTCAAGTTGCAGCGCCGCTTCTTTCCACGCGGTCATCTGTCGCAACTCGCGGCGTAATTCCTGGTTCTGTTCGTAAATCCTGTTGTAGCTTTGAAAATCGCGCGCGATGTTGACGCCTGCCGTGACAGGGGCCATCGCCCAGTCAAAGCTGGGGATCACCGTGTCGATCACCATGGCGCGAAACCTTTCGACGCGCGGGCTGTCGATGCGCCAGACAAAGAACAAACCCAGCAGGCACAACACAACAACCGCCAAAAGCAAGCGCTTGAGCGGAGTGGTGTAGGCTTCGCTGCTGGTGCGGTCCTTGGCCAAGTATCCCCTTTCCCCACAAAAGGGTGGTCGGATCAGCTGTCGTAGTCAATCGCGTGGCGCAGCTGCTTCTCGTATTCCAGCGCCTTGCCGGTGCCGAGTGCAACGCAGTTCAGGCTCTCATCGGCAATCGAGACCGCCAATCCGGTCTGTTCGCGCAATGCCAGATCGAGATCGCCCAACAGCGCACCGCCACCGGTCAGCATCACACCACGATCAACGATGTCAGCCGCGAGATCGGGCGGCGTGGCCTCCAGCGCGGTCATGACAGCTTCGCAAATCTGCTGCACGGGTTCGGACAGGGCTTCGGCGATCTGCGCCTGACTGACTTCGGTTTCCTTGGGCACACCGTTCAAAAGGTCGCGGCCTCGAATTTGCATCGAGGCGCCGCGCCCGTCATCGGGCATGCGCGCGGTGCCGATCGAGGTTTTGATCCGCTCCGCTGTTGAGTCTCCGACCAGAAGGTTTTGCTGGCGGCGCAGATAGTTGATGATCGCTTCGTCCATCCGGTCGCCCCCCACGCGGACCGAGCGGGCGTAGACGATGTCGCCAAGGCTCAATACCGCCACTTCGGTGGTGCCGCCGCCGATATCGACAACCATGTTGCCGGTCGGGTCGGTGATCGGCATCCCCGCACCGATGGCGGCAGCGATCGGTTCGGCGATCAAGCCGGCCTTGCGCGCTCCTGCCGACAGAACCGACTGCCGGATGGCGCGCTTTTCCACCGGCGTTGCGCCATGCGGAACGCAGACGATGACCTTCGGCTTGGAAAAGGTCGAGCGGCGATGCACCTTGCGGATGAAGTGTTTGATCATCTCTTCGGCGACGTCGAAGTCGGCAATCACGCCTTCGCGCATCGGTCGGATCGCCTCGATGGAACCGGGTGTCCGGCCCAGCATCAGCTTGGCGTCTTCGCCCACCGCGAGCACTTTTTTCTGCCCGTCCTTGATATGGTAGGCGACCACCGAAGGTTCCGAGAGCACCACTCCGCGCCCTTTGACGTAGATCAGCGTGTTGGCTGTCCCAAGGTCAATGGCCATGTCCGATGAAAACATGCCCAATAGTTTGTCCAATCCCAACATGACCGCCCTGCCTTAGAAAATAAGTCTTTGGCCCGCGACTCTGTGAGCGCAAGCCGAGGGTCTTATAGGAGTGGTTGCGAGGCTGCGAAAGGGCTTGTTCGTGCTTTGCCAGCATGAATTCGCCGCAGCCCGCAAGATGCAACCACGCAAGCGATCCAGGTCGTGCCCGCAATGCCGCACTGATTTCGGCAACCAGCAAGCCCGTTGGCCTGGTCTTGGATGCGGTGCAGCTGGCGTTCGCTTCACCAAACAATCGGTCAGGCTCTGTCGGTTTTATGCAATCAGGAGTCGGACACGCCATAGGTTGCGCGAGCTTTTGAGACATACAGTCGGCACGTAACCTAAGCCGGAGTCTGCCCCGATGAAAACCCATGTAAAAGCACTTGTCGTCGGTGGCGGTGCGGTCGGCACCTCGATCGCCTATCATCTGGCCGGCGCCGGATGGGACGACGTCGTGCTGCTGGAGCGCGATGAGTTGACCAGTGGCAGCACATGGCATGCCGCAGGGCTGCTTCCGTATTTCAACATGTCCTATGCCACGACGCATATCCATGACTATTCCATCAAATACTACAAGACGCTTGAAGAGGAGACCGGGCTGAACGCGGGGTTCTCGGTGGTAGGCAACCTGCGCATGGCGCAATCCTCGGCGCGGATGGACGAATATATGCTCTATGCGTCCACGGCCGAGACATGTGGCGTGCCGTTCGAGTGGCTGACGCCCGCCCAGATCAAGGAGCGCTATCCGTTGCTGCGTACCGACGATCTGGTTGGCGCGATCTTTCATCCGACGGATGGCTATATAAACCCCGCCGACGTGACAATGGCGATGGCCAAGGGCGCGCGGCAGCGCGGCGTGAAGATCGAGCGAAAATGGCAGGTGGATTCCTACCACTGGACCGGCGATCATTGGGACGTGACGGTTACCAAGATGGTCGAAAAGGGGGGCAACCTTGTTCCCTCCGACGAGCAGATGGTGATCCACGCCGAGCATGTTGTGACCGCCACCGGCAACCACGCGCAGCGCACGGCGAAACTGCTGGGCCTCAAGATTCCGGCGATTCCGGTGGAACATCAGTACATTGTCACTGAACCCGATCCAGCGCTGGTCGATTGGCGCAAGGCGGGTAATCCCGAACACCCCGTCCTGCGCGACGCTGACGCCAAGTGGTATGTGCGCGAAGAGCGGGGCGGCTGGATCCTTGGCCCTTATGAGCGCAACGCACCCGCGCGGTTTGAATACAACGTGCCCGACAGCTTCCGCGCTGATCTGTTCCCGCTTGATCTGGAACGGATCGAAGAGGAATACATGAGCATGATCCACCGCATTCCGACCTCGGAAACCGTGGGTCTGAAGGACGATTTCAACGGGCCGATCTGTTACACGCCGGACGGCAACCCGCTGCTTGGGCCTGCTCCGGGACTGCGCAACATGTGGCTTGCGGAAGGGTTTTCCTTCGGCATCACGGCGGCGGGCGGTGCCGGATATTACCTTGCGCAGTTGATGGTCGAGGGGGAGGCAGAGATCGACATGGCGTCGCTCGATCCCAAACGTTACGGATCCTGGATGACCACCGAGTACGCCGCGCGCAAGAACGAGGAGGCGTATGAACATGTCTACATCCTGCACCACCCCGATGAGGAGCGGCCCGCCTGCCGTCCGCTTCGTACGGCGCCAGCGTACGACAGGCAAAAGGCGCTCGGCGCGCAATTCGGTTGCGTGAACGGGTGGGAGCGTCCGAATTACTACGGGCCGCTCGATGCGCCCGAGACCTTTGATCACGACGCGCGGTCGTTCCGGCGCGGCGCATGGTGGCCTCATGCGGTCGAGGAGGCGAAGGCAATCCGCGAGGGCGTTGGCCTGATCGACGCGACGGCCTTTACCAAGCATGTGGTCAAGGGGCCGGGTGCGACGGCGTTCCTCGACTGGTTCACCTGCAACAGGTTGCCTAGAGTGGGGCGGATCAACCTGACCTATGCGCTGACCGACCACGGCACGACGCGCACGGAATACACCATCGTGCGGCTGGACGAGGACGAATACTACCTGGTCAGCGCCGGAGCGTGGACGGCCTACGATTCGGATTACCTGCGCAAATCCGCCGAGGATAAGGCGGCGGAGTTCGGCTATATCGAGATACAGGATGTGACGACGCAGTGGGGCGTGTTTGCCATTGCCGGTCCGAAATCGCGCGATGTCTTGCGCGAGATCGTCAAGGATGCGGACCCCGCAACAGTGCTGGGCAACAAGCGCTTTCCATGGCTGAGTTGCCGCGACATCGAACTCGGGATGTGCCCGGTGCGGGCGATCCGGGTGGCCTATACAGGCGAATTGGGATGGGAATTGCATCATCCGATCGAGATGCAGGCGTATCTTTGGGATCAGTTGATGGTCGCGGGTGCCAAGCATGACATGAAGCTGGTCGGCGCACGGGCTCAGAACTGGTTGCGGCAGGAAAAGTCCTACCGTGCCTTTGGCAACGAGCTTGGCCGCGATGCGACGCCGCTGGAAGCGGACCTGCCGCGCTTTGTCGATCTCTCAAAGCGCTTCCACGGTAAGGAGGCGATGGAGTCGCTCGGCATTCGCTCGAAATGTTGCACCTTGCTGATTGACGGGCCGAACGATGCCGATCCGTGGGGCCGCGAGGCGCTTTACGACGGTGACACGCGGGTGGGCCGCTTGACGTCTGGCGGCTACTCGGTGGCGTTCGGGAAGAGCATCGGCATGGGGTATCTACGACCGGACCTGGCGGTTCCGGGGGTGAAATTGCAGGTCAGGATGTTTGGTGAGCTTTGGGACGCCGAAGTGGTGGAGGACAGTCCCTATGATCCGAAGAACGAGGCAATCCGCGCGGATGGGTGACGTTTGGGGGGCCAGCCCCCCAAGCCCCCCGAGGTATTTTCCAACCGAAGAAGCCGGGACGGTTCAGGACGACAGTTCGTCGAAAACCTCAAGCGCTTTGCCAGCGTACATCAGGCCTGGACCGCCACCCATCTGCACGCAAGTGGCGAGCACGTCGGAAACCTCTTCGCGGGTTGCTCCCAGGCGGATCAGCGCTTCGGTGTGAAACAGGATGCAGGGTTCGCATTTCGTCGCGACCGCGATGCCAAGCGCGACATATTCCTTTTCCTTGAACGACAACGCACTGTCTTTCTTGACGGATTTGCCCAGACCACCGAAGGCGGCGTAGGTGTCGGGAATGGCGGCGTTGAGGGATTTCAGCTGCGTTTTGGCGGCGTCGAGTTTGGCTTTCCAGCTCATGATGTGCTCCTTGGATGAGTTCGCATCGCAAGACCATTTCAGGTGCGGTTGGTCCTTGATGTGGATCAGTCGCGGCGCATGAAAAAGGCCCCGTTCGGTGGGCGAACGAGGCCTTCAGGGCGGCGTCGGGGTTTGGGTCAGCCCAGCACGCGCCGCGCAATCACCTGTGCCTGAATCTCAGCAGCGCCTTCGAAGATATTGAGAATGCGCGCGTCGCACAGGATGCGGCTGATCTTGTATTCCAGGGCGAAACCGTTGCCGCCGTGAATTTGCAGCGCATTATCGGCGGCCGCCCAGGCCACGCGGGCGCCCAGCAGCTTGGCCATGCCAGCTTCGAGGTCGCAACGTCGGCCTTCGTCCTTTTCGCGGGCCGAGAAATAGGTGAGCTGACGCGCCACCATGATCTCGACCGCCATCATCGCCAGTTTGGACGCGACGCGCGGGAAGTTGATGAGCGCCTTGCCGAATTGCTTGCGATCCTGCGCGTAGCTCATGCCTTCGTCCAAGGCCGATTGCGCCACGCCGATGGCACGCGCGGCGGTCTGGATGCGGGCGGATTCAAAGGTTTCCATCAATTGCTTGAAGCCCTTGCCCTGCTCCATGCCCAGAAGGTTTTCGCCCTTCACTTTGAAATCATCGAAGTTGACGGTGTATTCCTTCATGCCGCGATAACCCAGAACCTCGATCTCGCCGCCGGAAATGCCCGGATCCTGCCAAGGAGCCTCGTCGGTGCCGGGTGTCTTTTCGGCCATGAACATCGACAGACCCTTGTAATCGTCGGTATCGGGTACTGTGCGGGCCAGCACCGTCATCACATGGGTGCGCGCGGCGTGGGTGATCCAGGTCTTGTTGCCGTTGAGCAGCCAATCGCCGTTTTCGTCCTGCACGCCCTTGGTGCGCAGCGCACCCAGGTCGGAGCCGGTATTGGGTTCGGTAAAGACGGCGGTGGGCAGAATTTCACCGGACGCGATGCGCGGTAGCCAGTGGGAGCGTTGCTCGTCCGTGCCGCCCGCGATCACCAGTTCGGCGGCGATTTCAGAGCGCGTACCAAGCGAGCCGACGCCGATATAGCCGCGCGACAATTCTTCGGATACAACGCACATCGACGCCTTGGAGAGACCGAAGCCGCCGAGGTTTTCCGGGATCGTCAGACCAAAGACCCCCATCTCGGCCAATTCGTCGATGATCTCTATCGGGATCAGTTCGTCCTTGAGGTGCCATTCGTGCGCGAAGGGTTCGACCTTGTCGACAGAGAAGCGGCGGAATTGCTCTCGGATCATGCCCAGTTCTTCGTCAAGGCCGCAGGCCCCCACCGTCAGTTCGGCGCTGCGTTCCTGCATCAGTTCGACAAGGCGGACACGGGCCTTCTGGGTGTTGCCCTGCTCTGTCAGGCGCATGACTTCGGGCGTCATAAGAACGCGTGCGTCTTCCTGGCTGAGCCCGATATCCTGAAGGCGCACGATCTCGCCTTGGTTCATCTGGATGCCGCCGTAAATCTGCCAGAGGTATTCCCCGAAGGCGATCTGGTGGATCAGTTGCTCGACTTCGCTGAACGTGCCGCTTTCGTTCATGCGCTTGGCCCAGCCCTGCATCTGTCGCAGCGACTCGACATAGGTGGCGAGCCAGGCAAGCCCGTGTGCGGCCGTCTGGTGTTCGTCGATAAGCGCAGCAGAGACGCGGCCGTCCTGCTGGACCAACTCGCGAAGGCGCGTTTTGGCAAGCTCCAGCACGGCATTGGCAGGTTCGACCGCCGCCGCTGTGAGTGTCAGCAGGTCCGGCAGGATCGTGTCATTTGTCAGGGTCATGTCTTGTCCGTCATGGGCCATGCATCGCTTCCTTGTATCGCTTGCGGCATAGATAGCACTTTGCAGGTGCAGCGCAACTTAAATGCTGAAAAAAGGGTTCAGATTGGCGAAAATTGCGCGGACCGATGCCGCGGCGCGGCGTCAGCTTGATAGAATCCGGGCATCTCGCAAGCGACGCGCCCGGATCAAAAAGCGTTCCAGTTCGGCGGGTTAGCCGATGGCGGCGGCCTTCACGTCGTCGTCGATATAGGGCACGTATTGCGCAAAGTTCTCCGCGAACATCTGAACCAGTTTGGAGGCCTGTTCGTCATAGGCCTCTTTGTCGTTCCAGGTGCGGCGCGGATCAAGAAGCATGTCGGGCACGCCCTCGACCATGACCGGCACGTCGAAGCCGAAATTCGGGTCTTTGCGGAACTCGACCTCGGCAAGGCTTCCGTCCAGCGCTGCCGTGAGCAGGGCGCGGGTTGCCTTGATCGGCATCCGCTGGCCGGTGCCGTAGGCGCCGCCGGTCCAGCCGGTGTTGACCAACCAGCAGGTCGCACCGTGGCTGGCGATCTTGTCGCGCAGCAGGTTGCCGTACACCTCGGGCCGGCGCGGCATGAAGGGAGCGCCGAAGCAGGTTGAGAAGGTCGGCTCGGGTTCGGTCACTCCGCGCTCGGTGCCGGCGACTTTGGAGGTGAAGCCGGACAGGAAGTGATACATCGCCTGCGCCGGCGTCAGCCGCGCGATCGGAGGCAGGACGCCGAAAGCATCGCATGTCAGCATGATGATGTTCTTGGGGTGACCACCTAACGCGGTTGATGATGCGTTGGAGATATATTCGAGCGGATAGGCGCTGCGCATGTTGGCGGTCAGGCTGTCGTCGTCGAAATCAAGCTCGAAGGTTTCAGGATCGAACACCATGTTTTCGATCACGGTGCCGAACTTGCGGGTTGTCGCGTAGATCTCGGGTTCGGCATCGGGGGACAGATTGATCGTCTTGGCATAGCACCCACCTTCGAAGTTGAAGGTGCCGCGATCCGACCAGCCGTGTTCGTCGTCGCCGATCAGCGTGCGGTTCGGGTCGGCGGACAACGTGGTCTTGCCGGTGCCCGACAGGCCAAAGAAGATCGCCGTGTCAACGGGGTTTCCGACCGCATGGTTGGCCGAGCAATGCATCGGCATGATGCCTTTTTCCGGCAGCAGGTAATTCAGCAGCGAGAAGATGGCCTTCTTGTTCTCGCCCGCGTATTCGGTGCCCCCGATCAGGATCAGCTTGCGGTCGAAGTTCATCGCGATCACGGTTTCGGAGCGGCAATTGTGCCGTTTGGGATCGGCCTGAAAGGACGGGCAGTTGATGACCGTGAAATCGGCGGTGAAACTGTCGAGATCCTCGCGGTCGGGACGACGCATGAGGTGCCGGATAAACAGGTTCTGCCACGCGAGTTCCTGAATGAAACGCACGTCGATGGCATGTTTAGGATCGGCGCCGCCGACCAGATCCTGCACAAAGAACTCGCGGCCCTTCATATGCTCCAGCATGTCGTTATAGAGCGCATCGAACCCTTCGGGCGACATTTCGCCATTGTTGTCCCACCAGATCGTATCGGCGACGCTCTCGGTCTTGACGACATGCTTGTCCTTGGGGGACCGGCCGGTGAATTTTCCCGTGGTCACAAGGAACGCTCCGCCGTTGCCCAGCGTGCCTTCCTTGCGTTCCAAAGCCGCCTGAATCAGTGCGGGCTCCGTGAGGTTGTAATAGACATTGCCAAGCCCGTTGATCCGCTGATCCTCAAGCCGGAATTCCGGGTTCACCCGTCCAAATGTCATCTGCCAAGCTCCTGTAGCCGCGCAATCTGCGGCGGAATTGTCGAGGGCCGGTGTCTGGCGGCCCACCTGCGACGGCGCGTCGAAGGTATCCGGGTCTTAGCATGAGGCTTCTGAAACTGAACAGGTCGCAAACGCGCAGTTAGCGCAACCAGGTCGGGTTTAGCGCAACCACGGCAGCGCTTCGCTGATGCTTGTGATGCAAATTAGTCATCCGTAAGGACTTTTCGGCCTCAATAGGCAGGAGGTGAGCAAGTGATTCGCAGAATTGAATTGGCGCACCGCAAAAAAGGACGCATAATGGCAGAAAAAACATAATTGAGTGCAGTACAAGGAACACACTTCATGTCGAAAATCGCCCTGGTGGACGATGACAGGAATATCCTGACATCGGTCGCGATCACCCTTGAAGCCGAAGGTTTCGAGGTTGAGACCTACAATGACGGACAGGCCGCATTGGATGCGTTCAACAAGAAAATGCCGGATATGGCTGTCTTTGATATCAAGATGCCTCGCATGGATGGCATGGACCTGCTCCAGCGTGTGCGACAGAAATCAAAGATGCCCGTGATCTTTCTCACCTCCAAGGATGACGAGATTGACGAAGTTCTGGGCCTGCGCATGGGAGCCGACGATTATGTCAAGAAGCCGTTCTCCCAACGCCTTTTGGTAGAACGCATTCGCGCGCTTCTGCGCCGTCAGGATACCATCGCCAACGATGTCGCCGGCGGAGAGGTTGAAGAGGCGAAACTGATGGTGCGTGGCGAGTTGACGATGGACCCGCTGCGTCACTCCGTGTCGTGGAAGGGGCGCGACGTGTCCTTGACGGTCACCGAATTCCTGCTGCTTCAGGCGCTGGCGCAACGCCCCGGTTTCGTCAAATCGCGGGATCAGTTGATGGATGTCGCCTATGACGATCAGGTCTATGTAGACGACCGAACGATAGACAGCCATATCAAGCGTTTGCGCAAGAAAATGCGCACGGTCGATGACGAATTCTCGGCCATTGAGACGCTTTACGGTATTGGTTATCGTTATAACGAAGAGTGACAATGGCATTGGTTGAGGGTGTGGGCATCGGGAAATCCGGGTCGCGCAAAGATGCAGATGTAGTGCTCGGGGACGATTGGATCGCGCCCGACCGAACCGTTGAATCCGAAGTCCGCGACAGCCAGGAGCGGCGCGGACTTTTCTCGCTCAACCGGTCGCCGCTGACGCGCAAGATCATCACCTTCAACCTCGTCGCCCTGAACTTTCTGGTCGCGGGTGTGCTGTTTCTGAATTCCTCCCGCGATACGCTGGCAGAGCAAAAGGCACTGGCGGTCCGGGTCGAGGCGGAACTGATTGCCGACGTGTTCGAAGCAGGGGCGCAAGGCAGCACGACGGTCAATCTGGGCACGGGCGAGGGCATAGATGTGGCCGAAACCCTGGCCGAGATTGATGTACCGGCGGGTGCACGCGTGTTCGTGTTCGACGCGGCGCGGTTCCTCGTGGGCGATATCGGCGGCTCGGATGGCATGAGCCCACCGCTGAGCAGCGCCGAAAAGCCGACGGTGATTTCCGACTTCCTTTTGACGGTCTGGACCAGTGTCTCGTCGGTATTCCGCAGCGAACCGGATTTCGGACCGTTGACACTGGAGGACATCCTGCGCCGCCAGATCGAGGAAACCGACCCGACCCAGACGCGCGTTGATCGCAGCGAAGGACCGGGTGGCGCCACGATCTTTACCGCGCTCAGCCCGATCGAGGTGGAAAGCGGGGTTGCGGGAACCATCGCTCTGGTGCGCTTTGCGCCGGAAATCGACGCCGCTGTGCGCATGGAACGCGAAAATGTGCTTCAGATGTTCGTCATTGCAACACTGGTCTCCATCGGGCTGAGCCTGGTGCTGGCATCGACCATCTCGAACCCCATTTCCAACCTGGCCGACGCCGCCGAAGTCGGCCGGGACCGCAATCGCCGCAACGTCGCGTCGGGGCGCATCCGGATCCCCGATCTGACCGCCCGACCCGACGAGATTGGCCGCCTGTCCGGCGCATTGCGGGGCATGGTCGCGGCACTTTATGATCGAATTGATGCCAACGAACAATTTGCGGCTGATGTTGCGCATGAGATCAAGAACCCGCTTGCGTCGCTGCGGTCTGCAGTGGGCACCCTGAGGGTCGCGCGCCGCCCTGATCAGGTGGATCGTCTGCTTGACGTGATCGACCATGACGTGCGTCGCCTTGACCGTCTGGTGAGCGACATCTCCAACGCATCGCGCCTTGACAGCGAATTGGTCAAGGAAGAAGAAACAGAATTCAACCTGTTGGACATGCTGGGGAATCTGGCCCAATTTCTGGGCGAGGATGCAAAGAAGCGCGGCATCGAGTTCATCACCGATCTGCCGGATCATCCCATTCGGGTGCATGGGCTGGAAGCGCGGCTGGCGCAAGTTTTCGTCAATCTTATCACCAACGCGATCAGCTTTTGCGAGGATGGCGATGCAATCCGCCTTTGGGCGCGCCGCCGTGAAAACCGGGTCCTGATCGTCGTCGAGGATACCGGCCCCGGGATTCCGGACGAGGCGCTGACCAAGATTTTCAAACGCTTCTACTCGCAGCGCCCGGAAGATGATTTCGGCAACAACTCCGGTCTCGGTCTCGCCATCTCGAAACAGATCGTCGAAGCCCATGGCGGCGTGATCTGGGCCGAGAATATCCGCCCAACCGAGGCCGATGCAACGTCCGAGCCGCTTGGTGCCCGGTTTGTCGTTGGTCTGCCGCTGTAATCCCGCGTGACTGCGGACGCTCCACTGACCCTGCATGCCAGCGCCGTTGCCGTCGGGCCGCGCGCAGTCCTAATCACTGGAAAGTCTGGCTCGGGAAAATCCGCGCTTGCACTGGAGATGATGGTGCGCGGGGCAGTGCTTGTCGCGGATGACCACGTCAATCTCGACATTGTGCAAGATCGCGTTCTGTTGCACTGCCCCGACACGATTGCCGGGATGATCGAGGCGCGCGGTATCGGCATCCTGCATTGTGAGCATGTTCCGGCGGCGGAGCTCGCGCTTGTCGTCGATATGGATCAGGTCGAGACAGAGCGGATGCCGCCGCGACGAAACATCACATATCTTAGTAAAACCTTTCCGCTACTTCACAATGTTGCATCGCAGCATTTCGCCGCCGCAATCGTGCAGTATTTAAGAGGCAAAGGCCGCGTCGATGTCGAGCCGTAGCGCCAGATCGAGGACACATGAAACCCCAAACCATCCAGAACCGGATCGTGTTGGTCACTGGCCCGTCGGGTGCCGGGCGGGCAACTGCGATCAATGTTCTGGAGGATCTGGGCTTTGAATCGATAGACAATATTCCGCTGCGGATGATTCCACGCCTGTTTGACGGAGCACCGCTTGGTCATCCGCTCGCGCTGGGAATCGACGTGCGAAACCGTGATTTTTCTCTGTCATTGCTGCTTGATCTGCACCGCGATCTGGTCGCACGGGCCGATGGCACGGTGACGCTGCTCTATCTTGATTGCCGTCCCGACGTTCTGTTGCGGCGCTATTCCGAAACCCGCCGCCGCCATCCTCTGACCCCGCAAGACACGCCGGAAGAGGGCATTGCCCGGGAAATCGCGTTGCTCAAGCCGATTGAGGACCGGGCCGATATCGTCATCGACACATCTCATCTCTCTCCTCACGATCTTAAGGGCGAGCTGCATCAATGGTTTTCGGACAGTTCGATCCAGAAATTGTCGGTGTCGCTGCAATCGTTTTCCTACAAGCGCGGCATTCCCCACGGTGTCGACATGGTGTTTGATTGCCGGTTTCTCAGCAACCCTCATTGGCAGGAGCCCTTGCGCGCCAGGACCGGGCTGGACCCCGAGGTACGCGACTTCGTGATGCGCGACCCGCGCACCGAGCCGTTCGCCCGCCAGATCACCGAAATGCTGGCGTTTCTGCTTCCCGAGATTGAGGCGGAGGGCAAGACGCATCTGTCGGTCGGAATCGGCTGTACCGGCGGGCAACACCGTTCGGTCGTAATGACCGAGCACGTTGCGTCAGCCCTTGCGGACGATGGCTGGCGGGTGTCAATTGTACATAAAGAATTGTCGCGTCGGGGACTCGCGGCATCCGGCGGCCTGTCGTTGCCGGAACGTGGAAGGGCATTAGAGTGATCGGGATCGTGATCGTCGCCCACGGGGGGTTGGCGCAGGAATATCTCGCTGCGGTGGAGCATGTGGTCGGACACCAACCGAGCATGGTTGCCGTGTCGATTGATGCCGATCACAATCGCGACGCCAAGCAAAACGAGATTTGCAACGCCGCCGATCAGGTCGACAAGGGCGAAGGTGTCGTCATCGTGACCGATATGTTCGGCGGTTCGCCGTCGAACCTCAGCCTGCGCGCATGCCATCCTGAAAATCGGCGTATCGTTTACGGTGCAAACCTGCCGTTATTAATCAAATTGGCGAAAAGCCGCGATAAATCCGTGCCTGATGCCGTGCGTGCTGCATTGGACGCGGGTCGAAAATACATTGACAGTCAAGACATTACGCTGGATCAGGGCGCCTGATCACAAGGCTTGGGAGGCCGTCCGCATGTCCGAAACGGCGCAGCGCACATTGAAAATCGTCAACGAGAAAGGCTTGCACGCGCGGGCATCTGCCAAGCTGGTCGAGGTGGTCGAGGGTTTTGATGCAACGGCAGAGGTGCGACGCGACGGAACGACCGCGCCGGGTGACAGCATCATGGGGCTGTTGATGCTTGCGGCCTCAAAGGGCACAACGATCGAGGTGCAGACATACGGCCCCGACGCAGAGCCATTGGCGGCCGCGATCGAGGCGCTTGTGGCGGATTTCTTCGGAGAGGGCCGCTAGAGAGGTTTTTTCGCAGCGCGCCGGTTCGGTCGTCAGGAGACGGCCTAGCGCGTCGGAACCGGAGTCTCGCCGCGATAGTCGTAAAACCCGCGCTTTGTTTTGCGGCCAAGCCAGCCTGCCTCGACATATTTCGTCAACAACGGGCAGGGGCGGTATTTGGTATCGGCAAGCCCATCGTGCAGTACGTTCATGATTGCAAGGCATGTATCGAGCCCGATAAAGTCTGCGAGTTCCAGCGGCCCCATCGGGTGGTTCGCGCCCAACTTCATTGACTGATCGATCGAATTGACGTTGCCGACGCCTTCGTACAGCGTATAGACGGCCTCGTTGATCATCGGCATCAGGATACGATTGACGATGAAGGCCGGGAAATCCTCGGCGGAGGCTGCGGTTTTGCCGAGCTTCTCGACCACGCCCAAGCAGGTCTCGTAGGTGGGTTTGTCGGTCGCGATGCCGCGGATCAATTCGACCAGCTGCATCACCGGCACCGGGTTCATGAAGTGAAACCCCATGAATTTTTCCGGCCTGTCGGTGCGGCTGGCCAGACGGGTGATCGAGATCGAGGAGGTGTTCGAGGTCAGGATCGTATTGTCAGCCAGGTGCGGAAGCAGGCTGTCGAAGATCTTTTGCTTGATCGTTTCTTCTTCTGTTGCCGCTTCGATCACAAGATCGGTCTGCGCCACCTGAGGCAGATCCTTTGAAATCACGATCCGAGCCATTGCCTGATCGCGCTCTTCCTGAGTGATCTTTTCGCGGCTGACCTGACGGTCGAGGTTGCGCTCGATCAACTCGATCGCCTTATTCAGAGCTTCATCGCTGATATCGTTCAACACCACATCGTAACCGGCCAGAGCCATCACATGGGCAATGCCGTTGCCCATTTGGCCGGCACCGACGATTCCGATTGAGTTGACTGCCATTGTTTTCGCTCCGTCCGTTGCGCGGCGACAATGGCGTGTGAGGCGGGGCGCTGCAAGCTGGATCGGCGGATAGATCGAAATTTAGCTTTAGCTTTTTGGGAACCGAATCACCTCAGTCTGATCCGTGGGAAAATAAAAGGGGTTGGGGACATGTCAGTTTCCTCTATGCGCGATCGTTCAATCGATTATGCGCCGTGTCGATATAATGGATCACGGTTGTGGTTTCGCGGGCCGCGCCGTGCGCTGCGCTCGCCATATGTCGCCTGTCTTGGCGGCTGCGAGGTATATGGCAGGTTTCTGAGCCATCCCTGGCCGGCCCAGCTTGGGGCAACACTCACATCGGGGGTGGTCAACCTTGGTGTCGAAAACGCCGGGATTGACGCGTATCTCAATGATCCGGGTGCGCTGGCCACGGCCGCCAATGCGCGCGTTGCGGTGATCCAGTTGACCGGGAGCCACAACACGTCGAACCGATATTATACCGTGCATCCACGTCGCAATGACAGGTTTCTGAAAGCATCGGAATCGCTCAAGGCGCTGTATCCCGAGATGGATTTCACAGAAGTTCACTTTACCCGTCACCTGTTGTCGCGTCTGCGCGCGATCTGCCCAGATCGATTCGAAAGCATCGCTTGCGAGACGCGACAGGCGTGGCAACAGCGGATGCGACAGTTGATCGGCCAATTGAATGGCAAGATCGTTCTGTTGTGGTTCGCACCGAAACGGCTCAGCGCCGCGGATATTGCGGTGGAGGACGGCGAGATCTTTCTTGATCGGCCGACCGTCGATGCGCTTGCTCCGCATGTCCGGGAAATGGTCGAAGTTGTCGTCGACGACTGGAGCGAAGGGCGTTCGGAGATGGTGTTTGCCGAATTGGAGGCCCATTGCGCAGAGCGTCTTCCCGGCCCGGCGGCGCATCGCCAGGCGATGGAAGCTCTTTTGCCGGTGATTGCGCCGCTCGTTCAATAGAAAACGGCGCACCCAAGGGCGCGCCGTTTCCATGCCATTCGCAATTGTGCCTAGCTGAGTTTTTCGGTCAGCTCCGGAACGGCCGTAAACAGGTCTGCCACCAATCCGTAGTCGGCGACCTGAAAGATCGGCGCTTCTTCGTCCTTGTTGATGGCGACGATGATCTTGCTGTCTTTCATTCCTGCAAGGTGTTGGATCGCACCAGAGATGCCGACAGCGATGTAAAGATCAGGGGCGACCACCTTGCCGGTCTGGCCAACCTGCCAGTCATTCGGAGCAAAGCCCGAATCAACCGCCGCGCGCGAGGCGCCAACCGCCGCGCCCAAGGCGTCTGCCAGCTTTTCGATCATGGCAAAGTCTTCTTCGGACCCGACACCACGGCCACCCGAGACAACCACGCCAGCCGAGGTTAGTTCAGGGCGATCGCTTTCGGCCACCTTGTCTTCGACCCATTCGCTCAGGCCCGGATTGTCGCCGGTCGCAATCGACTCGACCGAGGCAGAGCCACCTGTTGGGGCGACGTCGAAGGTTGACGTGCGGAAGGTGATGACCTTTTTGTCATCGGCCGATTTCACCGTCTGGATCGCATTGCCCGCGTAAATCGGGCGCTCGAACGTGTCGGCGTCGACCACTTTGGTCACGTCCGTCAGGATCATCACGTCCAACAGCGCGGCAACGCGCGGCAGGATGTTCTTGGCATCCGTCGTGGCGGGTGCGACGATGTGGGTGTAGTCGCCAGCGATCGATGCGATCAGCGCCGCTACCGGCTCGGCCAGGCGATGGCCGTACAAGTCATCCTCGGCCAGAAGCACCTTGGACACGCCCTCAATGGTCGCCGCCTCATCGGCAGCCGCCTTGGCTGTGGCGCCGGCAGCGAGGACGACAACATCGCCCAGGGCTTGCGCTGCTGTGACGGTTTTGGCGGTGGCATCCATTGCCAGCGCGCCGTCGGTGATCTCTGCAATCAGAAGTACAGCCATTTACACAGCCCCCGCTTCTTTGAGTTTCGCGACAAGCTCGTCGACCGAACCCACCTTGATACCGGCCGCCCGCTCTTCGGGTTCGGCGGTTTTCACGATTTCAAGGCGTGGTGCCACATCTACGCCGTAATCGGCGGCGGTCTTTTCATCCATCGGCTTTTTCTTGGCCTTCATGATGTTGGGCAGCGACGCATAGCGCGGCTCGTTCAATCGCAAGTCGGTCGAAATGATGGTGGGCATCTCGACCTTGACCGTCTGCAAGCCGCCATCCACCTCGCGCGACACGACTGCGTGATCGCCCTCGATATCGACCTGGTTGGCATACATCGCCTGTGACCATCCCAAGAGCGCCGACAGCATCTGTCCGGTGGCGTTCATGTCGTTGTCGATCGCCTGCTTGCCGCACAGGACCAGTCCCGGCTCTTCTTCCTTGACGATGGCGGCAAGGATCTTGGCAACGGCCAACGGTTCGATGTCCTGATGCACGTCGTCCGCGGCGACCACGAGGATCGCCCGGTCGGCACCCATCGCAAGGGCGGTACGCAGCGTTTCCTGGCTTTGCTTGACGCCGATGCTGACGGCGACGATCTCGTCGGCCTTGCCGGCTTCTTTCAGGCGGATCGCCTCTTCCACCGCGATTTCGTCGAACGGGTTCATCGACATTTTAACATTGGCGAGATCGACACCGGATCCGTCCGCCTTGACGCGGACCTTCACGTTATAGTCAATCACGCGTTTGACAGGCACCAAGACCTTCATAAGCGCGTTCCTCTCGTTAAGATCGCAGCGTTGGCTGCGATTCTGACGTTTCGTTCCGCCCAAGGCTTACCCAAGTGCAGCCAAGGGAAACAGCGCAAAATGGTCACGTTAGCGCCAACAGACGCGGCGTTTTCCGAAAATGCGGCACGTCAAGAGGTCGCACGCCTAGTGCCATCCGCCATTCCAGCATCTGCGCGACGCCTCTGAGGTACCGGTCAGGACGCAAGGAGCGAAGCCATAATTCAGGTGAACGTGTTGTCCCGCGGGAACCCGCGCGGTGCCATGCGCCCGGCGCTCGCGCGCTTTCCGGCCCACTCGTCCAGATCGGTTTCGGTCCGTGTTCGCCCAGCCGGATCGCGCCAGGAAAGGCCTTCGGCCAAGGTGAAGGTCGTTGCATCCGACAACCCGCCGTCCTTGTATTTCTGCAATCGTACACCCTTGCCGCGCGCCATCTCGGGCAATTCGGCGAGCGGAAACACAAGCACCTTGCGGTTTTCCCCGACAACCGCCACCGCATCGCCGTCAACGGCTTTGCACAGCTTGGCTGTCACGTCGCCGCGCACGTTCAACACTTGTTTGCCAGCCCGCGTCTGCGCCACCACTTCGGCTTCGGACACGACAAAGCCGTCTCCGGCGCTTGAGGCGACCATCAGTTTGCGGACGGGCTTGTGAATGAACAGATCGACAATTCGGGCCTCGTTGGGCAGATCCACGATCAGGCGCAACGGCTCGCCCATGCCACGCCCGCCCGGCAGATTGGCTGCCGACAAGGTGTAGAAGCGTCCATTGCTGCCAAACACCAGCAGCCGGTCGGTGGTTTCGGCATGGAAGATAAAGCGCGGCCCGTCGCCGTCCTTGAATTTCAACTCGCGGGTCAGGTCGATATGACCGGTCATCGCCCTGATCCAGCCCATCTGGGAGCACACAACGGTGATTGGCTCACGCTCGATCATGGCTTCGATCGGCACATCTTCGACCACGCCGGCTTCGGCAAAGCTGGTCCGTCGCGCGCCACCGGCAAAATTCTTGCCAAAGGTCTTTTTGACCTCTTTCAGCTGGTCGGCGATCGCGTTCCACTGCAATTCGCCGCTGTCGAGCAAATCTTCCAGTCCCGCGCGTTCGGCCATCAGGCGATCACGTTCGGCAACCAATTCCATCTCTTCCAGCTTGCGCAAGGAGCGCAAACGCATGTTCAGGATCGCTTCGGTCTGGACCTCGGTCAGTCCAAGCTCGTCATCGCCGGACACCATCGGCGGACCGATATAATCCTTTTCGTCCATCGCCCGCACATGATCTCGCCCCCAATCCTCGCGCATCAGCGCGGCCTTGGGGTCTTCGTCATAGCGGATGATGTCGATCACGCGATCGAGGTTCAGGAACGCGACGATCAGCCCTTCCAGCACTTCGAGCCGGTGGTCGATCTTGTCCATCCGGTGCTGGCTGCGCCGAACGAGAACCTCTCGGCGGAAATCAAGAAACGCGCGCAGCACTTCTTTCATGCTGCACACTTTGGGCGTCAGCCCGTCGATCAACACGTTCATGTTCAACGAAAACCGCGTCTCCAGATCGGAGTTGCGGAACAGCATGTTCATCAACACGTCAGGATCGACGTTCTTTGACCGAGGCTCAAGCACCATGCGGATGTCATCGGCGGATTCATCGCGGATATCTCCGAGGATCGGCACCTTCTTGGTCTGGATCAGTTCAGCCAGCCGCTCGACCAGCTTGGATTTCTGCACCTGGTAGGGAATCTCGGTGACGATGATCTGCCATTGGCCGCGACCCAGATCCTCAATCTCCCAGCGGCTGCGCAAGCGGATCGACCCGCGCCCGGTGCGGTAGGCCTGTGCGATACTATCGCGGTCTTCCACGATCACGCCGCCGGTGGGAAAGTCCGGTCCGGGGACATAATTCAGCAGCGTCTCGTCGCGCGCATCGGGCACCTTGATCAGATGCAGGCAGGCGTCGATCAATTCGGCAATGTTGTGCGGTGGAATGTTGGTTGCCATTCCCACGGCGATCCCGCTTGACCCGTTGGCCAGAAGGTTCGGAAACTGGGCAGGCAGAACAACAGGTTCTTGCAGCGTGCCGTCGTAATTGTCGCGGTAATCGACCGCGTTCTCGTTCAGCCCATCAAGAAGAGCCTCGGCAACCGACGTCAGTCGCGCTTCGGTGTAGCGCGCGGCGGCCGGATTGTCGCCGTCGATATTGCCGAAATTGCCCTGACCGTCGACCAGCGGATAGCGCACGGCAAAATCCTGCGCCAGCCGCGCCATCGCATCATAGATCGCAGCATCCCCGTGGGGGTGATAGTTGCCCATCACATCGCCGCTGATCTTGGCCGATTTTCTAAAGCCGCCAGTGGAACTTAACCGCAATTCGCGCATTGCATAGAGGATACGGCGATGCACAGGTTTGAGCCCGTCGCGTGCGTCGGGCAACGCCCGGTGCATGATCGTCGACAGCGCATAGGTCAGATAGCGCTCGCCGATCGCGCGCCGAAGCGGTTCGGCGACGTCACGGGGGGTCATCTTGGGGTCATCGACGGGATCAGCCATAGATGATGTGATACTCACGCCCCGTGAGGCCGTAAAGCAATTGCGCGAATTATTTTTATCTTTCCGCTTCGGTCTGATCCGGGAATCGCGGTAACAGATTAAGGGGGGCGCGGCGCACGAGTGCTGCGGGGATTTGAATGAAGTATGTTTTGATCGCATTCGCCTTCATGGGCTTTGCCTTTTACGAGTTGTCGGGCGGTTCGGAGTTCGAGCCGGGACAGAACTCGCTGACGGTCTTTGCCGAACCGAACATCGTTGATTCCGCACTCCAACGACCTCTGCCGACCGAGATCGTGGCGCGCGCGGACACCAGCGCCGCCGCGCTGACCGATGTGACACCCGTGCGCAGCGTGGTAGAGGAGCCTCCGCAAGCACCGTCGGGTGACCTTACGCTCGCCGCTCTCGATGCCGCTTTGCCCGCCCCCGAGACCGGTATCGCCGCGGATGCAGAGAATTCGGAACCTTCAAATCTTGCTTCGGAACCCGACTTTCGTTTTGTCGACGGGTCGCGTGTCAACATGCGGGGTGGGCCGGGAACGGACTATGCTGTCGTGGGCCAGTTGATGCAGAACGACATGATCGAGGTGCTCGCTGATGAAGGCGGCGGCTGGTTGCATGTGCGTGTCTCTGCGACGGGCGAGGATGGCTGGATGGCCGACTGGCTCGTGACGGCTGCCGACTGACGTGAGACAGCGGACGATCCTGATCACCGGCTGCTCTTCCGGCATTGGCCTTGATACGGCGCGCCGTCTCAAGGACGATGGCTGGATGGTCTTTGCCTCGTGCCGCGCGCCTGCCGATTGCACCCTGCGCGAAGACGAAGGGTTCGAGGCGCCGCAGCTTGATTACGAAGACACCGAAAGCATAGCGCTTTGCGCCAATGAGGTGCTTGATGCCACCGACGGGAAGTTGGACGCCGTGTTTCACAACGGCGCCTACGCCATTCCAGGACCACTGGAAGACATTCCGGTCAAGGCGTTACGGACGCAATTCGAGGCGAATTTCCTGGGCTGGCATGATTTGAACCGTCATCTCATTCCCGCCATGCGCAGGGCAGGGCACGGGCGCATCCTTCTCAATTCGTCGGTTCTCGGCATTGTCGGAATGAGGTATCGCGGCTCGTACGTTGCCAGCAAGTTCGCGCTTGAAGGATATGGCGATGTGCTGCGCATGGAGATGAAGGAGGCCGGAATAGACGTCGTTCTGATCGAGCCTGGCCCGATCGACACCGATTTTCGCAAGAACGCGGTCGCGCAATTCGAGAAATGGGTGGACTGGACATCCTCTGCCCGCCGCGCCCAGTACGAAGACAGCCTGCTGGCGCAATTGCATTCGGGCAGCGGTCGCGGCACGCAATGGCCCGCATCGGCGGTCACTGATGCGGTGGTCAAGGCCCTGACTGCTCGCCACCCCAAGGCGCGCTACGGTGTGACCATGCCGACCCACGCCATGGCCATCGCGCGCCGTATCCTGCCGACCCGGGCGCTCGACTGGGTTTTGTCCAAGGGCTGACTTTTCATTCGCTTTCCGGCGCTGTACGGCTACATGGCGCTATGCTCCCGTTTGAACGAGGCTTGTCATGACCAAGGATCCGCTATTCATCGTCGTCGCAATCGCGTGTCTGTTGGTCGTCGGTGTACTGTTTTTCGGCATCGGCAGCTTTGCCAAGGGCGGCGAGTTCAACAAGAAATATGCCAACAAGGCGATGCGCTGGCGGATCATTGCACAATTCGTGGCTGTGCTGCTGATCCTGCTCTTCGTCTGGGTTCGGGGAACGTAAACTATGGTCGTGCTCAACAAAATCTACACCAGAAGCGGTGACAAGGGCGAAACCGCGCTGGGCGATGGCACGCGCGTCGCGAAATATGCCAAGCGGGTCTCGGCCTATGGCACAACGGACGAGTTGAACGCTGTCGTCGGTCTGGCCCGTCTGCACGCGGATGGCGACATCGACGGACTTCTATCGTTGATCCAGAATGACCTTTTCGACCTTGGCGCGGATCTCTGCCGCCCCGATATGGCGCAAGACGCGGATGCCGAATATCCGCCGCTCCGCATGATCGCTTCGCAGGTCGATCGCCTCGAATCCGAGATTGACGCGATGAACGCGAGACTCGAGCCCCTGCGTAGTTTCATTCTACCGGGAGGCTCTGCGCTCTCGGCCTATTTGCATCAATGCCGCACAGTTGCGCGCCGGGCCGAACGGCTTACGGTTGAGCTTGCCACTGTCGAGGATGTAAATCCTGCGGCCATCACGTATCTCAACCGGCTGAGCGACTGGTTCTTCGTCGCTGCGCGGATCGCAAATGACGACGGCAAATCCGACGTGCTTTGGGTGCCGGGCGCCAACCGCTAGAGCTTCTTTGGGCTGGAAATACCTCGGGAGTGTGAGGGCAGAGCCCTCACCCCGCGAAATTGTGGGCGCCGTCCTGAACGATCATGCGCCCTTGTCGCTCACGTTTTCCTTGAACGCGACGTCGAACGCCGCCTTCTGATCTTCCGTGGCTTCGGTCTGATACCGCGCCTTCCATTCTGCCATCGGCATTCCGTAAAACACCTCGCGCGCTTCGTCCTTGCCCATCTCGACGCCGTGGTCGTTGGCCGCTTCCTGATACCAGCGGCTCAGGCAGTTGCGGCAGAATCCGGCAAGGTTCATCATGTCGATGTTCTGTGCATCCGGGCGATCCTCGATCAGGTGCTGACGCAACCGGCGAAATGCGGCGGCCTCGATCTCGATTTGGGTTTGCTTGTCCACGGTGATGTCCTTTCATTGCTCGCAATCGGCCAGCGCGGCGACGAGCAGCGGCGCCAGACGCGCGCCCCACGCCGCTTGCGCCGCTTCGGTTTCGATCAGGTCGTTGCGCAACTCGATAAGTGTGTTCAGCCGCCCATGATGCAAGGCGTGCCGGTCAATGCTATCGCCGGGCAAATGGCCGGGATAGGGTTCGTTTCGTCCCACCACCAGATCAGGCTCTTCCGACAGACGCGCGATCAGCGGATCTGACAGACGCCGGTCATAGGCGTGCAATATCCCGATATGCCACGGCCGGCTCGGGCGCGCTCTCAACTGGCGGGTGTAGGAGTGAATGGACACGATCACCGTATCGTCCTGGCGGGCGGCCAATCGCTCGAGCGCCGCATGATACGGCCGGTAATACGCATCCAGACGGCGCGCCTTTTCGCGGGCATCAGCACCCCGGTTGCCCGGGATCACCGAGCCATCATAGAGGCGCATCAGCAATGTCGGGTCATCCTCGCCTCGGTTCGGGTCGATCACCAGTCGCGAATAGTCAGTCAGGATCGCGGGTGCGCCCAGAGCATCGGCCAGCGCGCGCGATACACCGGCAGCGCCCGGATCGAATGCGATATGGCGTGCCATATCGGCATCCGGCAGACCCAAAGTGCCGCCCAGTTCCTGTGGCACGGTGTTGGTTGCGTGATCGCATGTAATCAACCACCGCGATGGCCGGTTCTCTCCGTGGATAAAGTAAGGTACATACGTCATCGGTGTGCTCTCCCGGACGCATGAATTAGTCCAGTTGCGCGAGAAAGGGAATTAGGCAATAACCCTTGCGAACGTTAGCGGTAACATCAGGCCGCGTGGTCGCTCTCTCGGCCGCATCGCGCGCACCCGGACACAAAGGACAGGACTACGAATGAGACGTATGCGGAATGTTAAGATCGTCGCCACCCTCGGGCCGGCCTCAAACACCTACGAGATGATCCGTGCCCTGCACGAAGCCGGGGCTGACGTCTTTCGCCTGAACATGAGCCACGGCAGCCATGCCGAGATTGCAGAACGTCACGCGATGATCCGCAAGGTCGAGACTGATCTGGGCAGCACGATCGCCATTCTGGCTGACCTGCAAGGCCCCAAACTGCGCGTCGGCGTGTTTGCCAATGGCGAGGAAGAGTTGGAGGACGGCGCATCTTTCCGGCTTGATCTGGCCGAGGACGAGGGCGATGTCAGCCGCGTGACACTGCCACATCCCGAGATTTTCGCCGCACTCGAGCCGGGTTCGCATCTTCTTGTCAATGATGGAAAAATCCGCCTCAAGGTCGAAAAATGCGGCAAGGATTTCGCCGATTGCAAGGTGATTACCGGCGGCACGATTTCCAATCGCAAGGGTGTGAACGTTCCCGATGTGGTGCTGCCGCTGGCGGCTTTGTCGGACAAGGACCGCGCCGATCTCGAGTTCGTCTGCGAGCTTGGCGTCGACTGGCTTGCGCTGAGCTTTGTGCAGCGTCCCAAGGACGTGACGGAAGCGCGTGAGCTGTGCCGCGGCCGTGCCGCCATCCTGTCGAAAATCGAAAAGCCCGCCGCCGTGACAAGCTTTGAGGAAATTCTTGCGGTCTCCGACGGGATCATGGTTGCGCGTGGCGATCTGGGTGTCGAATTGCCGGTGCAGAACGTTCCTCCGATCCAGAAGCGTCTGATCCGCCGCTGCCGCTCTGCGGCCAAGCCGGTCATCGTGGCGACGCAGATGCTCGAATCAATGATCGAATCCCCGATGCCCACGCGCGCCGAAGTGTCGGATGTTGCCACGGCGATCTACGAAGGCTCTGATGCGATCATGCTGAGCGCGGAATCCGCCGCCGGAGATTATCCGATCGAGGCGGTGACGACGATGAACAACGTGGCGATCGAGGTCGAAAGTGACCCGACCTATACCGAGATCATCGAAGCCTCGCGCACGGCCAAGCGCGAAACCGTGGCTGACGGCATTGTCGCCGCCGCGCGCGAGATTGCCGAGACCACCAACATCAAGGCGATCTGCTGTTTCACATCATCTGGCGCGACGGCCCTGCTGACGGCGCGCGAACGTCCGCGTGTTCCGATCATCGCCATGACAAGCTACAAGAGCACCGCGCGCCGACTGGCGCTGACGTGGGGAACGAAATGCGTCCTCACCGGTGAATTGGAGAGGTTCAAGCAGGCGGTTGTCAACGCGGCGCGTGCGGCGCGGGCTGGCGGATATGCCGATGAGAACGACCAGATCCTCGTCACCGCAGGTGTGCCGTTCAACACGCCCGGCACGACCAACATCCTGCGCGTGGCGCCCTGTGATGAACGTTTGATCTACAATACCGATCCAGAGTAACCTTTGCGCACCGTAATCGGTGTTTGAACAAAGGCCAGAGTGATGGATCCGGATACACTGTTCGTTATGGGGCTTGGCATTGGCGTCTTGTCGATCCCCGCTGTCGTGTCGTCAATTACCAAAGGGCAGCGCCCGCGCGTCGCGACCATCACCCTGATGATCGCCGGGGGGATGGTGGTTTACGCCATGTCGCAGAAACCCGGCGGCTATAAGCTCGAGGCGATCCCCGCGATCGTATCAAAGGTGGTCAACTCCTTCACTTGAAGGGCTTGCCCGCCTGACCCTCTTGCATCCACCGCCAAGCGCGCTTATACGGCCCGCTCTATCCGCGCGTCCGGTCGAACTGGCATACCGAGTCGCGCGTCCACCGATCTGATTTACAGGAGACGGAAATGCCTAAGATGAAGACGAAGTCGAGCTGCAAAAAGCGGTTCAAGGTGACGGCCACGGGTCGCATCCTCGCCGGTCAGGCAGGCAAGCGCCACGGCATGATCAAGCGTTCCAAGAAATTCATCCGCGACGCGCGCGGAACCACCGTGTTGTCAAAGGCTGATGAGCAGATCATCAAGCCGATGATGCCCTACGCGCGCTAAGGAGGATTTGATATGCCCAGAGTAAAAGGCGGAACCGTCACTCACGCACGCCACAAGAAGGTCATCAAGGCGGCAAAAGGCTATTATGGCCGTCGCAAGAACACCTTCAAAGTCGCCCGTCAAGCGGTCGACAAGGCCAACCAATACGCCACACGCGACCGCAAGAATCGCAAGCGCAGCTTCCGCGCGCTGTGGATTCAGCGCATCAACGCCGCTGTGCGCAGCCATGATGAGGGGCTGACATATTCGCGCTTCATCAATGGCCTGTCGCTGGCCGGGATCGAAGTGGACCGCAAGGTTCTGGCCGATCTTGCCGTGCACGAGCCCGAAGCGTTCGGCGCGATTGTCGATCAGGCCAAAGGCGCGCTGCCCGCGTAAGCACGCCGCAGCAATCGCGAAATTTCAAAGCCCCGCCAGATTTAGCGGGGCTTTTTCGTATGCACCCTTGGCTTGCGTCCTTCCGGCGCTGGGGCTAGGGAACGTGCAAGACGATCCGGAGAGTGAAATGGACGATTTGCGCGATAAATATCTGGGCCTGATCGCGGGCGCGACCGATGAGCCGACGCTGGAAGACCTGCGCGTTCAGGCGGTCGGCAAGAAGGGCGAGATCAGCCTGAAGATGCGCGAACTCGGCAAGATGACACCCGAAGAACGCCAGACCGCCGGCCCCGCGCTCAACGCGCTCAAGGCCGAGATCGCATCGGCGCTATCGGCCAAGAAGGCGGCGCTGGAAGATGTGGCGCTCGACGAGCGGCTGCGTGGCGAGTGGCTTGACGTGACGCTGCCGGGCCGGTCGCGTCGTCAGGGGACGATCCACCCGATTTCCCAGGTGACCGAAGAAGTCACCGCGATCTTCGCCGATATGGGCTTTGCCGTTGCCGAAGGTCCGCAGATCGACAGCGACTGGTACAATTTCGACGCTTTGAATATCCCCGGCCACCACCCCGCGCGGGCCGAGATGGACACGTTCTACATGCACCGCGCGGAAGGGGACAACCGCCCGCCGCATGTGCTGCGCACCCACACAAGCCCGGTGCAGATCCGCACGATGGAAAAGACCGGCGCACCGATCCGCATCATCGCCCCGGGCCGCGTCTATCGCGCCGATTACGACCAGACGCACACGCCGATGTTTCATCAGGTCGAGGGGCTGGCGATTGATCGCGACATCTCGATGGCGAACCTCAAATGGGTGCTTGAGGAATTCGTGAAAGCGTATTTCGAGGTCGACGATGTCGAACTGCGCTTCCGCGCGTCGCACTTCCCGTTCACCGAACCGTCGGCCGAGGTGGACATTCGCTGCTCCTGGGAGGGCGGCACGCTCAAGGTTAGCGAGGGCGACGACTGGCTCGAAATCCTCGGCTCGGGCATGGTGCATCCGAAGGTTCTGGAGAATGCGGGCGTGAACCCGAACGACTGGCAGGGCTTTGCCTTTGGCATGGGGATCGACCGGATCGCGATGCTGAAATACGGCATACCGGATCTGCGGGCGTTTTTTGACTCGGACCTGCGGTGGTTGCGGAATTACGGATTTGCCGCGCTGGATGTGCCGACGCTGCATGGCGGTCTGAGCTGACACACCAATCGCACGCCGGGCTTCATCCCGGCGCACTAAGGGATTGCCGGGGCTGAAGCCCGGCGTACAGGAAGACGAACCAATGAAATTCACCCTCTCCTGGCTGAAAGACCACCTCGACACCACCGCCTCGGTGGACGAGATCACCTATGCCCTGACCGATCTCGGTCTTGAGGTCGAAGGGGTCGAGAACCCCGCCGAAAAGCTGAAAACCTTCACCCTTGCCAAGGTCACCCATGCCGAGCAGCACCCCGATGCCGACCGGCTGCGGGTCTGCACCGTGCTGACCGACGAGGGCGAAAAGCAGATCGTGTGCGGTGCGCCGAACGCGCGCGAGGGGATCACCGTAGTTCTGGCGAAACCGGGCGACTATGTGCCGGGCATCGACGTGACGCTGAGCGTCGGCAACATTCGCGGCGTTGAAAGCCACGGAATGATGGCCTCGGAACGCGAGTTGGAACTGAGCGAGGAACATGACGGCATCATCGAACTACCCTCGGGCGAGGTCGGCGAGCGGTTCATCGACTGGCTAGCGCAGAACGATCCGTCCAAGGTCGATCCGGTGATCGAGATCGCCATCACGCCGAACCGCCCCGACGCGCTGGGGGTGCAGGGCATCGCCCGCGATCTGGCGGCGCGGGGGCTGGGCACGCTCAGGCCGCGCGAGGTTGATCCGGTGGCGGCGACGATTGACGCCGGCATGGCGGTCACGATTGATGATGACACGCTGGACGGCTGCCCGCTGTTTTGTGGCCGCGTTATTCGCGGGGTCAAGAACGGACCTTCTCCGCAATGGCTGCAAGATGTGCTTCGCGCCATTGGCCTGCGTCCGATCAACTTCCTTGTCGATGTGACCAACTTCTTCACCTACGACCGCAACCGCCCGTTGCATGTGTTCGATCTCGCCAAGGTGACGGGTGATCTGCGCGTTCACCGCGCTGCGGGAGGCGAGACGTTGGAGGCGCTCGACGGCAAGACCTACACGTTCCAGCCGGGCCAGATGGTGATTTCCGACGCCAACGGCCCCGAGAGCATTGCCGGGGTCATGGGCGGTGAGGCGACCGGCTGCACCGAGGACACGACCGATGTGTTTGTCGAAAGCGCTTACTGGGATCCGGTGCAGATCGCCTATACGGGCCGTGCCTTGAAGATCAATTCGGACGCGCGCTACCGGTTCGAGCGCGGCGTCGATCCGGCGTTTACACCCGAAGGCCTGGAACATGCCGTGCGCATGATCGTGGACAATGCGGGTGGCGAGGCGTCGGAAGTGCTGATCGCCGGTGCGGTGCCCGATACGACCCGCGCCTACAAACTTGATCCGGCGCGGGTGATTTCGCTCGTCGGGATGGAGATTCCCGAAGCCGAGCAGCGCAAGACGCTGACCGCTCTGGGGTTTGAGCTCGACGGTGATCAGGCCTATGTGCCAAGCTGGCGCCCGGATGTGATGGGCGAGGCCGATCTGGTCGAGGAGGTCGCGCGCATCGCGTCGCTGACCAAACTCAAGGGCCAACCCCTGCCACGCGCCGATGCCGGTGTGCCAAAGCCGATCCTGTCTGCGATGCAACGCCGCGAGCGCGCTGCACGCCGTACGGCGGCGGCGCTCGGCTACAATGAATGTGTGACTTACAGCTTTATCGACAAGGACGCCGCTGCGCTGTTCGGTGGTGGCGACGATGCGACGATGCTGGCCAACCCGATCAGTTCGGAAATGAGCCACATGCGCCCGGCGCTGTTGCCCGGTCTCTTGCAAGCCGCCGCGCGCAATCAGGCGCGGGGATACATGGATCTGGCGCTGTTTGAACTTGGCCATGTGTTTCACGGCAGCGAACCCGGGGAGCAGCATCTGATGCTGTCGGGGCTACTGGTCGGGCGCACAGGTGCAAAAGACGTGCATGGCGGATCGCGCGCCGTCGATGTGTTCGACGCCAAGGCGGATGCCGAGGCTGTTCTGTCCGCGATGGGGGCGCCCGCCAAGGCACAGATCCGCCGTGGCGCGGATGCGTGGTGGCATCCGGGGCGGCATGGGGTGATCTGTCTGGGGCCGAAAAAGGTGCTTGGCGTGTTTGGGGAACTGCATCCCAAGGTGCTCAAGGCGATGGACGTGAAAGGCCCGGCGATGGCCTTCACTCTGTGGCCCGAGGAGATCCCGATGCCGCGCAAGACCGGCGCGACGCGTCCGGCGCTGGTGCTGAACGATCTGCAAGCGGTGGAGCGGGACTTTGCCTTTGTGGTGGATGCCGATGTCGCTGCGCTTGATCTGATGAACGCCGCTGCCGGTGCCGACAAGGCACTGATCGAGGATGTGCGGGTGTTTGACGAGTTTATCGGCGGCAGTCTGGGAGAAGGCAAGAAATCCCTCGCCATCACCGTGCGTCTTCAGCCAACGGACACCACGTTGAAAGACGCGGATATCGACGCCGTTGCAAAGAAGATCGTGGACAAGGTGCAAAAGGCCACGGGCGGCACGTTGCGCGGCTGATCTGTTTGGCGAGCAAAGGGGCTCATCATGTATCGCGCAGCCAAGTTCTGGGACCGGACGGCCGAGAAATATGCGGCCATGCCGGTGCGCAACCCCGAAGCCTACGCGGCGTTGCTGGACATGGTACGCGGCTATCTGAACCCCAAATATGCGGTTCTGGAGCTTGGCTGCGGCACCGGATCGACGGCGATTGTGCTGGCGCCCGACGTGGCACGGTTCGTTGCGACCGATGTGTCCGAGGCGATGCTCGACAAGGGGCGAGAGAAAGCGCGCGATCAGGGGATCGGCACCGTTGAATTTGTGCATGCCGATGCCGCCGACGCTCCGCCGGGGCCGTTTGACGTGGTGCTTGCATTCAACCTTTTACACCTGATCGAAGACCGCGACGCCGCAATGGCCGAGATCGCTTCGCGGCTCCGGCCCGGTGGGCTGTTCATCTCCAAGACGTTCTGTATGCCCGAGCGCCGCAATCTGATCTGGTTCTTGATCAAGACGGCGTTGCCGGTTCTGCAAGCCGTGGGGCGCGCCCCTTATTTTGGCAAGCTCTCGCCTGACGAACTGGAGGCGCTCATCACCAGCGCAGGGTTCACCATCGTTGATACACAGAGGGCTGCGGGCAAAGATCCGCGGCGCACGATTGTGGCTCGTCGCGACGGGTGATTGGCCTTCTCCCTGATCTGCGCTAGGCCTTGGGCAAACAGCAAGGAGAAGACCCATGGGATTGAACGTGTACCTGTCCGGCGAAATTCACACCGACTGGCGCGACCAGATCATCGACGCGTGCGACGGTCTGGATGTGAGCTTTGACAGCCCCGTCACCGATCACGCCGCCAGCGACGATTGCGGTGTCGAGATTTTGGGCGCGGAAGACAACAAATACTGGCACGACCACAAGGGCGCGATGATCAACGCGATCCGCACCCGCAAGGGGATTGCCGACGCCGATGTTGTCGTGGTGCGGTTTGGTGAAAAGTACAAGCAATGGAATGCCGCGTTCGATGCCGGCTATGCCAGCGCATTGGGCAAGTCTCTGATCATCTTGCAACAACCCGAGCATGACCATCCGCTGAAGGAGGTCGATGCCGCCGCGCTCGCCGTCACGCGCACGCCGCAAGAGGTGGCGCAGATCCTGCGCTATGTTCTGACCGGCACCTTGCCGTCCTAACTCTGCCTTGAAATCCTGAATCTGGAATGCCGCATTGCCGCGGCGATGTTTCGCGAATCTCGCGTCCGCGGTCATCACGGGCGTGACAAATGCGGACATGGTGTTAACAAATTGAGACCACCAGACAAAACTCTGGGGTCAGTAAAATCGAGGGACACCATTATGATTCAGGAATTCAAGGACTTCATCGCCAAGGGCAATGTGATGGACATGGCCGTCGGCATCATTATCGGCGCGGCGTTTACTGCGATTGTGACATCTCTGGTTGGCGATCTCATCAATCCGGTCATCGCGCTGTTCACCGGCGGAATCGATTTTTCCGGTTGGTTTTACACGCTGGACGGCGGCGATTACACGTCGTTGGAGGCGGCGCAGGAAGCCGGAGCCGCGGTGTTCGCAATCGGCAGTTTCGTCATGGCGGTGATCAATTTCCTGATCATCGCATTTGTGGTGTTCATGTTGGTCAAGATGGTCAATCGGGTCAAGGAAGCCGCTGAAAAGCCCGATGATGTCGCACCAGAGGTCGACACTGGACCAAGCGAACTGGATGTCTTGCTTGAAATCCGCGACGCGGTGAAAGGCGGCGCGAAACTGTAACGTCAGTCTGCAATTTTCGCATGGCGGGCGAATTCGCGCGCCATGCGCTGTTGGCCACATTGCAATTTGCCACGCCGACTGACAGCGTCGCGCCATGAAGAGACCGGTCAAACCGTATTCCCTGAAAGCCACTGTCGCCATCGGCTTGCTCGTGGCAACGGCCTTTACACTCCTGTCGCTGTTTTTCCTCTTCCTGCAGGCACAAGGCACCTATGACCGCTTGACCGGCGAGATTGTCGAGCTTGTCGGTAACAGGCTCGAACTTCAGAACGCGCGCGGTGCCGTCACGGTGATGACGATCCCGCCGCACACCGAAGTGCACGGCTTGAAAACCGACGAGGCGCTTGTTGAAGGTCAGCACATCATGACCCGAGGCAGGTTTGCCGATGACGGTACTTTTGTGGTTGACCGCCTTCGCGTGCTTCGGGATTTCACACCGAAATGAGCGCTGAACCCATTCAACCCGGTGGCCGCAGAGCGAAATACCTGAAAGTGGCTGCGGTGATTTCGGTGTATCTCGCCATCTCGATCACGCTCGCCAGCGTCCCGGCGGAGGCGTTGATTGATGCGCTCGGAAGCAGCAACGCCTTCCTGCTGATGTTCGTTCTGGGCATGATCGGCGGCTTTACCACATTCACCGGAATTCCCTACCATCTCGTCCTGATGAGCCTTGCGGCCGGCGGGCTCAACCCGATTGGCCTTGGAGTGTGTACGGCTCTTGGCGTGATGCTTGGCGACAGCACGATGTACCTGATCGGGTCCAGGGTCAAAGCCAGCCTGTCGCCGCGTCTCTTGGCAACGATCGCCCGTTTGGCCGAGCAAGTGCTGCGCCATCCCAAACTTGTTGCCCCGGCGCTTGTCGCATATGGGGCGGTTTCGCCGTTTTCCAACGACTTCGTCGTCGCATCACTTAGCGTGGCCGGCTACAGTTATTGGCGCACGATCATTCCCCTCGCCATGGGCAACATCCTTTACAACGTCGCGCTCGCCTATCTTGGCCTCTATGCCTATGACGCGATCATCGGCTGGTTCTGACGGCCCCTGAGCCTAAGCGTTCACCACATCTTCTGGCGCGACACTTTCGAGTCCTAGCGCTTCGCCAACGGCGGCATAGGTCAGTTGTCCGGCGTGAACGTTCAATCCCTTCATCAGGTGCGGATCGTCCGCGCAGGCTCTTTTCCAGCCTTTGTCGGCGATCGCCAGCATATGCGGCATCGTCGCATTGCCAAGCGCGATCGTCGACGTGCGCGCGACGGCGCCGGGCATGTTGGCAACGCAGTAATGCACGATGCCATCGACCTCATAGATCGGATCCTGATGCGTTGTGGCTTTGGACGTCTCGAAGCAGCCGCCCTGATCGATTGCGACGTCCACAAGAACGGAGCCGGGTTTCATCAGCGAAAGCTGGTCGCGGCTGACCAGTTTCGGAGCCGCGGCGCCAGGGATCAGCACCGCGCCGATCACCATGTCCATGCGCGGCAACAATTCGATCACGGCACCCTTGTCGGAATACTGCGTCGTCAGGCGGCCCATGAAGACATCGTCCAAATAGGACAGGCGCGGGACCGAGCGGTCGAGCACGGTGACATTCGCGCCCATTCCAACCGCGACCCGCGCCGCCGCAGCGCCGACGACACCGCCGCCGATAATGGCGATATTGGCGGGTCGCACGCCAGGCACTCCGCCAAGCAGGACACCGCTGCCGCCATTGGCTTTCTGCAAGGCCCATGCTCCGCTTTGAGGTGCCAGGCGGCCTGCGACTTCGGACATCGGCGCCAACAGCGGCAAGCCGCCGGATTTGTCGGTGACGGTTTCATAGGCGATGCAGGTCGCTTTAGACGCCAGCAGATCCTTCGTCTGCTCGGGATCGGGGGCGAGGTGAAGATAGGCGAACAGCACTTGCCCTTCGCGCAGCATCTTGCGCTCGCTCGACTGCGGTTCCTTGACCTTGACGATCATCTCTGCGCTGGCGAACACCTCTTCCGCGCTGTCAAGGATCACGGCACCCGCATCGCGGTAAGCGTCATCGTCAAACCCAGACCCGACACCGGCTCCACTCTGCACCACAATCTCGTGGCCGCGCGCGATCGCTTCCTGCGCGGCGTTGGGCGTGATGCCGACGCGAAATTCCTGTGGCTTGATTTCCGTGGGGCAACCGATTTTCATAAACTCTCCTCCAATTTTCGTTCGCAGACCGGACGCCTTTGCATCAGGGTAAACTCGTCTGGATTTATGCAACAGCCCGAGGCATCTTGCGAAGATTCTTTGTAAAAAAGCGATGGAAGCAGTTTTCGAACGATGCTGCCCGATGACACAGACCGGCGTATCCAGCGCGCGCTGCAACGCAAGGGCAGGGTGACGAACGCGCATCTGGCCGAGGTGGTGAACCTCTCGGCGTCGGCCTGTCACCGTCGGGTGCAACGGCTTGAAGCGTATGGCGTCATTCAGGATTAGGTCGCTTTGTTGAACGTGCGCAAGCTCGGTATGCCCTCAACCGTGTTTGTCGACCCGCGTCACCGGTTTCGAGACCTGATTTGAACGTTTGCACAACATCCGTTAGGGTCACGCCTTCATCGGAGAACCCGCGCCTGTCGCGGCCTTCAACATACGTATCCATATTCGGAGTATTCATGACTCAGGTCAAAACTGGCGATATCGTCTCAATTCATTACACCGGCACACTGGCCGATGGCGCAACCTTCGATAGCTCGGACGGGCGCGATCCGCTTGAATTCACGGTCGGCGCGGGCCAGATCATTCCCGGCCTCGACCAAGCGATCCCCGGCATGACCGTCGGCGACAAGAAGACGGTCGAGGTCGCTGCGGATCAAGCGTATGGCCAGCCCGATCCCAACGCGCGCCAGGCGGTGCCGCGGTCCGAGATCCCGGCCGACATCCCGCTCGAGCCGGGAACCCAGCTTCAGATGCAGACGCCGAATGGTCAAACCGTTCCTGTCATGGTGGCGGATGTGAACGAGACCGAAGTCACGCTTGACGCCAATCATCCGTTGGCTGGCAAGGATCTGACCCTCGACATCGAACTGGTCGAGATCAAGGCGGCTTGATTTAACGTCGGATCGGCAGGACCGATCCCACGGGCGAGGGGCTCTGCCCCTCGCGCACCCCGAGGTATTTCTGAACCGAAGAAGCTGGCGGAGTGTCTCTGAAAGGACTCAGAGGCGCGGTGCTACCGGGTGCCGGCGAACTTCTCCTGCCAGCCCTCGCGCTCTTCGTCGGTGATCTTGCGGAACGTCACGTCCGGCACCGTAAAGGCGTGCCCGGCGGGTAGGGCTTTGAGCGCGGTGGCGGCATTTTCAGGCCATTGCGCGTCGTCGCTTTGCATCGCGGTCAATAGCTGTGCCGAGGCGTCGGGGATGAAGGGGCCGGAGATCGCGGCGTAGAAGCGGATCAGGTTGAGGGCAGTGCGGATTTGCATCGCGGCGGTTTCGGGGTCGTCCTTGAAAGTGGCCCAGGGCGCGGCCTCTTGCAGGTATTCGTTTCCCATGACCCAGAGCCCGCGCAGGGCGTTGGCGGACTTGCGAATGTCGATGCCGTCCATGTGGGTTTGATACTCGGCCAGCCCTGCGTCGAGCGACGCGATGAGAGCGCTTTCGCGATCCCCCGGTGTGCCACCTTCCGGAACCACTTCGCCGAACTTCGAGCGGCAGAACTTGGTCACGCGCGAGGCGAAATTGCCCAGCACGTCGGCCAGATCCTTGTTCACCGAACTTTGGAAATTTTCCCAGGTGAATTCGGCATCCGAGCTTTCCGGCGCATGGCTGAGCAGCCACCAGCGCCAGTAATCGGCCGGCAGGATCTCGAGCGCCTGATCCATGAAGACGCCGCGGCCCTGCGAGGTTGAAAACTGGCCGCCGTCGTAATTGAGGTAGTTGAACGACTTGATGTAATCCACAAGCTTCCACGGTTCGTCCGAGCCGAGAATCGTGGCCGGGAACGACAGCGTGTGGAACGGCACATTGTCCTTGCCCATGAACTGCGTGTAACGCACGTCATCCGCGCCCTTGTCAGTGCGCCACCAGCGTTGCCAGTCGGCATCGGTCTTGCCGTTCGCTTCGGCCCATTCGCCCGCGCAGGCGATGTATTCAATCGGCGCGTCGAACCAGACGTAGAAGACCTTGCCTTCCATGCCCGGCCAGTCTTCGGTGCCCTTTTTGACCGGGATGCCCCAATCGAGATCGCGGGTGATGCCGCGGTCCTGCAACCCGTCGCCATCGTTGAGCCATTTCTTCGCAATCGACGTGGTGAGGATCGGCCAATCGGTCTTGGAATCGATCCACTCCTGAAGTTTGCCGCGCATGTCGGACTGGCGCAGGTAAAGATGCTTGGTTTCACGCACTTCCAGATCAGTCGAGCCGGAAATGGCGCTGCGCGGATCGATCAGGTCGGTCGGGTCAAGCTGCTTGGTGCAGTTCTCGCATTGATCGCCGCGGGCCTTGTCGTAGCCGCAATTGGGGCAGGTGCCCTCGATGTAGCGGTCCGGCAGGAAACGTTTGTCGGCATGGGAATAGACCTGCTTTTCGCTCACTTCGCGGATCAGGTTCTGATCTGCCAGACGACCTGCGAAATGCTGGGTCAGCCGATGGTTCTGGGGGCTGGAAGACCGGCCGAAATGATCGAAGCTCAGGCGGAAGCCCTGAGCGATCTCGGACTGAATGGCGTGCATTTCGCGGCAGTATTCGGCCACCGGTTTTCCGGCCTTGGCGGCCGCCAGTTCAGCCGGGGTGCCATGTTCGTCGGTGGCGCAGAGGAACATCACTTCGTTGCCGCGCGCGCGCTGGTAGCGGGCATAGAGATCGGCGGGAAGCTGGCTGCCAACCAGATTGCCGAGGTGTTTGATCCCGTTGATATAGGGGATCGCCGAAGTGATGAGGTGTCGTGCCATGCGCAGATATCCGCCTTCTGAAGCTCTTGGGCCGCTTTAGCGGATCAATGCACCAAGGGCCAGAGCGTCAGTCCTTTTCACGGCTGGATCGCATCAGGCGTCCGATGAGGAACGACGTCCGCGGTGCATAAACATAATTCGTTTTCGCAGCGGCGGGCCGGGCGCGCATCCGGATCACGCCGAAGACGACAAGCCCCGCATGTCCCACGGCAACCATCGAAAACAACGCGGGCGGGCCGTATAGGCTCATCAGGACCGATGCCAGATAGGGCGCGGCGATGGCCCCGCAGGCGAACCAGAACATCAGAGCGGCCGACAACTCGACCCGTTCATCGCTGCTGGCGAAGTCATGCGCGTGGGCCGATGAGACGGAGTAGATCGGAAAGGTCGTGAGACCGAAGATCGCCGCCATGAGCATCACCCCGGTCGTCGACAGCTCTGTCAGAGTGGCGGTGGCGAGTGACGATCCGATGGCGGCAACCGACAGCCAGATCAGGACGAGACGGCGGTCGAACTTGTCGGCGAGCCATCCAACCGGGTATTGCGCGAGGGCGCCGCCGGCCACGAACGCCGCGAGGAACAGCGCGATCTGGTCAAGCGCCAGCCCCACGCCCTGGCCGTAGACCGGCCCCACCATCCGGAACGAGGCCGACGACAGGGCCGCGACGACGGCTCCGGCGGCGGCCAGCGGTGATCGGTGGACCGCCAGCATCGGGCGCAGGCGCGGCATATCCGGAGTGGCCGGTTGGCGGCGGGTTGTGAGCGCCATTGGCAACAGGGCGGCGCAGCAGAGCAGCGCGAGCAGGTTGTAGCTGACATATGCCGCCGGTGTCAGCACGCCAATCAGAAGCTGCGCGGCCAGCGAGGCGCCCATGTCGGCGATGCGGTAAATCCCCATCGTGCGCCCGCGCGTCTCGTTCGTGACCTCCGCGTTCAGCCAGGCTTCGATAACGGTATAGCATCCGGCCACGCAAACGCCGGTCGCGATGCGCATGATCGCCCATGCGTAAGGGTCGATCACGATCATATGCGACAGCAGGCCGATGGCTCCGAGCGCGGTGAAGGCCGAAAAGGCTCTCGCGTGACCGACCGACCCCATCAGGCGCGGTGACCACCAGCAGCCGATGAAAAATCCGACGAAATGCGCCGATCCCAACATGCCGATCTGGGCGGTGGAGAAGCCCAGCGTGATTCCCGATATGGCGTCGAGCGGGCCGACACCTCCCGAGGACAGTTGCAGCAGAATGACGGACAGAAAGAGGGCGGCGAAGGAGAGGGGCAGGCGCATGATACCAGCGATAGCGCATCCCGCCTCGTCCGGGTGCCATTATTCGACGTCAGGTGTCGTTTCCGGGTGGGGTTTGGGGAATTTCGGACGAAATTCCTGTTTGGGGGAGAATTTTCGTAGAAAATTCTGGGCGCGGGGCGCAGGGTTCGAGGCCGGTGCGCGCGGGGTGCATCAGCCATTGGCGGGGCGGATCCATGCGGGCGCGCAAGCGGTCGAGGATCCAGCGGTCGGGGCCCAGATGATGCGCCGGTTCAAGCGACCAGCGGGTTTCGATCCCCGGTGCGCCGCCCTGTCCCGGCGTGAGCAAGAGCGCCAACGGGCGGCATAGACCAGCATTGCATCCCGCTTCGGCCGCCAGATGGAGACGGCGGACCGGAACCAAGGCCGGCGGTGCGGGCAGTTCGCCGATCACCACCGGAGCCTGACCGTCGCGCAGAGCCTCTTCCATTGCCCAAAGCGCCATGTCGCTTTTGGTGGCCTTGACGAAAAGCATGTCACCCGGCTCCAGCCGTTCCGCGATCGCGTCGGCGCACAAGGTTTCCGCTGTGGTGACGGTGGTGATCCAGACCACCGGCGTGTCAGTCTGCGCTGCAACAGCCAGAGCAAGTGTGCGTCGTGCAGAACCACAAAGTTCGTGAACGCGCCCCAGTCTGAGCGCGATTTCAGCACTGCCCAACGTGATCTGGGGATGAGGGCGATGGGGGCGCCGGGACAGGAGGGCTGCTGCTGTTTGCATGACGGCAAGTATAAATGTTCATACTTTGTTCTCAAGAGATTCGTCCGCTCTGACTCGCGACCACTTGCCTCTTACCGATGCCGTTGGTCTGTTGTACCCAGTTGACTGGTTATGACTTGGGATTTGACACCTATGTTCCCGCTTTTGCGCGCGGCTTTGGTGGCGCTTTGCGTCGCAGCGCCGGTTCACGCAGACGAGATCACCGTCTTCGCAGCCGCGTCGCTGGGCGATGCGCTGGGCGAAGCGTCCGAGATGTGGATGGATGAGACCGGCCATCATGTGACACTGGCACTGGCCGGAAGCTCCACCTTGGCGCGCCAGATCGATGCCGGAGCGCCGGCAGATGTCTTTCTATCGGCCAACGCCGATTGGATGACATGGCTTGTCGAACACGACCGGGTGTTGCCCGACACGCGACGCGATATCGCGTCCAACCGGTTGGTGCTGATCGCGCATGATGGCGCTGCGCGGTCAGAGGCTGAAATGTCGTCGGACACCGACGTGCTTGGTCTGCTCGGCCAAGAGGGACGCTTGGCGATTGCACTTCCCGAAGCCGTCCCCGCAGGAATATATGCCAAAGCCGCGCTGTCGGGTCTGGGGTTGTGGGCCGGGCTGGAGCAGCGTCTGGCCCCAACCGACAATGTCCGCGCGGCGCTGGCCCTGGTTGCTCTGGGCGAGGCTCCGGCGGGCGTGGTATACGCCACCGATGCCAAAGCCGAAACGAAGGTTCATGTGGCCGGGGTCTTTCCGGAGGGCAGCCATCCGCCGATCCGCTACCCTGCGGCAGTTGTGACGGGCAGCCCGCACACCGAAGTTGCAGCAGCGTTTCTGGATTGGTTGGAGACGGGTGCAGCGCAGAAGATTTTGGCCGCGCATGGATTTATGCCGCCGCTGGAGTCCGAATGACACACTGGTTGGGACCAGAGGAATGGCAAGCCGTGGTGTTGTCGCTCAAGGTGTCGTTTTGGGCAACGATCCTGAGCCTGCCGCTTGGGCTGCTCTGCGCTCTGGCCCTTGCACGGGGCCGGTTTTTTGGACGCGATGTGCTCAACTGGCTGGTGCACCTGCCATTGGTGCTGCCCCCGGTCGTGACCGGATACCTCTTGTTGTTGAGCTTTGGGCGTCGCGGCCCCGTGGGCGCGTTTCTGCATGATGTGTTCGGGATCACGCTGGCCTTCCGCTGGACGGGTGCGGCGCTCGCGGCGTCGATCATGGCGTTTCCGCTGATGGTGCGCGCCATGCGTCTGGCGATCGAGGCGGTCGACCCGCGGCTGGAAGAGGCGGCCGCGACGCTGGGAGCAAGCCGGGTGCGGGTGTTCACCACGGTGACCTTACCGCTCGTCTTGCCCGGTGTGATCGCAGGCGCGGTGCTGGCGTTTGCCAAGGCGATGGGAGAGTTCGGTGCCACCATCACCTTCGTGTCCAACATTCCCGGCGAGACACGCACGGTGCCGTCGGCGATTTACGCGTTTTTGCAGGTGCCGGGCGGCGAAGCGTCGGCGTTGCGGCTGGTGGCGGTGGCGGTCACCATTGCGATTGCGGCGCTGATCCTGTCGGAATGGCTGTCCCGGCGGGTGGCCAAGCGGATCTCGGGTGCATGACGCTTTCGGTCAATATCCAGCGCACTCTGGGCGGGTTCGATCTGACCACTGCGTTTGATGCGCCCGACGGCGTGACGGTCCTGTTCGGGCGTTCTGGCAGCGGCAAGACCTCTATCGTCAAATCCATCGCCGGATTGCTGACGCCACAGGGCGGGCGGGTCGCGCTCGGGGATAGGGTGCTGTTTGATTCAGCGGCGCGGGTGAATTTGCCGGTGCACAAGCGGCGCTTTGGGTATGTTTTCCAGGACAGCCGGTTGTTTCCGCATCTGAGCGTGCGGGAAAACCTGTGCTACGCCGCGCGCGTCAGCGGGCGCGGCGCGCGGCAACCGGGTGGTGTGGCCGAGCTTCTGGGTATCGGGCACCTGCTGGACCGTCGCACGCACGCGCTTTCGGGGGGCGAGGCGCAGCGGGTGGCGATCGGGCGCGCATTGTTGTCAGAGCCGGACATGCTGCTGATGGACGAGCCGTTGGCATCCCTGGATGGTCCGCGCAAAGCCGAGATTTTTCCCTATCTCGAAGGATTGCGGCGCGAGACCGGGCTTTCCATCCTGTACGTCACGCACAACATGGCCGAAGTGGCCCGCTTGGCCACGCATATCGTCTTGATCGAAAACGGGCAGGTGGTGCGATCGGGCACCCCCGAAGCCTTGTTGACCGATCCCGACATGGTGCGCGTGCTGGGGATCCGCGATGCCGGCGCGGTGCTTTCGGCAACGGTCATGGCGCATCACAGCGATGGCCTGAGCGAATTGCGCGTCTCGGCGGGCACGCTTGTCTTGCCGTCGGTGGACGCGCCCGAAGGTGCGCAACTCCGCGTGCGTATTCTGGCGCATGATGTGATCCTGTCTCGGACCCGGCCAGAGGGTCTTTCGGCGCTGAACATTCTGCCGGTGCGTGTTCTGGCCCTGCGACGGGGGGAGGGGCCGGGTGTGATCGTTCAGCTCGAGGCGGGCGAAGATCGGTTGCTGGCACGCATCACCCGGCGCAGTGCCGATGCGATGGGCATTGCCGAGGGTGCAACCTGCTTTGCGGTGATGAAATCGGTCGCGGTGTCGCGAACCGATATCGCGGTGGGCTTGCAGAGCGGCGGCTAACCGCTAGGTTGCGCCGAACTGAACAACGGGGAACGCGCGATGAAGATGAACCGGCTTGGCAAGACCGACCTGATGATTTCCGAGCTGGGGCTTGGCACCATGACCTTTGGCAACCAGACGTCAGAGGCGGATGCGCATACCCAGATCGAGATGGCGGCGGATGCCGGGGTTACCTTCATGGACGCGGCGGAAATGTATCCGACGGCACCCGTGCGCAAGGAAACGATTGGCCGAACCGAAGAAATCCTTGGCAACTGGTTTGCCGCCTCGGGGCGGCGCAACGACTGGGTCGTGGCGACGAAACATTCGGGCGCCGGAATGGAACACACTCGAAACGGCGCACCGATCACGTCCGAAAGCGTGCCGGACGCCGTGGAAGGATCATTGAGGCGGCTCAAGATCGACCATATCGACCTCTACCAACTGCACTGGCCCAATCGCGGATCGTACTGTTTCCGCCAGAACTGGACATATGATCCATCGGGCCAGGATCGCACATCGACCCTTCAGAACATGGCTGATGTGCTCGGCGCGCTGGGCCGGGAGGTTGAGAAGGGGCGTATTCGCCACATCGGACTGTCCAACGAAACCACCTGGGGCACGGCGAAGTGGCTGCAAGTGGCCGACGCGATGGCGGGGCCGCGCATGGAAAGCATTCAGAACGAGTACTCATTGATGTGCCGGATGGCCGATACGGATCTGGCTGAACTGATGGTCAATGAAGAGGTGTCCTTGCTGCCATTCTCTCCTTTGGCGGCGGGATTGCTGACTGGAAAGTACCAGAACGGTGCGGTGCCGGAGGGGTCGCGCATGTCGATAAACGCCGAACTCGGCGGTCGAAAGACAGATCGTGCGTTCGAAGCGGTGGACGCTTACGCGAAAGTTGCCGATGAAGCTGGGCTTGATCTGGCGGTGATGGCGCTGGCGTGGACGGCGCAGCGCCCCTATGTGGCATCTTCGATCTTCGGAGCAACGACGATCGAGCAGTTGAAGCACCAGCTTAAGGCGGTGGACGTCAAGCTGAGCGACGATGTTCTGGCGGCGCTGGATGCCACGCACAAACAGCACCCGATGCCCTATTGATGCAGCACTGGCTTGGCTGGGCACGAACCCGATAGACATCGTCGCCCGCCTGACGGCATAGAGACGGCATGGAATTATGGATCGCCGCCGCCGCTGCCGCCGCGCTGTTTCAGACGGCGCGCTTCATGCTGCAAAAAGTGCTCAGCATCGGCGTGTTGAGCACGACAGGCTCGACCTATGCGCGTTTTGCCTATGGGGCTCCGGCGGTTTTTCTGGTCGCGGTCGCGTATCTCTGGACGCAAAGCGCATCGGTTCCGGTGCTGAACGCGTCTTTTTGGCTGTTTGCATGGATCGGCGCGCTGGCGCAGATCCTCGCCACGGTGTGCGTGGTTGCGCTATTCCGGCAAAGGAATTTTGCCGTCGGGATCACGTTTAAGAAAACCGAAGTGATCCTGACGGCCATTGTTGGTGTGCTGTTGTTCGGGGAACATGTCACTCTGGCGGGCTGGGGGGCGATCCTGATCGGCCTGGTCGGGGTGATGCTCTTGTCGCGCACACCGGGGTTGCAGCAAGGGTTTTGGACAAGCCTGACCAGCAGAGCAACGGCGCTTGGTCTGGGATCGGGGCTGCTGTTCGCGTTTTCGGCGACCACATATCGCGCGGCGTCGTTGCAGATCGCCAGTGAAGACGCCTTCCTGCGTGCGGCGGTGACTCTCGCCTGCGTCACCGGCTCGCAGTTCTTCGCAATGGCCGCGTGGTTGCGCGTTCGAGAGCCGGGGCAGCTGACAGCGGTCTGGCGCGCGCGGCGGGTGGCGGTCTGGGTTGGCCTGACTTCGATGGCCGGATCGCTGTGCTGGTTCACCGCATTCACATTGCAAACCGCGGCCTATGTAAAGGCGGTGGGGCAGATCGAGCTGATCTTTTCGATGTTGGCGTCGGTGCTCTTTTTCAAGGAAACCATCACGGCCAGGGAGTTGACGGGAATCGGATTTCTGTCCCTGTCGATCCTGACATTCGTTCTCGTGATCTAATCCGGCAGCGGCTTGCCGTAGAGACGCATGAAGAGGCTTTCCTCGTCATCATTGCGAAAGAACGGCACCGAGGCTGGCGGGTTGGGGTCTGCGGCGCGGGCGGCGACCTCGGCCAGGACAACTTCGGTAATGAATGGCAGATCGAAACCGCGCACGGCTTCGAGGTCGATCCATTGCAAATGCGACAGCTCATCCGACGCGGCTGAGAAATCATCCGGATCGGTGGCAAGGTCGTCGGCATCAAGCAGGAAGAACCGCGCATCGAACCGGCGCGGCCGGCCCGGCGGTGTGATCGCGCGGAACACGAATTGCATCGGCGCCGCGTTGGGCAAATGCCCGCTCTTGGCAAAATCGCGCCAGTTCTGTGGTGGCGCATCGGACCAAGTGCCGGGTTTGCCGAGGATCAGCCCGGTTTCTTCCCACAATTCGCGTATCGCAGCAGCCGCCAAGGCAGGGGCCCGATCAACCGGAGCGTCATCGATCAACCGGTTGAGGCACAGGGGTGACAGGGGCGTGGCGAAGGGAACAAGGGAATCCTCGACATCAACCGCGCCGCCGGGAAAGACGAACTTGTTCGGCATGAACGCGGCCTTCTGACCACGTTGTCCCATCAGCACGCTGGGCTGGCGGTTGCGGTCGCGCAAAACGATCACCGAGGCGGCATCGCGCAGCGCAGTTTTATCGATCTTGGGTGTGTCGCTCACGGCGGTCCCATCCTCTTGGCAAAAGGTCAGGATGCGCTGGTGCCGAAGCCGTGCATGTACCTTGACCATTGGAAGGCAACGATTGCGCCTTTAATTCGCGGCAAAAGATAGAGTGTCAGACCGACGCAGCCAAGCGCGAAGACGCCAAACAACACCAAGGGGTGCGGACGGAATGTGACAAACACGATATGCAGCAGCGGAGCCATCAGGTGCCCGACGATCAGGATCGTCAGATACGCAGGACCGTCATCGGCGCGATGATGGTGATAATCCTGGTGGCAAACGATACAAGCGTCGCGAACCTTGAGGAACCCGCGCAAAAGCGGGCCTTCACCGCAACTCGGGCATCGGTTGCGCCAGCCCTTGCGCATTGCGGGCCAGGTGGGTCGGTCGTCCATGGTTGTCAAATCTGGTGTCATGCATTGCTCCCGGCTGCACAGATGGCGTTTGAATCATGGTTTGAACAGTCTTCACCCTGTCCTTGCGTCCGGATGTCGCAAATCACGGCTTCGTTACAGCGATATCGCATTTCTCGCGACGGAACCTCGGCGCGGCTTCGTGGAACGTAGTGGATCGCAACTTGAGAATACTCTGGTTTGCGATGCCACACTGGCAAGACCGGCGCGACGCCGGTCATCGAAAGGACAAAAGATGAAGACGAGCACACAGATTTCAGCGGTTTTGGTCGCGGCGCTTATGGCAACCGGAGCGGCGACAACCGTTTCCGCGCAGAGCGCAAGCACCCGTGATGACCGGCGTGCGGAGATGTTTCAGCAGATGGATGCCGACGGCGATGGCAGCATCAGCGCGGAAGAGTTTGCCGCCAACGGCGACCGGTTCTCTCGCGCCGATACCGATGGCGATGGTATGCTGACGGTCGAGGAGATTGTCGCTGGGTCGCAGGATCGCGCCAAACGTATGGCGGAACAGATGATCGAGCGGATGGACACCGACGGCGATGGCGCGTTGTCGCAAGACGAGATCGAGGCGCGCGGCAATCCCGATCGCATGTTCGACCGGATGGATTCCAATAACGATGACATGATCAGCAAGGACGAGTTTGCGGATGCCCGAATGGGGGACCGTGATGGTCGTGGTCACGGAAAAGGACATGGCAAAGGCCGTTACAGCCGCTAGTCTGTGACCGGGCGCGCGCAGTGCCAAAGTGTTGCGCGCACCCGATGAAGTGATCCTGACCACGCGCGACCATTCGGTGACATGACCCAAAGCCCGTCTGACCCCGCCGCCGAGGCGGCGCTGCTCAAAGCGTATGCCGCAGGTGACACTGCGGCAGCGCGGGCTTTGGCGACGCGGTACACGCCGCTGGTCTATGCACATGCCGTCCGAATGCTGAACGACCGTGCCGAGGCCGAGGATGTGGCGCAAGAGGCACTGTTGCGCCTGTGGCGGCACGCGCCGGGTTGGGACAGCGATGGCGGCGCGTCGGTGCGCACATGGCTCTATCGTGTGACGGCGAACCTGTGCATCGACCGATTGCGCAAGACCCGGCCCGACGGCTTGCCGTCCGAGCTGGAGATCGTCGACAAACGCCCCGGCGTCGCGACGCATTTGCAGAACCAGGAGCGACGCTCGGCATTGGACGAGGCATTGATGCAGCTGCCCGACCGCCAGCGTCAGGCCGTGGTGCTGCGCCATATAGATGGTCTGGGAAATGGCGAAATTGCCCGGATCATGGACATAGGACCACGCGCGGTGGAAAGTCTGACCGCGCGCGGAAAACGGAGCCTGGCCACGATATTGGGCGGCCAACGCAAGGAATTGGGGTACAGCGATGACACAGTCGAAACCTACTGACGACGCCCTCCTGGATGCAGCTTTCACGCAGGCGCGACACCATCCACCCGCTGTGCCGGACGGGCTGATGGCGCGTGTGACGGAGGATGCGGTGGCGCACATTCCTGACGCGCCCCGCAAGGTGCCCTTGTGGCGGCAGGTCATCGGCACGTTGGGTGGGTGGCCGGCGATGGCGGGCCTTGGTGTAACGGCCTGTGTCGGCATCTGGGTCGGGGGCACGGTTTCTGACGATGTTTTAATGGGCTACGGCGTAGATGAAAGCATTGCATTCGAGATCGGTGACGGTATCGGGGCGTTCGATTTACTTTTGTTGGACAGTTGACATGAGCGGCACAGAAAAATTCCGTGAAACGCCCCGCTGGATGCGGTTCGCGTTGATCGTATCGCTTGCGTTCAACCTATTGATCGTGGGGATCGTGGTCGGGTTCTTCGTGACGGATGGGCCGGACCGGCGGAGCAATCACAGGACTTCGGACATGGGATCGGTCTACACCCGCGCGCTCGATGACGCGGATCGGCGGGCGCTTCGACAGGAGTTCATGTCGGGCCTCTCAGGTCAGGATCGCGGTCGCACTGCGTTTATCGCTGACATGCAGGCCACATTGGAGACGCTGCGTGCATCTCCCTTCGACCAAAGCAGGTTCATCGAGGCGATGGCGGAGCAATCCGGTCGTCGTGCAGAACGCGATAAGGTTGGCCGGACTGTTCTGGCACATCGCATCGCCGCGATGAGCGAGGATGAGCGCGCCGCCTATGCTGACCGCGTCGCCAAAGCGCTGGAGGCGCTGACAAAGCGCGTGCGCCGCTAGATTCTAGCCCGTGAGCTGGGTCAGGGAGTATGGATGCCCCGCCGCGCTTGCGTTGAAATCGGCCGCATTGGCCATCTCGATGCGGTTCCGGCCCTCCCGCTTGGCGCGGTAAAGAGCGCTGTCGGCCGCCCGCCTCAGATCCTTGGTGGATTTACGCTCCGACCGCGCGGTCAGCGCCACTCCGATGCTGACGGTTGCACGCACATGGGGCCCGTTTTCTAGTCCGGACGGGTGATCGGCCACGGCCTGGAGCAGCCGTTCGCCGATACACCGCGCCTGACCCGGTCCTACGCCCGGCAGGACAATCAGGAATTCCTCACCGCCGTAGCGGGCAAGCGTATCGCCCTCTCGCAAGCTGGATTTCAACACTGACGCGATATGTGACAGAATGAAATCGCCGGCCTCGTGGCCATGGTTGTCGTTGATCTTCTTGAAGTGATCGACATCCGCAATCAGGATCGCCAGCGCCTTGGGATGCTCTGCGAGGGTCCGGTCGGTCTTTTGCAGGTATTCATCCGCAAAAGCGCGGTTTTTCAGGCCGGTCAAAATGTCGGTATAGGCTTTCTCGCCCAGTTCGACCAAAGTCTTGCGGTCACGGTCTTCGTCCTGTTTCAGCCGTGCAAGACGCTTGATCCGGAGCGCCAGTTCGGCACTCGATACGGTGTCGGGCACCTGATCATGCGCGCCAAGATCAAGAGGCGAGGCGGCGCCGGGGTCGTCGTCGGCAACGAAGAGAATCCGGCTGTGACGACTGTTGCTGTGGGAGCGTAACGCACCAAGCAAATCGCGCGCCTCGAGCGGTTGACCTCCTTGGTAGAGAACAAAGACATCCGTGTCCGGATCGGGATGACGCCGGACGGATTGCACATCATCCAGTCGCGCGACGAAGCCGTTGTCGGACTGCAGCGCTGCCGCCATTTTGGCGCAGTGGTCACCCGAACCTGCGGAAATAAAGGTGGCTACGGTCCTTTGCGCAAATCCCGTTGCCGCTTCAGCGAAGCCGCGAGCGTGATCGACGGACGCGTGCTTGCGCGTTTCTTCCGAACTTTGCCGGGTGCGCATCACATTGCGCAGACGCGCGCGCAGTTCCGAGGGCTCTGCTGTGTATTCAATCAGATCATGCGCGCCTGCAATGAGCGCGCTCACACGGGCGGAGTGGTTTTCACACGGTACGGCGACGATGATGGTGGTCAACTGGGTTTGCGTTTGCGCGCGCAGTGTCCTGCAGAACTGCCGAAGCTTCAGCCCCGGTAAATCATGTGCGATGATGACCACGCCCGGTGCACGTTGCCTGATCTGTGCCATCCCGCCCGTCGGTGTTTCTGCCAGGGCGACATCGTCACACGCGACCTTGACCTGCGCACTCAGTTGGATGCGGCGGTTGGTTTGGGCGTCGATGATAAGGACATGGCCGGACACTTGGGCTGGCTCCGATTCGGGGCAGGCATTAAGACTTTGCTCACCAATTCTTTGCCGGTATTGGTTAAAAAAGAATGAGGGAAATACTTAAAAATGTTGCTTTCGCAGGACGCGGTCGAGCAGGTGGCGCTGAAAGCCATCGTCTGGCTGGCGGGAAATGACGATCTATTGCCGGTGTTCATGGGCGCGACCGGAGTTGGTGAGGAGGCGTTCCGCGACGGCCTGAGCGACCCGGAGTTTCAGGCCTCTGTGCTGGATTTCATCATGATGGACGATGCGTGGGTGGTCGCGTTCTGTGACACCGAAGCAATGCCCTATGACCGCTTGATGCAGGCGCGCGCAGCACTGCCCGGCGGTGCGCAGGTGCATTGGACGTGACCCGCAGCACTCCACCGGATATCGGCGCGATCCTGTTTGACAAGGACGGGACGCTGTTTGATTTCGCCGCCACCTGGACTGTGTGGGCAACCCGCCTGCTGGCACGGTTGGCAGAGGATGACGAGGCACGCGCGAGGGCGATGGGGCGCAAGATCGGGTTCGACGTAACGACCGCGCAGTTCGCGGCGGACAGCATCGCGATTGCAGGAACGCCGAACCAGATCGTGAGCGCGCTCATGACGGAATTGCCGGCAATGTCCACGGACGACCTCTTGCAGATCGTCAACCATGAAGCCTCAAACGCTCCGATGGTCGAGGCGGTGCCCCTTCTCCCCTTGCTTGACCGGTTGACCGCCAACGGTTTGCAGCTTGGCGTTGCAACCAACGATTGCGAAGGACCGGCACTTGCCCATCTCGATTCGGCCGGAGTGCGACACAAATTCAGTTTCATTGCCGGGTCAGACAGCGGATTTGGCGGCAAGCCTCAGTCCGGTCAAATGGAGGCGTTTTGTCGTGCCGTGAATGTGCCTCCGGCCCGCGCGGTCATGGTCGGGGACAGCACGCATGATCTCGTGGCCGGGCGCAACGGGGGGCTGTGGACGGTGGCCGTTCTGACAGGAATAGCGCGCCACGGCGAACTGGCCCGGTGGGCCGACGTGGTTCTGCCGGATATCGGCCATCTGCCAGAATGGCTCGGGCTGGATCGGCAATCGCAGGCATAGGCTCGTCTGCGTTAAAACCTAAAATTATAGATATTCGCGAGATGTTAAGTTCATCATGCGAGGCTGTGTTCTGGTTTTGGGGCGCAGATGATGCATGGATTGATATTTCGCACGATCGAGGCGTTTGTGACGGAGAGTTTCGGCGCAGATGCGTGGACGCGCGCGTTGAATCAGGCAGATGTCGAGATCGCGTCATTTGAAGCGATGTTTCACTATGAAGACGCCTATCTGCCCAAGGTACTGCGCGGCTGCTCCGAAGCTCTGGACAGGCCGACATCCACGATCCTCGAAGACATCGGCCTGTACCTGATAACCCGCCAGAACCATGCGTCGATCAGGCGATTGCTCCGGTTTGGAGGGCAAACCTTCCCGGAGCTTTTGCGCTCGCTGGACGACCTGCCGGGGCGAACGCGCTTGGCAATCCCGGGGCTTGATTTACCACGTGTGTCCGTGACCGAAAGAAAACCGCACGAGTTTCTGATCCGCTGCGAGGGCGGTCCGGATGGCTTTGCGCATGTGCTGGTCGGGCTGCTGCGCGCGATGGCGGATGATTACGGGACGTTAGCGACGCTCGATCATCACGGTACGCAATACGGAGCGGATGTGATCGAGGCGACGGTATTTGATACCTGCTTCGCTGAAGATCGCGGCTTCTCGTTAGCCGACATGCCCTTGCAGAGGTCTTTATGATCTCGGCGTTCGATCTGTTGGCGAACCTTCGACCACTGCATGTGTGCGTCGACGAACATGGGCTCATCACCCAAGTCGGTCGATGCCTGGCCAAAATTGCCCGCGACCCGCTGGTGTCGCAAAACTTTTCAGATGCGTTCGGATATATTCAGCCTTCTACAGCGTCAGATAGTGCAACGCTTCTGAAACTCGCCGGTCAGACCTTGCGACTTCGGTTGCGAAGTGATCCCGAGATTCCGATGCGAGGGCTGATTTTGGCAGATGGTGGTGGCGGAGTCATCCTTGATTTGTCCTTTGGTATCGCGGTGGTCGATGCCGTCCGGAAATTCGATCTCACGGCGCAGGACTTTGCGGCCAGCGATCTTGCGGTGGAGCTCTTGTTTCTGCACGAGGCGAAATCGAGCGCGATGGTTGCCTCGTTCAGTTTGAATGCGCGGCTGAACGGAGCAAAGTTGCTGGCGGAAAACGAGGCGCTGACCGACGGCTTGACGGGTTTGCGAAACCGTCGCGCGCTTGATTCCGGGATGGAGAGGCTGGGGCAATCCAACACGGAGTTTGCGGTCCTGCATCTGGACCTTGATCATTTCAAACAGGTCAATGACACGCTGGGTCACGCTGTTGGCGATGCGGTGCTGAAGCATGTTGCCAGAGTTTTGCGACGGCACACGCGGCAGGACGATCTTGTGGTTCGTGCCGGAGGCGACGAGTTTCTTATCGTCTCGCCAGGTCTGACCGACCACTCTCGCCTTCGTAGGCTGGCCGAGCTGCTTGTAGATGACATAGGCAAACCCATCAGCGGCCACGACGCCAAGGCGCGGATCAGCGCAAGCATCGGAATTGCTCTTGGACTGCGCGGCAGAGAGCGCACACCCGTGAACGTGATAGAGCGGGCAGACGTGGCGCTTTATGTCGCGAAGCGATCGGGCAGGGGATGCCACGTGTTCTGGCACCCGGATCATGGCCAGAGCCTCTCCAAACTGAGCGACTCACGCGACGCGGCGCAAGACCAAGGTCACTTGCGCGCCTTGCATCCACCGGACGGGTCGCGCACTCTGCCGGAATGATGATGATTTTACGCCTCGCAGTCCTGTGTAGCCTGTTGTTTCCAGCCGCCTTTGTGCCGGTCGCACTGGCGCAAAGTGCCGATCAGCCCAACAGTACGATCGCGGTTGACGACAGCGCCGAGACAGACGCGGCCATGGCGCAAAGGATACGGGGCATTCTGCGCCAACTTGACGGGTTCGAGGATGTTTCGGTCACGGTGAGTTCCGGCATTGTCACGCTGCAAGGTACGGCGATCGACAGCGCGGCGGTCAATCGCCTCAACGAATTGATCGGACGTGTTGAGGGCGTCGTGACGATCGAAAACAAAGTGCAGGAAACAACCGATGTCGCGCGCCGGCTCGATCCTGCGATTGAACGGTTTCGGTCACGGAGTGAGCAGGTCATCAATTACCTGCCTCTTGCAGGAATCGCGCTGGCGGCTTTTGCGGTGGTCGTGTTCGCCGGTTTTGCCATTGCGCGCCTCAAGCGTCCGTGGGCACGGATCGCACCGAACGCGTTCATTGCCGACATCTACCGCCAGATCATACGCGTCGCTTTCGTGATCGCCGCATTGGTCATTGCGCTGGATATCTTGGGCGCAACAGCGCTCTTATCCACCATTCTGGGCGCCGCGGGCATCATCGGACTCGCCATCGGTTTTGCCGTGCGCGATACGGTTGAAAATTTCATTGCGTCGATCATGCTGTCGATCCGCCAACCCTTTCGCCCCAACGACATGGTCGAAATCGAAGGCGATGTTGGCAAGGTCATACGGCTGACCAGCCGCGCCACGATCCTGCTGAGCTTTGATGGCAATCAAATCCGGATTCCGAATGCCACCGTCTTCAAGAGCAGGATCGTCAATTACACGCGCAACGATGAAAGACGCTTCGTGATCGACCTCGGTGTCTCCTACGAGTCCGACCTGGTTCGGGCTCAGGACCTGGCTTTGCAGACCGTCTCGGCCTTGCCGTTTGTGATTGACGATCCCGCGCCTGCCGTGTGGATCGAGGAAATGGGTGACAGCGCGGTGATCATCCATGTCGCGGGGTGGATTCGACAGCATGAAACCAGCTTCCTCAAGGCCCGGAGCGAGGCCTGGCGCTTGTGTATCGCAGCCTACGATCACGCCGGAATTGTCATGCCCGAGACGACGCTGCGCATTGTCGGTGTCGGAGAGTCCGATGCCGGCAGTCCCGAGCACACTGATAAACCACAGGCGCCCCACAAGCCCGCCCCGAAATCCGACGCTGACGCCATTGCTGCCGCGACAGCCACTGTTGGTGATGTCAGGGCGGAAATGGACAAGGAGCTCGACCGCATCGTGGCGTCCGAACGGGCCGAAAAACAAGACGACGACCTGCTCCATAAGAATGCACCGGAAGAGTAGACATTTTTCGATTTACAGGTCTTGATCCCGCTTCCGTAGCCAAGTAAGTAGCGCGGCACGGTTGGGGTGTAGCCAAGTGGTAAGGCAACTGTTTTTGGTACAGTGTACCGTAGGTTCGAATCCTACCACCCCAGCCAGTTCTTTCTGATCCAAGACCTGAAGACGCTCAATAGCGCAGGTCTCCGTCGAACGGTTGGAAATGCCCCAGTTTGGTGCCCCCG